>CALUEY010000003.1 GCA_944319915.1 uncultured Prevotella sp. | reverse complement strand
TTGAACACTATAAAGTTACAACAATTTTCGCTAATCACCAAATTTACAAATAGTTATAATTCATCGAACTCACGTTATTGTAGATGTTGATTGTAATTTGAAATCGAAATCAAAAATGGGAGTGCCTTTGGTCTAAGGACACCCCCATTTCTTGTTGTATAGATTGTATTTTTATCTATACCAATTATCGAAAGTCGGATTGTTGTCGTTTCTGTCTTGATGATACATTTGCTCCTCTTGCCTCATATCTTCCAAAACTTTACGTGTCAATTCATCGTCTTTCTTCTTTTCAATGGAAATGATAATCAACAGTGTGACGATAATCGTTGTTGGTATAAGGAACACCCACCATAGGACTTTTGCCAGCGTGTCACTCTCACGGTATTCTCCTTGATTGATAGTCCGTGAGCAAGCCAAGAATAATAGTCCGAAGATACCATAGAAGCATGATAGGAAAAACCAATTCCAAGCATTCCTGCCACGTCTTGTAGCCAATACAGCGGAAAGTACAGCCCATAACAGATTAAACACTGCAAACAGTAGCCAAACTAATGTTAGGCTTAAACCACCCAAACCTAATAACGCTAAAATACCTTTAATAACTTCCATATTCCATGAATTATAAATTTCTATTTACTTTTCTGGGTTTCCGTCCACTTGCTTATGTGATACCAACCTTTTAGTTTATTATTCTGTATAGTGGTATCACAATGAAATACATTCTTGCTTCGTAGATATTCCCATTCATCATCACTTAATCCTGTGCAATTCCAATCCGCTTCCTCTGGGTTGAAGTAGTCGTTCAGGTCAACCTTTACATATGATGTCTTTTTAGCCATCCTTTTTGTTTCGTAAAGGTAGGTATCGCAAATCACAATGGAATCATGCCTAATTCCATTTTTAATATAGGAAATTGTCGAACCACTTTGAAATGGTCCAGAAATCAAGCCTGATGATTTCTTTTTAGGTTTGGGTGCTTTTATCAGCGCATTTTCTTTCAAGTTTTTGTCTATTCCATACTTCTTTGTTATTTGTTCATAGTATTCAATTAAAGGCAACAATTCTTTTCTCATTAGTTCTTTGCGTATTTTATCCTCGTTGAATACAAACCAAAGCCCTATTTTTGTTTCCAAAAGATTTATTTCCTTGAAATCCGTTTTTCGACCTTGTTGTTTATCATCTACCGCTTTATCAATCGCATCAAAGTAATTGTTCATCATTGCAAAAAACTCTTTTTCTGCATCTGTCACGGCAAGTTCCATGTCTAACCTATGCTTGCTCTTTGTTTCAGGCTCTTTCTCTTTTACCGTTGCTAATGTTTTTATAGTGTCACTCTCTTTGGACTGAAAATGCTGGTAGGCTAAATAACAACCAACTCCCAGCATTGCTCCTAAAATTAGAATTGCTGCTGTTACTAAAATTTTCTTCATCTTTTGGCGATTTTTTCGAGTTTAACTCTGTAGCAGCCGATGAGAGTTCTAAATTTTTTGTTAATCGGAGTTTATATATAAAGAAGTGGGCTGCTCCTACCGTGCATACTCGAAAGCATCGCCAAACGCTTGTACAACGCACAGCAGGGCAACCCACTTGATATGAGCTGTCCTCTGTGCCTCGTTGTACTTTTTAAATTGGCGATTTATCGAGTATAAGGCACTTCCTTTTTGTTTCCGCAATGTCTGTCCCCGAAAGGACTGTGCAAAGGTACGAAAGTTATTTGAAAGTTGTTATAAGCTAACCATGATTATATCAAAAAAGAGGATGCGAATTTTAACACATCCTCTTTTGATAATGTTCTAAACATGGACTTGGTACTATTTATCATCCTTTTTTTCTTGCTTTATTTTATCGGATGAAGCAGCTGATATAGCCTCTTCTAATTGCTTCGTAACACTCTCCGATACTTTTTTTGATATGCGAGAGGAAATCTCATCAACTTGCTCTTTTGTTAATAGAGTTCCTTCCATTTTCGTTTGAGAGTACAAACTACTAATCATTGTATTATACATAATAAAATCCTTTCTTACTTAAAATAATTACTAAAAAATGAAGCATTCAATTCAGGTTTAAAATAATGTTTGCGATTTATCCACACAAAGCCATCACCTTTAGATATAACTGCTACATCAACAGGACCGCCCACAGTTTCTTCACCTGGCTGCATTCTTCGAACAAGTGATGTAAGAGAAATGAAACTTTCTGCCATATTCGCCATATCTTCTTTATCTAAAGACACTACGGTATTTAACAATGGATTAGTGTATGTTTCACGCATTTCTCTATTTATTTGAAATGTAATATCACTAATTATAGATTTCAAATCCAGCCCTTTAACTGCCGCAGACATAATAGTCGTAGATGGATTAGAATCAAGTATTTTTGTAATAGCACCAGAAAAAGAAGTTATAGATTTATCAATTACATTATAAATAATGTCTTGGAAAGTAGGATTTATGCCTCGGATTATTGTTTGCGTAACATCTATCTGAGCAAATGGGATTATTATTGCTCCTGCGCCGTGTTCTGTAATTTGTGCAATATTATTATCATCCAAATAGTATTTCAAATGGTTGTCGATACCCAAAGAAACATTAATTGGATATAAAGATGGGTATATTTCATTTTCACCATAACCAACAAACACTAAACCCGTATAAAATGGTTGGGAAAATTTAGCTGCCATGTAATAGAAAAATGATTCCATTAAAAGTTCTGTATTACCAACATCAATAACACTATTAGCATAATCTTTTATTGATGAAGAAGCATAACTCTTAAAATCGTTATAAGAGTATGATGCAAACTCAGGACATTTGTCTGAATTAAGATTGACATTCAAACAACTACTCAGTTTTTCTTCCATTAAATCTTTGGTAAGTCCATCTTTACTTATATTTTTATCTTTCAATATTTCGTTGCGACAAATGTTTAAGAATGAATCCAATAAGTAAATCATAAACTCTTGTTGAGTTCGTTCATCACAAAAGAATTTACGTATATGTAAGTAATTGATAAAATCATCAACATAATCTTTTAAGCAAGGAAAACTTTTGTCTTTTAACTGTTTGCGATATTCCTTAATGATAATATCCCACGGTACTCCCATAAAAGCAGCGTTATTATATGTCATCACTGCTACTGGATGGTACTTAGACAGCGTAAATATCTTATTTGCGCTATTTATCACCTTATGAGTATTACCCATAGTTACTGCACTATCAGCAGCAATTGCTACTGCATGTTTATTTAATACTCCAACGATTGCTGTCATTTTCTTGTTTACTTTTTGAACGGCTACAAATATAATGAAAAAGATTGATGTTTATGAATTAAAGGCTTGCTTTTTATTGGCAATATAGATTTTTTATCCTTTTTATCAGGTTTAATACAATGCTTTCGTATTCTCAATGAATGCCAAATAGATGATAAATATTTTTGTAAGTTAGTTCATAGACTTACAAAGTATTTATTTACTGTCATGCCAACATTGACTTTCCGCCATATCTAGCAGCCACCACTTACCTTTCCACTCCCCACCGTTATCCTTACCACTACATAAGCCACGCCCCCAAAAGTAATCGTGGCATACTCCAAACTACTCCACGCAACTACCTCAGAGGCAGGAACGGTTTGCCGTGGCAAAATTTAGGGTATTGTCGTATATAATCACCTAATAAAAAAGATAAGCAGGCTGATATTTACAGACAACAGAATCATCGTAATAGACAGGTATGGAAACAAAATATATGTTTATGGGATACGGCACAACGATGACACAGGAACAGAGCTGATAGCCATAGACAAGAAAGACTTATCATCGAAGCCGTTAGTTCTCCACACATGCAGCAACACTGTGGCTGGACTCTTCGGCTTTGGAAAGTCCATCATACCTGTGGAAGGCGGCATCTTGGCCTGCCTGCCTTTTGACAACCGCATATACAAAATATCAGGTGGCAAGGCTTCTCTTATTTGTCAACTCGATTTTGGCAGCAGGGCTGCAAAATCACTATACGACAACCTGACATACAAAAGAGTTCCTAAGAAAAAACGATGACCACGACTGGATGGTGATGAACATAAACGTTACAGATTCATTGATTCAATTCAACACAAACTCTTATTACAGCTTTATTTTCAACAGGACTTCCGAAGAATGCCATGCTTTCCGTGGCATAACAACCGAACTGCTGCCATTTTCATGCTCAAAAACAATACCTACGCAAGGTCTTAAAGGACAAGTCGTTTTTGAGATAAGCAACAGAAGCATCAAAAATTATATAAAACATACACAGCATCGCCTAAACAAGGAGGTAGACACGACTTTCATCAACACAATCGACAACAACGGGAATCCGACGATAATAGTATGGAAAGAGCGGTAATGCAAGCAGGGTGAGTCCAGATCCTACCCGAATCGGCCATTATACCGATTCGGTTTAAACCTTTGGCACGGCATAACGTCATAAAAGCAATAACAATATTACTTTTATAACTTTTAACTTTCAAACCAATAACAACAATGAAAAACATCATCACCACAGTCGTAGCTGCAGCCTTATGCGCCACGGCCTTTGCTCAGCCGCGCTACGACATGGACAACATACAGCGCGAGCGGCTTGACCGAGGCGTGGTGGCTGTGAGGCTTGACGAGAGCCATGTGGCAGTAAGCTGGCGCACCCTGATGTCCGACAAGAAAGGCGAGCCATTCGACGTGTACCGCAACGGGGTGAAACTAAACGCCGAGCCGCTGACCACTGGCGGCACCTTCTTCACCGACGACAAGCCGCTCGACACCGACGCCACCTACGAGATACGCGGCGGCGGCCTCGACGGCAGCTTCACGCTGCACGCCGACGCGCCCACCGGCTACCTGCCGATAAAGGTGCAGAAGCCCGGGGGCGGCACCACGCCCGACGGGCGCGACTATACATATTCGGCCAACGACGCCAGCGTGGGCGACGTGGACGGCGACGGACAGTACGAGATAATACTGAAATGGGACCCGTCGAACGCGCACGACAACTCGCACCCGGGCTTCACAGGCAACACTCTCTTCGACTGCTACCGCCTCGACGGCACACGCCTGTGGCGCATAGACATGGGCCACAACATACGCAGCGGGGCGCACTATGTGCCGTTCATAGTCTACGACTTCGACGGTGACGGGCGCGCCGAGCTGATGGTGAAGACTGCCGACGGCACCATCGATGGCACGGGCCGGGCCATCGGAGACCCCAATGCCGACTGGCGCGAGGGCATAGCCGAGGCAAAGGCCAACTTCGAGAAAAACCGCGAGGCCGTGAAGCAGGAGCAGGCCGAAAGGCAAGAGATGCGCCGCAAGCTTGAAGAGATGCGCCGCGAGGGCCGGCGGCCAACCCGCGAGGAGATGCGCAGGCTGTGGGGCGGAAGGCGCGGGCGCACCGGCCGCTACGAGGGGCGTGTGCTCAGCGGGCCGGAATTCATCACCGTGTTCAACGGGCTGACGGGGGCAGCCATGGACTCGCAGCCCTACATACCCGAGCGGGGCGACGTGCGTTCCTGGGGCGATGACAACGGCAACCGCTCCGAGCGATACCTCGCCGCACTTGGCTACTTCGACGGAAAACGCCCCTCGGCCTTGTTCTGCCGGGGATACTACACCCGCACGGTGCTCGCCGCATGGGACTGGGACGGCAAGAAGCTCACCAACCGCTGGACGTTCGACACCAACGACAAGCAGTGGAGCGACTACGCCGGGCAGGGGAACCACAACCTAAGGGTGGCTGACGTGGATGGCGATGGGTGCGACGAAATCCTGTACGGCTCAATGGCCGTGGACAACGATGGCACCGGACTGTACAACACGCACATGGGCCACGGCGACGCAATGCACCTGACAGTGTTCGACCCTACTGACGACAAGCTCCAACTATGGGACTGCCACGAGAACCGCCGCGATGGCTCCGACCTACGCGACGCCGCCACGGGCAAGGTGATATTCCAGATAAAGAGCAGCTACGATGTGGGCCGCTGCATGGCTGCCGACATCGACCCCACCAACCCGGGCCTGGAGATGTGGAGCAGCGACAGCCACGGCATACGCAACATAAAAGGAGACGTGGTGGAACCTAAGGCAAGCAACGACGAAGCCAAGGACAACGCGCAACTCAAGGAGCAGGACAACACCGCGCTCTATGTGCGAGGGATGCGCCTGCCCACGAACTCGGCCGTATGGTGGAACGGCGACCTGCTGCGCGAGATGCTCGACCACAACCGCGTGTCGAAGTACGACTGGACCACGGGGCGCATGCAGCTGCTGAAAGAGTTTGAGGGCTGCCAGTTCAACAACGGAACGAAATCGAACCCTTGCCTGAGCGCCGACATACTGGGCGACTGGCGCGAGGAGGTGCTCGTGCGCACCAACGACAGCAGCGAACTGCGCCTGTATGTCAGCACCATGCCCACCGCCTACCGAATAAACTGCCTCATGGAGGATATCCCCTACCGCATAGGCGTGGCCACGGAGAACGTGGGCTACAACCAGCCGCCGCACACAGGATTCTACCTCGGGCCTGACAAGACAGCGCACGACTTCCTTAAATAACGCTCAACTTGTGCAGGCTTCAAGCCCCAAGGCAACGACAACAAGCTTGCATACAAACAGAAAAGACCCACGGCTGCATCCTGCCTGATGCAGCCGTGGGTCTTCTTTTCATTAAACACAAATCGCATTAGACCGTTAAAACCGAATCATTGCTTGCCGCCGATGGCATCGGCCACGGCCTTGGCTATCACGCCCGCGCCCTTGTCCGTGGGATGGATGCCGTCGCGCTGCATCATGTCCGATTTAGGGTTGATGAGCGGATGCAGGTCGATTACCTCTATACTGTTTTCCTTTGCCGCCTTCTGTATTGCGGGAATGATGCCGGCCACCACAACAGAGTCGCGTATCTGGTCGTCGCGGCCTGCACTGCGCGATGTCTCAGACGCAATGGGGCAACACAAGTAAATGGCGGGCTTGGCGGGCAACGCCTTCAATTCGTCAACCATCTGCTGCAGGTCTGCGGCAAACTCCTTGCCATACTTATCCCAATTGCGCGGCTTGCTGTCGTTGGTGCCGAGCTTTACCACCACGATGTCGGGGTTGAAAGCCTTGGCCTCGGCCCACGCCTTTTCTTTCATGTAGGGGCGGTCGCCATGGTTGAGCAGCGTGCGGCCGCTCACGCCGAAGTTGCGCACACAGTAGCCAGGGCCGAGAATCTGCTGCAACTGGGCGGGATAGCCCTGCACGTCGGCCATGTCGATGCCATACCCGTCGGTGATGCTGTTGCCCACGCAAGCCACGCGCCGAGCCGTGGCAGCAGGTGCCTTGATGCCCTTGAGCCATGCGGACAGCTCGGCGAGCATCTGGTCATGGTAGGCAAACGACGAGCGGAAGCCGAAGCCGTGGCCACCGGCGGGATAGATGTGCATGGCGGCTGGCACGCCGGCCTTTCGCAGGGCCACGTAGTAAGGCAAGCCGTTGGTGAGGGGCGGCACGGCACGGTCGTCGCCAGCCATCACGATGAAGGCAGGGGGCGTTTGGTGGCGGCGCACCTGCTTGTAGTTTGTGAAACTGTCCACAAGCTTGCCGTCGCGGCGTCCGTCGCCAAGGAAGCCAACCACAGAGCCCTTGTGCGTTTCGCGCTCAATCATGGATATCACGGGATAGAAGAGTATCTGGAAGTCGGGGCGCGCCTCGATGGGGGCGTGGGTGGCCGTGGTGGAGGCGAGGTGGCCACCGGCCGAGAAGCCCATTATGCCCACGTCGTAGGGATTTACGCGCCACGCCTCGGCACTGTCGCGCACCGTGCGGATGGCGTTTTGCGCATCGCTCATGGGCAGCGAGCGGTCGCCTTTGGGCATACGGTAAGTAAGCACGCAATAGGCAATGCCCTGGTCATTGAAATAATCCACCCAATCCGTACCCTCATTTTGCATGGAGAGATGCGAGTAGCCGCCGCCGGGGCAGCCAACAATTGCACGGCCCGTAGGGTTTTGCGGCAGGAACACCTGAATGTTTGCAGCCCCGTCGGGCGTAAGGTTGACGGTCAACTTGCGCGCCGTCTGTGCCTGCGCCGCAACACAGAGCAGCACACTGGCACAAAGCAAAATTGATTTCCTCATATCGTTATATTTAAGACATATCTAATTCAACATCTGCGGATTCAGCCCCTTTGCCACCATGGCATCGGCCTGGCGCATGATCAATGCATCGCTGATGTTGACATGGCAAGTGCGCCATGAGCTCCAGCCCATGGCTGGAAGAACAACGGCCTCTGTAGAGACTCCCCCACGGCCGGGCCAATGGCTGCAAGCTCCGGGGCGAACGCGATGGCGCATAGAGGTAAAGTATTGTCCATTTTTATGTTATTGGTAACAAAATCAGTACAACCAGCCTGCTTAACTTCTGCCATGCTTTGCCAACGAGCGCAACGAAAGCTTGCCTACAAACTTGCCGAGCGCAGCCCCGCCTTATGCAAAGGTAAGAAAATCATGGCTAAACGCTCGCCACATAACATCATTTAACCTAAAATGAATCCGCATTCAGGCATACTTGCAAATATGCAATTAAGAATGCGCCCTGCGGCGTCAGTCTCGCTGCATACGCCATACCACTACGTGAAACAGCCTGTTTCGGGCTGCAAAACAGCCTATATCGGACGCCGAAACGGCCTGTATCGGACGCCAAAACGGCGCATTCGACAACACATTGGAAATCAAGCCGTTAGCCGAAGCAGCATTCGCCGCCACGATTAACATAAAAATGTTAACGGCGGCATGGCCTGCAGGAGGCACCGGGCGTATTGGGCATATTGCCCGTTTGCGGATGTTCTTTCCAGTTTTTATCCCAAATGCACAAGGGAAATCCCGAATCAGTAGTTAGACTTCACTCTGATTTCGTGCCGCTGCCAGACTGGTTGCTTGCAGCTTTTGCCGGAGATGTAGCGGGCTACATTGAGAAAAAGCGGGAAGCAAGCAGGCGGCAGCAGTGCGGAAGATGGGTGGAGAGCCAACAACCGGGGGTATGAGTGGGGTGACGTTATAACGACCGATTTGGGATAATATGCATGAACGACAAAAAAAGACCGCACGGAGGCGGCTGCCCCGTGCGGTCTTCATGTTTCAATAGTTAAGTGTACCTAACCCTCACATCATTTGAAAGGCAGGTACCAGTTGGCTTCCTGGTCCATCTGCTTGGCAGGGTTCTTGTAGGCCAGCTTGCGGGCAATCCACTTGCCGCCGAAGTTGGCGCCATAGTTTGACGGAGCCTCGCGGTTCTTGCGGCGAGCAAGGCGAGTTATGTCGGAGAAGCGCGTTCCCTCGAAAGCGAACTCCATGGCATACTCATCGCAAATAAGGTCCTCAACAGCATTGATAGTGTCGGCCTTGGTTGCGCCAATCACCACACCGTCAGCGGCAAACTCACGGGCAAGCCTGTCCATCTTAAGACCTACAATGGAATCCATTGTATAGGTGGAATAGGTTCCGCCGATAGGGCCGTTGTTGATACCGCTGCTGACACTTTCGTAATATGCTGCGCCATACGCATGGATACCAATATTCTGTATATAATACTGGTCGTTGACATTGTTGACGTCGCAGATTGGTATCGTTGTGGTGAGCAGCGTTTCCGTCTCGGGCGATAGATAGTCGTTGCTGTTAAGCAGCGTGCTCTTGAGTCCATCCTTCAGTATGGCAAAGGCAGCGTCGGGATAGCCGGCACGGTTGAGTGCCTCTGCAAGGCGGAGCCAGATGGTTGTGTTGCGGTAAAGGATGATGTTGCCGGTATCAAACTTCGACATACGTTCCATCACAGAATCGCGTGTTTGAGTCTCGATGAACGTTTCGTAGTAACGCGAATCGCGAGCACGGAAGCAATGGATAGGATTGCGGCCACTCACAGTCACGGTAGACGTGTAATAGCAATCGGTGCTGTCGGCAATGGCAAAGTAGTTGGATGAAGGAACAACTTGCACAGCCGTGTAAACGCTGTCGTCATTGGCAGTGTAATAATTAAAGCCATAAAGCAAAGGCAGCGATGTGGTGGCACCAAGCATATAGTTCTGAGCCATGGGTATCTGCGAGACAATCTGGGTTGACTGGTTGGTAAACGTCTGTGTTGACCAATAGCCACCCCAAGAGCCGCTGATAGAAGTTGTGAAATCCGTTGGGCGATTGAACGAGCTCCTGACGAACCAGTTGTACGAATAGTCTGCAATCAGGTTTGACAAGAAGCGCGTTGAAGCATTGCGGTCGATATAGGTATAGAAATGCTGTGCGGCACGCAGGTAGTCACCCTCTTGGCCACGCTCCAAGTAAAGCTCGCCGAGGATAACGTCGACAGGGACGAAGCTCTGGAAGGAGCTTACTGTCTTGCTACCCACCATGTAATTGTTGCCCGAGCCACAGTTGATGTTGCCATAGTCCGGCACGGGATTGCCCGCATACTTCTCAAGCTCGGGGATGAGGTTGGAAGCAAGCTGGTAGATGTCTACCTCGGGTGAGTTGTCATTCTCAATGTCGCTGATGGAGGTGAGCGGACGGGTGACATACTTCACCTTGCCATACTGGCGGACAGCCTGGAGATAAGCCCAAGCGCGGAAAGCCAGCATAGCCCCATACTCGTTGGTGACGAGGTTTGTGGCACCGTCGGCAAGCGTGGTGTCGCGATGGGCAAGGTAGTTGTTCACGTTGTTTATAACCCGGTAGTACACGTATGCGCTGTCGTAAGCATTGGTGCCATCGGCAGAGAAATTGGCAAGCTCCTGCAAGTCGAGGTCGGCCGACGAAGTAAGGCTCACGAGGTCGCCGCGCAGCTCGTTCTGCAGTACATAAGTGTCTGCCAGCTGCTGCATGGCACTCATTATGCCAAACGTGTAGAACACGGAGTCGGTCTTGTTCGTTATGCCACCGTCGCTGGGCAGCAGCATGTCGCTCTCCACGTCAAGCATATCGCTGCACGAAGACAGCCCTACCGCAAACAGACCTGCAATGATATATGATATCTTTTTCATTGTTGCTACTAATTAGAGATTTATCTTTAATCCGAAAGTGAATGCCCTGCTCTGCGCAAGGTTGCCGGCATCAATGCCTTGATACATCACGCCGTTGCCTACGCTGAACTCGGGATCGCTGCCAAGATAGTTGGTGAGCGTAAAGAGGTTTACAGCCTCTGCCCATACAGAGAGGCCCTGCAGCCAAGAGAGGTGCAACGGTATGCGATAGGTAAGGCGCAGCGTCTTGAGGCGCAGGTAACTGCCGTCCTCCACCCAACGGTCGCTCATGCGGTTGTTGCCCATGGGGTCGCCGTAGGCCAGCTTAGGCATATCGGTAACCTGGCCCTCGTAACGCCAGTGCTTGGTGATAGCCACCTGCTGGTTGTAGAAGTTGCTGCCCGAGTTGAGCACCATGCGCTGGTAGTTATACACATCGTTGCCGAGGCTGTAGTTGAAGTTTACGCTGAGCGTGAAGTCCTTCCAGTTGATGTTGGCAAAGATGTTGCCGTAGATGTCGGGGTTGGGGTCGCCGATGATGGTACGGTCGTTCTCGTCGATGACGCCATCCTCGTTCAGGTCGACGAAATGCACGTCGCCAGCGGTGAAGTTGTGGCGGGCGCCGGTGTTGTCAACCATGTAGAGATAATTGCCATCCTTACCTGCAGCCTTGGCATCGGCATCGGTAGAGAACACGCCCTCGGTCTTGTAGCCATAGAACATTGCCACGGGATTGCCAACGGAAGTCAGGATATTGTCCTCGCCATAGATGGACGATGTATAGTTGCCGTCGGGCAGCGAGAGAACCTCGTTCTTGTAGTGGCCCACGCTGGCGCCAACCTCAACGTTCCAATCCTTGGTCACAACAGGCTTGAACGAGACGGTGGCCTCGTAGCCGGTGTTCTGCAGCTCACCGCCGTTGCTCCAATACCAGTTAACGCCACCGATGGGCGAGCTGAAGCTCTTGCGTGTCAGCAGGTCGGTTGTCTTGCTGTAGAAGTAGTCGAAAGCCACGCCCAAGCGGTTGTTGAGGAAATAGCCCTGCAAGCCCACGTTGAACTTGTGGGTTGTCTCCCACTTCACCTTGTCGTTACCGATGTTGCTCAGCAGCAGACCGATTGCGGTGTTGTTGTACTTAACGGTAGAATAATAGGTACGTGCAACATTGTTGTCGATGTCGTCGTTGCCGCTCATGTCGTAGCCAACGTTGATGCGCAGGTAGTCTACACCGGCATTCTTCGGGAACCACTTCTCGTTGGTGACAACCCATCCGGCCTGTATGCTCGGGAACAATCCCCAAGCAACTCCGAACATATCCAAGCCATCGGCATTTGCGCCGAAACGGCTGTTGGCCTCGCCCAAGAGGGCTGCCTCAAGGAAGTAGCGCTGCTTGAAGTTATAGCTTACCATGCCATACCACTGTATCTGCTTCCACTGGTCGTTTACTCCACTCATGGTGAAGTACTGGTCTTTGTTGTGGTTTACCACCTTGTTGTCCTGCTCGTAAGTGTACTCCGTAGTAGGATAGTCGCTGCTATACGAGAATGAGTTGAAGCGGAAGCCGGCAGTAGCCGAAAGGCTGTGGGCACCGAACATGTGGGCATAGTCGCCATGGATGCCGATAACAAAGTTGTTCTCCTTGGAGAAGAAGGAGGCAAACTTGTTGTAAACAGTTCCAAGGTTCTGGATTTCAAAGCCAGGCACCACCCCGCCCGGGCGCATATAGCGCTGCGAGGTGCGGTTAAGGCTATAGTTGAACACGCCGGTTACGCTTACATCTTCATTGAACGTGAACTTCGGCTCAAGCTTTACACTGAAGTTAGTGTTGGTGGCGCTGTTCTTGTGATTGCCTTCACCCTCGCTGAGGATACCTACCGGGTTGGCAAGCGAGAAACCCGATCCAAGCGGGGCAAGCATCTCATCGGCATCACTCAAGAGGCCGGTGAAACCGCCAACTACGTCGCTATACTGATAAGGGTTGAGCAGCGGCGACTTGATGAGCGAGAGGAATGTAGTAGAAGTGGGCGTGGCGCTGGTGAAGTCGGCAGGCACACCATCGTCGAACAGCGCGCTGCTGCTGCGCGAGAGTGCGAGGTCGAACTTGGTGCGGAGCTTCTTCAGGATAGAGATGTCCGTATTGAAGCGCATGTTCATGCGGTCCCAGTCGTTGCCCTCGGCTGTGCTCTCGGCATCGGCATAGCCAAGCGAAAGGTTGTACATACCATTGTTATCTCCACCCTGCACGTTGATAGTGTAGTTCTGTGTGAGCGCGTTGCGGTATGTATAGTCAGTCCAATCGGTGTTGTTGTGATACGTATAATAATGGTAGTTCTCCGATGGAGGTGCGTCGTTGAGGAAGTTGAACGACACCCCGCTAAGGTCGCGGCCCATCGTGCCGAGCATCTCGGTGGCATACATGCGGTACTGCGAAGCGTTCATCACCGTGGGCAACGTAGGAATCAACGTAAGCCCCACCGAGATGTCAGCATCAATGCGCGTAGCCATGCTGCGGCCGCGCTTCGTCTCGATAAGTATCACTCCGTTGCCGCCACGCGCGCCATAGAGCGCAGTGGCATTCTTAAGCACGGTAACCTTCTCTATCTCGGCCGGGTTAACCGTGGCAAGGAGGTTGTTGAAATGGCCCGAGTGCAGGTTTACAGCGTCAAGCTGCATATCCATCTCAATGCCATCAACGATTACCAGCGGCTGCGAATTGGCATTGATGGAGTTGATGCCGCGCACGAACATGGAGTTACCTACCGTAGGCGAAGCCGAACGCTGCATCGAACGGACATCGCCACCAAGCATCTCGCCTATCTCAGAGTCGATGGTGAGGTTTGACGACTTGCTGGCCGTGAACGACCTCTTGGCGGTAATAGTGGTTCCGTTCTCGTACATCGGGCGGAACTTGTCGCTAAGCATATATATCTCAAGGGGTTCCTTGCCGTTGCCTATGGCCACCTGCTGCGATGAGAACTCCGGGGAGAACACATACAGCGACGTGGCGAACACGGGCACCTTGATTGTGAAGGAGCCGTCGTCGTCGGACATGGCAGTGTACCTGTTGTTGCCGAGCATCTGCAACTGTACACCCGCCAAGGGGCTCTTAGTCACGGCATCGTAGACCTTGCCCTTGACTTCCATGAGCTGATACTTCTCGGGCTTCGGTTTCTCGGGCTTCTGTGCCGCAGTTTGCTCGGCCTGGCCTTCTGCCGCATCCTGCGCATAGACCGGAGCCGCTCCGCATACCACAAAAGCGAAGATGGCGTTTCTTAGAAACGACTTACGTATACTATAAAACGGGAATTCCATAACTATTCATCTTTTTTTAAGTATTCATCATATTCAACCGGACGGAGAATGACCCCGGCAATCTTCAGGTTGTTGTCGTATTTAGCCCTGTCTTCGCGAGCACCGGCTCCAAAGGTACGGCGCCTGCTGCGCACATACAGGAAAGGAGCACGATCGTCAAGCCCCACGTATGACACCGGCACATCCACCTGGCCTACAAAACAAGTGTCTAGGCCGTCAGGCGCTTTGTCGTATGTACTGTCGGTAGTCAGCGTTTCATAGCTCTCACTTCCAAAGTTAGGCACGGAGCCGTCTTCGTCGGCCACATTTACCTGCACACTGTATTTGTAAGGCTTGCTTCCGCTGACAAAGACCACATACACATTGTAAGATGCAGCAGGGAGGTTTCTGAGATAATAGAACACGTAAGGCTCTGAGTTGCCATCAGGCACTACATTGAAGTATTGGCACAGCATGGCGCCATCAGACCCTATAAGATACTGGTAAGAAGAGGCCATAGTTGCATTGAAGTAATTGGTCACACCGATGTAACCGCGCTCAGGCGTCCACACCTCCCAAGGACGGAAAGCCAAGGAGTCAACAATGCGCACATGGCCGTTACTTGCCTCTATCACGTCGCCCACAGTATGGCTGAAAAGCTCATAGCCATTGGATAGCTTGCCAGTGTCATAATAACCGGAGATTTGGTTGTCGCTAAAGCGTGAGGTGGCACGGAGTGTGTCGACACCCACAGGCATTGAATTGTCGAGCACTCCCTTGTTGTAGCCGTCGGTCTCGCTGAAGGCTATGTTGCGGACAATCATCTGCTTGGTCAGCGAGTCACGCACGAACTCGTTAGAGTGGCCGAAGATGTCTTGTGTGGCATCTGTCTTTTTATAGTCATTCCAGCCGGATCCGGTGCAAAAATTCGAGATGTTAGTCATCAAGTCATAATACTCGATGTTTGTCGGATAGTTAAAGGCAGGCGAAATGGCATCGTATGCCTTGACGTAGGCGTCATCGGTAGGCATGAGCATGGTGTAGCTACTGTCCTCATCGTCGAGCAAGGCCCCCATGTCAAGCACGGCAAGCGTGTTGACAGTAACCATGACCGAGTCGCTATACGTCTGCTTACCATCGATAATCGGGCCTTCTACACTTGCGTCTTCATCAAGGTAAGAGTCTTCGTAATGCTCAAAAATGCTTGATATTGAGTCGCAACCGTCCACATCGAAAATATACTCATATACATTCGGGAAATACTCAGCGTAGCCATCGATGGTGTGGAGTGTTCCGTTGGACGTAGGAATATTAAATGAAACCATGTCGTGGCCATCGTATGTATAAGCCGAAGAGTTGCCCGACAGTACGAACGACTTCTCGTTGAGCGTATGCACACGGCGGTTAAGCTCACCCGTGGCCTGATAGTTGAAATTGGCAATGTGGCTGTTGATGAACCTCTGCGTTATCCACGTGCTGTCGTGGGCGGCAATGGCAGCTGCATCAAAAGTGCCATTGAGCGGTGCCCAGACCGTATAGAACTGCGAACCTTGCAGCCTCTGGCGATAGCCTGCCTTGTCAAGGATCGACGCAAAATCGCTCAGGTCGGCATTGCCTGCAATGTTCTGCCAGAGAGTCTGCCCGCTGGTAGTGCCGGGGTCGCCCGAGTAAGCTTCGTTGTAGTCGTCGAAGTCCGTGCAGGATGCCACCACGAGGGCGGCACCTGCAAGGGCGACAAATATATATTTGTTACGTTTCATGTTGTACAGATATAATTCGTTTGTTTGCATTAATACATATCCTCAAGATACTGCTGGTTGTCAGCGATGTCAACCGGACAGAACTCAATGTAGTCAACCTGGAACTTATGGCCACCAGAGAGCACAGACTTGATGCGCAGCCACTGGTCGCCCTGCGTGAACGACCTCTTGACAAGCACGCGACGGCAAGAATAGCCGGTGAAGCGGGCTGGCGAGCAGGCACCGGTATAGTACTGCTTCCAGAAGTCGAGGCTCTCGCGCATCCATCCACGTGTCTTCATGGCCTGGTCTGAAGCGAAGCCCTTGTCCTCGAGATACTCCTCAGTGGCAGTTGCCGTGATGTCGCGGCTTCCTATACCTGTAGTCAAGTCAGTGGAACCGATGCGCGGGTCTTGGGCTGTCATTCGGAAGTCGAGAGGGATGTCTACAGGCGAGAGGTCGGCCAGCTCGGAGCTTGGGCCGAGGTAGAACTGCATCATTCCGAAATAGTCGCTACCGAAAGTAATCTGAAGGCGAAGCTCATATTCACCATCGGGAACGGGCGGCAACTTGATGGCCAGGTCGAACTCGCCCACTCCCTGGAATGAGTCTCCCTTGTAGTTAAGGAAGTCGTTGGGATTTTCGTCGTTCTGGCTTGACGGGCAGTTGACATCGAGAGTGGTGTTGTTGCCGTTATAAACGCGCACATTCTCGAAATAGTCAATCGGGAAACGCATACGCGCCCTCTCCACACCGTTGTTGAGCGAGGCAACAACCGACTTTGTCATGCCACGGTAGCCGTTGCTTGCAAGCTCTGGCAGGCAAGTGAGGTAGTCTACGCGGATTCTCTCAAAGAGCACGCCACGAGGTACATTCTCGCTATACACCAGGATAGAGTCTACCGGATAGATATATCCGTTGAGCGGCTGGAACATATTGGCGAAATCAACCTCAGCGCCGCGCATCCTCAGCGGGTGCATGTCATCTGTGCCGTGAGTCTGGATTTCGTTGGTAAGAGTGTTGTTGGCCACCCAACGGTTGATGTATGTCTTGCCATCGGCATTCACATACCAAGTCTTGAGCAGCGTCTTAGGCAGCAGAGTCTCGTAATAGTCATACGCATCGCCGTTGGTGTCATAAACAGCCATTGGGTCGCACACGTTGTGACGGTAAGCGAGCACTTCGCGGTTGTAAGCACCCTTGATGATGTGATACCTCATGAGCATGTTGAGCGCATTGAGCGAATCGGTATAATCGGTACCAGTGCTCACCTTGACATTGTTGTTGCGGTAGTAGTCATACCAGCCGGATCCCTCATCGGCAGAATGAGCATATACCCTGTTGGCGAAACCAATGAGAGAGTCGATGGTCTCGATGCCGTAAGCATTCTTCAGCACCTCGTCGGACACAGCGAAGATGGTATATCCAATCCTGCACTGGTAAGCATCCTGCACGAAAGTTACATCCCAACTTCCATACGACTGCGTACGCGGATAGGTGAATGACGCGTTCTTCTCGGTTGCGCCATTGATGAGGTCGTCAAGGCCGGTCAATTCAAGTGCTTGCATGAACAGCCCGTACTTGCCGGAATTGTTAAGCTCGTTGCCGAGCAAGCGGTTTGAACGCGGCACTACCTTGTCAATAACATGGAGCACACCGTTCACCATCTCGTTGTCGGAACTGGTGATGGCAGCCACGTCGTTGAGCACAGTATTACCGTTGGTAGCTACAGACGTGGTGATAGAACGCCCAAGCATCGTAAGGATTGTGGCACCATCGCCCGACATATCTACCATGCGATACTCAAGGTTCACCAAGTGATACTCGGCAATGTCGGTGCAAAGGCTGTCGGTAAGTCCCTCAATGGACTGCTCGGTCATGCCGTTGTGCGGAACCTCACACTCTTCATCAGCCCAAAGGCTGTCAACATACTCCTGCACAGCCGCATTGGTTGGCGCAAAGCAGGTGTAAGTGCCGTAGGAAGCCATGAGCCTATCGTAGCCCGAGCGCTGGAGGATGTAGTTGAAGTTGCTGAAATCATCGTTCACCTTGAGGAAGTCCTCTATGGTCTGCCCCGTAAACGTGTACAGGTTGGAGTCGTCAGGCTCGGCCACGCAGGAGGACAGCGCCGCCACTACCGGCAGTGCCAATGCCCCGGCAGCCCTGGTGATTTTCTTAAATATGCTGTTGTACATAACTCAGTCAATAAAAATAAAACTAATTGCGATTGTAAATGTCATTATTGCTGTAAGCCGGGTTCTGCCTCAAGTTGGGGTTAGCCTGCGTCTCCGAGAGATATACGGGGAAGTAGAGCATAGGCTCACGGCTGATCTTATACCTCGCAGAGGAGTTGCCCTTGCGCACCATATAGTCGAGCATGCCTGAATAGTTCTCTACAGGATAAGCGTCGATGGTGGCATTGCCATTGATCTGGCTCATAGTCTTGGTGATGTCGACACCCGACACATGACGATAGTTGTAGCGCACGAGGTCGAACCAGCGCTTGCCCTCAAAGCACAGCTCGCGCAGACGCTCGTCGAGCACGAGCTGCTCCATTGCTTCCTTGCCCGTAGTGGCAGCCAAAGTGTCACCCACAGCGAATGTCGTTCCCGGCTCGATGGAACGTGTGTAAACGGTCTGCACGATGTCGAAAGCCTGGCCGAGCTTGGAGTCGGTGTCAGATGCAGCAAGCTGCACCAATGCCTCAGCCTGCATGAGCATCACGTCAGTAAGGCGATAAACAATCCAGTTCTGCGCCATCTCGGAATACATGTTGCCAGCCCTGTTCAAGCCACCAGACTTGCTGGCACTCCGCTGCAGGGGAGTCTGTATGCTCGGAGCCGCCTGGTAATAAAGCATCTTGCGCACAGTCAAGGCTGCCCCCTCAGTGCCAGAGCCTACATCAAAGCAGCTCTCCCAAAAACGGTAGTCGTTCTGCGAGATGAAAGCATTTCCCTCGGCTGCCTCGCCGAAAACCGTTGAGGATGGTTCAAGCAAACCAGCCTGACGGTCCTTTTCGTATGACCAATACATCGTAGAAAGGCCAGTGTTATAGCCAGCAGCGGAGGAGTTCATAGGCAACTCAAAGATGCTCTCCTGCGAATTGCCGATGGTGAATATCTGATAATAAACATCCGGGCCATCAATCAGCGGATAATCATTGCGGCCAGAAGCAACCATTTCGCTTTGATAAGTCTGCCGCTTTGAGTCGATGACAGCCTGGCAGTGGTCAACGCAACTCTGGTAGTCGGCAGCGGAGTGAGTCATGGAAGCCCTCCACAGATAAACATCGGCCAGTATGGCATTGATGGCATCGCGATTGATAAGGCCACAGCGACGCCAATCGGCATAGCCACTGGGCGAAAGCGGAGACTCAAGAGCTTCCTCAAGGTCGGCGATGCAGCGATTGAGCACCACAGAGGGAGCAGACTGAGGCAAGTTCATGTCCTGGCTACTGTTGAAGTAAGCAGACGGTGAATATGGCACATCGCGGAAAGCGCGCACCAGGTAGAAATAAGCCAAAGCCCTGAGCGCAAGCATCTGCGAGCGGTCGGTGAGATAAGTTGACTCAGTGTACGACGGGTCGTTCTGCATCACCTGGGGAGCCTTCTCAATCACCTGGCTGCAACGGTTGATGACGGTGTAGAGCGAAGCCCAGTTGGCATAAACATTCTGGTTGTCCATGTTGCCGAGCACCATCTCCTCAAGGTTGTCATAAGAGCCGTTGCCATTGATGATAATCGACGTCGTGGGATTTAGCTCCTCAGAGCGTGCCGACCCCCACACGATGAAACGCTGGATGACATCGCTCGTAGCCATGGCCTTGTAAGCGCCGGCTACCATCATCGAGACATCGTTGCGGGTTTTCCAATAGTCCTCCTCGACAATCATGTCGTCGGGCAGCACCTGGGTGTCAACACACGAGGCCATGAGCAACCCTGACAAAGCGCATAAAATATATTTTTTCATAATCGTAAACTCTTTCTGTAAGTGAAAAGCATTTAGAACGAAACATTCAAGCCCACGGTGAACGACTTCGAGCGGGGTGTGTTAGATTTGTCGGTTGCATAGCTGTAGCCATCAACAGAGTGCTCAGGGTCGGTGCCGCTATACTTCGTCCAGGTGAAGAGGTTGTTGCCCGAGACGTAGAAGCTAAGGGCATTAAGCCCGATAGACTTGAGCAGCTTGGCCGGAACCCTATAAGTAAGCTGGAAGTACTGGAAGCGCACGAAACCAGCATCCTCTACATAGCGGTCGCTACCGAGGTAGTTGTAGGCAGAGGTAGTGCCGTACATGGCACGCGGCATAGGCGTAACGTCGCCGTCCTTGCGCCAGCGGTAGTTAACGGCGGCGGTCTGGTTGAACGAGCCAGACATATTCTGCAGGTTCATTCGGGCCTGGTTAACCACCTTGAAGCCGAAGCGATAGTTGAAGTTGGTGCGCAGGGTCCAGTTGCCGTAACTCATCGTTATGCCGAAACCACCCTGCACCTTAGGCATGGAGTTGCCGAGGTAAACGATGTCAAGCTCATTGATTTCGCCATCGTGGTTGATGTCCTCGTAGATGGCATCACCGCCCTGGAACTGGTAGTTGGTGCTGGAATAGTCGAACACCATGCGCTTGGGCGTTCCGTCGCTGTTCATGATGACACGGCCGTTGGCGTCGCGTGCCACGGGGAACGTCTGCCCCTTGGCCAGGCGCGAGTTGATTTCATTCTCGAAAGTAGCGGCATCCCAGTTGTTCTCAGTTGCGAGATTGGTAAGATACTCGTAAGTGTACTGGTAAACGCCCTGGTAACGGAGACCGTAGATGGAGCCGAGCGGGTTGCCCACCTGCACACGGGAGAGGTAAGAGCCGTTTTTCCTGTCCCACTCAGTGTTGAGCGAAGCCAGCACCGACTCGTCCATCTCGGTAAGCTCGTTGTAGTTCTGTGCAACGTTGAGGTTGGCGCTCAGGCGGAACTTGCCTTTCTTCACGATGTCGTTGAAGTTGAGGTTAAGCTCCCACCCCTCGTTGGTCATGGCACCTACGTTGGCGTATGCCAGCTGGGCATAACCAGAGGTTGAAGGAATGTTTACTTTCTCCATGAGCAGGTCGGTGGTCTTCTTATAGTAATACTCAAACTCGGCCTCAATCTTGTCGTCGAACAAACCGAGGTTGAAACCAAGGTTATAGCTGTTTGTGGTCTCCCACTTGAGGTCGTCGAGCTTCATCTGCGTCATGACGGCAGCCTGCATGTTGCCACCGTAAGACCCGTTGTCGGTGATGTTGTAAGACTCATAATAGATGGAGCCTTTGTTCGGGGTGTTACCCACCATACCCCAGCTGGGGCGGAAGGCGAGCATGGACACCACCTTGCGCAGCGGCTTCATGAACGGCTCGTCAATGATGTTCCAGCGGAACGACACGCTTGGGAAGTAAGCCCACTTGTGGGCCGGTCCGAAGCGCGAGTCGCCATCGGCACGAACCGAAACGCCGAGGTTGTAGCGGCTCTTGTAAGAGAAGTGGCTGTTGAAGCTCCAGGTCTGCCAGCGGTCCTTGCTCGTGGCGCTCGAAGCGCTAAGCACGTAAGAGTTGACCGTTGACGAGGTGATGCCAGTAGGCAGGTGAGCGATGCTCTCCGTCTGTGAGTCACCGTTTGACGAATACGTCTGGTAGCGGAAACGCATGGTGGCCGTCCAGTCCTCGTTCTTGAAATAAGGAGTGAAGGTGAGGTCGTTGGTAACGGTGATACCCATGCGGTTCTCCTCAGTGTTGCCGGAGCGGTTGTAGTTATCGTTGTTCCACGACTCCTTGATCAGCTCGCCCGGCCAGTAGCTCGGAGCGCTCTTGGCATAGATGTCAAAGTAAACGTCGCCACGGTAAGTGAGGCGGCTCTTGCCCTCCTCGGTGCCGAGCAGCTCGTACTGCAGGCTGAAGTCAGGCGTGATGCGGTAAGTGTTCTCCTCTGCCCACGACAGGTTGGCCACGGCCACCGGGTTGCCCTCTTTGTAGATGTCCTCAAGCTCATCGTTGGTGGAGGTGGTCTTGTTCATGATGTAGTAGTCGGAGAGGTCGTTGCCTCTTCCGTCCTGGCGGTAGATGCTCATGTTAGGAGCCATGTGCTGCGCACGGGCCAGGATGTTCTTGTCGTAGTTCTTGATGTTGTTGGTGTAAGTGAAACCGAAGTTGGTAGAGAACTTGATTCGGTCGCTCACCAAATAGTCGAGCACGAGGCGGGTGGTGAAGCGGTTGAGGGTCTGCTTGATAATGGTACCCGTCTGGTGGTCATAGCCGGCGGAAATGCGGAAGTTGGCCTTCTCGCCACCACCGGTGAGGTTGATGGAGTGGCTATGCGACTGTCCGAACTGCGTAACGGCATCCACCCAGTCGGTGTTGTTGTTCCAGTTCTCGTAGTCGGCCCAAGCACGGTTGTAGTTAAGCTCGTTGATGTTTGTTGTGGCATCCGACCGCTGCGAGGGGTTGTAGATGGCCTCCTTCATGAGCATGGTATAGTCGTCACCGCTGAGCAGGTCGTAGCCCTTGGGCTGCCAGCTGCCGGTGAACTTATAGGTATAAGACACGCGCGTCTTACCACGTGCACCACGCTTGAGCTTAATCTCGATAACACCGTTGGCGCCACGCGAACCGTACATGGCCGTGGAGGCGGCATCCTTGAGCACGGTGATGCTGGCGATATCGTCTACATTCACCGAAAGCATCGAGGCGTAGCTCTCCTCGTTGGCGTCCTCGGCCGAGAAGTCATCGGGGGTGTCGAATATCTGGTCGTCAACAACGATGAGCGGCTCCTTGTTGCCGGTGATTGACGACACACCACGCAGGCGCATGGTGGTACCCGAACCAAGGTTACCCGAGTTGGCCACAATGTCGAGACCGGCAATCTTTCCCTGCAACGCCTCGTCGGCACTGGTAAAGGAAAGGCCCTCCACGTCTTCCATGTTCATGGTTTGCTGCGCAACGGAAACCTCGCGCTTGGGGATGGACAGACCGCCAGAGCTCGAGCGGCGGCGCGACGTAACGGTAACCTCCTTGACGGTGGTCTGCGACTCGCCGAGCTTGATGTTGAATCGGGTCTTGGCACCGATAGGCATCGACACGGGCTTGGAGCCGACATAAGAGACGGTAAGCCTGTTCTTGTTGTTCTTCACAACCATGGTGAAGTTACCGTTGACGTCGGTGACGGCAGCGGTGACGATACGGTTGCTGGCATCGCGTTCGACGACGTTAGCCATCATCACCGGGCCAAAGGCATCGGTCACCGTACCGGAGATACGTTGCCCTTGGGCAAAGGCGGCCTGCACCATGACAAGCAGCAAGGCCGTAAGCATAAACTTTATTCTTGGCATAGCAGTATTTTGTCTTTTATGATTTTACTTGTTGCCCTTGTGACTACTCTCCGTAAGCCTTGTCGAAACGCTTGTCGGCACGGTAGTAAAGAGGTTCTGACAGCTCGTGGATCACGGCAAATGACGACGTTGTGAAATAGGTAGCCGTGGTGAGCGGGGCATTGAGCAGGAAGTCGCGCGCCATCCTGTTGGACATCATGGAACTGCTTGAAGCGTCCACGACGTGGGCCACCCCGGCTGCATCAACCACATTGAGCTTGTTGCCGCCTCCGGTGACGTTGAGCTTCAGGCTAATGCCGAGGTCGTCGGCGAGGAATGTAGAGAACTCGTTGTTATACTGGCTGGTATAAACGGTCTTGTCGGCATAGAGGGAAATGCGCTGGAAGTGGTAGCGTATGAAATCGGCTATCACACCGAGACTCTTGCGCACGGAGTCCATTGCCCACTGATCCTCTTGGTGGTACTCATACCAGTTCTCAATCTTTTCGCGTTCGGGCAGTCCGTTGGCGTATGCTATGCGCATTGCATCGTTGTTAGGCACGTAAACGGTATAGTTGTAAGTATTGAAGAAACTAACGTTCTGGTCGAGGCAACGCGATTCTTCAGAAGAGAACACCCTGTACTGGTCGCTCTCGTTGATACCGGTGGTGCTGCTGGTCGACGTATTGATGCCGGCCCATTCGAGCAGGTCGGTGTTGCTCACCATGTCGCAGAGGGTGAAGAACTCGGAGAACTTGTCTGACTCGTACTCCTCGCCATCAGGATTGCCATCGGCACCTGCGTTCTCTTTCATCACCTTATACACACTCTCCACCGGACCCTGTATGATGCGGTCTATCTGGTAAGTGTTGCCATTGTCCTGCGGGAACACCTGCTCTATGTTAGATGCGGCGTAGCCATTGTTTATCTGTGCGCCACTGAGCACCTGCGCCCCACGGCCAGTGCCTGTTACCATAATCTCGCCACCGTGCTTGGTCTTGTAGAACTTGTTTCCGCCAATCTCGGTCATGCGGTTGTCGTCGGAGTTGAGCACTATAGTGTGGTAATTAAGGATGTCAGTGAGCTGCGCTGTCACGATAGACGTCACTTCTGAAGTGGCAGCAAAGCTTGCGCTCGGCGTAATGATCGGGGTTGAATCGTTGGGGTTGACTATTGAATTGGTCTCCGGATCCCACTGGAACGTAGAAACGCCAAGGTTAGGACGGAGGTTGCTATAATAATAGTGGTATGCCAACGGTGTGGTGCTGCCGGTATGCCCGAGCGAGGCGGGGTCGATGTAATAGAAGTCGAAAGCCTGGTCGGTAGGCAGGAAGAGGGCGAACTTGGCCTGCATTGCCTGGAGGTAAGCATAATAGTCAAGGCTTATCGTGAGGACACTGTTGTCAGACCTGTTGGTGATGGCCCAGTTGGCCACCTTCATGTTGTTCTTGATGCGGGCCGGGGCCGACACGGCACTGAGGCTCACTGGGGGGAGCATGTTATTGAGGCGGTAAATCACGCCGTTGTTGGCTATGCTGATGTCGTAGGTGCCATCAGCTGTCTGCCGGAGGTCTGATTCAGAAAGCCCCATGATGTCGCCCACGTCGTTGGTGACGGTGGAGAACTTGCTCGGCACCGTGTTGGCGAACGATGCCTTCATGAGGTTAGACAGCAGCGGGGCCACCAGGTTAAGAGGTATGGAGTCGATGTTTTGCCTAAGGTTGGCCTCGTTGTTTTCCACAACGGCGTTTTCCTCGATGATAGACTTGCCGCTACCGTTGAGGAAGTAAGCCGTAAGGGCCTCGTCATCGGGTACAAACATTGCGGCAATGCCAAGGACGGAAGCATCCATGGTTGTAGACGTTGCGTTCTCGGCATATGCGTTCCACCCCGGGTCAAACGGCAGGCGCTCGTTGTCGCTGTACCTGTCGTTATGGGTGAAGGCCACGCCCTGCGAGTTAGTGCTGGCGTAGCGCACCTCATAGATGGAGTCGGGAGCCGGGCGCCCGTTCTGCAAGGCCCAGTCCTGGTAATCGCTGGTAACCTGTGCGTTGTACACTGGCACCGCAAAGCGGTCAAGCATACGGCTGAACAAGGAGAAATCAGGGTTGTTCTTTATTACCTGGGCCATGTTGCCGGGCTGTGTAACCACGTCCTCCACCTGGTGGATGTATCCGTTCTGGCAGGTCACGTCGGGCACTATGACCTTGTTGCCGAAGATGTATGTGGACGTGCCGTCGTATGGCTGACCCACAAGTTTCGAGAAGTCGCTCCCCTCGCCAGTGGTGGTGATGGAGTTCGAAATCATGTAATCCCTTGTGAAGTGAACCATCATAGGCGTGGTGGCGTCGTTAACGGTGTAGATGCCCTTGGAGTCGAACTCGCGCCAATAAGGATTGTTGGGATAGAGCGCCGACGGCATGAACATGTGGGCCACGGTGTCGATGACGTTGAGGTTGGTGGCGTGCTTTATTGCCACGCCACGGGAAAGGCCGTTCTGCCCATCATTGGCGTTGGAAAGGAGGCTGGTGAGCAAGGCGTTGTCGAGCATCGAAGAATAAAGCAGCTGCTTCTTCTGCGACTCGGTGAGCTGCTCGTAGCTCGTAACACCGTAGGGGTTGTTGCCACCCTCGAAAAATCTCTCGAAAGCCTCGTCGTTGGCCGGGAACACTGTCTTGCTACCGGTGCGGTTGAGCGTCTCGGCATATCCGAGGTCGTCGATTAGCCTGAGGTAAGTCTTGAACGAACCCTTCAGCTGCCCGACCGAAGGATTGCTCAGCTCACTGTAGATGGTTCCACCGAGCCACGAAGGCTTGGAGGACTCATCCACTTCCTCATTCTTGTCGATACAAGACATGATAAGCCCTGTACAGACAAGGGAAAAACAAAAGATGAGTTTCTTCATACCGATTTTGTAATTATTGTATTTAATTTTTAGTTATTGCTCTTCAAAGCCAATAGGCATAGAGAATCCCCTTTTTACATATCGCTTACAAAAGTAGCAATTTTATGTTTCCCAAAGAAATATTTATTGTGTTTTTTTTGGTGAAAGGTGGATTTTTTGGCTCGCAAATTAAAAATTAGCAAAAAAAATGGTACTCGCCCCAAAAGTGTAAGCCTGCCACAAAAAGGCGAAAAGGCACGTAAGTGCAAACTCCAACCGGCCATCAGAACACCAATTTCCACATATCGCATTAGAATAAAATATCGCGATTTTGGGAAAAATGAACATGAATGTCGGCAAACGCCAAACACGCCCGGTGCCGCCGACAGCCATGCCGCAGTTAACATTTTTATGTTAATCGTGGCGGTGAATGCCGCCCTATCCAACCGTCTGATAGCCAGCGCATTGCAGAACGCGCCGTTTTGGCGTGCGAAACAGGCCGTTTTAGTCTCCGAAACAGGCCATATCGCAGTCTGAAACGGGCCGTTTCACGTCGTGGCAAGGAGCATACAGAGAAACCGGCGCCGCAGGGTGCTTGCTTAGTTGCATATTTGCAAGTATGGGCTGAAAGCAGATATACACAAAAGGAAAGGCCAGGCGCCGGTGTGCGCCTGGCCTTTCCTTCTAACTAAAACTATATGTTGCACCTGCAAGATTATCCACTTAAGCCCAAATCGTTAGAGTGCCAATCGCACTTTAACGCCGTTATCGGCTCTCCACCCATCGTCCGCACTGCCGCCGCCTGCTTGCTTTCGGCTTTTCCCGGCGTAGCGGGCTACATCGAGAAAAAAGCTGAAAGCAGGCAGACTGGCAGCGGCACGAAACGTGAGTGAAGCCTAACGACCCTTATGGGTTAAAATGGAGGCTGCAACTTGCAAAATCACTCTATCACCACCTTGACTGTATGCGAGTCGCCATCGGCTGCTATGCGGAGGACGTATGTGCCGGGAGCCACGCCAAGACCTGCGGCAACGGCAGGAGCCTCGGCCACAGTGGAGGCAAACTCAGCCACCTGCACACCGGCGAGCGTGTAAAGACGGCAGGCCACCTTGCCGTCGGCAGCAAGGCCGTCTATGACGTTGGTACCGGCTGCAACACGTAATATGCCATCAGAGAGCAGGTCGTCATCGTTCCACGACAGCCCTGCGGGAAGCTCAGGCAGGTTTATGATAGGCGAACCTATCCTCTGGGAGCACTCCCACAGGATTATCTCGTCGCCCACGGCAGGTACATACGACGGCGACAGGCTGACGTTTATCGTACCATTGAGCAGCAGATTGACGTCGGAAGTGAAATAGGCGCGCGAGCTCCTGGTGTTTTCAGCACCTTTTATGTTAAGGTTGATTACAGAGCCTGCCTTGGCGTTAAGCTGGGTCTTCACCTTTATGCACCCTGACGGGTCGTCATCGTTCGGGTTGCCGGGCGACATGGTAGCACCCGATTCGAGCACGAGATTGTTTACCGTTCCGTTGCCGGCAATCGTGGCACCCTCGTTTACCGTCACTGCACCCTGGCCTACCATGGAGCTTGACGGCGGGTTGGCGAAGGCGTTGAGCCTGAGCGTACCGCCGATGACGGCTACTGACGATGGGCTGCCTATTGAGCTTGAGATGGTGAGCATTCCCGTTCCCTCCTTGCGTATTGGCGAATTGATGGTGCCACGGAGCGAGAGGTCTTCATTGTTCCTGCCAAACACATAGGCTCCGGTGCCTGCCAGGGTGCCATTGAGCACAAGCGAGCCGAGCGCCACTTGCTGGCCGTTGTTCTGGAAAGTAACCCCCTCGTCCACCTGCAGCGTGCAGTTGGCAAGCCCGGTGCTGCTGCGATAAACGAAAGCGGGGTCGAAAGAGCCGCGCTCGTGGAGCCCGGGAACAAGTATGCCCGTGAACTGGCTCCAGTCGCCATCGAAATAGGTGCGGACGCCGCAGGCGTACACACGGAATGTGCCGGCACCGGTAAGCGTGCCTTTGTACTCGGCGCGCGGGTCGGTATAAAGGCTGCCAGCACGGTTTTCAGGCACTACGAAGTTGGCCGTGTTTTGGGTTGCGCCGCCGTTCTCCGTATTCACATCCCACAGCTCGCCGCCGGCAAACTCAACCGTTGCAGGCAGCTGCGACCTGTTGTCGGCCTCAACGGCATTTACCACGCCGCTGCTGATCACAAGGCGTGAAACAGAGTTGCCCGAACCGAGGTTCAGCGTTCCCCTGCCGCTCTTGGTGAGCGTTGTTCCCTTTAGGCCTGTTTTCATCCTCAGCATCTTGCCGTCAGCGATGTCGAACGTGGCTCCACCCTCGCCCGCCGTGATGGCCTGCGTAGTGGCGGCGTCATCGCTTATGGCGAGCACTGCACCATTGTTGATTGTTACGGGGGTGGCAGCGCTGCCGAGCGAGCCGTGGTCACGGCCGATGTTGTTGGCAAGCGAGTTCACGGTTACCGTTCCACCGTTGATGGTCACAGAGCCGAAGCTGCTCCTGTTGTTGAGCGTAACGCTGCCGGCGCCATTCTTCACCAGCTCGGCGTCGCCCTTGAAGCCTTCGCCTGAAACCACGTAGTTCTTGGTCTCGTTGTTGAATGTGATGCTCTGCGGCCTCACGTTGCGCGACACGGTTATGTCGGTGGCGGCAGCGTTGTCGTCGAGCGTCACGGCATCGCCGGGAACGAATGCCCTCTCGGCCTCAGTATCGGCGTCAACGAAATTCTCCGAGAGGTCTACGTCCCACGAGCCGCCGTTGGAGCCTGTCCAGGTGACGGTGCCGGGATGGTAGGTTTCCACGGTTACGTAGAGCTTGCCGTCCTCAAGCGAGAGCGTGGTGTTCTGAGCATCGAAGCCCTCCACAATAAGGTTAGCGATGTCGCCCTCCACCTTGCCAATTTCACCTATGAGATACTTTCCCTCGGCCACCATGCCCGGAGTGTCGGAGTTGGCCACGAACTGTATCACCGGCTGAAGGTATTCAGGGCCGTTGGTCCAGTCTTTCGTCTCTATCTTCAGCACACTGGCCTTGATGCAGTCGGCAGCAGTGCCTTCGCTGAAGAGGTCGATGAGCAGGCGCGAGCCGAAGTTGAGGATGAGCGAGTCGGTCTCTATCGTACCCTGCTTGCCCTCGCCGCCGGGAATCACCTTGGCGTTATAGTCGGCCTGGATGCCTTTGGGGAACCGGCCGCCGTCGGAGATGAGCGACGTGTGTCGGTTGAGCCATACGCGGCTCGACTGCATGGTGCCATCGAAGCGGAGCGTGCCGCCCCATACGTCGGTGTTGCCCGTGTACGTCTCGGTGACATTGGGGAGCACAAGCACACCGCTGCCCTGCTTCACGAGGCGCATATCGCCGGCAAAGGCTCCACCCTTGAGCGTGTGGGTGTAGGTGGTGGTGGTGATGTTGTTGTTGTCATCGTGGCCCTGCGTCCAAGTAGGGGCATTGTCGATGAACACATAGGGGCTGGCGCCGTCCGTCACGGTCACGTTCATGTCGCCCGTCTCACACATTATTATATTAGCATCGTCGTGGGCCGAGCCTATGGTGCCGCCATTGGCAATCTCGGTGCGCCCGGTCATGGTGAGTGCCGGCGGAGCCACGGTGATGCCCTCCATCTCGCCGAGGAAGTAGCTTGTGTGCGGAGTCTGGTTGTAACCGCACATCTGCCATACCATGGCCTGGCGGTACTGGTGGTCGTGCCACAGGGTATAATTGCGCCATGGCGTTGCCACGTCGGTGGTATAGATGCGGATGTTGTTGTCGGCAGTGCGCATTATCACCTCCTCGCGCCAGTCGCCAAACACATCGCCCTGATAGCATGGCGTTCCCTTGGTGTCGTTGTTGGTCATGCTGCCTGCGAGCACGGCTATCTCGCCCTGCTCGGCCTTTACGATGTGGCCTTCGGTGTTCTTGCCGTTGCGGTAGTCGAATGACTCCTCGCAGAGGTCGCCATCCCAATAGATGCGGAAGTTCTGGGTGATGTTGAACGACCCCTTGTCGAAGCCCTCAACCGCGTCGTGCCTGACGGAGCCGACGAGGTGCGCATCGCGCGACGATACGCCTTGCGCCCCGGGAATGTCGCGCACGAACTTGCCCATGTTGGCGCGCCCGTCATCATCGCTCGCCTCGTAGCGGTAGTATATCTTCGAGGTGGTGGCATCGCGGAAGTTGTTGCCCGGCTGGTCCTCGTTGCAGGCAAACACCTCCTGCCCGAAGGTATAGGGGTCGAAGTCGCTGCAGTGCTGCGAGTCGCCGTGGCCAAGGCCTGTGGACGAAAGCCCGTGACCGTTGTCGTCGATTACCATCGACCCGAAGAGTATTTCGTCGCGCCCGTCCCAGTCAACGTCGGCCACGCTGTAGTTGTGGTAGCCCTGGCCATACCATATAGAGCCGGGCGTGTTGTTGTTCCACCGCCACCGCTCCACGAGGGTGTGCGTGGCGGGGTCTACGTCGTAGGCTATCATCTTGTGGCGCGTATATATGCCTCGCGCAAGGAAGATGCTCGGCTTGCGGCCATCGAGGTAAGGCGCGCCGAAGAAATGCTTCGTGGAGCGGTGGCCGTAGCCGTCGCCCCATGCAGCCTCAAGGTTGGTCTCGCCCTGCTCAAGGCGCTTCAAGGGATATTCCATCTCCTGGTACACCTCGCCCGTCTCGCCGTTGAGATAGAGCAGGTATTCGGCACCCTCGTGCATGAAGAAGTTTGCCCCGCCGTTAGGCCCGGCCGGGCGGTAGTTTTTCGACGGGTCGCCCACCACGTGGGTGGTACCGTCGGCCATGTGTATGGTAGTGCCGTCGGCGGCGCGCATCACGGCCTCGGCCTTTCCGTCGCCATCCCAGTCGTATGCAACTATGTTGTTCTCGTTATTCTGGAAGTCGGCCATGTTTGGCCCGAAGTCGAGCCACCACAGCTTCTTGCCATTGAGCTTGTAAACCTCCACTATTGCATATTCGCCGTTGTTTCCCCCGGGGAGGTAGCCTTGGTCAATGTCGTCGCGGTTGTCGAACTTCAGGAGTATTTCCAGCTCGCCGTCGCCGTCAACGTCGGCGCAGCAGGCATCGTTGGGGATGTAGGTGCTTGTAAGGTTGCCGTGGTCCATCTTCACCTCAAGGAAGTTGCTGGCCAGGGGCGTCACTGCAGCCGAGTGCTCCTGCGGCACGCCGCGCACCACTGCCTCAACGGAATACCGGCTGCCTTCGGATCCGCCGGTATCGAGGAAGTTCGACACATCGAGCGGCTCGCTGTTAAGCTTGGTGCCGTCGCGGTAGATGTTGTACTTAACGCCGTAGTACTCCTCGCCCATGATGCGCCAGCTACAGAAGATGCCGCCACCGGTCTTCACAGCCACAAGCCCACGGTCGAGGACGTCGGTAGTCCGCTGCGCCATGGCACACACGGAAAGCATTCCCAACATCATCAGAGATAGAAACCTTTTTCTCATCATGCTTATTGTTTGTAGTTATTGATAGTACATCATGATTAATAAATGGTATAGCCTTGAATCTCCATGGCAAGCATCTGCCATGTACTACACTAGCCAAATCATCATACAAAAGTAGCACAAAATAGGACACTCGGCACAATGTTTTAACATAAAAAAAGCAAAACTGCACGAAGCGAAACAAAAAGCAAACAAATAGCGAAACAACAAGCCAAACGATAAGCACGGCCACAAACACGCCCCATGCCCACACAGCCCCCAAAGGCTGCGCCCTCCCGCGCGACAGGGCGCAGCCTTTCTTGATTATTTCTTCCTACTTCTTAAATTTCAGCTCTTCGCCCTTTATCCTCTTGTATAGCCCGTCGATGATGCAGTCGGCCAGCGAGATGTTAGGCACATGAATGGTTTGGCAGCCAAGCGCATCGGCCACGGTAAGAAACAGTTCAGCCGCCGGGATGATGACATCGGCGCGGTCGGGCTTCAGCGAGTAGCGGTCGATGCGTTCCCTGTACGTCATGCCTTTCATCTCATTGTAAATCTTACGCAGCCCCTCCACGGGCAGCGTGTCCTTGTTTTTCTTTCCCTTGCCGTTGTCGTAAAGGCGGCACAGCTTGTTGATGTTGCCGCCCGAGCCTATGATAGATATGTCGTGGTAGTTGGCGGCATAGGCAGACAGTTCCTCCTTCATCTTGGCCACCTCGCCTTCCTCCACGGCTCCGCCGAGAATGCGCAGCGTACCCAGGTTGTAAGAGCAGCTGCCCACTATTTGCCCATCGCTTATCATCGATATCTCGGTGCTGCCGCCGCCCACGTCCATGTAGGCATAGTTGCCCTTGCAGGCATATCCGCTCTCCACGGAGTTATCGCAGAGCAGCCGGGCCTCCTCGCTGCCGGGTATTATCTCGATGTTGATGCCCGTTTCGCGGCGTATCTTCTTCAGGAGCTTCTGCCCGTTGGCCGCGTCGCGCATGGCCGATGTGGCGCAAGCCCTGTACTCCACTACCCTATAGAGCTTCATCAGCTGCTTGTAGCTCTTTATCATGCACATCATCATGCGCTCGCGCTCGGGCGTTATCTCTCCGATGGTGAACACATCCTTACCGAGCCTGAGCGGTATGCGCAGGAAGAGCACCTTGTTGAACTCATAGTTGCCCCCTGCGTCCTCTATCACGTTCTTTATCAATAGGCGCGCACCGTTCGACCCTATGTCGATGGCCGCAAAGTTGCTGTTTTCCATAACTTATTGTAATAACATTTGAACATCCTATTTTTGCAAGGAGTTGTTTGTTTGGGAGTTAGAGGGAGTTAGAGGGAGTTAGGGGGAGTTAGAGGACAAATGTTTCTTCCCTTCTTCTTCCAATCTGTGAAAAAGCATTTGCCCTCTAACTCCTCAGTGAAACGCAGTGGAGCGATAACCTCTCATGACTCTTCCCTACTTCTTTAATGAACAACTCCCCAAACAACTCCTTATAAATCGCTCAGCTCCTCGTGTTGTTGTACTCCTGCGCCTCCTTGAGATAGTCCACGTACAAGTGCTCCTGAGAGCGGAAAGGCTCACCAGGCTGCAACTCATTTTTGCCGCTGCCGTCCACAATGCGACCATTGGTGGTGTCGCGCAGACCGTAGTCCACGGTGCGCGCCAGGTCGCGCTGCAAGTCCTCGTCATACACTGGGGTAAGCACCTCCACGCGGTTCTCGAGGTTTCTCGGCATCCAGTCGGCGCTGCCCATGTAGTACTTAGGGTTGCCCCCGTTGGCAAAGATGAGTATGCGCGAGTGCTCCAAGTAGCGGTCTATGATGCCCACCACGTGCAGGTTGTCCACGCCTGCGGGCATGAGCGAGCAGTTGCCCCTCAGCACGATGTCTATCTTCACCCCCGCAGCCGCGGCGTCATACAGTTTCTGCACCACGTCCTCATCGGTGATGTGGTTTATCTTCATCCTTATCCAGGCGTCTGTCCCGGCCTTGGCGTTCTTCATCTCTTTGTCAATGAGGCGCAGTATGCGCGACTTCATGTCGTTGGGCGATACGAGCAGCTCGCGAAACCTGACAGGCTTGAACGGCTTGCATATGAAGTCGAACACCTTCTTCACCTCGCGCACCAGCGTAGGCCTTGCCGTCATCACCATGTAGTCGGTGTAAATCTTGGCGTTGCCCTCGTGGAAATTGCCCGTGCCTATGCAGGCTATATCACCGCCCTTGCACCCTATGTACACCAGCTTGGAGTGAACCTTAAGTCCCTCAACGCCGAACACCACCTCGATGCCGGCTTCCTGCATCCGCCGGCTCCACTTTATGTTGCTCTCCTCGTCGAAGCGCGCCAGAAGCTCTATCACCACGGTCACCTTCTTGCCGTTGCGGGCGGCGCAGATGAGCGTGTTCACCACTTTCGAGTCCTTGGCCAAGCGGTAAAGCGTGGCGCGTATCTCCGTCACTGCGGGGTTGAGCGCAGCCTCGCGCAGCACGCGGATGAAACTGTTGAACGAGTGGTAAGGCACGTGCAGGAACCTGTCCTTGTGCCTTATTGTGTCGAGCACGCACTCCTCGGTCTCCAGCTCCGGCTTCACTATCGGCGTCCATGCCGGGTAGCGCAGTTCCTTCATGCCACAGTCGGGAAAGCCCATGAAGTCCTTGTGGTTCTGGTAGCGTCCGCCGCTCACTATGGTGTCCAGCTGGTCCACGTTCAGCCGCGCCATTATCTTGCGCAGCAAGTCCTTGGGCATGCGCTCGTCGTAAATCACGCGGATGGGTTCGCCGCGCTTGCGGCTCTTCACGCCCTTGGCCACCTTCTGCACCACTCCGTAGCTCAGGTCGTTCTCGATGTCCATCTCGGCGTCCTTGGTAAACTTGAACGAGTAAGCCTCATACGTACACTTGCCCGCGCCTATGAATATCAGCGGCAGGCAGAAGCGTACCACGTCGTCGAGGAACATTATGTTGCTGTAGCCGTCGCTTGCCGGCAGCACCACGAAGCGGCCCACCTCGCGGTCAGGCACCTTTATCAGCGCGTAGGTCACGTTGGCCTTTTTCTTGGACGGCACCCACTGAGAGCGTTTCACGGCCAAGTATATGCTGTCGTCGTAGGCTGTGCCTATCTCCTTTATCTCCGAGAGCCACACGGGATTGGTTATGCCGTTTAGGCGGTCGAGGTAGAGCCTCTTTATGAAAGTCTTCTGCTCCTCGTTGAGGTCGGTCTCGTGCAGCAGGCGTATGTGGTGGTTGGCCAGCTCGCCCGTCACCACGCCCACGGTGTGCTCAAATTCCTTGTTGTATGCGGCGTTCAGCCGGTTTATCTCCTTTATGGTCTTCTTGGCGCGGTCGCGGTCGGCCTTGGGTATGCGCTCCTTCGACTCGGCAATGCGGCTGAGCGACGCCACCCTGACTCGGAAGAACTCATCGAGGTTGTTAGAGTAGATGCCGAGGAACGACATTCTCTCCAGCACCGGCACAGTTTGCTTTTCTGCCTCCTGCAGTATCCTGCGGTTAAAGTACATCCAACTCAGGTCGCGCTCAACGTAGCGGCGTGCCATGCGGTTCTTCTTGCTTTCCATATATAAACTAATGTATTTAGCGGCAAAATTATTTAATCTGTGCTACAATGCCGTTACAACCACGTTAATTTATCATAAGCCGCATGAATTTTGGTAAAGCTGGTAAAGGACCCGCATTGAAGTGCCAGGGGCAGTATAGCAGGTGCGGCATCCTTGCCACGCGCACACGCAGGCAGCCCCACCTGCACAGCTTCACCACCTCACCCTGCCATACTTCTCCTTATACCATATCTGCCATGCGTTCACAAGGTTCTGCCATATCACGTAAGCCCCCGGCGCCAGCGCGGCAAGCGGGTCGAGGAAGGTCAGGGCCAGCCATATGCCCACCACGGTGTTCTTCTGCCCCAGGGCCTGTCCAGCGCTCACGCTGTCGCCGTAGGCGTGGCCCACGGCCTTGCCCATGGAGAAGAGCGCCACCGTCACCGCAAGGGGAGCCAGCAGCAGCACGGCCAGTGCCACGCCCGACACCGTGGCGTGGACTATGTTGCGCACCGTCAGCCCGGTTACTATCGTCAGGTTGACGCACCACATATAGAACGCCAGGTTATGCACCCCTGCGATGGCCGCCGTGACGCGCGGCACCACCTTGCGGCACACAAGCGCAAGCACCAGCGGCACCACAAGCACCACGGCCACATTGCGCAGCACCATGAGTGCGGCCTCCCAAAACGTAACGTCCACGCCGCGCTCTATCAGCGGCAGGAAGAGCGGCACGGCTATCGACGTCACCACGTTGTCCATTATCGTATAGATGGTCATCGAGCCTATGCTGCCGCCCAGCTTCTCAGTCACCACGGCCGCAGCCGCCGCCGTGGGGCAGGCCACGCACACGAAGACGCCCGTCAGCGCCAGCCTCGAGTACTCACCGCCCGCACCCACTATGGCAGCCACGAGCAGTCCGCACAGGGCGAGGCGTATCACCTCGAGCCACACGTGCCACGCCCTCAGCTTCATGTCGCGCACGTCAATCTTGCAGAACGTCACGAACAGCAGCGCGAAGAGCAGCACAGGCAGCACACCCTCGGCATACGGCTCCACTGCCATGCCGAAAGGCACAAGCACCGGCACGCTGGCAAACAGCAGGTACACCAGTGTGCCTACGCACAGCGCCACCACAAGCGACCACCGCTTCATGAAAGAAAGTACATTCATTGCCTTTTATCATTAGGAGTTCAGGAGCCAAGGAGTTCACACGTATGCTGGCAAGCCATGCCACTTTCCCCTCCCCAACGTGTAGAGACGGAGACAAGCTTCCCCAAAGCCAAAAACAGGCTGCGCACAGCCTCAAATGCAGTGCGCAGCCCTGTTTGCTCCTTTACTTGTTTTTACCTTTTTATGGCCTTCGTGCTGGTGGTGCCGTTGGCCGTCACTACCCTCACGATATACATACCATCGGCGAGGTTGCCCAGGCCATCGATGTCGATGCGCGAATTGCCCGCAGCCTCATAGCTGCCGCCAAACACCTGCGCACCGGCGGCGTTGTATATGGCCACGTCTATTGCGCCGTCAACACCGGCACCCACGTTCAGCGTCACACGGTCGGTGAACACCGTGCTGGCCACTGCCACCTTGCTGCCTGCTGCGTCGCTTGCCTCCACTGCCTCGATGGCCGTCGGGTCAACGCAGTCTATGCGTATGGTGTCGTAGCGTGTGCTCTTGTCCACCACGTTGGCTCCGCTCACGATGATGAACTCATAAACGCCCATCTTCTGCGGCTTGCCTTTCAGGGTGAAGCTCTTGAAGCCGTAAGTTTCGCGCTCGAAGCTGAAGCCGTCCATCACGTCGGCCATGATGGTGTTGCCGTCGGGGTCAACCGACTTGAGCAGGCCGGGGGCGGCGCAGTTCACCCAGTGACGGCTAATGTCCACGATGGTGTCGCCCAGCGACACTCTCTGCTCAAAGTCGCCGTCGGTTATCTTGGCGTAGCGCGTGCCAAACGAGTCGGGCAGGTAGTAGCCAAGGTGTGGCGGCTGGTTATATGCGACGTTCTGCCAAGCTATGCCCAAGCGATATATATGGTCGTGCATGGGCGTGGTCACCCGGTAGTCGCTCGGGATGTTGGTGGTGAAGATGTTCAGGTGGGCGGCGTCGCTCTCGTCCCACAGTATCACCTCCTCGCGCCAGTCGCCTATCAGGTCGGCCTGCAGGTTGGGCGTGTGCTTCGTGGTGTTGCAGTCCTGCGAATGGTCGTAGTTGTACAGCGTTATCAGGCGCGTGGTGCCACCGTCCTCGTTCCACTTGTCTATCTTCTTGTCGTCATACAGCTCGTCCTGCAGGTCGCCATCCCAGTATATGCGGAAGTTCACCGATGTAGACTTCGACGACTCGAGGTATTCACCCGTGGTGGCGTTGCGCAGGTGGCGGTCGTTGCTCGACCAAAACTCAAAGCCGCGCTCCGCAGCCGACACGTCGGCTGCCAGGCCGCGCCCGTTGTCCTTTTCACCCGTGGCGCTGAGCAGTATCTCACCGGTGGCTGCGTCGTGCAGGTTCCAACCGTAGGGTTCCTCCTCATGCACGGTAAACACCTCCAGGCCCGGCCTGTCGGGTACGAGGTCGCTCAAGTGCATGGCATCGCCGTGGCCCAAGCCCGTGGCATACATCAGGTAGCCGTCGTTGTCGATGGCTGAAGCGCCGTAGATTATCTCGTCGCAGCCATCGCCGTCTACATCGCCCACCGACAGGTTGTGGTTGCCGTTGCCGAAGGCAGTACTGCTGCCCCCACTCCTGCCCGAAGTGTTCTTCATGTTATATTTTTGCACGCTCGTGCCATCGGCTGCATAAACGTGATACCTTATCTTATTCTCCGACTCATGCATCCACTTGGTGCTCAGTTCCTTGCCGTCAAAGTCCACGGCCCAAAGGTAAGCCCTCGTGTAGTATCCGCGGCACATCACCGCGCTCGGGTTCTTGTCGGGGCCATCGAGGTAGGCCACGCAGGCCAGGAAGCGCTCGCTGCGCCCACCGTAGTTGTCGCCCCAGAAGCCAGAGCCTGATGGGTGGTCGCCCGGGCCGTTCATGCCTCCGGCGTGGTTGGGGTTATACCATACGGTGTGGATGGCCTCGCCCGTCTCGCCGTTGAACACTGTGAGGTATTCCGGGCCGGTAATCACGTGGCCCGGATGGCTGCCCGAACGCTTTGCGTAGCGAGCCGTGTTGTCTGCGTTCTTTATCTCGTCTTCGGTGGCCACGGCAGTAACGTAGTTGCCCTTGCTGTCGATGCTGCCCGGCGCCGTGCGGCATATCAACTCGGCCTTGCCGTCGCCATCGAAGTCATATACAAGGAACTGTGTGTAGTGCGCGCCCGCGCGTATGTTGTTGCCGAGGTCTATGCGCCAGCGCTGTGTGCCGTCAAACTCGTAGCAGTCGAGGTAAACGTTGCCCGTTATTCCGTCCTGCGAGTTGTCCTTCGAGTTCGAGGGGTCCCACTTCAGCACCAACTCGTACTCCCCGTCGCCGTCCACATCGGCCACGCTACAGTCGTTGGGCGAGTAGGTGTATGTGGAGTCGGCGTAGTTGGTGGTCTCGGACGGCCTGTTCAGGGCCAGGCGCATATACTGCTTGTCCCACGCGGCCACAGCCTCGGTTGTGTCTATGGCCACGCCAGCGCGCTTCGTCACCACTTGATATGTGCTCGACGATGTGCCGCCCTTGTCCACGTAGTTGGTCTTGGCGTCAAGGTTGCTGGCCACTCGCGTGCCGTCGCGCATGAGGTCGAAGGTGGTCAGGTCGTCGTCGGTGCCGAGCAGGCGCCAGCTCACGAACATCCCTGCCCCGTCGGCAGCAGGCACAGCCACCACGCCGCGCCCCAGCGTCTCAATCGGCCAGGCGGCAGTTGCCTGTCCGTTTGCCACTGCGGCCGACATCGCCATGAGGGCGGCAGCCGCGCATGAAGTAAATTTGCTCATATATTTGTAGTAGGTTTTATTTTATAAATAAGGTGTAGTTTTCGGTTTCCACTGCAAACTTACTCATAATTCTTCAGAAAAGCACTTACAGGCGCAAAAAGATTGTTTTTTTAACATTGAGGCAGGCATTTTTATGTTCTTGCGGCACTTGGAGTGGCACTACCCACCGCGGTGAATTCCATCGCGTTGAAACAGAATATGGGCATGAACACAAAATTAGGCTGAAGTATAATGCCCTGTTTGGGTATATTTGCCGGAAAATCACTATCTTTGCAGAAAATAAGCTGCGCTCGGGAAATTGTGAGCAAGCTCACTTTCCGCTCGCTTGCATTATCTTTGCAGAAACTAAATAAATAAAAAGAAAGGCATATTGTCATGAAATACTTGGACCCGAAAGCCGACCTTACTTTCAAGAAAGTGTTTGGCGAGCATCCCGACTTGGTAATCAGCCTGCTCAACGCCCTGCTGCCGTTTGACAAGCCAGAAGAGGAGGTGCGAAGCATCGAATACCTGCCGGCCGAGCTTGTGCCGGACACCCCGTTGCGCAAGAACAGCATTGTGGACGTGCGCTGCAAGGACGCCAGTGGCCGCCAGTTCATCGTGGAGATGCAGATGGTTTGGTCGAAGGAGTTCCAGAACCGTGTGCTGTTCAATGCCTCCAAAGCGTATGTACGCCAGTTAGGCAAGTCTATCGACTACGACCTGCTGCAGCCCGTCTATTCGCTCAACCTTGTCAACGACATCTTCGAGCCGGAGATGGAACAGTACTACCACTACTACCGCATGGTTCATTATGAGCGCACAGACAAGGTGATTGACGGCCTTCACTTGGTATTCATCGAGCTGCCCAAGTTCAAGCCTCACACCTATAGCGAAAAAAAGATGCAGGTGCTATGGCTGCGTTTCCTCACCGAGATATCCGAACAGACCCGCTTCGCACCACAGGAACTGCTGGAAAACCCTGAAGTGAACAAAGCCCTGTCGGAGGTGGAGGAATCTGCCTTTACCGACGCTGAGCTGGAAGGCTACGACAAGTTCTGGGATACCATCCGCGTGGAATGCACCCTCGTCAACAGCATACAACGCCGCTACAAAGAGGGTCTTGAGAAAGGCTTGGAAGAAGGAAGAGCCAAAGGAAGAGCCGAAGGCTTGGAAGAAGGTAGAGCCGAAGGCTTGGAAGAAGGAAGAGCCGAAGGCTTGGAAGAAGGAAGAGCCGAAGGAAGAGCCGAAGGAAGAGCCGAAGGAAGAGCCGAAGGAAGAGCCGAAGGAAGAGCCGAAGGCGAAACAAGAGGCAAGGCTGACGTAGCCCGCAACCTCAAACAGATGGGCTTGCCAATAAGCACCATCGCCCAAGCCACCGGCCTCAGCCCCGAAGCCATCGAGCAGCTGTAATCCACGCATTTTCCCAAATCATCAGATTGCCCAACACTGGGGGTCTAATGATTTGGGATTAACACGTAATCAAGTAAACGCATAATGCGACTTGGCATAATTCATACCTTTTCGAGTAATTTGCAAGCACCTACTAACCCACTGACATTCAACAAGTTAACAAAACCTGCCGTTTTGCGCTGCGAAACAGGCCGTTTCGGAGGCTCAAACAGGCCGTTTCATACTGCAAAACGGCACGTTTCGCAAAGCACACCATGATTTTTCCAAAGAAACAATGGTCTTGGTTCTCTTCAAAAACAAACGCGCTTTGTGGCATTCTTACTCCTTAATTCTTCTTGCTTCTTAATTTTTCTTGCTTCTTAATTCTTAACTTTCCGTTTCCTTTGCGTCCCTCACCCACGTGCTCACCCACGTTCTGGCGGGTCTGAGACCCGCCAGCCTTCTGTTGCGGGTTTGCAACCCGCGCCATGCTTGTTTCATTCACTTCACCGGGTCGCAGAGCCGGCCACGGGAGCTGGCGGGTCTCAGACCCGCCAGAACGTGGAAGTCAACGAGGATGAGCACGAGGGTGAGCAGTGGATGAGCAGTGGGTGAGCACGAGGATGAACACGTGGTACAAACAGCCCCACGCCCGTTCCCCTTCCCCGTCTTCGACATGAAAGCCAGGCCACGCCCGGCCACGCGGTATGGCGCAGCCTATTCTTAATTTTTACTTCTTAATTCTTACTTCTATGCTATTTGGGATATCTTTTCCCCAAAATAAAAACCTTTTTCTTTATCTGCCCGCACTGGATCTCGCTGTTTTTCACTATATTTCCTCTAAGAAAAACAAGAATTTCTTATGCACCGGGCGTAAAAATCGCATTTTTATATACCTTTGCATAACAATTGGTAAATACAGAATAAAGCAGAAGACCAAAATGAGAAAGACTTTCCACTTGCTTGCCGCCATGATGCTTTGCGCAGCGTCTGCCCTGGCTGGCGAAATAACCGAGAAGCAGGCTTACCAAATAGCCGGCAGGTTCTTCAACAACGCCCCGGCCATGCGCAAGGCTCCGGCTACGCAAGGCGGCGACGCCATAACCCTGGCGCAGGCCGCCGAGGGCTACTATGCCTTCAACCGGGGGCGCAGCGGCGGATATGTAATCGTGGCTGCCGACGACCGCGCCCGCGCCGAGGTGCTGGGCTACGCCGACAGAGGCACCTTCCGCCCCGACTCCTTGCCTGAGACCATGCGTTGGTGGCTGGGCGAGTATGCCCGCGAACTGGCTTACGCCGCACAAAGCCCCGCCGACGGCGCCAAGCAACTGAAGAGGCAGCTGCCCACTTACAGTGCCATCGAGCCTATGCTCACCTCGCAGTGGGGGCAAGACGACCCCTACAACGCGCTCTGCCCCACGTACCAAGGCGACAAGTGCCCCACGGGCTGCGTGGCCACGGCCGTGGCGCAGATAATGTACTACCACAAGTGGCCGGAGCGCGGCACGGGCTCGCACTCTTACGACTGGGTGGTGAACGACCAGGTGCAGAACAAGTTCTCTGTCGACTTCAGCGAGAGCACATACAACTGGCAGGCCATGACCGACACATACGGCGAGGGCAGCACGCAGGCCTCCAAGGACGCCGTGGCCAAACTGATGTACGACCTCGGCGTGGCCACCGAGATGGGCTACCATCCCTCAGGCAGCGGCACGCAGTCCACGGAGGCCATCAAAGCCTTGGCCAACTACTTTGGCTATGACCCCAGCGTCAACGTGCTGTGGCGCGACTACTACGGCCTGGCCGAATGGCAGGAGATGCTCTACCGCAGCCTCGCCGCCGGCCAGCCCGTATACTACGCCGGCAGCTCTTACGACGGGGCGCACGCCTTCGTCTTCGATGGCTACCGCGACGGATACTTCCACATTAACTGGGGGTGGGACGGCATGAGCAACGGCTACTTCATCGTTTCGGCCCTCGACCCCACCGCACAAGGCACGGGCGGCAGCTCCTCAGGCTACAACTTCAACCAGAACGCCGCCATCGCCATAAGGCCTGCTGAGGCCGGCTCCGTGGCCACGCCGCTCATGTACTGCGCCAATGGCTTCACCACCTCCACGCCCATTGTCAGTATGAACGACTACGTTACATTCACGGGAGGCTTCTACAACTACGGCAGCGGCAACTGCAACATGACGCTCGGCATCAAGGTGGTATGCCCCGACGGCGACTCGCTCTACCTCGCATCCGACTATACTGCCGAATTGTCAACGAACTATGGCTACAGACAATTCGAGATGAGCCTCGAGGGCTTCCCCACGGAGTCTGGCTCGTACCTCGTATATCCCGCCTACCGCGACGAGAACGACGGCACTTGGCACGACATACGCTCCAACATCACATACGGCATGACCCACCTGATCGCTACAGTCAACTACAGCATGATTCTCTTCAGCTCACCCGACGCTCCCGTGGAGAACACCGAGGCCACCGGCGTTTCGCTGCTCTCTACGCCTTACGCCGCGCAAAACTTCCAGGTGAAGGCTACCATCACCAACAATGGCAGCGGCGAATACATCGACGAGGTGTTTGCGGCCATCGTGGCTGTGGGCGGCAACGAAATACTGGCCAACTCCAACCCCATAGCCGTTGACATCATTGGCGGAGATGCCACTGACCTGACGTTCACCTTGCCCGCACCTGTGGCAACGGGCAACTACGAGCTTGTGATTGCCTCGCTCAACGCGAACGCGATACTTAGCGAGCGACTGCCCATCACAGTCACCGAGGCTCCCGAGGGCGACCCGAGCTTCTCAATGGCAAGTCCGCTAACAGTGAGCAACGCCGGCAACGTCACAGCCGACAACTTGCAATTCTCTGCTGCCATCACCTGCAACTCGGGCTTCTACGGCAACCAGATCTTTGCCTACGTGTTCCCCGAGGACGGCGATGACAACGTGGGCTACCTCACCACCGACCTCTACATCGGCGAGGGCGAAACACGCAACGTAACCCTCAGCGGCAGCATCGAGGGGCTTGAGGTGGGCAAGACCTACATAACATCGCTCTACTATGTTTACGCGGGCTACTTCCTCCAGCAAATAAGCTATAACAACAACTACGCGGAGTTCACCGTAGGCGCACTCACGCCCGTCGATGGCATCAGCGACGATGCCCTGCCCCACGATATCAGCATCTATAACCTCGCGGGCCGCTGCCTGCTGCGCCAGCACGCTACCAAGGCCGACCTCTCGCAGCTCGCCCCAGGCACTTATATCATCAAGGAAAACGGAAAGACCAAGAAGGTGGTTAAGAATTAAGAATTAGAAATTATGAATTAAGAATTGGCTCCGCCTTTCCGCGTGGTAGTCCTCGTGGCTGGGCGGAGCTTTTTCTGTCATAACAACCTATTAGTCCTATTAAGCCCTATTAGTCCTATTAGTCCTATAGGTTCTATAAGCCCAATAGGCCCAATAAGCCCAATAAGAAAAGACAGCATCATGAAACCCCTATTCCCCATCCTCGCAGCCGGCGCAATAGCGGCGGCCTGCTCCGGCAACAAAGCCACTACATCACCCCGCCACCTCGACGCTATTGCCTCTGCCACCATCGGCAGCACAAGCTCTCCTAACATGGCGCGCCCGGCAGCGGTTGTCTACCGCACGGCGCGCGACTACACCAACAACGTGCCTGTCACGATGAACGCCAACCGCACGCGCATCACCTCCTACCCCGACCCCGCCGACCTGCGCAACGCCGAGCAAAAGCCGCTGCCCCTTGGCCATGGCTACCTGCTCGACCGCCGAGGCATAACGCCCAACACCGTGTTCCTCGACTACACCTACGAGCAATACGCCGCACTGCCCGAAGCACCCGACCGCGCCACCCTCATGGCCCACATCACTGACCGCAACCCCTTCACCGAGATGTATTCGCTGCCCATCACCGCCGCCGAGGCCCGCACCGACACCACCCTCTGCCGCTCCTATATCGCCTCCGGCTTCAAGGGCTGCACGCCCCTGCTAACAGCCCCAAAGCCTGTAAAAATTAAGAATTTAGGGCGTTAGGAGTCAAGGAGTTAAGGAGTTAAGGAGTCAAGGAGTTAAGACAAATGCAAGTATGGCAGGGCGTGGCTCGCATATTCCCAGTACTCACAGTTCTCCCATTACTCCCAAACCTCCCAAACCTCCCAACAAAAAAGGCAAGCCCTTCCCGCAACTGTGCTTCGGGAAGGGCTTGCCTTTCTTAATTCTTCACTCTTAATTCTTCATTCTTCACTCTTAATTCTTAATTCTTCACTCTTAATTCTTAATTCTTCACTCTTAATTCTTCACTCTTACTTTCCCCGTCTTTACGCTCTCCTCGCCTCTAACAATCTCTACTACGGCCACGCCCGATACCGGGGCGGCGAGGCGGAGCGTAGAGCCTGCGGCCACGCCCTGCGCAGCCATCACACCCGAGGCAGAGAACACTCGCACCACGTCGCCCTCTGCAAGGCCGGTCACGGCCACTGTAGCAGCGGCAGGCGACCAGATGCGGATGGCGTCGGCCATGCGGTCGTCGGCCATGCGCCTGAAGCTAACGGTGAACCGTCCGTTCACCTCGCCGGCCTCAGCTACGGAGAAATCGTAGCCACCCTCCAAGAGGTCGGCGGTACGGCCCGTGGCAGCATCGTGCAACTCCACGGCCTCATAGCCATCGGCAGGGCAGTCATCGGGCAGGGCTATGGTGTACATACCCGCCTCAGGCAGGCTCAGGCCCACGGCCACCTCGCCCTCGCGGCTAACCGCCGAGAGGAGCGAGTAGCGGCCCGTGCCGCGCGCAGCGAATATCTGGGCTGTAGAGTCTGCCATCCACTTCACGCCGTCGACCGACGGGTCGAAGTCGGTGCGGGCAGCAGCGGCCTCCACGGCATTGAGCTGCAGCACATCGCTGCCACCAACCTCGGTTGCGCGCGTGTCGCCCGCAGCAGCCACGGTGAGCTGTAGTGCAGTCATGCCGCCGTAAGGTTCACCAGTAGGAACATTATCAGGCTGAGCCACGTCGAACGTCTCGCCGGCTGACTTCAGCGTGGCGGTCTGGGTGAACACGGCATCGCCTGCGGGGATGTAGCCGTTCTCGTTAGCCTCGGTGGTGTTCAGCGTAACGTAGTTGCTGCCGTTGTGACCATAGATAACGCGGCCATACTCCATGTCGGCATAGTTCATGGCGCAGAGGTAAGGCGAGCCGAAGAGGTTCCAGCTCATGTTCTCCTTGTGGGTAAAGCGGTTGCCGCCATCGGCGGGCGTAGCCCACGGCTCGTTGAAGTTGTTGTAGGCCAGCGTCACCTGCTTGGGCGCATTCATGCCCGGCCCCTCGGCATACACATTGTCGCCCTGGCCAACGAAGCGCACGCGGGCATCGGCAGAACCTTGGCTGTTGTCTATCAGCAGACCCGTGCGGCCGTAGGCGGTGGCGTCAGTCCATGCCTTGCCGTCGGCACTGTCGAAGGTATAGTCGTAGGCGGCGCGCGCTGCCCCGTCGTAATACTTCACGGGCAGGGCTGAGCCATTCTCGAATGTACTCACTTCAAACGGCACGTAAGCCATGTCGATGCCACCCTGCGCCACGCTGCGCTCCACGATTACATTGCCGAGGCCGATGTTCTTTCCGTTGCCGCGCAGTCCGGCGCGGTGCTCAAGCAGCAGCACACCGGGATTGAACGGCGAGGCGGCGGTGTAGTCGCGGTTGAGCAGCAGTTCCTTGCCGCTGCGCACGTAGACCACCGACTGGCCGTGGGGATAGTCTTCGGCAGTCACCTCGCCGCCGTCCTTCAAATCCCACGTCTCGAAGCAACCGTTGTCAACCGTGTTGCGTATGCGTATGCGCTTGTTGCCCGCAATGTCGCGGCTGTGGCCTACGGTATCGATGCAAGCATTGGTAATGTCGTTATCATTGCCCTCGTGGTCTATGCTGTCAGATGTCTCCATGAGCTGGTAGTTCCAGTGCGGGGCGGTAACGTAAGTGTTGGTCTCAGTCTCAGTCACCGCACTGCGGTTGTTTGCGCTACCATCGGCTGCTGTTATCGCACCCTTGGCAGTTACGTTTACTGCCTTGACGCTTTTCACTACGCCATAAACAAGCGTATTGTAGAGTATGCCATCGGCTACACCGTTCACATTACCGTTCACTATCGACGTGGAGAGATAGCCGTTGGTGACACTGGCATTGCCATTGACCTCGAAGCCGTCGGCCACCGCGGCATCAGCATTTACCAAGACAGTGCTGAGCTTGGTGCGGTTTGTGCGCTCAAGCAGACCGCTGCGGGCGGAGAGCAAGCCGCCCACGGCCTCGGCAACGCCAGTCCACGAGCCATCATCAGCCTGCGATATGGCAGTGGTCTGCTCGTCGTTCATGCCGCCATACACCTTGGTATTGGGCAGCGTGAGGCGCAGCGACTGACCGTCGATGTTATTATGCACGAACACATAGCCGCTCTCGCCCGGGTTGTTGTTGGCGTAGATGCCTGCAAGGTCGGCAGCTCCCTGAAGGTCGTCCAAGGCCTTTGCCCAGCTGCTGCCGTCGGCATCGTCGGCCACCACGTCGGCCTTTACGTAGATAATCGGGCGCAGCGGAGCCTCGTACTCGTAGGCGCCGATGTCAATCGAGCCGTCGGTGAGGCGCGGGCTGCCCGCAAGGTCGCGCTCGGTGTCGGGGATGTTGCCGTCCGCAATGCCCTGCACATTATCAGTATAATGCCTGTTGCCGCCCTTGTTAAGCAGCGTCAGGCTCGGGCGTATGCGGTAGTCGCGGCTCTCTTTGTCGGCATTGAGCGGGTCGCGGAAATTGGGCCCGTTCATTATGTCCTCGTTGTTCTCGCGGGCTGCCTCGTCGTTGCCAGTAAGGCCGAACGCACGGTTGTGGTTATCTTCGCTCGACGAGATGTTGTTAGCCTTGTTGTTCCAGGAGACTGTGTTGTAGATTGAGAGGGCTGAGAGATTTTGGAGGTCTGTGCCGTTGTTGGCGAAGGTGGTGTTCACGAGCGTGGTTGTGCCATTGGGGGTGAGACCAGCCTGGGCGTTGTCGGCAAAGAGGGTGTTGTAAATGAGCACAGAGCCGTTGTTGGTGCCGATGTGCATACCATCGGTACCGTTGGCGCGCAGTGCGCCGTTCTTCAGGGTGAACGTGCCGTCTGCATCAGTGGCTACTTCCATGCCACGCCCATCGCCATTGATGAACGTAAAGCCCTCTATCACCACGACCTTCTCGTTCGCATTCACGCTGAACAGATTTTCAGCCTTGCCAGCATTCGGGTGGTTGCGCACCACGGTCTGGTTGCCGAAGTCCTGCGTATGGGCCACGCCGGTGCAAGAGCCTTTGATGACGAGCGAGTCGGAAAGGTCGCTCTTGGCCATCAACAGAACGTAAGCCTGCCTGGCCGAGAGGCGCGGCAGCGAGTAGTCGCCATCGCGCACATATATGGTGCGGGTGCCGTCATTCTGCGCCGGGTTGGAGGCTCCGGCGATGGCACCGCGCAGGTCGCTCGTGGCGTTTGCCCAACTGTTGCCGCTGCGGTTGCCGGCATCCTCGGTGGCCACGTAGATGGCGGTCATGGTCTGGAAGTTAGACACATACTGATACTCGTAAGCACCGATGTCAATGGGGCAGGCGCCTGTTTTGCCGGTTTTCGGGTCTACCGGACCGGAGTAGCGCAGATAATCAGGAGTACCCATGTATTGGTCGGCATAGCCAACAAGCCCTGCACCGCCAAACCAATTTCCATACGCACCTGTAATATTGTCATCTGTGTTCATCTGCCCGTTGCCGGCATCGGTGACAACCGATATGGCGGCAGGGTTCCAAAGGTCGGTGGCATCGTTGCCGCCAATGCCCGCCGTGGCAGCTGGCTTGACGAAGCGCGGGCCGGATGGTGAGTTGTTTTCTTTGTCGAGCAGGATGTTGTAGTTTGCGTCGTCTTGGACGAACAATCCCTTATAATCGTAGTCGGAAGCCGAGTAGCTGATGGCTACGTGGGCTGCGTCGGTCTCTGTGTCATAGCCTTGGCTTTCGTTGCCCCAGATGAGGGTGTTGGTGATGTGGCTCTTGCCGTTGTGGTTGTAGAGCACGGCATTGGTCTGGGCCTTGTTGCGGGCGAAGGTACAGTTAATGATGTCGAGCCGCGGGTCTACGTTGGTGATAACGCCCTCGGCGAAGTTTGTGCCTATGGCACCGCCCTGCCCTGTGGTCTCGTTGTTCACGAAGAGCGAGTTTACTGCATGGAGCGAAGTACCGTCATAATTGATGCCCGCAAGGAAGATGGCTCCGCCGCGGGCGGGCTGGGTAGTGCCAGAAATATCAGGAAGCTCTGGTGCCGTCATGTTGGCAGACCAGCCATTGCCGGCGAAGATGCTGCCCACTACGTTGAGCCTGGCGTCGCGCACAAAGACTGCCCCGCCCCGCACTCCGTAGTTGTTCATCAGTCGGCAGCGGCTGAGCGTGTAGCCCACGCCATCGGAATAGATGCCGCCGCCACGGCCCTGCTCGTTGCTCTGCGATACTTCTGAAAGCACATTGCTCGTTTCGCCGTTCATCACGGTGAGTCCGTCGAGCGTCACGGGCATGGGGTCGCTTACGCCGGTGGCATCGGAGTAAACCACGTGGTAGACGTTGCTCGCCGTGGCCGATACGTTGATGTTGCCCGAGAGGATGGTCTGGTTGGCCAGCTCCCAGGCCTCTTTGATGCCGTTCTGGTTGAAGTCGGAATACACGCGGTCATCTATTATGTCATAGATGTTGTCATCGGCTGCAAGCTTCAAGGTAGAGCCATCGGCGCAACTGATGCTCTCTACACCGTCGGAAGAGATAAGTTCAGTGCCGCTGAAACCTCCATATATCTTCACCCCATGGGGAACGGCAAAGGAGTAGAGACGCTGGTCGTAAGCCACGTCGGCGGTTGTCTCGCGCTGCGTGGCGGGCTTATAGGTGCCGCCGCTCACGAGAATCTCGAACTCCGTGTTGAGGTAATGCCCATCCTCACGCTGCTGTCGGATGTAGGCCAGGGCATCGTCGATGGTGGCGAACGAGGTGTAGAACGTGCGGCCAAGGTAGTTCATCATCTGGCTTTCGTCACTGAGCTTCACATTGGCCGTCTGCGAAACGAAGAGGCGGGTGAAGTGTTTTGTGGGCAGCACGCCGCCATCGTAGGCAAAGGCACCGGCATCGATGCGCTCCAACTGCTGGCTGCGGTCGATGGACTGCACATCCTGCGCGCTGATGCCGAACTCGGTGGCGAGGGCATCTTGATAAGCGTCGCTAACGCCGTGCTTCACGAGGGGCGAGAACTCCTTCAAGCGGCGGTAGCTGTCGGCAAAGTAAACGGTGGAGTCGCCCGTCATGGAGGCGTTCTCGAAGTCGGAGGGCATCTCCTGGCTCTCAATGAAGCAGTCGTTGAATGGATAATACTCGCCATCGTTCACATCACCGAACACGGTGGCAAGGCGACTGTCGGCAAAACGCTCCGTACCAACACCGCTCACGTTGCGGCCCGAGGGGGCCTCGTTGCCCCAAATCACGGTGTTAACGCTCATGGCCGCGCCGTCCTCAAGGTAGAGGCCGCCGCCGTCGTCGGCAGTGTTGTCGGCAATGGTGCATGAGATGATGTGGGCACGGCTGTCCTCAGCGGCATCGGTGTTGTCGGCATAGATACCGCCGCCGCTCGTGGCGGTGTTGCGCAGCACGGCCGTGCCGCTGACCGTTGCGCCGGGCATCAGGTAGAGCCCGCCGCCGTCGATGGCCTCGCAGCCCTCAACGATGCAGTTCCTCACGTGCGCCCCGGCGGGAACGATGGCACCGCCACCCCGCGTGTTGGGGTTGCCTGCTCCGGCCAGCGACGTGGCCGAGCCGTCGGTGAGCCACAGGCCGTCGATGATGGTCTCGCCGCCAGTCCACCCTTCGGGCAGTTCCTCAAAGGTAACTGTATGGTAGCCCTGCACCTCCTGCGTGGTCTCGGTGGCTTGCCTTATCGCGCTGAGCACGGTTTTGTTGCGCATCACGTCGCGGCTGCCGTCATCGCGCCAGTTATTATCCTCGTCGCTATAGCCGCCCTCTACACGGACACCGCAAGGAATTACGTAGCTATAGCTTACTGGGTCGCGGTCGTCGGCAAGAGTGTTGGCATGATAAACGAAGCTCTCGTAGCCGGCCACCTTCACCACTACATCCAGCTGCGGATTGCTTCTCTTCAACTCGCCAGCGGCATTGAGCACGGTTTGCAACTTGTCGGCGCAGGCAGCATTGGCGAGCGAGTTGCCGCTCGACGTACCTGCACCATTCTGCGTAACGTAATATGTCCGCGTGTTGCCATACGTCTCTGGCTGAGTGTTGTCCTGGTTGTCTCGTTCGTATGCGCCGATGTCGACAGTACAGTCCTTAATGCGGGCAGTGTAGTCCATGTCGGTCTCGGGCAAGTTTATGACGATATCGCCAGCCTCCAACGTTCCGTGGTTCACGCATGAGCTATTAGCGGCCAAACGATAATCATTGCTATAACGGGCGTTGCTTGCTCCCGCAAACGGGTTTGAATTGGCATCACTGCCTGTGAAGTTGCCGTTGCCATTAAACTTATCACTCAATCCGCTAATCGTACCTTGCACGTAACAGTTATACGCAGGCTGGAATGTTCCGGGAGCATTGGAAAAAAGAACACTGGCACCCTCGTTGCCATAAAATATACAATTGTAAAGCTCAAGCCTTGTTGATGCGGTGGAACCAGACCACTGCGAAAGGCCGGAGCCAAAATTGTTTGCCCTGTTGTATGCCACCGTGTTGTTGAAGAAAGAGGCGCGCTCCATGAACAAGCCTCCGCCAGAATAGGAACAATGGTTATTGGCCACCACAAGGTTGTAGCCCGTACCCACGATGATGTAAGCGCCCCCGCCCATGCTCTCGCCCGCAGTTCCAAGATAGTTATTTAGGATGAAGCTGTTGTTAATGCGACTGTTCTCGCCATCCATATAAAGGCCACCGCCACGGTTGCGGTTGTTGTGTACATTGCAGTTGTGGGTGATTACCATGTTTTGCAGCGTCACCCCTCGGAAAGCCCTTATGCCAGCTCCGCCATCACGATTTGAGTAATAGCTGCGTATATAGCCATGTCGCACGGTGAAGCCATCCCACGTCACACCACGGTATTCAACATAATTGGGGTCACGGTTAGCATCATTGAGGTAACGATAAACATTTCCGCCTGTGTTACTGTCGCCTGCCTTGTCCCATGTTGGCATGCAGACATCCGGCTGATACAGCACATACTTACGCGTCTGTCCAAGGTTGTTGACCCACTGTTTTACGGATGCAGAATTGCCTCCGTTGGCAAATGTGACAGGTGTCTCTTTCCTGATTTGCAGTATTGTTTCGTAGTCACGTTTGTTGATAGTTTCATATTCAGAGCTTGCAGGAATGTAATCTGAAAGCAACGGGATTCTGTCACCCTCGCCAGGCATTCCATCCTTTGGAAATCCACCAAGCACCCGGACACGGTCACGCATCACGAAGCCCTTGTAATCAGTGTAAATGCCAGCAGCCACCCATACCTCAACGGAATCCTCACCGGGCTGCAAATCGGCATTAGCCTCTGCGGCCTTTTCCACTGCATATTGCAAACCGCTTACATAGCGTTCATCACGGTTGTTCTTAATGGTAAAATACCGGTAGTTCGCATCTCCGTAACCATTCTTCGAGTTGACGCCATTCCAAAAATCATCGTAATGACGCGATGTGGGGCCATAACCTCCACCGTCACCATATTCTTTATACGCGAGTGAAGATAGCCTAAGCGTTCCGTTGCCATTAATGTAAAAGCCAGCATCAGTTTCAGTGATGCCAGAACGTTGCAAGTCGCAGACGGCATTGCCATTAATTGCATTCTCCCACGATGAGCCGTCGCCGGCAGTGGAGAGGGCCATGCTCGGCGAACCATCGCTTTCCTCGCGGTCGCCATCCCACACCGTGTTGTACGAGCGGACATAAATCACCTTGCCAGCTCGCGGCAAGTCGGCCTCGTAAGCGCCGAGGTCGGGAACGCCGCCGAGGTTGCGCTCGTTGCCCATTATGTCGTGTGTGAGGGATGAAGAGCCGCCTTTGTTGATGATGAGGTCGGCGGCGGGGGCAGAGCTTGTAAGGGGGCGGAACGAGGAGTAGCCTCCGAGGTAGGTGTCGAAGCCGAGGGTGGCGCCGCTCCTGTTGGTGGGGTTGGCGAAGTTGGCCGCGCCCTCTGCGCCGGTGGTGGCCAGTTTGTCGTCGTCGATGCTGTTCTTGCTGGTGTTGCCCTTTGAGAACGAGGTACCGCTGAGCGATTTCTCATCCTTTACCGCCGCGCCAATGTTGTTTACTATCGTCACGTGCTGCATGGTGAGGCTTCCTGCGGGGCAGTTCACCACCGGGGCAGCCGTGTTGGTGTTGGTATTGTTGTTCACCACGCAGTTCTGCATGGTGAGCTTGGCGTTGCGGGCATCGATGGCTGCGCCCTCGGCAGCGGTGTTGTTCTCGAAGATGCAGTTGGTGAGGGTTACATCGGCCCCGTCGCGCACGAGCATTCCCGCGCCGTAGTGGAGCGACGCCGCCCCGGCGGCGTAGCCGTTGATTACGTGGAAGCCGTCAAGCTCGGCCTTTGCGCCCGGCTCCACTGTCACCACGTGGTAGAGTCCTTCCTCGAGCGAGTCGCCGCCGTTGTTGCCGTTGAGCTGCGAGCGGTAGGTGAGCGGGTCGCGCACCACGCTGCGGCTCTCAGCATCGTTGCGGTGGTAGCCGCCTACGATGCGCAGTGGCTTGCCGCTCTGCATGGCGAGGATGTCGAGCGTGGCGGTCTTCGGGTCGTCGTTTACAAAGGCATAACGCGGCCAGAGGTTGCCCTCAAGCACACGGATGACGAGGGAGTCAACGCCCCTTCGCCAGTCAAGCTGTTGTTTGGAGCCCTCGCTGAGCACCGTTACCTCGCTATCCTCCGTAAGCCCGGCGAAGAAGCTTATGGCGTCGTTCACCGAGCGGTAGGCCGTGGCCCACGACGAGCCATCGTGGTCTGGCTCGGTGCAGTCGGCATCAACGTAGATTACGAGGTTATATTTATTTTCGGCATTGCGCTCCAGCGCAGGCACTATGGGCGAACGGTCCACATGGAAAGCGCCCACGGCAGGTTTCTGGTCGAAGAGGCCACCCTCAATGTCTATCTCGGGGGCGAGCACCACCTCTGCGGGTAACTGACCTATGGCCATGCCTCGCGCCCAGAGGTTGGAGCCGGCTATCGGCTCCCAGTAGTAGTCGATGGCGGTGCCGTTGGCGGAGTTCCAATCTGACTGCACTCCAATCTTGCCTTGCAGGCTGTTGTCATCGGTGTAGTTTGTAGCCCCGGTGTTGGTGGCGAATCGCGGGCCTATGGTCTGGCTGTTGTCCGTTATGCCCCGATTGGCGTCAACGAGACTGAGCGTCTGCTCCTGCAACGTGTTGTTCCACACTGCGTTGTTCACGCCCGACATGGCGTTGTACATGAAGCGCACCGTGGCAACCGACTGGTTGCGGGCGTACATGGGTATGTTTGTGGCGGTCTGTGCGTCGCTGCCCATGCGGTTGTTCCACACCACTGAGTTGGCCACGAGGGCGTAGCCGTCGATATATATGCCGCCGGTCTGCGAGGCGTTGGGGTCGGTGAGGTCGGTGGCGGTGATGCAGTTGTTGTTAGCAATGGTGTTCTGCAGCAGCACGCCTCCCCGGGCGCAATACACCGCTCCGTTGCCTCGGGCGGTGTTGTTGGTCACCACGCAGGTGGAGAGCACGAGGTACTCGGGGATGGAGCCGTCGCCCACGCTGTTGTCGAGGTATGCGGCTGCGCCGTTGCGCGCCGTGTTGTTGGTGAGCATGGAGCGGTGCACGAGACCCTGGCCGCTCACGTAGACCGCGCCGCCGGCAGCCTCGGCGTTGTTGTTGTATATGAGCGACGTCTGCACGCGCCCATCCTTGAGCCACACACCGCCGCCGTTGCCCGTGGCGTAGTTCTCCTTCACGATGCAGTTTTGCAGGCGGGCGTTCTCGCCGTCGATGTAAACGCCGGCGCCGCAGTCGGTCATGAAGTCAGCCAGGCCCGTGTTGCCCTGGGCGTAGCCGCCCCGGATGGTTACGCCGTCGAGCACGGTGACGCGGGCGAACGCCTGCTCACCCTGCATGGGGGCAAACCATACGACGTGGCGCGAGTCGCTGGTGAGCGTCCAGCGGCCGTCGGCGTAGGCAAGGTTTGCGTGGTCGTAGTATGCGCCGGAGAGCACCGTCGTGTTCTTGAACTGCCACGGCATGGAGCCGCTCATCTCGCGCTCGGTCTTCGACGTCTCTGTGCCGGCAAAACCGCCATAGACGCTTATGCCGTCGCGCATACGGAAGGAAGCGGAGTAGTTCATGCCGCTGATTACGTAGGACTGCGGTTCATACTCACCCGCAGCCACCCACACTTCGCCCGGCAGCTGCTGCGGGTTGTTGTCGGCAAGGTCGTCTATCATGGCCTGTATGTTGCCGGCGGCGTCGGCCCACGACGTGCCGCTGCCCGTGCCGCCGGGGCGCACATAGCGTATGCGCCCCTCGGCCATGGGCTGGTATTCAAAGGCACCGATGTCTATGCTTTTCCCCGCCTGGCGGGCGTTGCCGCCGAGGTCGGCAGAGCCGAAGTAAGACTCCGTGTAAGCCCCGTTGTCGCCCGCGTCAACGAGCGGCGTGGCCTCCATGGGCTCCCACGTCCAGAGGGGATAGAGCTGCTCGAGTATGCGGTAGTCGGTGTCGAAGCCAATCTTTACCGACGGCGAGCTGAAGTGGGGGCCGTCGGGCTCGTTGTTGCGGGCTGCAAGGTAGACGTTGTCATTGCCGTCGGTGCCGTCGGTGCCGCCGGGGTTGGCCTCGGGGTAGGCCGAGTGGCTGAAGGCGGGGCGCGCGTCGTCGGTCATGGAGAGGAGCGAGTTGCCCCACACCACGGTGTTGAGCACTTGGGTGGAAGAGTTGCCATCGATGCCCGAGCCTGTGTTGCGCACCACGGTGGAGTTGATGACGCGGGCATTATTGCCGGAAAGGAGGATGCCACCGTTTTCGTTGTTGAACACGGCGGTGTTCACCACTGTGCCTGCGCCCCGCAGGCTGATGGCGCCGCCCGAGTTGGAGAGCGTGCCGCGCGCCCCGGCGGCGTTGTTGAAGAAGCCGCAGCGGTCAACTATGCCGCCCTGCACGCCATAAGCCACGCAGAGCGCGCCGCCCTCAGCGGCATAGTTCTCTATGAAGAAGCAGCGGCGAATCTCGTAGTTCACGCCCCGGCCGGTGACGAGGATGCCGCCGCCCTGCCCGCCGTCGGCGTGGCCACGGGCTATGGTGATGCCGTCCACCACGGTGGACTGCTGGTTTTGGTTGCCGCTCGCTGAGGTGCGCTCAAGGTTGAGCGTGAGCACACGGGTGGCATTGTCCTGCCGCAACGTGTTGGCGGGGAAGATAAGGTTTGTTGCGTCTACAGTGTCATTGCGGCTGATGTCGGCGGTGAGCACCGTGCGGTAGGTCATGCGGTAAGCCTTGCCGTCGATTACGGCGCGCCCGTCGATGGAAGCCTCCGTGCCGGCGAAGCCGCCGTAGAGGCGGACGCCGGCCTTGAGCTCATAGCCCTCCTTAGGCACCACATACGAATATTCGCGCCCACCATCGGCATAGCCCATGAGCCACAGCTCGTCGCCTGCCACGGCGCGGCTGATGGCCGTGTCCAGCGGCATGGCGTCGTTCCACGATGCGCCTGTGCCTTCTGGTGGGGCGTCAACGGTTACGTAGTATCTCGTGGCCTGCGCCCCCATCGGGAACAAGACCGTTATCATCATGACACACAAAAAACGAAAAACCTTCTTCATCGCAGTCTTTATTTTTTTATTTTGGAGTTAAGAAGTTAAGAAGTTAAGGAGTTAAGATGTTTGCGTGTCACGCCCTTGACTCGGGGCTTCTCCCCAGTTTGAGTGGCTCCTCACTCCCCCTTTGGGGGAGCCGGAGGGGGCTTCTTCATTCTTCACTCGTCACTCTTCATTCTTCACTCTTCACTCTTCATTCTTCACTTTCCGCTCTCCATGTTTTCGAGTTCAAATGTCGTTTGACCGTTCAAGCCTCGGATGGTGGTGTTCACTTTATACCACGTGGCTTTGCGGAGGGGGGAGGGAAAGGTGAAGGTGTAAGGTTTAGAATCTACACCTTTTGCCGATATGCTGAACGTTACCCTTGGCGTGCCAACGCCATCGGGGAACACATAGTGGTAGACGCGGCCATTGCGCTGGCTTATCTCCGTGGTGTTGAGAAATGTGGACTGGCCGCCAAGGATTTCGTTGCCAGCATAGAGCGTGGGGAAGAGGCGGCCACGGCCAGGGTCGCTTTGGATATCAGAGCCTCCGGCGTTAGTCTCGCCATGAAAAGTGAAGCCAGTCACTACCACATTGGTATATTTGGGATAGGCATCGGCAGCATCCCACTGTATGTCTATCTTGGCGGCAAGGCGGGTGAGGGTCATAGTGGGCGTGGCCTGCCCCACCTCACCCTCAGTGCCTTGGCGAATCTCGTAGGTGCCAAGGCCGCCTCTGGCATCGGCATAGAAGCCCGTGGCCACGCTGAGGAACTTGCCCACGCGGTTGGCATAGTCTTGGGCATAGCTGTTGGGGATGGTGAGCGAGGCCACAGCGTCGGTACTGTTAGCCCAGCCGTCGATGACGTCGCCGAGGTCTTTAACACCGTCAGTCACCGCGATGCCGCTGCTGTACGTCACGCCATATATATGCACGTCGCCGGGCTGCACGTCGAGCGCGAGCAGCTTTACGCGGCCCTCGGCATCGAGCGACGGCAGGCGCAAGAACTCCTCCTTGGTAATGGTCCTTACAAGGCGCTTATGCGCCGGCAAGGCTATGTCATCGCTGTTACTGACATACTCAAGCATCACGGCCAGCTCATCCCAGTCGGCCCCTTCGCCGGTAGGCTCGCCGGGGTCGCCGAGGCGCGTGCCGGCAGCGGCAGGCACGGCTATGTAGAGCTGCACCGTCTCCGTGGGCGGCGCGGAGGCCGACGCCCCCTCGTCGTCGCCCGAGCAGGCCGCAAGGGCAAGGAGAGGCAAGGCCAAGCACAGCTTGCTGATTGCTGAAAGCATTCCTTTAATCATGATGGAAGTATTTTGAGAGGGCTGGGAGCTTTGGGAGGGCTGGGAGAGCTGAGAGCTTTGGGAGAACTGGGAGTTCTGAGGACACCCGCAATCCCTGCCCAGTTGAAGGGCGCAGCCATTTCTTAATTCTTACTTCTTAATTCTTAATTAAATTTCTATGTCGTGGTCGCCGCCGGGCTTCCAGTCGAGCTTTACGCTAACGCCCACCTCGGGGGCGTCGGTGACCACCTGGCCGCCATCGCCTATGCGCGCCTTAATCACCTTTATGTCGCCGGCGCGCAGCGGCTCGCTCACGCTGAGGGTGCTCTCGGTGGTGCTGCCGTTCTCGGTGGTGTAGACCACCAGGCGGTAGAGGGCGGAAGCCTCGGGGGCAGTAAGCTTATTGGGGCTATAGGGCTTATTAGGCTTATAGGGCTTATAGGGCTTATAGGGCTTATAGGTCTTATAGGCCTTATAGGCCTCATAGGCCTCATGGTCCCTGCTAGGGAAGCAGGCGGCGTAGAGCGCCACGCGGCCTGCGCCGTCGTCGAGGCGCGAGGCGCGGATTACGGTGCTGCGGTCGAAGAGGTAGGCACTGTCGGCCACGGCGAAGGCCGAGGCCATGCCGCTAAGCGAGCCGCTGATAGAGGAGAGCTGGTGGCCATTGAGGTCGATGACCAGGGCCACGGCACTGTTCTGCATGTAGAGGTCTACGTTGAAGCTGCCGCCCGCATCGGCCACGCGGAGCTGCCGCCGCGCGGCAAAGACGCCGGAGGAGTGGGAATCGATGGTGTCGGCAGGGGCCTGGCGCAGGCAGAGGGCGGAGTAAGCGTCGCCCTCCACGCTCACCTGCGGCTCCGCCCCGGCGTTGGCAATGGCGAGGTGGTTGTAGTCGGCCGAGGGCAGGTAGATGGTATAGGTAGCCGAGGAGCCGTCCATCTCGTGGGCCTCGCGGTGGGCCGGGGCCTCGCCGTTGTAGAAGGCCAGGTCGAGGTCGGAGGCGCGGTCGGTGAACACGCCGCCCAGGGCCGTGGCCAGGCGCTCGGCCATGGCCTGCTCGGCCGGTGCCGACAGCTCGCCGTAGAGCGTGGAGCGCAGGTTGGTGCGCAGCCTCACGTTGTAGGTAATGCCGTAGTCGGTGCCGCAGCCCGAGAGGTCTTCGTTGATGCACGAGGGCAGGGCGGGCAAGGCCAGGGCCAGCAATGCGAGTATCTTCTTGTTGTTCTTTTTCATCTTCGTCAACATCTTTCTTTGTGAGCGGAGGCCGAGCCAACGGCGCTCCGCCCTGGAAGCCTCTCCCCCCGCCCTCTCCCGTGGAGAGGGAGCCGCTACGCCCGAGGGTGAGGGTGATGGAAGCCCTGTCGTGGTGCCACGCTCCACCACGTTCCGGCCTTAGAGCGCCCTGACCAGTTGCTGCCACGTTCCGGCGGGTTTGCAACCCGCCGGGAGGCTGTTGGGGGTTTGCAACCCCCGTAGCCACAAGCTCACGGGGCGCGGACTTTCCATGCATTTTAATTTGCATTTCCGGGTCGCAGACCCGGCTCCGGGAGGCGGCGGGTTGCAAACCCGCCGCAACGTGGGAGGAACGTGGGAGGAGTCAGAGTTTACTCTCCAATCTCCACGTCGAAGCTCATACCGGCAGACCATGAGAGGTCAACCGAGAGACCCAGCTCCATCTTTGTGGCGCGCAGGTCGGGGATGGTGTTGTAGGCAGACGCGAGGCTGCTGATGGTTACGTTGGCCGTAGTGGTGTGATCGGCAGCGAAGATGTGGGCTTTGGTCCAGTTAGCGGGCTTGGTGGAGTTGCCGGACTCTGCCGGGTCGAGCTGGCCCACGAGGTAGAACTTGCCGCCTACGGGGATGATGCCGTCAGCGCCGCGGAACTCCACGCCGCTGTTGTTCACAAGCTCCACGGCGAAGTTAACCTTCTGCGCGGTGGCGAGGGTGTCGCTCAGCACGAGGGTGTAGTTGGGGGTGCTGGGGGTGCCGGCCTTGGCCACGAGCTTGTTGTCATCATCGGTTGCGCACTTGTCGTAGATGGTCTTATCCATCTGAGTGCTGGCGGCAGGTTCCAGCTTCCAGTCGGCCAGTGTGGGCTGTCCACCCACGAGCACAGCCGTAACGGGGAATCCCTCGGCAGGCACGTTAACCCACACTGCGGGATTGCTTTCGGTGCCCTTGTCCTGCAGCTGTGCAGCCTTGCACTTCACGGTGAGCTTCAGGTTGGCCACGCCATACTGGATGTTCTTCTTCAAGGCGATGGAACGGGTGGTGGCGGTAACGGCGTTGCCCCAGGCTGTATTATTGGTGACCCAAGGAGCTGAAGTTACCCAATTGTTAGTAGTGGATGGCCATGTTTCCACCTCGTCATTGCTGGCGGCGAGGTCAGTGTTGATGAAGTAATAGAGCGATGTGGGGAAGCAGATGTCCGTAGCCTTCAGCTTCTTGGCACCGAACACATTGCCGCTGCCCGTGGCATCCTCAACGTAAGAGAACTTTTGGCCTGCGGTGCCATCAGCAGCCAGCTCCACTGCACCATCGGGCAGGTTGAGGTTCTGCGGGAAGGTGAGCGTGGTGCTCAGCGTGTAGGGAGCAGCATCGCCAGTAACGGTGAATGTACTACCGCTTGTGATGGCGGTGCGGATGGCCAGTGCGGCGGTCTTGTCGGTGCTTTCAACAGCTGCCGATGCCCAACGCTCCACGGTGTTGTAGAGGTTTTCCAGAGCCAGCTTGATGTTGTTTGCCGAGCCGGCCTTCATGGTTACAAAGGCGGTATGGAGAGCCTTAAATTCCTCGTCAGAGCTAGTGCTCCAGTTGGAAACATTCTCCACTGCATTGAGCACTGCGAGCAGCTTCTTGGCCTCTTCGTTGGTGCTTACGGTGACGTTATTGCCGAGCACCGGCTCAAGGGCAAAGGTGAGCTGGCTGAGGTTGGTGGTACCTTCAGTTGCGAGCTTGGCGTCGTTAAGCACACCTTTGGCAAACTTGCCGACTGCGTCGGTACCCATGGGAGCCGTGGCGTAGAAGAGGAAGCCCTTGGTGCCTACAGGCACATTGACGTCGCTGTAAATCTTGGACGAGTGCGAGGTGCTGATGTCAGTAGTGTTAAGGTCGGTGAGGGGAATCACCGAAGAGGCGACCTCATTGCCAGCAGTAGGCTGGGAAGCGAACGACAGCAGGTGGATGTTATCCATGCCGAGGAAGCTAACAGGACTGCCGTTCTGCGTGTTACCGGCGGTCATACGGGTGTCGGGGCCACCATAAGGGATGTTGAGAGCAAAGCTCGTCTTCACCACTTGGCCCGGCACTGTGGGCTGCGGGTTGCCCTCTGCTGCCAGCTCATCGTCGGACGAGCAAGCTGTGAAAGCTACTGCGCCTGAGAGCAGCATTGCGCTCATCAAGGCAAAATGTTTTTGATTCTTCATAATTGTTTGTTTTTATTGGGGTTGATTGTTTGTTTCATTTTGCCGGGTCTGAGACCCGGCCCAGGGGAGGCGGCGGGTTGCAAACCCGCCGCAACGGGGGAGGGCAACGGGGCCGCAGCGGGGCGGGCAGCAGGGTGGGCTGCGTGGGAGGCAGCGGGACCGCAGGGAGAGGGGGCTGCAGCGGGGAGATGGCGGCGCGCGGCAAGAATGCCGCACCCCCTAAGGCCTGCCCACATATTCTTTTAATTTTTATCTTTTATCTTTTAACTTTTAATTTTTAACTTCATGGCCTTCCTCACTTGTTAAGCCTTTCCGCCTCAATTATCCGCTCATACTGGCGCAGGTTCTCGCGGGCCTCGGCGTTGCCATGGCTGATGGCGCGGCGCAGTCGGCTGATGGCCTCGGTGCGGCGGCCCGTAAGGAAGCAGGCCACGCCGAGGGCGTTCTGCGCGCGCTCGTCGGCCTCCACGGTGAGCAGCAGACTGAGGGCCTCGTCGTTGCGCCCCTGCCAAAGCAGTCGCGTGGCGCGATTTATCACCTCGGCGGCGGTGTCGGGCTTGAAGTCGTAGTAGATGCGCATGTAGCCCGAGTTGCGCTGGTCGGCCAGCACGCTGTCGCGCAGCCAGCGGTAGGCGCGCCCCCCGTCGAGCCGCTTCATGAGCCACTCGCGGCGGTCGGCATCAGCCTCGGTGTCGATGATGCGCAGCAGGCGGTCGCGCCAGGGCGAACGGGTGGCGGCCAGCGTGTAGCGCAGCTCGCGCCAGCCCTCGCCACCGTTCACCGTCTCGTAGAGCGAGTCGGGCGTGGGCACGCGGCTCTGCACATAGTCCTTGAGGGCCATCACGCGGTGGCCGGCCAGCTCTATGTTGTGGCGGCGCGGGCCGTCGACGGATGCCAGGCCCACTATCTGAATCTTCTTCACGGTAGAGGCCGTGTCGGCCATGATGGCCCGGGTGATGTCGATGATGCGGTCGAGCGTGGGGCCGTTGTCGCGGAAGTCGTGCAGGAGCACGTGGCGGTCAAGCTCGAAGTGCACGAGCAGCGCGCCCTCCATTGGCGAGCCGTCGTAGGGCCGGTACTGCGATATGTGACGCAGCACGGGGTTGTCCTTCTGCAGCTCGCCGGCCCTGCCACGCTCCGGCACGAGGGCCAGCGCCGGGCGGAACGGCGGCACGTAGGCAAAGTGGCCTATATGGGCCCGGGGCAGCGGCTCCACCTCGCAGCAGCCCTCGCCCTCGCGGGCGGCATCAACGCTGATGCGGCCCTGCCACAGCCACGGGGCCTCGGCGCGCGTAAGCTCCACGGAGTAAGGCACGGCCTGGCCTGCCGCCACCTCGCGGCCCGAGGCCGCCGGGGCGTCGCCGAAGAAGCGCGCGCGGTCGGTGTAGCGGCGGTTGCGCTTGCCGCGGAACACCGAGGGCGAGAGCCGCAGCGTGTCGCCCCGCCCGTTGGTGAGCATGGGCATGGCCCACACGGAGTAGTCGCTGCCCACATCGCCGCCCTCAGCCAGCGAGAAGGCAAGGCGCAGGGCGGTGCTGTCGCGCCACTCTACGAGGCGGGGGGATGCCTCTCCCCCCGCCCTCTCCCGTGGAGAGGGGGCCGCTACGCCCTCACCGGCAAGCGGGAGGGCTGCCAGCATGAAGGCTGCACAGAGTGCGGTATTTATCAATGATGACATTCTCTTCATATCATAACATATTATAGTTTTCTTTTTTTTCTTTCATGGGAGGGCTGGGAGGAATAGGGCAAATAGGCCGGATAGGGCAAATAGGCCCGATAAGCCGAATAGGCCCGATAAGCCGAATAGGCCGATAAGCCAAATAGGGCCGATAGGCTCAATGGGAGAGCCGGGAGCATCCACGCAGCATTTTCTTTTAATTTTTAATTCTTAATTCTTAATTACCTTATGTAGTATATTGCCGAGACGGCGAGCTTGGTGGGCATGAAGAGCCAGCGCGTGTGGTCGTCCACCTGCGAGCCGCACACCTCGCACATGTATTTCTTGTAGTGGGTTACGCCGACGCCGATGCCGATGGCGGCCTCGATGCTCCAGCGCCGGCCGAGCATCCAGCTGTAGCCGTAGACGAAGCCGACGGCGCCGAGGTCGCCCTGGAAGCGGTGGTCGTCAAGCTCGGGGAAGATGCCGAAAGGCACATCGATGTTGCCGGCATTGTAATGCGAATAGATGGCGTTGGCCCCGATGAAGTGGCCCGCGAATGGCGAGCAGAGCCAGTAGCGCGCCTCCGGCTCAATGAGCACGTGCTTTAGCTTGGTGTTGTCGGAATAAGTAAAGGGATTGTAGCCGGCGGTGATGCCCACCGTCCACTTGGGAGCCACGCGGAACTCAGCCCCGGCATTTAGCGTAGTTGTTGTCCAATATAAAGCGTTGGTCTTCAAAGCAATGCTTTGGGCAAACGAGCGCTGCGCCCCCACGGACAGCAGCATGACAACAACCAACACAAAGCCCGCGAGCCTATGTTTACCACTACCATTCATCTTGCATGAACTCAACATATAATCGTTATAATATTTGCTAGTAAATATTTTCCTATATAACAATTCCCGCACAGCCGCAGCCACAACCGCCATCTGCCCGAAAACCTAAAGAGCGCCACAATGAAAGAGCCTCGACATGAAGCCCGGTATCAACCAATGCCCAAACCATATAGCCCCCCATCGGGAAATGTCCATCGCCCACAAAAAAAGCGATTACCTGATTAACCGGCGGAGCTTGACATTATTTACTTTTACCATATTTTCCTGTTGCTACCCGCCAAATGCCTTTATTTAAGGTGCAAAGATAATAAACTAATTAAGGAAAAGCAACAGTAAAGCCCAATTTACCCCCCCCCGTTAACTTTATTTAAGAAAAAAGGAGAGAAAGAGGATGAAGATAGGGCTAATTAGGCTAATAGGCCAAATAGGAGGGCAGGGAGGGCAGGGAGGGCAGGGAGGGATGGAAGGGATGGGAGAGCTGGGAGGGATGGGAGGGCTGAGAGAGCTGAGAGAACTGGGAGGGCTGGGAGAACTGGGAAGGCTGGGAGAACTGGGAGGGCTGGGGGGCTGGCGACGCACCCCCTAACCCACCCCAGTTGCTGGCGCAGCCAACTTTTAATTTTTAATTTTTAATTTTACCGCTGCTCCTGCGATGAACCAGAAGCCGGGTTGCGGCACATTGCCATAGTCTACGTAAGACTTGCCGAAGATGTTGTTGGCCTCAATGTAGAGGCTGAGGCGGCGGGCGGTCCAGGCCAAGCGCGCATCGGCCACGGCGTATGGGGTGTAGGATACCGTGGTGCCATCAGTGGCGGTATATGTGCCGGTACGGTCGTGCCAACGGCAGTTGACATCGAGCGTAAGCGCGCGCCAGAGGTTGATGCCGAGCGTGGCCACAAACTTGTGGCGCAGGTATTCAAGCGAATACTTGCTTTCAAGTCCTTCGGCATTGGCCTTGCCCTGCGATATATAGCTATAGCTAACGCCCAAGGAGCGCAGCACCCGCTGCGAGGGGAGAAGGCTGCCGAGACCCAGCTGCAGCGACGCCTCCACGCCAAGGGCGTTGATTTCGGTGAGGTTGACCGAGCGCCAAGGCGCGTTAGGCCCATCGGCCACAGTGCGCACCCAGTCGATAAGGTCGGAATAATGATTATGATAGACAGCCGCCATGGCCACCACGCCGCCCGAGGCATAGCGCAGTCCGCCCTCCACGGCAGCCAGCTGTTCGGGGCGCAGGTGCTTGTCGGCCTTATGGCCGCCCACGGAATAGTAAAGCTCGGTGGCCGAAGGCATACGCAACGAAGTGGCAAACGAAGCGTAAGCCGAGAAGCCCCGGCCGAAGGCATAGCCCATGTCAACGCCCGGGTAGACGCGGAAGTTCATGTCGCTCCACGTGTTGCGGGCAGCCACGATACCGGCCGAGAGCGTAAGCCCCCGCCATGCGAAGTTGTGCTCAAGCATGAAGTTGAGGCTTGTGCGGTTAAGGCCATATTCATAATAGCGGTCGGTGCCGCCTACATGGTGAGGGCGCGCCAGCGGTTCGCCGAGCGTGGTGCTCACCAAGTCCTCGTTGCGCAGCTCAGCCCCGATGGCAGTGCGGCCCAAGGGCGAATCGAAGAATCCGCCGACGTTGACGCCCATCACGTCGTGGCGGTGGTAGTTGAAAGGCGACTTGTCGTCAGCCCCACGGTACAGCTCGAAGCGGTCGGCCCCGTGGTTCCAGTAAACCGCCGACCGCATGCTGAAGCCGCCAACATGGGTCTCGGCCTGCAAGGCAGCAAAGGTCTTGAGCGTATGCTCATACTGGTCGTCCCACGCCGCGCCGTAGAAGGTGTTGGAGCCACAGCCCTTGACGCTCATGCCGGCGTGCCACCTCAGCGCCATGGCATCGGCAACATAACGCCCTTGGAAGAAAGCCTTGCCGCCGGAATAGTCGGCATTGAGGCCGCCGGCGCGGTTGCGGCTGTAACCGTCGCTGCTGGCGTAACTGCCCGAGAGACTGCCCCCGACAGCGCGTGAGGCCATGGCCACGCGCGCGGAAGCCAAGGCATAGCCATAGCTGCCGGCGGAAGCCTCGGCGGCAAGGGAATAATGGGAGGGATGGGAGAGCTGGGAGAAATGGGAGGACTGGGAGGACTGGGATGGATGTGGGAAGGGCGAGGTGACGATGTTTATCGCCCCGGTGAGTGAGGAGGTGCCGTAGAGGCGGCCGGCGGGCCCTCGGAGCACTTCGATGCGCTCGATGTCAGAAATGCTGACGGGAAAATCGAAAGAGTTGTGGCCGGTCTGCGGGTCGCAGATGTTGATGCCATTGAGCAGCAAGGCAATCTGCTCGTTGTTGCCGCCCCTGATGCTGACATCGGCCTGCGCCCCAAGAGGGCCGCGCTGCCTTACGTCGACACCAGCGACGAGCTTGAGCAAATCGTTGACACTCTGCGCCGGAGTGGCGGCGATGTCCGCCCTCGTCAGCACACTTACCATCCGCACTGAGCGGCCCGAGGTCAGCGGCGCCCGCGTACCGGTGACGCTGACCTCGCCGAGCGCCATCTCCTTTTCGGTGGCGGCGGCAATGGTATCAGCCTTGATGGGCTTGATGCTCACGCCCTTGGCCGTGGCATGGGCGAGGGTGAAGGCACTGAGCACGCCTATCACCACCTCGCGACCCAAGCAGGCAAAGAGGGCGTAGCCCTTGCGCCGGAACCGCCGGAACACGATGACCTCGCGATGAATGAAAGCTGGTTTTGACATAATAATTAAAGTGGGGGTAATGGGAGAGCTGGGAGGACTGGGAGCAATGGGAGAGCTGGGAGGACTGAGAGGACTGAGAGTACTGGGAATATGCGAGCCACGCCCTGCCGCGTGGGAGTGTGCAGTTGCATATTTTCTTAATTCTTAATTTTTAACTTTTAACTTAAAAGCGTTCTCGATGCTGTTAAGCTCCTCTACGAAAGCCTTGTCTACCTTGAGCCGCTTCTCGATGGCAGAGCAGCTGTGGATAACGGTAGAGTGGTCGCGGTTGCCGATGAGCTGGCCTATGCGCGACGCGGGCATCTTGGTGTACTTCTGGGCGAAGTACATAGACACCTGGCGCGTGAGCACATAGTCGCGCTTGCGGCTGCGGCTGAACACGTTCTGCGTGGTGACGTTGAAGTGGGCGCACACCTTCTCAAGGATGTCATCGACGGTGAGCGGGCGGTTGTCTATCTTTACGGCGCGCTTTATCACCCGCTCCGCCAGGCGCATATCGATGTTGCAATTGTAGACCACGGAATAAGCCAGCAGAGAGTTGATGACCCCCTCGAGGTCGCGCACGCTGCCGTTGGCCGTGGTGGCAATGAACATGATGACGTCAGCGGGAATCTTGAGTCCGTCGCGCCGGCACTTGGAGTTGAGGATATCTACGCAGAGCTGCACGTTGGGCTTCTCAAGCTCGGCTATGAGTCCGCAGCTGAAGCGCGTGAGCAGTCGGTCCTTCATGCCCTGCAGGTCTACGGGCGGGCGGTCGCTGGCCAGGATAATCTGCTTGCCGTTGCGGAAGAGGTGGTTGAAGATATGGAAGAACGTGTCGAGCGTCTTCGTGGCCGTGACCCACTCCTGTATGTCATCGACGATGAGCATGTCGATGGTCTGGTAGAAGTTGATGAAATCGTTTACGCGGTTCTGCCGCACTGCGTCAGTGAACTGCACCTGGAAGAGGCGCGCGCTGACGTAGAGCACACGCCGCTGCGGATACAGCTCCTTGCAGCGCACCCCGATGGCATTGACGAGGTGCGTCTTGCCGCAGCCCGACGGGCCGTAGATGAAGAAGGGGTTGAACGTGGTCTTGCCCGGGTGCTCGGCAATGGAGAGGCCCACCGTTCGCGGCAGCTTGTTGCTGTCGCCCTCAATGAAGTTGGCAAACGTATGGCGTGGGTTGAGCTGCGGGTTGAGGCCCTGCGGCACGGCGGCGTCGAGCGTGGTGGGCGACTGATTGGCGCGGACAGCCCGCGGCGGCTCGATGCTGGCAGGCGGCTCCGCATCGATGTCCTGCGTGAGGTGGTGCTCCTTGTCGGTAACGATGCGGTAGCGCAGCACCACGCCCTCGCCGAAGCAGCGCGCCAGCACCTTGTTGAGCAGCCCAACGTAATACTGCTCAAGGTATTCGTAAGCATAATGGCTCGGCACCTGGAGCAACAGCGTGCGCGTCGGGGCCGTGAAGGACTCGAACACGATCGGGGCGAACCACGTCTTGAACTGTTGCTCGGTGACATTCTCCTTGATGAGGGCAAGGCATTTGTCCCAAAGCGCTCTGCTATTGTTTACCATTGGGCGTTATTCACTATATATAAATGTATGCAGCGGCTTTGCCCTGCTTACGGACTGCAAATATCGCATTTTTTTTTGAAACGAGCAAATGTGCGGCATACATTGGCGCAGGGCATAAAATGCGTAAAGTGCTTATTTTCGGGCATTTAACCCAAAGCGACGGACATACGCCCCGAAAACGCTGTTGCAGGATTGCAACATCTTGAGCCACAAAGCATTGCGCCACCAAGCCGACACGGCGGCACCTGGCGGCGGCAAAGGCAATGCAAGAGCCGAAATAGGCTTGTATCAAGCATTTGCACGGCAAGGGGCATACGGCAAAGGGGCAAGCTGCTATTTAGACGAAATTAAAATTAAGAAGGCGAATAGGCATGATAGGACTAATAGGGCTGATAGGACTAATAGGGCTGATAGGAAAATTAGGCAAGCCCTCCCCACGGCCTGCGCAGCGGGAAAGGCTTGCCTAATTCTTAATTTTTAATTCTTAATTCTTACTTTACTTGTCTTTCCTTCCGAAGATGGAGAAGTGTACGTAGCGCTTGGGATGCTGGCGGAGGTCGATGAGGAGCGAGTCGGCGCTGCGGGCGGTGGAGTTGAGGTTATTGTAAAGGCCCGGGTCGCGCAGGAGCAAGCCCAGTGTGCCCTCGCCGCTGTTGAGGCGGTCGGTCATCTGTTGCACGTCATTGAGTGTGCGGTCGACGCGGGCCATGGTGGCAGCCACGTCAAGCTCGCTGAGGTTCTTGGTGAGCTTGCCGGTGTTGTCGAGTATGCCGTTGGCCTTGGCCATCATGCCCGGCACACTGCGGTTAAGCCCGGCCACGAGAGTGTTGAGCTGCGCGGTGGTGGTAGTGAGGTTGGCCGTGATTTTGTCTACGTTATGCAAGGTGTTGCCCACCGAGGGGTCGGCCAGCAAGGTGTTGAGCCGCGTCATGATGGAGTCGAGCTTAGGCAACATCTGCTCGATGGCCGGAATCATCTCGGCAGCCTTGCCGAGCATGTCCGAAGCCATGCCCCCGGCGATGGTGTCGCCCGGTGCCACGCTCTCCACGGGGCCGGACGCAAGCATGAGGTTGACCTTGACGTTGCCGAGCATGTCAGACTCAATCTCGGCTGTGGAGCCCTTGGGCAGCCTCATGCCCTTGTGAAGGCCGAGCGAGGCCACAATCTTGCCCTGCCCGCCGTAGTCATAGGCGATGTCTTTCACCGTGCCTACCTTGTAGCCATTGGCAAAGACCGCGCTGGAGGGCGCAAGTCCGCTGATGTCGTCGAAAGCGACATAATAGACATCCTCATCGGAAAACAGGCTCAGTCCCTTGAGAAACTGCAGTCCGAAGAACAGCACGACCACCCCGACGATGGCCACGAGGGCTATCTGCACCTCACGGTTGAAGAATTTCATAAGCCACAAAGTATATCTTATTACTCATTTTTTCTGGTTTTGCCTGAACTCACGTATGGCGGCAGCCACGTCAACGCGCCGCCCGTCCTTGAATGCCACGATGAAAGCCTCGGGGAACTTCTCGGCCACCTCGCGGCGCAGGCGCAGGATTTCGTCGTAGTCGGCCGACGAGCCGCAAGTGTACTTGAACAGTCCGCCGTCCTCATAGCACTCCACACCCTCAAGGCCCCGGAAACGCGGACTGTTGACCGGCAGGCGACTGCTGCTGGCAAGGACCTGCACCTTGAACACAGGCCCGCCAGAAGCCCCGGTGGCAGCGGCCACGCCGCTGACTCCGTTAGCAGCCTTGGCAGCATCCGCCGGGATTGGGGGCTTGGCAGCACCAACGGCGCCATCGGCCTTGACTGCCCCCTGCCCATCCTGCGGCGCCTGGCCAGCCCTTGCCCTTGCAAGCTCGGCGGCGATGTCAGCCGCACTCCCGGCCGACTTTGCCGAAGCCGCCTCGGCAGCCTTGCGCTCAGCCTCGGCCTTGGCCTTGAGAGCCTGCTCGGCAGCCTCGCGCGCCTCCTTTTCAGCCCGCTCGCGCTCGCGACGCTCGCGGCGGCTCTCACGCTTTGGCTTGTCGGACTTGTCGGCGGCAACGGGCTTGCTGGCCTCGGCAGGCTTGCCGGGGGCGAAAGGCACGGTGACGGTGCGGCCATAGCGCTCCTTGTAGTCGGCGAAAGCCTTGTATATGCCCCGGGCCATGGCATCGACGCCGGCCGAGGTGTTGAGGTAACGCTCCTCATCGGGGGTGGTGATGAAGCCCAGCTCAATGAGGCAGCTCGGCATCGACGTCTCGCGGAGCACGAGGAAGCCAGCCTGCTTGACGCCCTTGTTGGCCCGGCCGGTCTCGGCGCAGGTGCGCCGCTGCACGTAGCGGGCCAGCTCAACGCTCCTGGCCATGTTGCGGTCCTGGAGGAACTCGAACATGATGTAGCTCTCGGCCGAATTGGGGTCGAAGCCCTCGTAGTGCTGCTTGTAGTCGCTCTCGAAGAGGATGACGGAGTTCTCGCGCTTGGCCACGTCGAGGTTGTCGGCAGCGCGGTGCATACCTAAGGTGTAGGTCTCCATGCCGCGGGCAATCTTGCCCTTGGGCAGTGCGTTGGTGTGGATGGACACGAAGAGGTCGGCCTTGGCGCGGTTGGCGATGCGGGCGCGCTCATGCAGCGGCACGAAGACATCGGTCTTGCGAGTGTAGACCACCCGCACATCGGGGCAGTTGCGCTCAACGTAGCGCCCGAAGGCGAGCGCAACGCTGAGGTTGATGTTCTTTTCATTGGAAATCTTGCCCCTTGCGCCGGCGTCGCCTCCGCCATGGCCGGCATCGATGACCAGCGTAAAACGCTTGTCTGCCGCAACCACAACGGCGACAGACAACACAAAGAACCACAGGAATGCAACAAACCTCTTGCCCATAGCGCAATTAACAAATGCAAAAGTAGCGATTAATCTACAAAAACCCGAACAAACGACGGAGTTTTTATTATTTATTAAGGGATGGGAGGGATGGGGGAACTGAGAGAAATGGGAGGGATGGGAGCCATTTCTTAATTCTTAATTTCCCAGTGAGCCTCGACGCCGGCACCGAGGCAGTCGGCACCCATGGGCGGGTTGACCTTGGTGAGGACGATATCGATAGAGGTGAGGGCGGGGAACGCCGCCTGCAAGGCGCTGGCAATGCGACCGGCCACGTGCTCCACAAGCCGCGAGGGCTGCGCCATCTCGCGCCTTACGACCTCGTAGGCATCGGCGTAGCTAAGGGTGTGGGCCACGTCGTCGGTGAGCATGGCGCGGCTTACATCATAGCCGAGCCGCAGGCTGACGATGAAGTCGGCGCCGACGGCTGTTTCTTGGGGAGCCACTCCGTGGCGGGCATGGAAACGCAAATCGCGAAGGATGATGAAACTTGATGATAGAGTCATGGGAGGGGAAAATTGGGAGTAATGGGAGGGCTAGGAGTAATGGGAGGGCTGGGAGTAATGGGAGAGCTGGGAGTAATGGGAGAACTGGGAGAACTGAAGCTCCGCCCCGGCACGTGGGCTGCCACGCGGAAGGGCGGAGCCAATTCTTAACTCTTAATTCTTAATTCCCTGGGGGTTATCCGCAGCGGCTGGCCCCGCAGTTCTTGCAGATGAGGCAGCCCTCCTGGTAGACGAGCGTCTCCTGGCCGCAGACGGGGCATTTCTGGCCCTTGGCCTCGGTACCGTCGACCACGTATTTCTTCAAGGCCCGCTCCACGCCGTTCTTCCAAGTGTTGATGCTCTCGTCCTTGAGCTGCAGCGAACCTACGAGCTTTATGACGTGGGCAATGGGCATGCGGTAGCGGAGCACGCCGCTGATGAGCTTGGCGTAGTTCCAGTATTCGGGGTTGAATTTCTCGCTCAGGCCCTCCACGGTGGTCTTGTAGCCACGCTTGTTCTCAAACTGGAAGTCGTAGCGGTGCTTGCCGTTCTCGTCGGTCTGCTTTATTATCTTGCCCTTCGTGACGGTCTTGGGCAGCACGATGCCCTCATCGTCGTCCTGCAGGCCGGTGAAGATTTCGTAGGGATAGCCGTTGAGCAGGCCCACGAAGGCCACCCACTTCTCCTTGTTGTTCTGGAAGCGCACCACGTCGCACTCCAGCTCCTTGGGCCTCACCTCGGTCACCTCGGGCTGCTTGCACGGCATAGGCCCGGGCTGCGGCGCGGCGCCCTCGCGGTCTTTCTTTGAGACAGAAATCATGACGCCCGAGCGGCTGCCCTCGCGGTAGATGGTGCAGCCCTTGCAGCCGGAGCGCCACGCCTCGACGTAGAGGCGGTTGACGAGCGACTCGTCGACATCGGCGGGGAGGTTGACGGTGACGCTGATGGAGTGGTCGACCCACTTCTGTATGGCTCCCTGCATGCGCACCTTCATGAGCCAGTCCACGTCGTTGGCCGTGGCCTTGTAGTAAGGCGACTTGGCCACGAGGGCGTCGATTTCGTCCTGCGAGTACTTCTTGTTGATGTCGTAGCCGTTGACCTCCATCCATGTGAGGAACTTGCGGTGGTAAACGATGTACTCCTCGAAGGAGTCGCCCACCTCGTCAACATAGTCTACGTGAACGTCGGGGTCGCCGGGGTTGACCTTGCGGCGACGCTTGTAAACGGGCATGAACACAGGCTCAATGCCGCTGGTGGTCTGGGTCATGAGACTGGTGGTGCCGGTGGGTGCGATGGTGAGGCAGGCAATGTTGCGGCGCCCGTGGCGCGCCATTTCCTCGTAGAGCTGCGGGTCGGCCTCGCGCAGGCGTGCCACGAAGGGGTTGTCCTTCTCGCGCTCGGTGTCGTACACCTCGAAGGCACCGCGCTCGCTTGCCATCTCAACCGACGAGCGGTAGGCGGCCAGCGCGAGCGTCTTGTGCACCTCAACTGAGAAGGCCGTGGCCTCCTCAGTGCCATAGCGCAGGCCCATGGCAGCCAGCATGTCGCCCTCGGCGGTGATGCCCACGCCGGTGCGGCGGCCCATGCCGCTCTTGCGCTTTATCTTCTCCCAGAGGTGATACTCGGCCCCCTTCACCTCGTCGGACTGCGGGTCGGCCTTCACCTTTTCCATTATCATGTCAATCTTCTCAAGCTCAAGGTCGACGATGTCGTCCATGATGCGCTGCGCAGCGCGCACGTGGCTGCGGAAGAGGTCGTAGTCGAAGCGGGCCTGCGGCGTGAACGGGTCTACGACGTAAGAGTAGAGGTTGATGGAGAGCAGGCGGCACGAGTCGTAAGGGCATAGGGGAATCTCGCCGCAGGGATTGGTGGACACGGTGCGGAAGCCCAGGTCGGCGTAGCAGTCGGGCAGGCTCTCGCGCAGGATGGTGTCCCAGAAGAGCACACCCGGCTCGGCGCTCTTCCACGCGTTGTGCACTATCTTGGCCCACAGGTCCTTGGCGCTGATTTCCTTGCGGCACATGGGGTCGTCGCCGCTGATGGGGAACTGCTGCACGTAGGGGCGGCCGTCGATGGCGGCCTGCATGAACTCGTCGTCGATCTTGACCGAGACGTTGGCCCCGGTTACCTTGCCCTCGGTCATCTTGGCGTCGATGAACGCCTCGCTGTCGGGGTGCTTGATGCTTACGGAGAGCATGAGCGCGCCGCGCCGCCCGTCCTGCGCCACCTCGCGGGTGGAGTTGCTGTAACGCTCCATGAACGGCACGAGGCCCGTGGAGGTGAGCGCCGAGTTGTTGACGGGCGAGCCCTTGGGGCGGATGTGCGACATGTCGTGGCCCACGCCGCCACGCCGCTTCATGAGCTGCACCTGCTCCTCGTCGATGCGCATGATGGCGCCGTAGGAGTCGGCGTCGCCATCGATGCCGATGACGAAGCAGTTGCTGAGCGAGGCAATCTGGTGGTTGTTGCCTATGCCGGTCATGGGGCTGCCAGCCGGGATTATATAGCGGAAGTGGTCGAGCAAGGCGAACACCTCCTCGGCCGACATCGGATTGGCATACTTACGCTCTATGCGGGCTATCTCGCGGGCTATGCGCCAATGCATATCCTCGGGCGAACGCTCGAAGATATTGCCGAAGCTGTCTTTCATGGCGTACTTGTTAACCCACACGCGGGCAGCAAGCTCGTCGCCGCCGAAATATTGCAAGGAAGCCGCAAAAGCCTCCTCGTAAGTGAAAGTCTTGTCTGAATCCATCACGATTTTATGTTAGTGCGGGCAAAGTTAGGTGTTTTTCGCGAGACTGGGAAATATTTTTTCGGAAAACTTTCCGTCATTTCCATTGCCTGAAGTTGTCCGAAACGGATAACATTTTAAGCCTCACGGAGATGCAAGGGAAACGGAAAGTTAAGAATTAAGAAGTAAGAATTAAGAATTGGCTGCGCCATCTCGCGGGGCCGGGCGTGGCCGGCTTTTCATGCCAAAGACGGGGGATGGGGAACGGCGCGGGGCCGTTTGCTCCCGAGACGGGCCGGGCGGCAACGCTACAGAGGCTGCGAAAAAACGCGACAAAAGCCATGCGGGCGAACGCCACCGGCAATCCGGCCCGGCAAAACGGCCTAAACTGAAGCCCCAGACAGGCCGTTCGGCACTGCGAAACGGGCTGTTTGGCAAGGCAAAACGGCACGCATCGCAACGCACTGAGGCACAGATGGTTGCAAAAACAACGGCATTTTGCGAATAAACTTTACATTTGGAATGGCCCGCTGCCCTACCCCATTGCAGCCCACGCAGCCTACCGCGCTGCGGCGGGGGTGCCGCCAGCCGCCTCACTGTGGCGGGCTTGGCAACCCGATAGGAAAGTTTGCCGTTTGGGAAAAAACCAAATCGGTCGTCAGGACGCCAATGACCGATTTTGGCTAAAGCATAATGACCGGGGGCATTTTTTTCGTTGCGGAGCGATTGTTTCTCGCATATTTTCCGTAATTTTGCAAATGACAAGCTAACCATAACACAAACCTAAAACATCTACCTATGCAACTACCATTCGCAGAATCGTGGAAAATCAAGATGGTGGAGCCCATCCGCAAGAGCACTCGCGAGCAGCGCGAGCAGTGGATAAAGGAGGCCCACTACAACGTGTTTCAGCTGAAGGCCAGCCAAGTGTACATCGACCTCATCACCGACTCGGGCACCGGGGCCATGAGCGACCGCCAGTGGGCCGCGCTGATGATGGGCGACGAGAGCTACGCGGGGGCAGAGTCGTTCTTCAGGCTGAAGGACACCATCACGCGGCTGACGGGCTTCGACTACGTGATACCCACCCACCAGGGCCGCGCGGCGGAGAACGTGCTCTTCTCTTACCTCGTGCACGAGGGCGACATAGTGCCTGGCAACTCGCACTTCGACACCACCAAGGGCCACATAGAGGGCCGCAAGGCCACCGCGCTCGACTGCACCATAGACGAGGCAAGGCAGACGCAGCTCGAGCTGCCGTTCAAGGGCAACGTGGACCCGGCCAAGCTGGAGCACGCCCTGCAGGAGAACGCCGCCAGGATACCGTTCATCATCGTGACCATAACCAACAACACGGCCGGCGGGCAGCCCGTGTCGATGGAGAACCTGAGGGCAGTGCGCGCCGTGGCCGACAAGTATGGCAAGCCCGTGATATTCGACTCGGCGCGCTTCGCCGAGAACGCTTACTTCATAAAGACGCGCGAGCAGGGATACAAGGACAAGACAATAAAGGAGATAACGCGGGAGATGTTTGCCCTGGCCGACGGCATGACGATGAGCGCAAAGAAGGACGGCATAGTGAACATGGGCGGATTCATAGCCACCAACCGCAAGGACTGGTACGACGGGGCGAAGGGCTTCTGCGTGCAATATGAGGGCTACCTGACCTACGGAGGCATGAACGGGCGCGACATGGAGGCCCTGGCCGTGGGCCTGGACGAGAACACCGAGTTCGACAACCTGGAGACCCGCATACGCCAGGTGCACCGCCTGGCCGCAAGGCTCGACGAATACGGCATACCCTACCAGCGGCCGGCGGGCGGCCACGCCATATTCGTGGACGCGCCCAAGGTGCTGACGCACGTGCCTAAGGAGGAGTTCCCGGCGCAGACGCTGACCATAGAACTGTACCTTGAGGCGGGCATACGGGGCTGCGAGATAGGCTACCTGCTGGCCGACCGCGACCCGGTGACGCGCCAGAACCGCTTCAGCGGGCTCGACCTGCTGCGCCTGGCCATACCGCGCCGCGTATATACCGACAACCACATGGACGTGGTGGCCGCCGCGCTGAAGAACGTTTACGACCGCCGCGAGCAGGTGACGCGGGGCGTGCGCATAGCCTGGGAGGCCCCGCTGATGCGCCACTTCACCGTGCAGCTGGAACGGCTCTGAGGCCACCCGCCACCCGAAACGATACAGCCGCCGCAGTGACTTGCTCACTGCGGCGGCTGCCTTTTAACATAGACGGGGCCCGATTATTCCATGATGGTTACCTTCTGCACGGCCACACGGCCGCCCACTTCCACCTGAAGCAGGTAGACACCGGGCCGCACACCGCCCAACGGCACGCTTCCGCCTGCTGCGCGGGCCACCACAATGCCGCTCATGGCGGTAAGCTGCGCACTGTCATACCGCCCGGCTATGGCTATGCGGCTGTCGCCCGGAGCGTATCTCACGCTCACGCCGTCGGCCACCAAACCGTCGATGCCTACGGCCGAAGACACGCAGAAAGCGTCAGACGGGGCCGACTCAGTGCCATCAAGGTAGTAGGCCACTACCTCGTAGCAGTCGGACTGGGTGCCCTCGGGGTCGGTGAAACGCGTCTGCAGCTTGTCGAGCATGAGCGAGTTGACCTGCACGCCGTTGCGAAGCACATTGTAAGCGTATGGCTCTTCAGCCCCGGCAGAGGCCTTACCGGGGGAGTCGGTGACGCATCCCGTGATGTACCAGCAGCACTGCCCCTGCTCGGGCATGCCCTGGCCTGCATAGAAGTCGGACAGCTTGAGCCACGTAGCGCCGCCATCCTCGGAGTAAAGGTCGCTCTTGCCAGGCAGGAAGTCGGCAGACATCACGTAAGTGACCGGCATCTGCGCTTCATCGTAATCGTGAACCCTGATGCCTATCTTAAGCTCCTTGGTAGCGTCGATGGGCAGCGGCTCGTTGAGCGCCACGGTAAAGTCGGCGTTGAACACCGGGTCGGCTATCTCCTGCTGGCGCACCAGCCTGCCGTCCTCGAACACCACTATGTCTGCGTGGATGCCCTTCACGTCGGTGCCATAGTCATACTTGTTGAGCATCGTGCTGACCCCACTGAGATATTTCCCGCCGTAAAGCGCAAGCTCGTCGGGTCCGAACGAGTTGGCGGCTATCACCTCCTTGCCTTCATTGCCTATGGTGAAGATGTTCAAGGCGAGGTTCTTGACGTGGTTGAGCTGGTATGCGCCCGATGCGTTGCGCCACGCAAGGCTCACCGACTTGCCGCCCCCGGCCATGCTGCCGGTAAGCCCCGATGGAGCCGTGCGCTCCGAGCCGGCGCCGATGGAGAGGTTGTCAATCTGGTGGTAGTACATGGCTGCGCCTTGCCCGTGCTTGCGCAGGCGCAGCTTGAAGAGCTTGCCGGAAGCCGCCTCGCTAAGGTCGACAGTGCGCAGGCTCCAGTTCTTGGTGGCGTCGAGGTCGGCCATGCTCCATCCCTTGACCTCTTTCCACGTGGCTCCCCCGTCGACCGACACGTCGACACTGAGCGAATCGCGGTCCAAGGGCTGGCCGTCCATGTTAAGGTAGCCCACGATTATGGCGAACGAAAGCTTGACCGAAGCCATCTGCGTAGCATCGAGCGGGCGCGAGACGAGGCTCACCGAGTAAGGCTTGAGGCTGCTGGTGTTGGTAAACAAGGCATTGCCCGGTATGCCGGCATACTGCAAGGGGTTCCAGTTGAGGTCGGCCTCGTCGCCCGACTCAGGCACAACCTCCCAGTAATTGGTAAGGAGCGAACCCGACTCGAAGCCTTCGAAGAGCGGCAGGCTGTAGCTGTCGGGAACGGCTACCGACAGCGCGTTGGACCTCGGGGAGAGCAGCTGGCCTCCCCCATCGCGCTCGTAGACAGCCTCGACCACGTATGAAGGATGGCCGCAGGGAACGCCCGTCTGCCTTATCTTCATTTCTCCGGCAGTGGCGGGAAGCGTGGCGGTAAGCTCGCCGTCGCGGTAAATGTTGTACGACTTGAGGCTGAACCCGTAGTACTGAGCCTCATCTTTCAGCCAGGTAAGCTCCACCTCGTGCAGCGCGTCGGAACGCCCGGCGAGCCCGGTGGGGGTGGCCGGTATGCCCTCAGCATCGATGCTGATGTCCATCATCCAGCATTGTGGCTTCTCGCCCAGCACCAAGTTGGCGTTCACATTGCCCACGATGAGCCGTCCGTCGGCAGAGACGGCAGCCGTCTGGGCCTGTGTCTTGTCTTCGAACGCCATGGAGAACGGCGGCTCCGTGCCCGGGGCGAAGAGCCCCATGCAGTAGCTGAGGTCGAGTATGCGCCCCTCCTGGTATGAGTACCAGAACGGGCGGTAGTATATATCGCCGCCGAAGAACACCGAACCGAACGGCACCGTGCCAACGACGTTGCCGCTGTCGTCGATGGCGAGGCCGCTGAGTGAGGCGTTGTCGCCAAAGGTAGCCATGCTGCGGCTTGTTCCTTCAATCCTGTCGTATATGACATAAGATGTGTAACCGGCGCTGAGCAGCAGGTAGCGGGCGCTGTGGCTGACCGCCGCAAGCGACAACTGCGACGCGCCGCCGCCCTGCAAGCCCAGGTCGGCTGCCGTGAGCTGGCGGCACACCCCGTCTTCCCAAACAAGCACCACCGGAGCCCAGTTGGCGTCGGTAGCCGTGCCTACGACGGTGGAGCCGTCGGTAGAGACGTAGCGTGCCTGCGATGCCATCATGCCCTCGGGCACGGGCAGAAGTTCCATGCTCCACTCCCCACTGGCCGACTCGGCCCATTGGCAGGCCCAGGTGTTGGCCATGTTGCCTGTGCTTACGTAGCCCACGACCTTCTTGCCATCGGCCGTGATGCCGCAGGCGAACGTTCCGTCCTCATTGTAAGTGAACTGGCTGGTGTCAAAGTCGCCATAACCGAGCCGCCGGCACTCGCCGTCTTTCCACACCGCAGCGGTGTTAACGGGCGATGTGGTCTGCGTTCCGTCCCAGTCGGTGGTGGTGACAAGGATGTCGGGATCCTTGGCCGTGCCGCACACTATGCCTCCGTCGGTGACCGCACTGAAGCCTCCGCACTTTGACCAGTCGTCCTGACTGAACTCCGTAGGCCAGCTGAGGGCGCCCGTGCGGGTGTCGTAGATGAAGCTGCGCGTGTTGGCTCCATAAGCAGAATAGCCAGGGTCGTAACCCACTACGTAGTGTCCGTCGGCTGAGACTGCCACCGCCATGGTGTTCTCGGCGAGCGTCTGGAAGCCATCCTGCGGCTGCGCCTGCGCGGCGAGTGCCGCCAACGCTACCGTAACTGGCAGTAATATTCTCTTCATAAGCTGCTGTTTGTTGGTTATACTTGCATCGGGGCCGACTTTCTTGCCCTCAGTGCGGCTGGCCACCATCATGTAGAGCGTCATGGCTGGCTCCTCGCGGGCGGCCAACCGCTCGCGGGCGGCAAGGCTCATGATGCTGTCTGCAGGCAGCGAGGCAACGCGGCGCATCAGCCCGGCCTGCGACTGCGGCACGGCAAGCTTGGCTGCCGCCGGCACGGCTTGCATCGCGCCAAGGCACAGGCTTAACGCCAGCGCAACGCGGCGCACGCGCTTCGGGATAGTGGCATGTAGGTGTGTCATGTATGCATCATTATGCTTCGCCACGCCGACAAGCGGGGCTGGCGCGGCGAAGTGCAGTGCAAAGGTAAGGTTTTTTGCTGTCATAAGCGGCTTCATGCGGATGTTTTTTAACGATGGCTTTTGCCATGGCATTCCGGCGTGCGGACGTCATGATGCAACCTATTGGCATCCAGGGTATTGCAAAACGGATTGCCTTGCCGCGCAAAACAGACCGCCTTGCAGTGCGATGCAACCTGCATGGCATGGCATCCTTAGCCTTTTTAAGGTGCATGACTGCCTGCATGGCAGTGAGCAAGAGGCATTCGTAACATATAGTCACCGCAGCGGCAAACGGCGAAAAACCAACCGGTTGAACCCCAAATAAGGAAAATAATGCGTAATTTTGCACATGAATCAAAAGCAATATAACATGGAGACAATAAACACACGGCGGACTATCCGCAAGTATTCAGACAAGGAAGTAAGCGAGGAACTGCTTGGCAGGCTGCTCAGCGAGGCTTCGCGCACGCAGACCATGGGCAACCTGCAACTGTACAGCGTGGTGGTGACGCGCTCAAAGGAGGGCAAGGAAAGGCTCGCCCCGGCTCATTTCAACCAGCCGATGGTGACCGAGGCCCCGGTGGTGCTCACCATCTGCGCCGACTACAACCGCACTTCCACGTGGTGCCGCTGCCGCAAGGCCGAGCCAGGATACGACAACTTCCTCTCGTTCATCAACGCCGCCACCGACGCGCTGCTCTATACGCAGACGTTCTGCAACCTGGCCGAGGAGGCCGGGCTCGGCCTATGCTACCTCGGCACGACCGTCTACATGCCGCAGATGATAATCGACGCGCTCTCGCTGCCAGAGCTTGTGATGCCCGTGGCAACGCTCACCGTGGGCTGGCCAGCCGAGAACCCTCCCCTCTCCGACCGACTTACGACCGAAGCCTTTGTCCACCAGGAAGCTTACCACAACTATTCGCCGGCCGACATCGACAGGCTCTATGCCTACAAGGAGGCCCTGGAGGAAAACAAGCACTTCTGCGAAATCAACCACAAAGAAACGCTCGCGCAGATATTCACCGACATCCGCTACACCAAGAAGGACTGCGAGGCCATGTCGGCAGGAATGCTCGAAGCCCTGAAGAGGCAAAAATTCATTTAACCCAAATCGCCGTTAGGGTTTAACTGTAAAAGGGCCGAAAGCCAAGAAAGCAAAGGCTGCGCAAAGAAGCGCAAAGATTCCATACCTGCAAGGCAAGGGAAACATCATTGAAAGCCAAACGGAAAGGCCTCCCACCAAGCGTGGGAGGCCTTTCCGTTTGATTTATGCAGTGGCCGCTGGGCGGCGTAACGGTCAGTCAACGATGATGGGCTTGTACTTCGGAACGAGGGTCTTCATGATGATCCAAGCCAGCAAGTATGCAACAGCACAGATGCAGAAGATAATCATGTAGCCGGCGGGCTTGCCCTCGAAGCCGATGAAGCTGAACGAGTCGCCCATTGTCTCGGCGTATGTGAACAGCGAGCCTGCGCCCTTGTTGATGAGCAGCGAGCCAATGCCTCCGGCCATTGCACCTATTCCGGTGATGGTTGCAATGGTGGACTTGGGGAACATATCACCTATGGTTGAGAACAAGTTGGCCGACCATGCCTGGTGGCCTGCACCTGCAAGACCGATGATTATTGCGGGGAACCATGCAGAGTATGCGCCCAACGGCTGTGCGAACAGGGCGAACAGCGGGAAGAAAGCAAATATCAGCATGGCAAGCATACGGCCTGCGTATGGGCCCATTCCCTTCTTCTCCACGAACAGCTTGGGCAGGTAACCGCCATAAATAGACAGCACGGTAACGATGAGATAGAGCACGAAGATAAGCGCCATGCCCATCGGCGTGGACGATGCGTAACCGAACTGGTCGGAGAAATAGGCCGGAGCCCAGAACAGGTAGAACCACCAAACGCCGTCGGTGAAGAACTTGCCCACCACGAACGACCATGTCTGCTTGTACTTGAAGCACTGCAAGAACGGTATGGTCTTCTCTACCTTTGCCTCTTCTGCAGGCTTAGTCTCGTCTTCCTCGTCTTGGTTTACATATATAAGCTCAGCCTTGTTCACGTACTTCGACTTCTCAGGCTTCTCGTAAAGGTGAGCCCAGAAGAACATCCATACAAAGCCGATGGCACCGATTATGATGAAAGCCATCTCCCAACCGAAGTGCTTGGCGAGCACAGGGATGGTAAGAGGGGCTGCCAATGCGCCAACGGAAGCGCCCGCATTGAATATCGAAGTGGCGAAAGCACGGTCTTTCTTCGGGAAATACTCGGCCGTAACCTTGATGGCGGCGGGGAAGTTACCTGCCTCGCCAAGCGCCAGGATTGCGCGGCAAACGAGGAACAGCCACACGCTCAGGGTGGCTATGGCCACTGCCACTGCGCTGCCAGCCTCAACGGCACGCAGGGCGGCAACGGAGTCGAGGCCCTCTACTTTCATCGTAACCCAACCGCAACCGGCGTGCAGGCAGGCGCCCAATGACCAGATGAAGATGGCCCAAAGGTATCCTTTCTTGATGCCCATCCAGTCGACAAACTTGCCGGCAAAGAGGCAGGCGACAGCGTAAAAAATTGAGAAGAAACCGGTAATGGTGCCGTAGTCGGAATCATTCCAGTGGAACTCTGGTGCTATGAAGTCTTTCCACGTGAGCGAGAGCACCTGCCTGTCGAGGTAGTTTACTGTCGTTGCGCAGAAAAGCAAAGCACAAATGACCCAACGGAAATTGGTCATCTTGGTAGTTTGGATAGAATTCATTAGCTATTAATTAGTTTTTATTTATTGTCTGGTAGATACCGAAAAGTAACTTACGCGCAAAGTTACTGTTTTTTATTTAAAATGCAGATGCCGCATCGTTAAATTAGTTTAACGATGCGGCATCCATTAAATTTTAAGTTATAACATAATCAGTCGGCAGGCCGCATTGGGCGGTTTTGCCTGCCGTTGAGGCGCGCCTCGGAGCCAAGCGCGCTTGTTTCAATCTTGGAAATAAACCTTCTTCACGCGGCTGCTGACGCTCGTGAGCACCTCGTATGGTATAGTGCCGAGCGCGTCGGAGAGCACGGTGACGGGCAGGTGGTCGCCGAAGATCTCCACGGAGTCGCCCTCGCGGCAGTCAATATCGGTGACGTCGATCATCGCCACGTCCATGCAGATGTTGCCTACGTAGGGTGCCGGCAGCCCGTTTACGAGGCAATGGCAGTGGCCGCAGCCCAGGTGGCGGTTCAGCCCGTCGGCATATCCTATGGGGATGGCGGCTATCACGCTGTCGCGTGTGAGGCGGCCCTTGCGGCTGTAGCCCACTGTTTCCTCCTTAGGCACGCGGCGGAGCTGCAGTATGGTGGTCTTGAGGGTGCATACGTTGTTTATTATCCGGTTGTCGCGGCTGTCGATGCCGTAAAGCCCGAGGCCCAGGCGGCACATGTCGAGCTGCCGCTCCGGGAAGTGCTCAATGCCCGCGGAGTTGTCAATGTGGCGCAGTATCTTGTGGTCGAAGGCGGCCTGGAGCTTGCGGCTGGCCTCGTCGAAGAGGTTGAACTGCATGGCCGAGAAGCTGTCGAAGTCGTCGCTGTCGGAGCCTACGAAGTGCGAGAACACCGACCGGGGGATGATGGCGTTCTGGCGTTTCAGGCGGCTTATCACCTCGTCGATGTCTTTCCCGGGGTCAAATCCGAGTCGGTGCATGCCCGTGTCGAGCTTTATGTGCACCGGGTAATTGGTTATGCCCTCCTTCTCGGCGGCTCGTATGAGCGCGTCCATGAGGCGGAAGCTGTACACCTCAGGCTCCAGGTCGTAGTCGAACATGGCCTTGAAAGCCGTCATCTCGGGGTTCATTATCATGATGTTGGTGGTGATTCCGTTCTTGCGGAGGGTCACCCCCTCGTCGGCCACGGCCACCGCGAGGTAGTCAACGCGGTGGTCTTGCAGCGTCTTGGCCACCTCCACGGCCCCCGCGCCGTATGCATCGGCCTTCACCATGCACACCATCTTCGTATCGGGCTTCAGGAAAGAGCGGTAGAAGTTGAGGTTGGCCACGAGGGCATTGAGGTTCACCTCGAGTATGGTCTCGTGCACTTTCTGCTCCAGCAGTTCCGTAAGGCGGTCGAAGCCGAACGCCCGCGAGCCTTTGATGAGGATGACCTCATCGCGCAGCGAGCGGAACACGGGGCTGCCCACGAAGCTGTCTACGCTGGCGAAGAAGTGCTTCTCGGCCACGGCTATGACGCCGGCCTGGGCCGAGATGTCTGGGCCTATGCCTATGAGCTTGCCCACGCCGCGCTTTGCCGCCAGCTCGCCCACCTCGGCATAGAGCCGCTCGGGCCTCTCGCCGCTTTGGTAGATGTCGCTCAGTATGAGCGTGCGGCGGCGCCCCAGCTGGTCGGGGCGGCGGTTCATGAAGTCGAGCGCGATGTCGAGCGAGTTGATGTCGGAGTTGTAAGAGTCGTTGATGAGCGTGCAGCCGCGCTGCCCCTCCTTCACCTCAAGGCGCATGGCCACAGGCTCCAGCGACTCCATTCGGGCGGCAAGGGCCTCGGGCTGCACCCCGAGACGGAGCGCAACGCAGGCGCAGGCGAACGAGCAGCCGAGCGAGGCGTCGTCGATGAATGGCAGTCGGTAGCTGCCTTCCGCGCCTTTATATATGTAATGTATTGTTGAGGTGGTGCCCTCGGCCTCAACCGACGCCACGAAGAAGGCCGCGCTGCGGCGATGGCGGCTCCACCCTATCTTCTCGCCGGCGAAGCCCGACTTGCGCAGGCAGCGGCTCACGGTCTCGTTGTCAGAGTCGTAAACCACCACGCGGGCATCGTGGAACAGCGCCAGCTTCTCCCAGCATTTCTCCTCCAAGGAGCGGAAGTTCTCCTGGTGGGCCGCGCCGAGCGACGTGAGCACGCCGATGGTGGGCTGTATGATGTCGCGCAGGGCCTGCATCTCGCCGGGGCGGCTTATGCCCGCCTCGAAGAGCGCCACGTTGGTTTGCTCGCCGAGCAGCCACACCGAGAGCGGCACGCCTATCTGCGAATTGTAGCTCTTGGGCGAGCGGGTGACCACCATCTGCGGCGAGAGCAGCTGGTAGAGCCACTCCTTCACCATCGTCTTGCCGTTAGACCCGGTGATGCCCACCACAGGTATGGAAAACTCGTCGCGGTGGCGTTCGGCCAGGCGCTGCAGCGCTTCGAGCGTGTCGACCACCTTGAGGAAGTTTGCCCCGGCATAATCCGACACGTTTTCCGGCAGGCTGCTCACCACGAAGTTGCGCACGCCGCGGCGGTAAAGCTCAGGTATGTAGCGGTGGCCATCGTTGCGCTCGGAGCGCAAGGCGAAGAAAAGGGTTTCTTCAGGGAAACAGAGCGAGCGGCTGTCGGTGAGCAGCCACCCTATGCTGGCATCGGCCTCGCCGATGCGCCGCGCCCCAATGAGCGTGGTGACTTTTTCGATTGAATACTTCATCGTTGTCTTGTTTATGCGCCGTGGCGCAGCATTTGCAATGCAAAGGTAATGCAAGCGAGCGGGAAGTGAGCTTGCCCACAATTACCCGAACGCAGCTTATTTTCTGCAAAGGTATTGCAAATAGAGCGAAAGACAAAAGGTTTGACGCGTTTTTTATCGCCAAAGTAAATCCAATCTCACGCCACTTCAGCCTTCCATCAGCGGATAGCGGGCCTTGAGCGCGGCCAGCCGCTCCTGCGTTTTCTGCATGAAAGCCTTGTACTCATCGCTTTCGGGGTTGAACGGGCGATGGCCCAGTGCCTCCTTTATGGGTCTCCACTCCTCGACAAAGCGGCGGGCTGCAGGGCTGAAGTAAGCCTCGGCCAGGCGTTCCCAAATGTAGTCGACGGCCTGCTGCGAGGGGTGGAGCATGTCGGGGGCATAGAAGCGGTAGTCGCGCAGCTCGTCGAGCACTATCTCGTAGGCGGGGAAGTAAGCGCAGCGCGGGTCGGCCTTCACCAAGCGGTCGGCCGCCATGAGCAGCGTGGCCTTTGAGAGCTGGCTGGCGTGATAGCCGTACTTGGCATAGCGTATGGGGCTCACGGTGAGCACCACGCGCACCTCGGGGTCGCGCCGGGCAAGCACGTCGACGGCCTTATGCAAATAGCCGACACATTCGTCCACCATAAGCTCGCGCTCGGTGAAGAGCCTTTGGGGCCGCTTGCGGCAGTTGTCCACTATCTCGCCCGTCTCGTTGAGTATGTAAACGTGGTTTGTGCCGAGCGTAAGGAAGGCCACGCGCGGGGCGCAGTCGGTGCGCTCAACGGTGTGCAGTATGCTCGCCGGATTGTACATCACGCCGAATGGATTGACCGTGGCGCGGAACTTTTCTTCCGAAAACCGCCGTCCAATGCTGTCGGCAAAGCACGAGCCTACGCACAGTATGCGCTCCTGCGGCCCTATCTCGAAGCCGGGGCGCGGCACGTCAACTATTGTCCTGAAGTCCATTTTTCAATTCTCTATCCGTTAGTTTTCGTCATGAATGACGGCTGCCGCAAGCGATGTGGCCAAAGCGGCAAGCCGCCGATGGGTAAACCCAAATCGGTCGTTAGAACGTCAACCACACACATAACACCGTTTGTTGACTCTCCACCCATCTTCCGCACTGCTGCCGCCTGCTTGCTTCCCGCTTTTTCTCGATGTAGCCCGCTACATCTTCGACAAAAGCGGAAAGCAATCTGTCTGGCAGCAGCACGAAACCTGAGTGAAGTCTAACAACCGATTCGGGGTAAAAGAAATTCCTATTACGCACCCCGCTGGCCTTGCCCGCGCAAGCTGCTGACACCCAAGCAGTTAGCCGCAAGGGCGTTTCCGCAACGCAAAACGGCCTGTTTCGCGCGACAAAACGCATGGTTTTGCGGTGCGAAACAGGCCGTTCGGCAATGCAAAGGCGCGGGTGCAGGCGCACATATCCACCTTTGTAAGCATTTTTACCAGCCTCAACTGCGGCTCACCTGCAAGCCAGCCTTGCTCAAGGTCATGTCTACGAAGCGGGCGTTGGCGTTCATCCTGTTCTCGCCGAGCACCTGCCTTATCCGCGCAGCCGCCTCGGGGTCCTTGGCCATCATGTAGAGATAGCCACCGCCCCCGGCCCCCGGCAACTTGTAGCCGAGGCAGAGGTCGTCCACGAGGTCGGTGAGCCGCTTCACCTCGGCGGGGTTTGTGCCGCTGTCGAGGGCCTGGTTCTGCCGCCACGTCTCGCGCATCAGCAGGCCTGTCTGGCGGAAGTCGCGCCGCTGCAGGGCCTCATACATGGCCATGGTGTGGGCCTTCATCTCGCGCAGCAGTGCCAGTTGCGAGTTGCTGTTGAGGAACATCCGGCGCACGATCTCGGCCAGTATGCTCTTTGCCGTGCGCGTTATGCCAGTGTAGTAGAGCAGGTGGCAGCCGGCACAGTCGGCCTGAGTGTACACGTCGTCGGGCAGCCAGCGCACCAACGGGCTTTGGTCGAAGCCCCGGCCCGTCTGCAGCAGCTTCACGCCGCCGTGCACGCCGCCATACTGGTCTTGCCACCCGCCTCCGGTGGTAAGCAGCTGCTCGAGCACGAGCGTGCGGCGGCCAATCTCGTTTTTGTCCCAAGCCAGCGAGCAGAAGTCGCTCACCGCGCCGAGCACCGTGGCCGCAAGGATGCTGCTCGTGCCCAGTCCGCTGCCTGCGGGGATGGCCGACAGCAGCGTCAGCTCCATGCCGCAGCCAAAGGCCGTGAGCTGGTCGCGCAGCGAGGCGTGGCGCTCCGAGCTGAAGCCGGGCTGGAAACCGGCAAGCACCAGTGCCGCCTTGGGTATGGAGAAGGGGCTGCCCACGTGCATGAAGTCGGCCAGCTGCTCATACGTCTCCACCACTTCCACTGCGCCGAGGTCGATGCTCCGCAGCACTATATGGTGCTCTCGGCACGGGCGGATGTATGTCTGCAGCGGCGGTTGGCCGTTGAGTTCTATGGCAAGGTTGATGACATTGCCGCCCTCCATGAGGCAGAACGGGGGCGTGTCGGTCCAGCCTCCGGCGATGTCGATGCGCACGGGGCTGCGCGCCCAGACTATCTGGTCGGCGTAAACCGACAGGCGCGGCTCCTGCTTCTCGGCCAACACGGTCTCCGTGAGGCCCTCACGCAAGAGGCCGAACGCGCGCCTTTCTTCCTCCGAGCCGTCGCGCCCGGTGAGCCGGAGCACCTCCGAGCGGAACATGGCATCGTGAATCCGTGTCATGAGCGGAGCCTGTGCAGGGAGCGGGGCGGGCAGGCATATCCCCTCGCGGGCATACTCGTGGGCAGCATCGTCAAGGTCGGTCTGGTAAAATACGCTGTGCTCGTAGTTGGCGGCGAGGGCGGGCCAGTTGGCGCGGCGGAAGCTGCGGCGCTGCTCCACGAGCCTCCTAAGGTTGGCCTCGTTGCTTATTTCCTCGGCGCTCATGAGCCTGTGGCCCTCTGGGGCCGGCCCTCCGGCAAGCATGGAATCCAGCGCCCGGCCCATCTCGGCCACGCCGCTGACCACCGGGAACTGCCTGCGTTGCTGCTCTTCGCCCGCAAACTTGTCGTCGATACGGTAAGGACGGACCACGTAATCCGTCTCTCCCACCGGCACCACATCTACGCACTGGCCTGGGCCGAGGCTCAGATGCCAGTCGTTGCGCGGAACCCCTGTCACTATGTTGTCGTGGCTCAGCGTCCAGCCGGCGCCCACGTGGCTGTTCTCTATCCACAGGTTGGTGTTGTCGCCCGTCATCTTTATGTCGGTGACGGCGTTCTGTATGAATATCGACGGGTGGGGCTTGCGGCCGTGGTGCATTATTTCGCGCTGGTCGTTGACAATGTTCTGTATGGCCAGCATCGACGAAATCATCTCACCGCTCGTACCGAAATGATAGAACTCGCCGCCGGGCAGGGGCAGCACTGCCACCTTGAGGGAGCGCAGTTCGGGGTCGTCGATGACGGGGTCGGTGCCGAGCGAGCAACCAAACTCGCCGTAGAGGTCGTAGCAAACGGTGTCGGCGCCGCGCTTTGAGCGGCGGCGCAGCAGCTCCACGGCGCGGTCGCTGAGCAGCCACACGCCTATGTCGGTAAGGTAGAAACTGGTCTGCAGCAGGTCGGCAAGCGTGCCGACAGACGGTTTCTGCAGCATCTGCTTGAGCACGGAAGGCGTGCGCCGGTCGCAGACGAACACGCCGTGGTCCTTGGCTATCGACGCATCGAGCCACAGCCCGTAGCAAACCACGTCGGCATCAGGCACGGGCGGCAGCTGAGCTGCGGCGCGGATATATACGTCGCCGCTCACCACCATGGTGTGGATGGAGCTTGGCGCAAGCCTCATGAGCCTCTCGTAGAGCGGCAGCTGCAGGTCGAGCAGCGTCTGCGACAGGCGCTGCCCCCTCTCCCAACGGAACACGGGGATGGGCGTAAGAATCTTGCCCGAAGGGGCATAGGCCGGCAGGCGGCGGCTCTGCCCGCCCGCATGGAGCAGTATGCGGCGGTCGGAAGCGAGCCAGGAGGCAAAGTCGCGGCCGTCGCCCCACGCCTCGTGGCAGCGTTCGAGCAGCCACGTGGTGCCGCCCCCGCTGCCGAGCTTGCGGCCCACGGGGTCGTTGGTGCAAAAGTATTCCTGCGGGTCGGCACCCGTTATCTCATGGAAACAGCCCACCAGGTTGGGGGGCAATGAAAGCAGTTTCTTCATAATAAATATGTATAAGCAGGCCGTAGCAACCGGCCTTAAGTTTGTTTCAAAATGCCAAAGACAGCTTACGTCAGCCTCACAAGGCCGTCACCTCGGCGGCCGACAGCCCCGTGGCTGCCTCGATGGTGGCCGCGTCGACGCCCATCAGCTTCAGGTTGCGGGCAGCCTGGAGCATACCCTCGCGCCGGCCTTCAATAATACCCTCGCGCCGGCCCTTGCGCTCGGCGCTGCTCACGAGGGTCTTCTCGACGCTCACCACATCCCAGAATTCCTCGTACCCGAGCAATTGGGCCTCGCTGAAGGCCGACTCCTCGAGCTGCCCAACGGCCTTGCTGATGGCGGGGTCGGCCAGGAGTTCGGCTGGGATGGCGCTGGTCTTGTCGCCAATCTCGGTGAGATAGCGCAGCCACAGTGTCATCATGCGCTTGTCGGAATAGTTGTGGGGCCTGAACTTCGGCAGCTCCACGAAGATGAGGTGAAGCCCGTCGATCACTCGGTCGGTGTGCTCCACGTGCACCAGGCGGTAGTAATGGTAGCACTCGTCGCCCAGGTCGGGCTCAAAGACGTCGTTGACAATGTTGAGCGAGTACACGGGCTGGAGCAGGTCATAGTCCTCGCCGCCCCCGAGCTGGCGCACATACGCCTTCGAGGCGTTGAAGAGCACACGCTGCTTGAACTCGGGCGACCACACCATCTGCATCTCCACGATGAACTGGCGGCCTCGGTTGTCGCGGCAGCGCACGTCTACTATGCTGTTCTTGCGCAGCGGTGTCTGCGGCACAAGCTCCGCCGGGAGGTACTCGACGGCAGTTATTTCGTCGCCGGGATGGTCGAACGGCAACAGCGCGTTGAGGAAGCTCATCACCAGGTCGGGATGCTCGCCGAACACTTTCTTGAAAGTCAGGTCGGCCTTGGGGTCGAGGTATCTCATCGGTCGGTAAGTCTTTAGGGGTTAGTTCTGACTGCAAACTTACACATTTTTCGCGAGACTACAGCCCGGGGGAACTGTTTTTTGCGACTCTTTGGCAACATATACTACAATGTACCTGCCTCGCAGGTGGCGATGGCCGCCAGCTTTGCCCATGGCGGGCGGCAAAAAGGCACTGCGGATTTTGCCCAGAGAAAGTATCGTTACAAAATCATTCCACACGAAGTGGATACATTTGGATAAAAAAATTGTATTTTTGCAGGCGGCGCGCACTGTCCGTCGGCAAGCGCAACTGCCGCCCGCCGACTTCCGCATACGTCGATACCCTAAAACGCAACCTAACTTCATTGCAATGATAAAGACATTAAGGCTTACCCTCTTGCTGGCTTTCGCTGCCGCCGTGGCGGCGAAAGCAGCCGGAAGGGTGTTTGAGGTGAAGAACCCCAACTACAAACTCAGCCCTTTCACGGGCATGGCGCGGCAGCACTGGATAGAGGCCGACAAGTACCTCCTGGAGGGCGCTTTCAGCCACATACGCTCGCTCGACGACCCTATGTACTTCGAGCGGCTGGGCCACGTGTGCTACCCTAAGGACAGCAGCCGAGTGCGCGGGGCCACGCTCGAGGGCATGTGCCGCACGCTCTTCCTCGCCGCGCCGCTGCTGCGCGAAGACTCCACGCTGACCATCAACGGCATACGCCTGGCCGACTACTACCGCAGGCAGCTCTCGCTGCTGGTAGACCCGCAGAGCAAGCAGTACGTGGAGCACCGCGGCAAGCGCGGCCCCTGCCAGGACTTGGTGGAGTTCGGCGCGCTCGGCATATCGATGTTCGTCTGCGGCAACGTGCTCTGGGATCCGCTGCCAAAGGCCACCCGCGACTCGCTCTACTCCATGATAGAGAGCTATGCCGACGGGCCTACGATACAGCAGAACTGGCGTTTCTTCAACGTCTACCCCATGTCGTTCTTCAAGTCGAAGGGCTACGAGGTCAACGACAGCCTGCTCGTGAAGTACGTGCGCCAGCTGCTGGCCGACTACCGAGGCGACGGCTGGTATCTCGACAAGCCAAACTACGACTTCTACTCCATGTGGGCATACCAGCTCTACGGCCGTCTGTGGTCGCTGTTCTTCGGTCGCGAGCACTACCCTGAGCTGGCCGCGCAGTTCGACAAGAACTTCGCAGAGATGTACCGCAGCTTCCCGCGAATGTTCGGGCGCAACGGCCACATGCTCATGTGGGGCCGCAGCAATATGTACCGCTTCGCCTCCATAGCCCCGCTGGCATGGGGCGAGGGCGTTGACATGGGCAGGATGCGCCGCATCGCGTCGGGCTGCCTGCTGCAGTTCCTTCAGAACCCCGACTTCATATACACCGACGGGGTACCCACGCCGGGCTTCTACGGACTCTTCGACCCCGTGCTCCAGGGCTACAGCTGCCGAGGCAGCGTGTACTGGTGCGCCAAGGCGTTCCTCCCGCTGATGCTCCCCGAGAGCCATCCTTACTGGAGCCAGACCGAGAGCGAGGGCTTCTGGGCCGGCACCAAGGCGGGGGATGTGGACAACCTTTGGCTGCCCGGCCCAAAGATGCTTATCACTAACTATGGCGGCAGCGGAGCTTCGGAGACGCGGGCCTTCTGCAACTACGACACCGAGCGGCGCGGGGCTGAGCAGTTCCGCGGCTCGGAGCAATACAACCGTCTGGCTTACAACACGCTGTTCCCGTGGATGGCCGACGGCAAGGAGGGCGAGGTGGCCATGGCCTACGTGGTGAAAAACAAGGAGGGGCAGTGGGAACCGCTGCGCCGCTACACCACAGAGGGCTTCGACGGGCATACGCTGCGCCGCACTGTATGGCTGCAGAGCGACCGCCGGCTGACCATGACGCTACGCGACACGCCCCTGCCTTGCGGCATGCTGCGCACCGACTCCGTGACCGCCATTGGCGCGCCCACCACCCTGCGGCTGGGCCACTATGCCCTGCCCGAGCGCGAGAGCCGCATCGTGGAGCAGGTGGTAAGCCTGGGCGGCGGGCTTGAGGCCTATACATTATATAACGGCCACCACTCGCTCGCGCTCGTTGTGCTCGGGGGATGGGGCAAGGCCGAGTTCGTGCGCACCGAGGGCCTGCACCCCGAGACGCGCTTTGCCGAGACCATAAACGTGGCGGCTGAGGTGGGCGCGCCCACGGAACTGAATACACTGATGCTCTTCAAGCAGGGCCAATTCAGCACCGCCGACATAAGCCAAGCCCTGCAGGCGGCCATGAAACTGAAACCCTAAAAACCACAAGACATACACAAAATGGAAACCAACACCAAACTGACAAACGGCGGCAACGCCGGGACGGCCCCACAGAAGGACGGCCTCTTCACACGCAACGGGGCCAGCTTTGCGCTCCCCTTCTTCTGCATCACGGCCTGCTTCGCGCTGTGGGGCTTCGCCAACGACGTGACCAGCCCCATGGTAAAGGCATTCTCAAAGATATTCCGCATGAGCGTCACCGAGGGCGCGCTGGTGCAGGTGGCCTTCTACCTGGGCTATTTCGTCATGGCCTTCCCCGCCGCCATGTTCATAAGGAAGTACACCTTCAAGGCCGGCGTGCTCATGGGGCTGTCGCTCTACGCCGCAGGCGCGCTGCTGTTCTTCCCGGCGCAGGCCATAGGCGAGTACGTTCCCTTCCTGCTGGCCTACTTCATCATGACCTGCGGACTGTCGTTCCTCGAGACGAGCTGCAACCCCTACATCTACTGCATGGGCAGCGAGGAGACCGCCACGCGCCGCCTCAACCTGGCACAGGCGTTCAACCCCATCGGCGCACTGTCGGGAATGTACGTTGCCATGGCGGTAGTCCAGGCGCGCATGAACCCCATGCCCACCACCGAACGGATGCAGCTGCCCGAGGCCGAGTTCGAGATGCTTAAGCAGCAAGACCTCAGCGTGCTCATACAGCCCTACCTCTTCATAGGCATAGTGGTGCTGGCGTTGCTCGTGGCCATACGCCTCATGAAGATGCCCAAGGCCGGCGACACGCCCACATCGAAGAGCCTCGGCACCTCGCTGCGCGAGCTGGTGCATGTGCGCAACTACCGCGAGGGCGTGGTGGCGCAATTCTTCTACATCGGCGCGCAGGTGATGTGCTGGACGTTCATCATACAGTACGGCACCCACGTGCTCATGGCTGAGGGCATGGCAGAGCACGAGGCCGAGATAATGTCGCAAAAGTTCAACATCGCCGCGCTGGTGTTCTTCACCGTGAGCCGCTTTATATGCACGTTCTTCCTGCGCTACGTAAGTCCTGGCAGGCTGCTGTCGGTGCTCGCCGTGGTGGCCATGGTGGCCGTGTGCGGCGTCATCTTCTTCACCGACAGGCGCGGGCTATACTGCCTCGTGGCCGTAAGCGGCTGCATGTCGCTCATGTTCCCCACCATCTATGGCATAGCCCTGCGCGGCCTTGGCGACAACGTGAAGATAGGCGGGGCCGGGCTCATAATGTCCATCTTGGGCGGCTCGGTGTTCCCCCCGCTCCAGGCTGCGCTCATCGATGCAGGCTTCTCCGTGGCCGGACTGCCCGCCACCAACACCTCGTTCGTAATGCCGCTCATCTGCTTCGTGGTAGTGGCCGTCTACGGCCAGCGCGCCTTCCTGCGCGACCGCAAGCGCCGGCAACGCGCCGAAGCCGTTGCTGAGTAAAGATATTTCGCATTCTTGACGGCCGTTTAGACCTTTGGGGCAACCGCCTCAGCCTCAGATAGTTTTCGGCAACTGCCATTTAGCCATGCAAAGCGGGCCGTTTCGTTATCCGAAACGGCCCGCTTTACGTCTATCAAAAAAGCCCGTTTTGCAGGGCAAAACGGGCACGCCAGCGTTTCAGCTTGGTATTATGTCAAACTTTATGCCTGCCCCTTGGCCCCGCCGTTCTTGCGGCGGCGCCATTCGAGCAGCACCAGGACCACTACCACCAAGGCCAGCACCGCGTAGGCCGCATAGGCTATCGCCTCAGTGGTGTCCACCGTCTTGGGGAAGAACGACAGCTCCACCTTGTGGTTGCCGGGCTTCACGCTGATGGCGCGGAGCACATAGTTGACGCGCCCCACCTCCACGGGCTGCCCATCGACGGTGGCCGTCCATCCGGGATAGAATATCTCCGAGAACACCACCACGCCGCCGACGGCAGTGCTCACGTCGTAAGTGAGCTTGTTGGCATCGTATGACGTGAGCCTCACCACGCTCGTGCTGTCCTGCGGGCGGCTCTGCCCGAGCACGTCGGCAAACTTGCGGTCGGCCACGGCCTCGTGGCGCAGGCTGAGCTTGCCCACCATGTCGAGCTCTTGGTTGGCGTTGTCAACGTAGTTAACGCGGTCAACTATCCATGCGTTGCCGTAGACATAGGGGTTCTGCACCGGCACGGTCTGCCCCGACTGCAGCGGCATTATGAAGTATTTGGCGTTGAGCATGTTGAGCACGGGGAAGATGCTGTCGCCCTTCACCTGCGTCATGTCGCCGCCGCTCGCCGCCACCGCGCCGAACAGCTTCTGCATCTCTGGCGATATGTATGCCTCTACCAGCTCCTGGTAGCGGCGCAACTTGGCCGGATGGTAGCCTCCAACGCTCTTGAGGTAGTACGAAGTCTCATTTTCGTTGAACGTGTTCGAGGCCAGGTTCAGCGTGCGGTAGTACAGCTGCTTGTCCTGCAGTATGAGCCGCTCCGTGTCGGTCATCTGCACGGGGGCGGTGCGCACGCTCTTCTCCACGAACATATCGTCGTAGAGGTAGCGCTTGTTCACCTGCCACATATCAATGAGGCAGAGCACCGTAACGGCCCCCACCATGTACGGGCCCCGCAGCTTGCGCGCCTTGAAGAGCAGCAACAGCAGCGTGCCGGCCACCACAATCCAGAACGAGCGCCAGCAGTCGGCGGTGAAGATGGCCTTGCGCATCTCGGTTAGGTTGGCCAGCAAGGGCTGCATCTGGTCGGCGGGGAGCTGCGAGAGCGCCCTCATCTCCGACGACGAGACGTATTCGGGGAAGAAGAGGCCCGGCATCAGGGCAAAGAGCAAGGCCATGCCGCCGGTAAGGCCGAAGCTTACGTAAACGAGCTTTATCTTCTTCGTGAGCAGCTCTGGCTCGTCCACTATGCGCTTCAGGGCCAGCATGGCCAGCAGCGGGATGGTGAACTCGGCTATGACGAGTATCGAGGCCACGGTGCGGAACTTTGAGTACATCGGCACATAGTCGATGAACAGGTTTGTAAACCACATGAAGTTGTGGCCCCAGGAGAGCAGCACCGACAGCACCGTCGACGCCAGCAAGGCCCACTTCATTGGCCCCTTGACCACGAACAGGCCGAGTACGAAGAGCATGAGCACGAATGCGCCCACGTAGACCGGGCCGCTCGTGCCGGGCTGCTCGCCCCAGTACTGGCCCAGCTGCTGGTAAATGGGCAGGTAGTTGTTGTCGGCGTGCTCCATGGCGCGCTCGTTATGGCTCAGCGGTACGCTGGCCCCGCCCTTGGCGTTAGGCACGAGCAGCGTCCATGTCTCGCCGATGCCGTAGCTCCACTGCGTTATGTAGTCGCGCTCAAGGCCGCTGTCAGTCTGGTTGGCGGTGTGCTCCTTCACAAGCTCGCTCTTGCCCCTCATCGACTCCTTTGAGTATTCCCACGTGTGGTAGAGGTTTGAGATGTTCATGCAGATGCCCAGCACGGCTGCCGCGGCGCACACTCCCGTGGCCTTGAGGAACGTGGCCACGCGCTTCTTCCGCAGCGCGTCGATGAGGAAAGCTATGACCATGAAGAGCACCACGAAGAGGTAGTAGTACGTCATCTGCACGTGGTTGGCATGCACTTCCAGGCCCGAGAACAAGGCCGTGAGCAGGAATCCCCACAGCAGCTTTCCCCTATAGGCCAGCACAACTCCGGCAATCATCGGCGGCAGGTAGGCCAGGGCCATCACCTTCCAGAAGTGCCCGGCGGCGATGATTATGAAGAAGTAGCTGCTGAAGGCCCACACAATGGAGCCGAGCACGGCCAGCGACTGCCTGAAATTGAGCGCTCGCAGCAGGATGTAGAAGCCCAGCAGGTAGGCAAACACGAACCACACGTACTCGGGGAGCCACAGGTGGTAGGCGTTCTCAACCTGAGTAAGCACCTCCGCGCTGTCGTATGCCGGCGACATCTGGTAGGTGGGCATGCCGCAGAAAAGGCTGTTGGTCCAGCGCGTGGTCTCGCCCGTGCGCTTGTGGTATTCCGAGAGTTCCTGGCCAGCGCCGCGCCCGGCAGAGGCGTCATGCTGGTAAAGGATGCGCCCTTCCGTGTCTGCCGGGAAGAAATAAGCCAGCGCAAGGACGGCGAACAAGAGCACTGCCAACACGTCGGGCAGGCATCGTTTCAATGTCTTCATCTATATTCTTGTTTTTAGTATAGGTACAAATACGGATGCAAAGATACGTCTTTTAATTCAAAAAAGCACCCCGGAGCGCAGGCTAACATCCGTTTTCGGGGCATAATTCATATTTATTTACTATCTTTGCGCCGTCAAAACAGCATACGGAATGAGAATAGGCATAGTAATGGCGATGGACAAAGAGTTCGCGCAAGTGAGGGCGCTGCTGGCCGGCGCCAGCGACACCGTGCGCCGGGGCAAGGCATACGCCACCGGTACGATGGGCGGCAACGAGGTTGTGATGGTGCAGTGCGGCATAGGAAAGGCCAACGCCGCCATCTGGGCCACGGACATGATAGAGGGCTTCGCCCCCGACGCCGTGGTATCCACGGGCGTGGCCGGCGGGGCGCAGGCAAGCCTCGAGGTGCAAGACGTGGTGGTGGCCACCGAGTCGTGCTACCACGACGCCTACTGCGGCAGCGAGGTGGCATACGGCCAGATAATGGGTATGCCCGCGCGCTTCGCCTCCGACGGCGGGCTGCTGGCCAAGGCAGCGGCCATCGGCGGCTGTGCGAAGGTTACGCCGGGGCTAATCGTCACGGGCGACTGGTTTGTTGACTCGCAGGACAAGATGCGCTCCATCATCGCCCGCTTCCCCGAGGCCATGGCCGTCGACATGGAGTCGGCTGCCATCGCCCAGGCCTGCCACACGTTCGGGGTGCCGTTCGTCAGCTTCCGCATCATAAGCGACATACCGCTCAAGGACAACAAGGCGAGCCAGTACTTCGACTTCTGGGAGCGGCTGGCCGACCGCTCCTTCCACGTAACCAAAGCCTTCCTGGAAAGCCTGTAGGCACCGGGGCAAACCTTGCCGCGGCTGCCACGGCAGAAAGTTTCCTTAATCCTTAACCATCAATCCTTAATTTTTCAAAGTTGGAAAAGATAGCAAGCTTCACCATCAACCACAACCGGTTGCTGCGCGGGATATACGTCTCGCGAAAGGACAGCGTGGGCGGCGACACCGTTACCACGTTCGACATACGCATGAAAGAACCCAACCGCGAGCCTGCGCTCCACCCCGGCGCGCTGCACACCATAGAGCACCTGGCCGCCACATACCTGAGGAACGACCCCGAGTGGCGCGACCGCATCATCTACTGGGGGCCGATGGGATGCCTCACGGGCAACTACCTGCTCGTAAGGGGCGACCTTGCCAGCCGCGACATCGCCGAACTCATGCGCCGCACGTTTGCCTTCATAGCCTCGTTCGAGGGCGAAGTGCCGGGCGCCGCGCCCAAGGACTGCGGCAACTGGCTGCTGCACGACCTGCCCATGGCGCGCTGGGAGGCCCGCAAGTTCCTCACCGAGGTGCTCGAACACTTAGGCGAGGATAACATGGAATACCCCGGATAGGCATCCGGCGACACTAACACAGCAGGCGGCCCCGTTGCCGTGGCCTTGAAGCCATGCAACGGGGCCGCCTGCTGATTATATAATGATGTGGCGCCACAGCCCACTGCGCGTGCTGCGGCCTCAGCCCTTCTGGCTCTTCTTTCGCTCGTTGTGGTCGAGTATGGCCTTGCGCATACGCATGCTCTTGGGCGTCACCTCCACCAGCTCGTCTTCCTTGATGTACTCCAAGGCCTCCTCCAGCGATAACACCGTGCGGGGAATGATGCGTGCTTTGTCGTCAGAGCCGCTGGCCCGGGTGTTGGTGAGCTGCTTGGCCTTAGTAACGTTCACCACGAGGTCGTTGTCGTGCACGTGCTCTCCCACCACCTCGCCGGCATACACCTCGTCGCCCGGGTCGATGAAGAACTTGCCCCGGTCCTGCAGCTTGTCGATGGAATAGGCGTATGCGGTGCCGGTCTCCATGGCTATCATTGAGCCGTTGACGCGGCGCGTTATGTCGCCCTTGTATGGCTGGTACTCCTTGAAGCGGTGGGCCATGATGGCCTCGCCCTGGCTGGCGGTGAGCACGTTGGTGCGCAGCCCGATGATTCCGCGCGAGGGAATGTCGAACTCAATGTTTACGCGGTCGGCCTGGCTCTCCATCGAAGTCATCTCGCCCTTGCGGCGCGTCACCATGTCTATCATCTTGCTGGCAAACTCCTCAGGCACGTTGATGGTAAGCTCCTCTATAGGCTCGCACCGCTGCCCGTCAATCTCCTTGTAGATAACCTGCGGCTGGCCCACCTGTAGCTCGTAGCCCTCGCGGCGCATCGTCTCGATGAGCACCGAGAGGTGGAGCACGCCCCGGCCGCTCACTATCCACTTGTCGGTGCTGTCCTCAAAGGGCCTCACGCGCAGCGCGAGGTTCTTCTCAAGCTCCTTCTGCAGGCGGTCGTTGATGTGGCGGCTGGTCACGAACTTGCCCTCGCGGCCGAAGAAGGGCGAGTCGTTGATGGTGAAGAGCATGCTCATGGTAGGCTCGTCGATGGCGATGGGAGGCAGCGGCTCGGGGTTCTCCAGGTCGCAGATGGTGTCGCCTATCTCGAAACGCTCCAGGCCGATGATGGCGCAGATGTCGCCGCTCTGCACCTCGGGCGTCTTCACGTGGCCCATGCCCACGAACGTGTGCAGCTCCTTTATCCTTGTTTTCTCCATGGAGCCGTCGCGGTGGGCTATGGTGACGCCCATGCCCTCGCGGAGCGAGCCACGGTGAACGCGGCCCACGGCTATGCGGCCCGTGTAGCTCGAGTAGTCGAGCGAGGTGATGAGCATCTGCGGGGTGCCTTCAATCACCTTCGGGGCGGGTATCACCTCCACTATCTTGTCCAGCAGGTAAGTGATGTCGGTAGTTGGGGTCTTGTAGTCCTCGCCCATCCAGCCGTTCTTGGCCGAGCCGTACACCACGGGGAAGTCGAGCTGGTCCTCGGTGGCGTTGAGCGAGAACATAAGGTCGAACACCATCTCATAGACTTCCTCGGGGCGGCAGTTGGGCTTGTCCACCTTGTTCACCACCACTATCGGCTTCAGTCCTATCTGGAGGGCCTTTTGCAGCACGAATCGCGTCTGCGGCATGGGGCCTTCGAAGGCGTCCACGAGCAGCAGGCAGCCGTCGGCCATGTTCAATACGCGCTCCACCTCGCCGCCGAAGTCGGAGTGGCCCGGGGTGTCGATGATGTTTATCTTCGTTCCCTTCCAGTTGATGGATACGTTCTTCGATAGGATGGTAATGCCGCGCTCGCGCTCAAGGTCGTTGCTGTCGAGCACCTGCCCGCTGAGATCCTGGCCTTCGCGGAACAGGTTGCCGGCGAGCATCATCTTGTCCACCAGCGTGGTCTTTCCGTGGTCCACGTGGGCGATGATAGCTATGTTTCTGATGTCTTGCATTGATTTGTTACCTTAAAAATCGCTGCAAAGTTACACATTTTACTCCATATTAAGAAACTGTTTGGATTTTTTTGTCCAATGGACTGCCAATGGATTTCCTTGATGTTTTTTGTTTCCGTTTGACTGGGTAAGGCGTGGGCAAATGATGCAAACGACCGCAAGAAGCAGCCGGAAAGGCGCCGCAAGCACTCCCACCCACTGTTGTGGCTGGTTTGCAACCCGCCACGCCCCTGTAGCGAGCCTGCGACCCACACAACGGAAAAGCCAGAAGCAATGGATTGGCTGGTTGCAAACCCGCACATAGGATGCAGGCGGGCTGCCCCCCGCCTGAACGTGGGCGCAAACATGGCTGAAAAAACAGGCCTGTCCATTCTTTTTCACGATTTTTCATTGTAGTTCAATATTTTATTAGTACATTTGCGGATGCAGAACGACTAACCATCACGCCCTCACTGCCAAGCGGCAAGGGCGCGGCAAAGGCACAAGTAGATTAAAATAAACACAATCCACCACATGGACTACTACATAATAAGGAACGGCAAGAGGCAAGGCCCGTTAACCATCGAACAGCTGCAAGAGGCCGGACTGACGCGCACCACCAAGGTGTGGCGCGAAGGCCTGACCGACTGGACCGATGCAGCCGACGTGGAGGAGCTGGCCGCCATGGCCACGGAAGCCACGCCGCCACCCGTAACGCCGCCACGGCAGGAAGCCAACAGGACCGACCCGCCGCCCATGCCGAAGACGTGGCTCGTGGAGTCAATACTCGTTACGCTGCTCTGCTGCCTGCCTTTCGGCGTAGCCGCGATAGTGTTCTCCTCGCAGGTGGAAAGCATGTACCAGCTTGGCAACTACGAGATGGCTGAGCACAAGTCGGCCCAGGCAAGGAAGATGGTGCTCTGGGGCTTCGGGCTTGGCCTCACACTTATAGTGGCATACGTTGGCTTCTGGCTCTTCGCCATGGTAGCAGCGGCTTTGCTATGACACCCCGCAATCAGCTAACAACCTTCAATAAATTATCAAAAATCAAAGTATTATGGATCAAATTACCCCACCCAAATCGTGGATGGCTGAGTCCATCCTTGTGACAATCCTCTGCTGCTTGCCCTTCGGCATAGTGGGAATAGTGTATGCAAGCAAAATCAACTCTCTCTTCGCGGCAGGCCAGTACGAGGCCGCCGAGCAGGCCAGCGCCAACGCCGGCAAGTGGACAAAGATAGGATTCTTCGTAGGCATTGCCTACTGGGTGGTCATGGCCATCATCTACGGAGGTGCCATCATGGCCATGATGTAAGGCTTGCAAGCTGGAGCCATAACCACAAACAATGAAGAAAACGCATAAGGCAGCCATCTGCGCCCTCGCCGCCTGCGTGGCGGCCGTGGGCGCAGTGGTGTATTTTGAGGTTGACCCGGCGTCGAGCAGGCTCTTCCCCAAGTGTCCGTTTTTCGTGCTCACGGGGCTTAAATGCCCCGGATGCGGCTCGCAGCGCGCACTGCACTGCCTGCTCCACATGGACGTAATCGGCGCCATGCGCCACAACTTCATGCTCGTGGCCTCGCTGCCGCTGCTTGCCCTGCTGGGCGCCGGCGAGCTGCTGCGCAAGCGGCGCCCGGGGTTCTACGCCGCCCTCAACAGCGCAAGGCTTGCCATGGCCACGTTTGTGGTGGTGGCACTGTGGTGGGTGGCGCGCAACGTAATGCACTGGTGATTGCCCCGGAACAAGCCTACGGCAAGGCCGCCGAGGCTAAACAAATGTTAACAAACGGATGTTTGCAAGCACAGGATGGCGCGGAACGGATAAAAATGCGTAACTTTGCACCCGCTATTTCGGAAAGTCCGATGCATTCGAAGAGGCCGCCGTTGTGATTAAGGCGGCGGGCGTCAGAAGGATGTGATGAGCAAACCAATTAATCAACCAAACAACAATGTATTTAGACAAAGCCAAGAAAGAAGAGATTTTCGAGAAGTACGGAACCGCAAAGACCAACACCGGGTCGGCCGAAAGCCAGATTGCGCTGTTCTCTTACCGCATCGCCCACCTCACCGAGCACCTTAAGGAGCACCACAAGGACTTCGTTACAGAGAGGTCGCTGACCAAGCTCGTGGGCAAGCGCCGCGCACTGCTCAACTATCTCTACGACCGCGACGTGGAGCGCTACCGCGCCATCGTGAAGGCCCTGGGCCTGCGCCGATAAGCCGGCAAGCACGCCACAGCGACAATACAACGGGCGGGAAGGAAGCCAAAAGGCAACCTTCCCGCCCGCTTTTTATCCCAAACCGGCCATCCGCCAATCATGCCCCATGGCCTCCACGGAGCAAGGCCGCCAGCGCGCCGGGCGGCAGTATCTCGCCCAAGGGCTTCATGACGAACTCGCGCCCGAGCATGAGCGGATGCGGAATCCTAAGGTCGGGCTCGTCAACGGCGAGGTCGTCGTAGAGCAGTATGTCGATGTCAATGGGGCGGTCGGCATAATGACCGCCCACCGACTTACGCTCGCGCCCCAGCTCCCGCTCTATCAGCTGGGTAAGCTCAAGCACCCGCCGCGGGCTATGGCGCGTGAGGCAGCACACCGCCGCGTTGAGGAACGCATGGCTCGAAGCGAAGCCCCACGGCTCGGTTTCGTAAAAGGCCGACCGGCGCACCACCGCGCCCACCAGCCCGCCAATCATCTCCACGGCCTCGCGGAGCTTGCGCTCGCGGTCGCCGAGGTTGGAACCGAGGCCGAGGTAAACCTCATGCAATGCTTCGCCCTGCTTCATGGTGCGCGCCAGCCAAGCCGTCAGTCGTCGAGGATTAGCAGCGCATCGCCGTAGCAACCGAAGCGGTAGCCGTTCTGCACGGCCATGTTGTAAGCCTCCATCACGAGGTCGTAGCCGCCAAAGGCGGCCGTGGCCATGAGCATGGTAGACTCGGGATGGTAGAAATTGGCCACCATGCTGTTGGCCATGCCATACTCGTAGGGAGGGAAGATGAACTTGTTGGTCCAGCCGTCGTACTCCTTCAGCAGGCCGTCGGTGCCCACGGCGGTCTCCGTGGCGCGCGCCGTGCTCACACCAACTGCGCACACGCGGTGGCCCGCCAGCTTGGCCTCGTTGACCACCCGGCAGGCTTCGGCGCCCACAATCATCTGCTCCGAGTTCATCTTGTGCTTCGTGAGGTCTTCCACCTCGATAGGCTCAAAGCTGCCAAGGCTGCAATGCACGGTGATGAAAGCCTTCTCTATGCCGCGTATCTCCATCATCTTCATAAGCTCGCGGCTGAAGTGCAGGCCCGTGGAAGGCGCCGTCACGGCCCCCTCGTTGCGCGCAAAGATGGTCTGGAAGTTCTCCATGTCGTCGGCGTTGGCCGGGCGGCGGTCGATGATATAGCGCGGCAGGGGAGCCTCGCCGAGCGCAAACAGCTCGCGCTTGAACTCGTCGTGTGGGCAGTCGTAGAGGAAACGGAGGGTGCGCCCGCGGCTGGTGGTGTTGTCGATGACCTCGGCCACCATCGGGCCGTCGTCGTTGAAGAAGAGCTTGTTGCCTATGCGGATCTTCCGGGCTGGCTCCACGAGCACGTCCCAGAGGCGCAGCTCCTCGTTAAGCTCGCGCAAGAGGAACACCTCAATCTTAGCGTCGGTCTTCTCCTTGGTGCCATAGAGGCGCGCGGGAAATACCTTGGTGTCGTTGAAGATGAAGGCGTCGCCCTCGTCGAAATAGTTCACTATGTCGCGGAAACCTAAGTAGAGGGGGTTGCCCTCGGCATCCTTCATGTCGTTGCCGTCGGCGTCGCGCCTGCACATCTCGATGGACTGGCTCTTGCGGTGGGCCACCATCAGGCGGCACTCGTCGCGGCGGTACACCTTGTCGACGGTGCCATCGGGGTTGGGGAACGCGCGGAAAGGCGGCTCAAGCGCCACCTGCGCCTCTGGCAACTTAAACTTGAATTGTGTCAGTTTCATTCGTATTGTCTCCTTTCAGTATGTTGTCTTCAATGTCCTGTCGTTCGAGCCACGCCGGAAAGGCGTCGAGCGTGATGCAGTCTTCTACCCTCACGGCCCCCACGCGGGTGCGCCGCAGCGACGTGAGGAACGCCCCGCTGCCCAGCGTTCGGCCTATGTCACGGGCCAGGGCGCGTATGTACGTGCCTTTGCCGCACACCACCCTGATGGCCATGCGCTTGGCTTCGTCGTCAAAACCCAGCAGCTCTATCTCGTCTATGCGCAGCTTCTTGGGCTTCAGCTCCACGGCGCGGCCCTTGCGCTTGAGCTTGTACGCCCTCGCACCGCCCACCTTGCAGGCGGAGTATTCGGGCGGCACCTGGCATATCTCGCCCACGAAGCCGGTCAGCACCCGCTCCACCATGGGGCGCGTTATGTGCGCCGTGGGATAGGTGAAGTCTACGGTGTGCTCCATGTCGAAGCTCGGGGTGGTGGCCCCCAGCTGGATGGTGGCCACATACTCCTTGGTTTGCTGCTGCAGGCTCTCTATCTCCTTGGTCTTGCGGCCGGTGCAGATGATGAGCACGCCGGTGGCGAGCGGGTCGAGCGTGCCGGCGTGGCCGGTCTTGAGCCGCTTCACCCCGAGCCGCTGCGAGATGAGGTACCGCACGCGCGCCAGCGCGCCGAAGCTCGACATGCCGTAGGGCTTGTCGATGCAGATAAGCTCTCCCTTTGTGAAGTTCATCACGCCATCTCGAGGGTGTGGCCCGTGAACAAGAGCGCAAGGATGGCCAGGCCGACGATGATGCGGTACCACCCGAAAGCCTTGAAGCCATACTTGGTCACGTAGCTGATGAAGAACTTTATGGCGAGCATGGCCACGACGAAGGCCACCACGTTGCCCACCACGAGGGCTGCGAGGTTGTCCATCAATATCTCGGTGCCGCCGTCGCTCAGGAGCTTGTACACCTTGTAGACCGTGGCGGCAAACATGGTAGGCACGGCGAGGAAGAACGAGAACTCGGCAGCGGCCTTGCGCGTGAGCTTCTGGGCCATGCCGCCAACGATGGTGGCCATGGAGCGCGACACGCCGGGAATCATGGAGATGCACTGGAAGAGGCCCACCATAAGGGCGCGGCGCTCGGTCATCTTGGTGTTCTCGCTGCCGTTGCCAAACAGCCTGTCGCAGAAGAGCATGAACACGCCGCCCACCACGAGCATTATGGCCACCACCATGACGCTCTCGAGCATGGCGTCGATCATGTCGCTGAAGAGCAGCCCGAGCACGGCAGCGGGGATGAAGGCCACCAGGAGCTTCCAGTAGAAGTCGAAGCGGTGGAGCAGCCGCCTCAGGGCGGGCGTGCCCTCGGGCAGCGGCTCGCGGTTGAGGCGGAAGAAACGCTTCCAGTAGAGCACCACCACGGAGAGGATGGCGCCGAACTGTATGATGAACGTGAAGGCCTTGACGAAGTCGGTGCTCTCAACGCCGAGCACGTTCTGGGCAATGATCATGTGGCCCGTAGACGACACGGGGAGGAACTCCGTGAGGCCCTCCACGATGGCGATGATTACCACCTGAAGCAGATTCATGTCTCCCATATTACTCGCCTGCCGCCTCCTCTTTGGTTTCAACTACTGTAGGCGCGTCGCCGGCCGCTCCGCGGGGCTTGCGCATGATGGCGTAGACCATGCCCACGAAGCCTACGAGGCACACCACTGGGGCCACCTTTATGCGGCGCGCGCTGAAGATGTCGGGATTGTAGACGTCCTTGGTAGACCCAGGCCCGGCCATGAGCCAGAAGCCTATTACCACTATTGCCATGCACACTGCAAGCAAGATGAAGTTGGTACGGTCGAATGCTAAGTTTCTCTTGTTCACTGTATATAAATCTTGATTCAACTCTCTTAAGCCGAAGCCCGGGGCAGGCGCAGCGCCCGCAGCCGGACAAGCCAGGGCGGGCCGGATGCCGCGCCATGCGGGGGCGGCGCTAAATCTTGTACAAGTCGCCCGCCGACATGCGCAGGAACTTGTTTACGGATACGAACGAGCAGAAAGCCGTGATGGCCACGCCGAAGACGAAGACGGCCACGCCCGTGGCGGCAAGCTCGCGCCACGTGGCCACGGCCACTATGCCCGGCTCGTAGGAATAGAGCAGGAACGCGCCGCCGCCAAGCACGCAGCAGGCCAGCACGGCGGCCAGGAGGCCCACGCCCACGGCACTGCGCAGGAACGGCCGGCGTATGAAGCCCCACGAGGCCCCCACGAGCTTCATCGTGTGGATGCGGAAGCGGCGGGCGTAGACGCTGAGCCTCACGGTGCTGTTGATGAGCGAGAAGGAGACGCACGTGAGCAGCAGGGCCAGCCCGAGGAGCACCACGCTGAACTTGCGCAGGTTGTCGTTGACGGCGTCCATGAGGTCTTCCTGGTACGCCACGTCGGCCACGCGCCCGTCTTTCTTAAGCTCCGAGGATATCCAGCGGAGCGAGTCGCGGTTGGCGTAGGGCGACTTCAGCCTCACCTCGAGCGTGGCCGAGAAGGGGTTGAAGCCCAGGAACTCCGACGGGTCGGCGCCCATGGCTGCGGCCTGCTCGCGCTGGGCCTGCTCCTTGCTTATATAGTCAACGCCGCGCGTGTAGGGGCGGCGGTACATCTCGCGGCACATCAGCCGGGCGTCGTTGTCGCCCACGCTGTCGGCAAGCATCACGGTAACGGTGAGGTTCTCCCTAACGTAGGCCGAGAGGTTGCGCGCCGTGAGCACGAAGAACACCAGCAAGCCCAGCAGCACGAGCACCATCGTGGTGCTTATGCACAATGTCACCACCTGCAGCCCGTGGCGGCCGCCGGCTCTTTTACGTCTTTTTCCCATGGCTTTTTCTTGATGGCATACATCATTGGAATGTGCAAAGTAACAAAAAATTCTGCGCACGCACAACTGATTAACTACTATTAACAGCCCGCCTCGCATTATTTTGTGTACCTTTGCATAAAGCAAGCTGCACTCGGGAAATTGAAAGCAAGCTTTCTTTCCGCTCGTTTGCATTGCCTTTGCATAAAGCAAGCTGCACTCGGGAAACTGAAAGCAAGCTTTCTTTCCGCTCGTTTGCATTGCCTTTGCACAACTATATACAACACAGAATCATGAGCACAGTGATTTACCCATCGCCCATCTTCGGCCCGGTACACAGCCGGAGGCTCGGCACGTCGCTCGGCATCAACCTCATGCCGGCCGACGGCAAGGTGTGTACCTTTGACTGCATATACTGCGAATGCGGATTCAACGCCGACCGCCGACCCACCCTGCCCCGACCCACCCGCGCCGAGGTGGCAGCCGCCCTGGAGCAAAGGCTGGCGCTGATGCAGGCCCGGGGGCCTAAGCCCGACGTGCTTACCTTCGCGGGCAACGGCGAGCCTACGCTCCACCCCGACTTCGCCGCCATCATAGGCGACACCATCGCCCTGCGCAACCGCTATTTCCCCGAGGCGCGCATATCGGTGCTGAGCAACGCCACGGCGGCCCACCGGCCCGACGTGAGGGAGGCGCTGATGCGCGTGGACAACAACATTCAGAAGCTCGACACGGCCGACCCCGACTACATTGCCACGGTGAACCGACCCACGGGCCGCTACGACGTGGACTCAGTGGTGGAGGCCCTGCGCGCCTTCGGCGGCCATGTGATAATACAGACCATGTTCATGCGGGGGCGGATGGGCAGCGCCGACGTTGACAACACCGGCGAACGCTACGTTGGCCCGTGGCTCGAAAAGGTGAGGTACATAGCCCCGGGCAGCGTGATGATATACACCATCGACCGCGAGACGCCCGACCGCGAGCTGCGCAAGGCCACGCCCGAACAGCTCAACGCCATACGCGACCGCGTGATTGCTGCCGGCATAGCCTGCACGGCGTCATACTGACGCAAGGACGATGCGCCACGCCCGCCACGACGCCCGCACCGCGAAAAGTATTTACATACGGACGCCCGCCGGGCCATACCTGCCGTATGGCCGTGCCAAACGGCCTCTTTCGCCCGCCAAAACGGCCTGTCCGGCAAGCCCAAACGCCCCGTTTTGCATTGCATAACGGGGCGTTTGCGTATCCTCTTATGTGTCAATGGGTTAGCCTGCAAGCCTTTGCCTCGGCACGATTGGCAAAAATCCTTTACAAACAACCACGCAAACACGCTCCCCCCAAAAACAAACACCCACGCAAACACCCACGCAAACATCCACACCCCCAAAACAAACAACCACGCAAGCATCCACGTTCTGGCGGGTTTGCAACCCGCCAGCATCCGTGGCCGGGTCTGCGACCCGGGGAAGCGAACAAAACAAGCATGGCGGGTTGCAAACCCGCAACAAGACACAGGCGGGTTGCAAACCCGCCGGAACGTGGGTGAGGACGTGAGTGAGGAAAAAACACCCACCCACACAAACACCCACACCCCCAAAACAAACAACCACGCAAGCATCCACGTTCTGGCGGGTTTGCAACCCGCCAGCATCCGTGGCCGGGTCTGCGACCCGGGGAAGCGAACAAAACAAGCATGGCGGGTTGCAAACCCGCAAAAGGACACAGGCGGGTTACAAACCCGCCTGAACGTGAGTGAGGACGTGGGTGAGGAAAAAACACCCACGCAAACACCCACACCCCCAAAACAAACAACCACGCAAGCATACACGTTCTGGCGGGTTTGCAACCCGCCAGCGCCCGTGGCCGGGTCTGCGACCCGGGGAAGTGAACAAAACAAGCATGGTGCGGGTTGCAAACCCGCAAAAGGAAGCAGGCGGGTTGCAAACCCGCCTGAACGTGGGTGAGGACGTGGGCAAATTGCAAACCCGCCGAACGTGGGTGAGGACGTGGATGAGCATGGGCGTGCATGGGAAAACGCATGAAGCACATACACACAAACCCGCATGGAAGTGGGAGCATACGTGGGAGTTGGCAACACGCGGGCGCCACGCAACAACAGAAAAAAGACTCCGCAGGCAGCGGGCCAAAGCCCGCCGCCTGCGGAGTCTGCATATTCTCTTCCCCTACCCTCGGGCCAACCAACTAACTGCTGTAGGCCCGCCCTTACATAGCAAGGCGGAAAGGGGCTAAAGGCAAGATGATTACTTAACGACCACCTTCTTGGTTGTGCCGTCAGAATACTTCACGATGTTGAGGCCCTTCTGCGGAGCGGAAAGCTGCACACCGTTAACGTTGTAGCGAGCCACCTCAGCGGCGTTGCTGCCGGCGGCGTTTACATCCTCGATGCCCACAACAGAGCTGCCAGGGCCAAGAGGCACCTGTGCGGCGTTGACGATGGCGCCGCTATTCTGATTGATGAGCAGGGCCGTAAGGCTCAGGTTGTCCTTGTTCTGGATAAGGGTGTTGCGTGAAATGTCAAGCGTAACTTTATATGGCAATGTCTCACCCTTGGTGATGGGAGCCATGACGCTACCCTCGGCGCCAACAAGCGCGTCCCATGCGGCAACAATTACATTGTCGTAAGTGGTCTGCACAGAGTCGCCTGCCGAAACCCAGGGGAACATATTGTCATCGGTGCCCCAATTCTTGTCGCCAGAATAATAGTTAAGCTGCAACCACAGACTGTCCTCAGCCGTCTTGTATTCATCGGGGCCTGCCATGCCGTCTTCGCTGAGGATGAAGGATATGGCGTAGGGCGCAGTGGTGCGGTCGTAGTTGAACGTGTAATTCACATTGGCGGCTATCTTATTCTTGCTGTCGTCGGCCCAGCTGGCCTCAAGGGTCAGGCTTGCCTCTGATGGGTTAGCGGCACGCTCCAACTCCAAGTCCTCGTATGCGCTGAACGAATAAGCCTGCGCATCGGAGCTGAGATAGGGGTCGCCAGAGAGGTATCTGTCGTAGAACGCGGTGGGAGCACTACCCTTCGGATTGTAGTATGATATCATGTCATAATAATCAGAGCAAGCCATCGGGTCGCTGATGTGGCCTGCAAGTGTGATTACGGAGCCGCCATACATATCCTTGAACAGCTTCATGCCCACATGGCCACGGGGACACCAGCCACACCATGTACCCGTGTGCTGCTCGATTACCGAAGTCCTCTCAGCTGCCTCCGAAAGCGCGATGAATGTGCCACTGCCTACATTTGACGTAGAAGTGTTGGGTTCGCCGTTTACCTTTGTAACCTCAACAGACACATTGTTGACGCCCTCGTCAGTGAATGTGTAGGCAATGGGCAGGTATGTATAGTAGCCGCCAGGAAGAGCCTCTGGCAACGTGTATGTTTGCTCAGTGCTGGGTGTTCCATTGACGGTAAGCACATAGGAAACATTGTTGACAATGGTGGTACCCACCGAATTATTGGTTATGGCGGCGGCAATTGTGGTCTCCTCACCTGCCATGGTAGTGCTCTCGCCCAAGTCAGACACTCCCATGATGGCAGAAGAGATGTTTGTGGGGTCTACGTGTATGGTAGTGGTGAGGTTGCCTAAGCCTAAGCCATAGCAATTAAGCCACTGGCGCTGGCCCTGGTAATCGAACGAGAAGAGGCAGCCGCCTCGTGTCTCGTTGGTTACATAGCCCTGTTCATCAACCTCAGACGTGGTGAAGATTGGGTAACCGCCAGACTTACCCTCGAGGGTGTAGCCAACGAGGCAGCCACCTTCCGGGATGGTATAGCTTTTAGGAAGCTTCAGGTCGGTAGAGCCGACATACATCATATCGCCCACAACCTCCACCGGCTCTATCTCGTCGGCAGATACCTCAAAGTAATAGTCGGCATCCTCTGCCGTGGCAGGCATGGTGATGTATTCCTCGCCGCCTATCGTCTCCGTCTTGAGAGAAGAGAACCAAACCTTCACATTGCTGATGGTGGCTGGGTCGCCAAAGATGACTGACACGGAGTCTACCACGCCATTGGCATAGTTCTGCGGAACCTGGATGGCCACGTTGTAATTCGTTTGGCCAATGAGCACCGCATAAGTAGGATCGTAATATTGCGAGAGAAACGTTCCCAAAAGATCGAAGCCAAAGGCACCAAGCGAGCTTCCCTGGGGGTATGCCCACCAGAAAGTGTTGTCACCCACACGCGTGGAAGCCGACGGCAAGGCACGCACCAACCTCTTGGAAGCAGAGGCTTCCTTTGCCGACTGCAACGCACCAATCCACTTGCCGCCATTAGTCTTGCTGAAATCAGCATTCACGCCCGGCAATGGCTTAACTTTGTAAGAGTTCTGTGCAACCTTGACACTTTGCTTGCCAAGCCTTGCCCCGGCCAAAGGCCGTACCTGCTGAGCACTGGCAGACAGCGTAAAGGCTGCCAATGCCATACCTAAAAGTAACTTTCTTACCATAACACTAATTTTTAAAAGAAATGAAAAACATTATCATAATCTCACACTCAGCGTCTTGCAATTCGGTGTCACAGCTTGCGGACACAAGGCCACCCCACCAACTCGAACAGCGAATGCACTACAGTACTGATACCAAGCCGCAGTGCAGCTTACCTTACAACCAGCTTGCGCACCGCAGTGCCGCCGCATGGAGCAACGACATACACGCCAGGGCGGAGCCTGCCAGCCACATCGGCCATGTCTGCGAGGGGGATGATGCAATTGCCCGCCAAGTCGTACACCTTGCATCTTGATGCCAACTGCACCACGCCGTTTATGCCAGCAGCAAGCTCCTCATCATGAACGAAGCGTATTAAAACTGTTCGTGATTCGCTCCCACTGCTCACGGTGAGCTTGGTGAGCATCTCGCCCTCCTGACAATTATACACATGGATGTTCGTAGGCTGGGCTGCGCCAACAAAAGCAAAATCGTCATAACTCACGGGGAAGTCTGTGCGGCACACGTTCCCCAAACATATCTGTAGGGTGACGCCTGCGCCAAGCGACCCGCTAACCCGCGAGAAATCCACGTGGTAATCGAGCCGTGCACCGGAAAGGTTGCAGAGGTCAAGCCCCTCAGTATCGCACGTGTATCCCGTTACCAAATCCTGCTCGGCGATGAACTCAACAGTAGCTCCATCGTCGAGCGGCTGGTCATTGAGCCTAAACTCGAACGACTGAGCCTTGCTCCCCGCGAAAACGGTAATCGTGGCAATGATGGTAAAAAGTATTCGCTTCATTATTTCAAACTTTTAAGTTCATTCTCATTCGGTGGCTGAACTGCCACCCTCACTGTTTATCACGTCAGCCCTCGCGGCGTTGGCCACGCCGGAGGCATTGTCCACGAAAGCCACGACAGACAGATGCTCGGGTTTCCAGTTGGCCTCTAGCGTGAACGTGGCTGTATATACCTGCTGCGGCTCGTTGGCATAGGGGATGGTGACGGGGTTGCCGGCCAGGTGAGTGGCCGAGGTGCGGAAGATGTTGTTGAACACGTGGTCGAACTCGTAGCCGCCTCCGTCAAGCCGCTGCACGGTGGAGATGCTGTCCTCGGTGAGCCACACGTGGATGTTGCCGGTAAAGCCGTCCTCGATAGTTGAGCGGCCAAGCACGTTGACGGTGAGCCGGCGGCTGGCCTCGTCGTATGATGTGGCGAGCGTAAGGGCCTCAGTGGCCGGGGTGCGCAGGCTGTTCACTATGGAGGTGAGCCACTGCTGGGTGTTGGCGAGCACACCGCCGCGACGGTCGACCACTGCGTTTGGCTCGCTCGTAAGGCCGTAGCTGCTGAACATCTGCTCGCCAAAGTCGGTGACAAGCCCCTCATAGCCCATGGCCTGGCCCATCTCCTTGCTGATGCCGAGCATCTGATTAACCCCTGCATGGAGCGAAACGACGATGACGGTGTCCTTGCCGTATGTTTCCTGTATGTTTTCAAGGAACTCGGATGCTGCCGGACAATTGACGCACAGCTGGCCGGAGAACTCCTCAACGAGGACACAACGGGAAGCCGGCTTGGCGGGGACATCAATGTAACGCTCGCCCTCGCCCACCTCGTCGCAGGCGGCGAAGAGGAACGCGGCCATCACGGCTACTGCCGAACATATATGCTTAAAGCTCTTTATCATCACAGGAATCAGAAATTAAAGTTGTATGACATGGTTACACCCTTGGTGGCCGGCACCCAGCGGCAGACACCGCCGGAGCAGTTCATGCCGGCGCGGGTGCGCGCATAGCCTACCTGGAGTCGGTGCGCCCCCTTGGCAAAGGTTACTGAACCGTTGTAATAATGTATCTCGTCGCCAATGCTGTATTCATCGGACACCGTGAACATGAGGTATGGCAGCACCGAAAGCTCAAGCAGGCCGAACACGCAGTCGCAGTCGCCCTCCTCGTTGTTCTGGCCCGAAGTCATGTCGAGATACTGGGCTTCGGCGCGGAGGGTGAACTTGTTGTTGAACTGGTACTTGCCCTCGGCCACGTAGATGTTGCTGTGGAGCATTCCGCCATGGCCCTCTACGATGGTCTTGTTGTAGAACTGGTTCATGTACATGAGGTTGAGCTTGAAGGCTTTGGTGAGCTTCTTCTCAAGCTGCACGTTGAAGTCCTGGTAATACCTTGAGTCGCCCCACTTGAAGAAAGCCGAGCCGTAGCCATCGGTTCCTGGCACGTAGCCGTTGATGCCGGGGGCTATGCCGTCCATGGAGCGCAGGTTCTTGGCGATGGAATGCACGTAGGAGAAGTTTACCTTGACCTTTGTGCCATACTTGCCGCCAAGGGGGGAGTGGCGCTTGAAGTTGTAGGCAAGCTCACCTTGGTAGGCCCACTCGCCGTCGGGCTGCGTGGCGTAGGGATAGCGCGCGGCCAGGGCGTAGGTGTGCTCCATGGTGAAGGCGGGCAGGTGGTTGATGTACGAGGAGTTCTCTGTCATGGTGGGCAGGGTGCGCTGGCTGCGGAAAGCCATGTTGTCGCTGCGCTTTGCCTGCAAGAGGAGGCTCATGCCGCGCTTGGAGTAGCTGGCCGACAGCATTGCCACGTAGCCCTTGCGGTAGGTGTAGTCGTTGTCCTGGCCGGGGTCTTGGGTCTTGCGGGCATACTCGGCAAGGATGTTCCAGTTGCCGGTCTGCAATCGGGCGCGCACGTCGAAAGCCTGCACGTTCTCGGGAAAGTTGAGGCGCTTGGTGCCGTCGTAGCTCACTATCATCTCCTGGTCGCCCTCGTGCTTGTTTACGAAGGAGGCGCCAAGGGTAAGGTAGGTGTTGCCCTCGCGCATCCGCTTGAACCACTGCTCTACGTTAAGCTCAACGTCGGCACCGGCCAACCAAGAGTCATTGAGTCCTTCGAAGGGGCCGCCGTCGTGCCAATAGCGACGCTGCTTGCCGCCGAGCACCTTGACAGTGGCCCAGTTGAAGGGCTTGTAAACAAGGCGGCCGCCGAGCAGGGAGTTGTCGATGCCGAGGCTGCGCTCCTCGTATGTGCGGAGGATGAAGCCGGAGCCGAACTGCTCGTAGAAGTTTCCGGCAGTAAGCTCAACGTTCTTGAACTTCCCCTTTACATATATATAAGGGAGGCCCCAGCCCTTGTAGTCAGGCTCGAAGCCGGGCAGCGGGTGGTCGAGATACTCCACCCGGGCGCCAGCATCGATGTACTTGCTCGTGAGGTTGACTTCGCCAAAGGTGTTGGTGAGCGCGAACTCACTGTAATCCTCGGCCCCTATCTTGGCGTCGGCCTGCGGTATGAGGATGTCGCTCTGTATGCTTCCGGTGACCTGCACCTTGCTCTCCTGGCCATCTTCCTGTGCAACAGCCGGCACGAAAGCCAAGGCGAAACAACCGAAAACGGATATGGTTCTAATCAGTCTCAAAGCTCTTGGATTTATGGTGAATGTCATTTAACAAGCTCGCGCACTTTCTCTATAAGCTCGTTCTCGGCACCCTCGGTATAGCCGTTGTGCTTGTAAACGATGTTGCCCTTGCCGTCTACGATGAGCACATAGGGTATCATCTGGATGCCCAGGGCGCGCTTGAAGTCGCTGTTGGGGTCGAGCAGGACGTCATACTCCCAGCCGTTGCTGTCTACAAGGGGCTTCACCTTGTTGATGTTCTGCGCTTGGTCGATGCTCACGGCGATGAGCTTGACGCCGGTCTCGTCCTGCCAGTCGGCATACACCTCGCTGATGGCAGACAGCTCGCGGTTGCACGGCTTGCACCATGTAGCGAAGAAAGAGATGATGAACGGCTTGCCATTGTTCGACAGCTGGTCGGTCTGCACGGTCTTGCCGTTGATGTCCTTCAGCGTAACAGCCGGAAGGGTTTGCGCACTTGCCATGCCTGCGATGGCAAGGAGAGCCACTATGAGCAAAGCTTTAAGATTCTTCATGACAAATTGTTATTTAATTGTTATTGTGCCCGCGGCGGGCAGAAGCCGCCGCGGACACAGACTGAAATGCTTCGATTACTGGGCCTGGGCTGCACTCGCGGGAGCCTCTCGGGTGAGGTAAGGCGAATACAAGTCCATCATGTTGGTTCCCGTGTCGCGGTTCTCATTGAGGTCGGGCAGCCCCGACTGCTTCTCGGAATCGCTCCACTTATCGGAGTTGGCGGCATCAGCACCAAAGCTGAACTCACGGAACATCAAGCGCGACACCTCATAGCCACCAAGCGACCCGAAGAACGTGGCCTCGAGAGAGCCATCGTCGGCAACCTCGATGGGTGCCGAGATGGTGAACGAATCCTGATATCCCGTCCAATAGGTCTGGCCATCCTCGTCGGCAACAGTGCCGAACATCATGAATACATAGTTGCCACCCTCTGAACGACCGACATACTGCCCTGCCCGAAGGGTGAACTTGGCTGTGTACGGATCATAAGTCATGGGGATGTTGAGCGTCATGAAGCTGAATCCATCCTCAGAGACGGTGACGTTGGCACTGCGGTCGCGACCGTTGGCCATCTTATAGTGCAGGCGGTAAGTGCCAGCGATGTCGTTGTCGAAGTCGGCCTGGATAATCCTCAGCGAGTCCTCAAAAGCACCCGAGGCCACCCTCACATAGCCGACGCGCGGAGCGCCAGTGGTGTTTGGCGTCACGCTGACTGTTATGCTGTCGTCAGCCAAGGTGGCTGTAGCCCAGTCTGGCGTCTCGGTTATCACCAAGTCAACATTGCTCACAAGACTGTATTTTACCTCAGACGCCACGTCGGTCTCAACGGCAATGCCGCTATGCTCAAGCTGCACGACCACGCCGCGCTGGATGATCGAGAGGGCCTCGGTGGAACCGCCATAGCTCAGTAAGAGCTGGGCAGAGCGCCCGCTGATGGTGGTGTTCTGCTCAACGGTAACCACAACGGAGTCGCCTTCAACCGTGGCTGTACACCAAGAGGCTGTGGTGCGGGCGGTCACCGCGCCAGGAGCGGAAAAGCGAGCCACGCCCCTGTCGGCACGGGCATCGAAACTCAAGCTGCTGCTCACGATGGTTATGGGAGACGACTGGGCATAAGGATTCTCCGTGTCGTCGTCACACGAGGCGAAGCCCGCAAGGCAGCAGGACATCAAAAGGAAGCCAAATATCTTGTTCATATCGATTAATCAACTTTAGTTAAAGACCTTACCATATCCAAAGCAACAACAGAGCCGTCGAACCACCAGCTGGTATGAGACTCGAGCCACTTGTTTGCAGCCTCGCTTGTCATGGCCGAACCATCGCGGAAAGCCCAAAGAGTCAAGCCTGCCGAGTAGAAATCCTCATAGTCATTGGACCCGGCATTGAAAACAGGATGCTCCTCATCCTCGTTCCACGAGAAGACGATGCCAGCCGCGGGAGCCCACGTAACGAACGAAGACTCATCGTCGAGTATGCACAGATGCACCTCAACGCCGCTTGCCTCTCCAAGAGTCTGCGGGCGGATTTCCAAAGCTCCGCGCGCACGGTTGTAGGTACACTCAATGTCGTAGTTGGAGTTCAATCCGGTCATGCGGTATGTTGAGCCGTCGTTGTTGCTCACAAGCTCAACGCGGAGCGTGGAGATGGAGTTGGCGTTCATGCCGAAGGCCAAGTCGTAAGTACCCTCAAAGGAGTCGTAAGCCCTCCAGTTAGACGGAGTGTAGCCCTGCATCACGAAGCCGCTGTTGCCCTCATCGGTGCAAGTAAGCTTGTAAGTGGCGTTGTCGTAAGAAAAGCCAGAGACGGGTTTCGGGGTGAAATCAACAGTCTCGCTCAGGCGGATGCCCGTGTCGGTATAAGTAAAGGCGCACGACATATTCATCGAAGTGTCGGCCGGGTTTACGAACTCAGCCTGGCGGTTCTCCAAGTCGAAGGTGGCATCGATGGTCATGTCGCCCATCTTGCCCGTGCCGGTAGAGACGATAAGACTGTCGCGCATATCCTTCACATCGGCCAGGTAGTCCTCGGCGTTGCGCTCCAGCGGGTGCAGGTAGCAGAGGTTGCCGGTGCGCTTGCCCTTCATGACAACAAGCTCGGGAGTTGCGCTCATGATGAGGAACTCAAAGTCGGCGTGCCTTCCCTCGTACTCATCCTCGCTCGGTCCCGGCGTTGCGAACTCGTGGAACACCCTGTTGTAAGTGTCGAAGGTGAGCACGGGACCGTTGTCGGTAGTCATCTTGTAATACGAAGTGTCGTCGCCTTCGGCAGCCTCAGACATGACAGTGCAAGTGAGCGAGTCGAACTTCACGATGAAAGCATAGCCGCCACCAGTGGAGTTGTCGCCTATATAATAATCCATCACCCAGCCATTCTCAGCTCCGCGGAGCACGGCCTTGGCCTGCTGCATGGCAGCCTGGAGGCGTGCCGAGGAAGACTCGCCGAACACCTCGTCGTCGTCCTTAAGGCAAGACGTGAAAGACAAGGCTGCCACTGCCAGCAAAACAAATACGGAAAAAATATTCTTAGCCTTCATAATCAATTGTCATCTTTGTTAGTTACAATAACGTCGGAGAGGTTAATCTTCCCGTCAACTATATCCTGCTCGCGGCGGAGCACAGACTCCCGCAGCTCGTCGAGGTCGATGTTGAACGTGTTCCTCATGTAGTCCTTCACCATCTTGAGCTTGGCCTCCAAGTAATCGCGGCCCGGCTGAGGGTTGTCAGCTGTGCCGGCAGCCTCCTGCATCCAAGCCTCCCACTGCTCGGCGGTGTTGGTAACGTATGTAGACATCATCTCAGCGAAGTCCTCGCTATGGGAGTGCTGGGCGTAAGAGGTGATGAAGCCGCGCTCCAGGTAACCAGAGTCGTTAGGCGCCGTGCTCCAGCTGTCGGCCACATAGCCCGTAGGGGTGATGAGCTGGTAAGTGGCCGAATAGTCGGTTGTCTGGTTCAGGATGTGGGTGAACTCGTGGTGAATGGTCTTGAGGTAGTACGTGTTGAGGTCGTTGATGTCCCTCTTGTACTGGTCGATGTAGTTCACTCCCATGAGGTTAATCTTCTTTCCGCCCTCGGCAGTACCAAGCTCAAACGTACCGTTGTTCATGTAATGCCACTCGCCCTCAAGGTAGAAGAGCTTAGGGAAGTAGCGGCGGGTGAAGTCGATGCCAGCCACCTCGTCGTAAGCCTCCACGCAAGAGTACTTCACGATGTGCGCCATCTCGATGGCCTGGTCATACTGGGCAGGCACGGTGTAATAATCATCGTCGCTCTCGTTGTACTCGTAGCGATACTTAATCTCGATGTTGTATGGCTGCAGGTAGTTGACGTCGAGCCAATAGTCGAGCGGCGTGTTCTCCACGGCGTCGGCGGAGATGACGCTCACCGACTCGATGTCGTCGTCCGAGCAGGCGCAGAACGAGCAAGCCAGCCCAGCCACAATCAACGAATATATCAAGTTTCCTTTCTTCATTTTGCAATCAATTTTGAGATTTCACATGATTCCCGAACATTCACCTGGGGTTGGCCTCCATGCCAGCCTGGATTACGATGGCGGGCAGCTGGATGGCCCTGCGCAGGTCGTTGGTGCCAAGAGAGTCGGTAACCTCGGCAGGCTCGCTGCGCGCGTTCATCGTGCGGCGGGTGATGTTGATACCGTAGCGCTTGATGTCGAACCAGCGGTAGCCCTCGTAGATGGTCTCCAGGCGCTTGAAGCTGAGCACGCACTGCAGGAGACTTTCCTGCACGCTGCCCTCGGCGTCGATGTCGAAGGCGGGGTGGAGGTGCTTCTTCATCGTGGGCGCGAAGGAATTGGAATAAGCCAGGCCATCGTAGAATGCCTTGACGTTGTCAGGCGTAAGCGTCATCCTCGACCGTGTCCAGTTCTGCATCCACATGGTAAGGTCGGCGCAGGCAGCCGTGTAATTGCGCATCATGATGTAAGCCTCAGCGCGCTCAAGCAAAGTAAGGTCGGCCTTGAACGCTGGGTACACGGTGCGGTAGTAGCCGGTCTTGTTCACCGGGTCAAGCTCCTCGAAGAGGTAAGGCAGCTTGGCCACGAGCACGCGGTCGAGGGCTCCGCCCTTGAATGCGAGCGGTGCGCACCGCATCATGTTTGAGTTGCCCCATACGTTGGGAGCTTCAAGTGTCTCGGTCTCCGAGATGTAGCTGTTGTGCGAGTAGCGGCTCAGGTAACCGTAGTTGGCCGACCATATACCCATGGCCGAGATGGCGGTTATGAGCAGCAGGTTAGAGTTCGACGTAGCGTCGATGTAGAGGTTGGTGCGCGGCGTGAGGTCGTTGGTGATACCGAACGACTCCATCTCGTCCCAGTCGCGCAGCATCGACGCAGGGTTAGAGCCGAGGCACTGCGTGGCATACTCAGCAGCCTTGTCCCACTTCTCGTAGAAGAGGTAGAAGCGGGCGGCGAAGGCGTATGCGGCCTGCGTGTTGAAGTGGTACTTAGGCACCTTGAGATGAGTGTCGCCCACCATCGGCAGGGCAGTCTGTATGTCCTTGTCGATGTTCTTGTAAACATCCTCCACCGTGCCGCGGCCATAGTGAGGGTTCACCGTGGTCTCGGGCTTGGTTACGTAAGGTATGCCGATGTCGGTCTTGCTGGTCTGCGAGTTGTAGTTCATGCAGAACTCGTTTACGAGGATGAAGTGGCTGTAGGCGCGGCAGAGCAGAGCCTCTGCCATGGCCTCGCGGAGCGTGGAGGTAAGAGGGCCGCCCATCTCCTCAATGGCCTGCAGGGCCTGGTTGGCCGACGCTATGGCGTTGTAGTGGCTCTCCCAGAGGTTGCGCACACCATCGTTGTCGTCCTCGGTTATCTCCTCCCACGAGTAAGCCTGGCGGGCAAAGCGCGAGTCATACTGCGAATAGCGCTCGCCCATGTCGTCGATGTTGTCGGACATGCTTTCGTTGAGGTATCCGTAGAACGCATCGCTGGGATAGGCAGAAGTTATGAGGCTTACCACCTTGTCCTCAGAGTCAACCTCGGTGCGGTTGTCGGGCATCACGTCGAGATAGTTGTCGCACGACGCGAGCGAAAGCCCGAGCAAGGCGGCGAAACTGATTGAATATATGATGTTACTCTTTTTCATTGATGTCTGCATTAAATTATATACCAACTTTGAGTGTGAGGGTGAACTGCTTTGGCACCGGCACTGCCACACCGCCGGCATTGGCGAACTCGGGGTCCTGCCCGTTGAGCTTCTTGTCGGCATAGATGAGGAAGAGGTTGGTGGCCTGCAGCTTGAGCGACAGCTTGTTAAGGCTGAGCGCCTCGCATATAGACTTGGGGAATTCGTAGCCCAGCGAGATTTCCTTCATGCGGATGAAGTCGCCCTTGGCTATGCGCTCGGTAGAGTAGTTGTAGGCGTTGTAGGCATACGAGAGGTTGGCATCGAGGCTGTTCTGCAGCTTGCTCGCTATCACCGGCACGGTGGTGTGCTTCTCGTCGCCCGGCGTGGTCCAGCGGTTGTTGAACTCCTTCGGGGTGGCGGTCAGGTCGTCGTACTCATTAGAGAACACGGGGTCGAGGCGCACCACGTTGCCGAACGAATATGTTATGAACACGTTGAGCGTGAAGTTCTTGTAGGTGAAGATGTTGCCGAAGCTACCCATGTCGGTGGGGTCCACGCTGCCCTCGTACTTCAGGAAGCCGAGCTTGTCGGGGTCGTTCTCCTGGAAGTAGATGCCAGTGGTGGTTATGTTGCCGTCCTGATCGAGGAATGTGGGCAGACCCTCGTCGTTGAGTCCCATGAATGGTATTGAGAAGAGGCTGCGCACGGGATAGCCCTCCATGGCGAAGCCCGAGCCGGAAACGAGGTCGATCACGCGGCTGGCGGTCTTCAGCTCGGTCACCTCGTTGTGCGTGTGGCTGTAGATGAAGTTGGTGCTCCAGGTGAAGTCGTCGGTCTTGATGTTGGTTGTGGAGAGCGACAGCTCCACTCCGCTCGACTTCATGGTGGCGATGTTGCCATACTTCTGCACCTCGCCGCCTGCGCCCGATGTGGTGGCCACGCCAATGAGGTCGTAGTTGCGGCGGCTGTAGGCATCGAGGGTGAAGTTGATGCGGTTGTTGAGGAAGCCCATGTCAACGCCGAAGTTGAACTCGTGCTTCTTCTCATAAGTAAGGTCCTCGTTGGCCAGCTGGTAGATGTAGAGCTGCGTCTCCTTCACGTCGGCGAAGGGGCGCCAAGGGTTCTCGGCCATGATCACCACCCGCGAGTTGGTAACGTCGGCGGGGCCGCGGTCGGCCGTGAGCGAGTACGACAGGCGGAACGAGAGGTGCGACATGGCGGGCTGGAGCTTCTTGAAGAAAGGCTCCTCGTGTACGTTCCATGCTCCGGAAACGTTCCATGTGGGCAGCCAGCGGGCCGAACGGCTCTTGCCGAGGCGGTTGGTACCCTCGTAGCGGAACGTGCCGTTGATGGAGTAGCGCCCGCGCCACGAATAAGTACCGTTGGCAAAGTAGGCTGCGCTGCGCTCGTTGGTGTTGCTCAGCGTGAAGTAGTCGGTGTTGGTCTCCGAGCTTTTCTTGAACACCTCGTAGGCCCACGAGGGGGTCTCGCCCATGGTGTACTGCATGCCCCAGCCGCGGAACCACGTGCTGTGGCGCTGCACGCTGTTGATTTCGAGTCCGGCGTAGAGGTTGACGATGTGCTCGTCCTCGCCGAACACGTCGTTATACTGCGCAGTGGCGCGGAAGTCGTAGCCGAACATACGGTTGTCAGTGCGGTCGAGTATACCGCCGTTGGGCAGCACCGTCACCGGCAGGGCGTAGATGTCGTCGGGGTCGGTGTAGAGGTAGTTGTTGTTGTCGCGGATGGTCGAGGTGCTCATGGCGCGGTATGCCATGGCCTGGTTCGACTGGTCCTTGATGTTGTGCTCCTGCGTTGTTGCGCTGTACTTCACGGCTCCGAGGGCTGTAAGCTCCACCTTGGTGATGGGCTTGTAGCTCAGCTTGGCCTGCATGCGGAAGTCAACCACGTTGAGGTCGATGTAGTTGTTGTCGAGCTCGTGGAAGATGTTGAACGGAGCGTAGTTGCGCGTGTAGTACTCGTTGGGGTCGAGCGTGCGCGACGTGTTGAGCGCATACGAGTAGGGGTTGATGTCGAAGGCGCGGCTCACCTCGCCCGATACGGGGTCGGTGGTGGCGCTGAGCGTTCCGGGGGCCTTCTGCTTGCGGTAAGAGGCGTTGCCCAGGAGGCCTGCGGTGAGCTTCTTCGATATGTTGTGGTTTACGTTGAAGTTGGCTGTGTAGCGCTCCACCTGGCTCTGCTTGGTCCAGCCCGGGTCGTACATGGCGCTCACCGAGGCGTAGTAGTTGCCCTTGTCGGTACCGCCCGACATGCTGACAGAGTGGGTGTGCTGTATCGAGTTGGAGAACAGCTCCTTGAACCAGTTGGTGTTGCGGTACTCGGCGGCGCGCAGGTAAGCGGCCCTGGCCTCGGGGGTGTTCACGAGGCCGAACTGGCCCGTGGCGGGGTTGTAGGTGTTTATCAGCTCATACATCTTGCCGTAAACGCCGCTGTTAGGTGCGTTGGCCGTCTCGGCGTAGTTGAGGTATCCTTTCTGCTGAAGCTCCTGGTATACCGACATCTGGTCCTGCGAGTTCATGATGTTGAACGTGTTGTACGATGGGATGAGCCTCATGGTGTACTCGCCGGTGTAGCTGATGTGGGCCTGGCCGGCCTTACCTTTCTTGGTGGTGACCACGATGACGCCCGCCATCGCGCGCGCGCCATATATAGATGTGGCGGAGCCGTCCTTCAATATCTGGAAGCTCTCGATGTCGTCGGAGTTGAGTCCGGCTATGGCGGAGCTTATCAGCGTGTTGGCATCGCCAGAAGAGAGCTGGTCGGCGCTCACGTCTACGACGTCTTCCATGATGACGCCGTCGACCACCCAAAGCGGCTTGGAGCTGCCGTAAATGGACGTGGCACCGCGGACGCGGATCTTGGGTGCGGTACCGAATGTTCCCGACACGTTCTGCACGGACACACCGGCTGCGCGGCCTTCAAGCGAGCGGCTGATGTCGGCCATACCGTCAATCTTGGCATTGCCGGCGTCAATCTTGGTGGTGGAGCCGGTGAAAAGGCGCTTGTCTACCTTCTGCATACCCGTCACCACTACCTCGTCGACCACGTGGGCCGAGCTCTCGAGCGTAACCTTCATCCCAGGCTTTGCGACTACCGTCTGGGGCTTCATGCCGACATAGCTTATCACAAGCTTCTTGCCGGCAGGCACGGAGAGCGAGAATACGCCGTCCATGTTGGTCGTAGTGCCGGTCTTGGTCCCCTCGACCATAACCGTGGCACCGATGACCGGCAGCCCGTCTTCCTGAGATATTACGGTACCTGTAACTTTTGTTTGGGCTAATGCCACTCCCACAGAGAGGAGCAAACACGCCAAAAGCATAGTTAATCTTCTTTCCATAAATACTCTCTTCTTTACTGATTTACATTATAACATTACGACCTGCAAAATTAAACAAAATTATTCAGCCCACAGCACAAATGGCTAAAAAAATCGAATATTTAACTTATCATGCTCAACAAAAGCCCAAAACAAGCCAACATTTCGTTCCAAAATGAAAAAATTTACCATGGAATGGTTTACAGTTTGCTAACGGAAGCGGTGTACGAAATACAGCATATTATATGCAAGGGTATGCAAACAAAAGTAAAAATTGAATATTGATGCATCGCGGCGAGCCGCGGAGGCTGAGGCCGAAGACCGCCACGGCAAGGGGCAGAGGCCCAAGGGGGCCATGCCATGGGGCAGCGCGCGGGCGAGCGGTGTAAAGTTTTTGTCACGGCAGGGACATCCTGTATATTACGCTGTGTGCCAGGGAGTTACGGAGCGTGCCGTTTTGCGCTGCAAAACGGCACGTTTGGCAAGCCCAAACGGCCCGTTCCGCAGCGCGAAACGGCACTTCCTGCAATGCCATGCGGCCAGCGGCCGGCGGCAAGGGGCATAATGTAAACATTTAACCCAAACCGGCCGCCAGGGCGCCAACAGCACTTGCAACACCGATAGTCGGCTCTCCTACCATCTTCCGCACTGCTGCCGCCTGCTTGCTTCCCGCTTTTGCCGAAGAAGTAGCCCACTACATCTTCGGCAAAAGCGGGAAGCAAGCAAACAAAAAAGCGGCCACAACCGTGGCCGCCACTTATAGGGCTTGCTCAGCACCAAGTCACTTTACGAGTATCACGAGATACTTGCTCGTGCTCCAGAACACCTGCGGGTTGGTGATGCGCAGCACGTACTGCTTGTTGGCATCGCGCTGCAGGGTGTAGCTGCTCGCCGGGTGCGAGGTCAGCATCTTGGCCGAGCGCGAGTAGAGCTTTATCTCCTTGGTGACGCGTATGTCTATCTTGGTGAAGTAGTCGCGGTTGAAGTTGGCCCGTAGCACCTCGCCGCCGTCGAGTATGCGCTGCTCCTTCAGCTCGTCTTTCGTGCCGAACACGTACCAGGCTGAGTGTATCTGCTTGTCCTGCGAGTTGATGGTATTGGTCTTCTGCTGCCCCTCGGCAGTGAGCGTGCTTACGTTGGTGTTGAGGTTGGCTATCTTCTCGTCGAGGTCCATGATGTGTATGTCCTTGGCGTCGAGCTCTTCGCGCAGCTGCTGCAGCTGCTGGTCTTTCTCCTCCATCTGCTTGGTCAGGTTGTCGATGGTGCGCTGCAGCTGCTCGCCCTTTATGGAGCCTTCGCGCAGCTGGCGCTGCAGCTTGGCTATAAGCTCGCGGTTCTGCTTCATGGCCGACTGTATGAACTGCATGTTCTCGCGTATGCGCTGCTCGCGGTTGCTGCCCTCGCCCTGCTTGGCCAGGCTCAGCCGGTTCTCGGCCTCGTTAATCTCGCGGAAGCCCTCCTCTATCTCGTTCACCGTGGACATGAGGTCGTTGATCTCGGTGTCCTTCTGGGCTATGACCTGGGTGAGCGAATCGCGCTGCTGCGCCGCCTCGAGGTCGGCCTTGGGCTTGTCCTGCCGGCAGGCCGCCATGGCCAGCAGGCAGAATCCTGCAAACAAAAGTTTCTTCATATTCACTGGTTTTTGGTTTTGTCTTCCTTGTCGTCGCGCCCGGCCACCACTACCACTATCTCGCCCCGGGGGGCGGTGGTGCCGAAGTGGGCGCTCAGCTCGGAGAGGGTGCCGCGCACGCTCTCCTCATGAACCTTGGATATCTCGCGGCACACGCAGGCCTCGCGCCCGCCACCAAAGGCTTCGGACAGCTGGCCGAGCAGCTTGCAAAGGCGGTGGGGCGACTCGTAGAACACCATGGTGCGGCGCTCGGAGGCAAGGGCGTCGATGCGCCCCTGGCGGCCCTTTTTCTGCGGCAGGAAGCCCTCGAAGGCAAACCTGTCGCACGGCAGCCCGCTCGAAACGAGGGCCGGCACGAACGCCGTGGCACCGGGCAGGCACTGCACCTCTACGCCGGCCCTCACGGCCTCGCGCACGAGGTAGAAGCCGGGGTCGCTGATGCCGGGGGTGCCGGCGTCGCTGATGAGGGCCACGTCGTCGCCACCCTGCAGCCGACCCACTATCGAGGCGGCCGTGCCGTGCTCGTTGAACTTGTGGTGCGACATGAGCTTGTTGCTTATGCCGTAGTGCTTGAGCAGCACACCCGACGTGCGGGTGTCCTCGGCCAGCACGAGGGCTGCTTCCTTGAGCACCTTCAGCGCGCGCAGAGTGATGTCTTCCATGTTGCCCACCGGGGTGGGAACCACGTAAAGTATACCCATATTCTGTGCAAATGTAACGATTTGTTGCTTACGCCCAAAAAAAAGCGGCCGATTCTTTGCAATTTTTAAAACGTATTTGTACTTTTGCGCTTAAATGACAGATTACTTAACAGGGGAGCAAAGGCGGCCCGGAAGGATTGAGGTGGTGTGCGGCTCTATGTTCTCGGGCAAGACCGAGGAACTGATACGGAGGCTCAGGCGGGCGGAGTTCGCCAGGCAGACGGTGGAGATATTCAAGCCCGCCATCGACACGCGCTACTCGGAAGAGGACGTGATAAGCCACGACCGCCACAAGATACGCTCCACGCCAATCGACTCATCGGCGCAAATCCTGCTCATGGCGGCAAGCATCGACGTGGTGGGCATCGACGAGGCCCAGTTCTTCGACGACGGCCTGCCCGAGGTGTGCAACCAGCTGGCCAACCGAGGCACGCGCGTCATCGTGGCGGGGCTTGACATGGACTTCCGAGGGGTGCCCTTCGGGCCCATGCCCGCGCTCTGCGCCATCGCCGACGAGGTGACAAAGGTACACGCCATCTGCGTGCGCTGCGGCGCGCTGGCCTACGTGAGCCACCGCACCGTGGCGGGCGACAAGCGAGTGATGCTCGGCGAGACGCAAGAATACGAGCCGCTATGCCGCGAATGCTACAAGAAGGCCATGGAGGAAGCCGCCAAGGCCCCGCGATGAGGGATGGGGCCTTTCGCCCTTATACCTTATTATTATAATACAGTGAAATGATTGACAAGACCATAACGTTCGACAAGTTCGTAAGGTGGATGCTGGCCGGCCTGCTGGCGGTGGCCATCCTCTATGTGCTCAACTACCTCGGCAGCGTGCTGCTGCCGTTCTTCGTGGCATGGCTGCTGGCTTACCTCATCTACCCCATAGTGACGTTCGTGCAATACAGGCTGCACGTGCCGGGCAGGGTGCTGTCCATCATCGTATCGCTGGCATTCCTCGCGGCGGTCATCGGCGGCATTGTCTACCTAATCATCCCGCCCATGGTAGACCAGTTCGAGAAGCTCGGAGGCCTCGTCACCCGCTACCTGCACGAAAAGACGCACATAAGCAACTTCCCACTGGCCATCCGCACTTGGATAGAAGCCAACAGCCAGGACATACAGGACATATTCAAGAGCGACGAGGTGAAGCAGGCCCTGAGCGACACCATGCCCAAGCTGTTCTCCTTCATCGGGCAGACAGCCAACGTGATAATAAGCATCGTGGCATCGCTCATAACGCTGCTCTACCTCTTCTTCATACTGCTCGACTACGAAAAGCTGGCGGCAGGGTTCATCAAGATCTTCCCGCCAAAGAGCAGGCCGTTCTGGCAGGAACTGGCAAACGACGTGGAGCGCGAGCTGAACAGCTACATACGCGGGCAGAGCCTCGTGGCGCTGTGCATCGGAATCCTGTTCTGCATCGGCTTCACCATCATCGACTTCCCCATGGCCATCGGCCTTGGCATCATGATAGGCATAATGAGCCTCATACCTTACGTGCACGGGCTGGCGCTAATCCCCATGGTGCTGCTGTCGCTGCTCAAGGCCGCCGACACGGGCCAGAACTTCTGGATAATACTGGCTTCGGCCGTGGGAGTGTTCCTCGTGGTGCAACTCATCACCGACATGGTGCTCACGCCGAAGATAATGGGTAAGGCCATGGGGCTGAACCCGGCCGTGCTCCTGCTGTCGCTCTCCGTGTGGGGCGCGCTGCTCGGCTTCATCGGGCTGATAATAGCACTGCCGCTGACAACGCTCATCATTGCCTATTACCAGCGCTACGTCACCAAGGAGGCCGGCGAAGCCACCACGCCAGAGGCAAGCCACGCCAACGGGCAGGGCCAGGCAGGCACAGCTGCACCCTCCCCACCCGCCACGCAATGCGCAACGGAAGATATGGCCGAAAAACAACCCGAATAATTTGGCAGTTTCAAAAAAACATACTACCTTTGCAACCGCTTAGCAGCACAATGGCTGCCGCAAGCGGATGATCCGCTAGCTCAGTTGGTAGAGCACAACACTTTTAATGTTGGGGTCTTGGGTTCGAGCCCCAAGCGGATCACGAAACGAAACGGTCGCCAAGGCTTGGAGCACAAGCCTTGGCGACCGTTTTGCTTTTGGCTGCCGCCTGAAAGCGCGGCGCACACCACGCGGCAGGCTTAGGCGGGCGCCGCTACCCTGCCTCACCGCCTAAGATTTCCTTTATGTTGTACAGCGGACGCCGCTTCACCTCCTTGTAAATCTTGCCGATGTAGGCCCCAACCACACCAATGGAGATGAGCACCATGCCGCCCACGAACCAAACGCTCAGTATCAGCGACGACCAACCCGGCACGGCCGTGCCTGCCATGATGGCGTGGACTACGTAGATGCCGATGGCAAGGCTTATGAGGATGAACGCCACCCCGAGCCACAATATGCAGTAGATGGGCTTCACGGAGAACGACGTGATGCCATCGAGGGCAAGCGAGAGCATCTTTGCCAGGGTGTACTTGGAATGGCCTGCGCGCCGCTCGCTGATCACGTCGTCAACCGTGGTAGCCTCAAGCCCTATCAGCGGGATAAGCCCGCGCAGATACAGGTTTGTCTCCTTGTAGCCCGCAAGCATCTGCAAGGCCCTGCGGCTCATCAGGCGGAAGTCGGCATGGTTGTATACGCTCTCCACGCCCATCTTGGCCTGCAGCTTGTAGAAGGCCACGGCAGAGAGCCGCTTGAGCAGCGGGTCGGCGGTGCGCTGCACCTTCACCCCGTACACTATGTCGTATCCACGGGCAAAGTCGTCCACCATTTGGGGGATGGCGCGGAGGTCGTCCTGCAGGTCGGCATCGATGGTGATCACTGCGTCGGCCCAATCCTTGGCGGTCATCATGCCGGCCATGATGGCGGCCTGGTGGCCCACGTTGCGCGCCAGGTTCACCCCCCTAACCCGCTTGTCGGCCTCGTGCAAGGCCGCTATTATCTCCCAAGTGCTGTCGCGGCTGCCGTCGTTGACGAAGAGCATGAAGCTGTCGGGGCTTATCCTGCCGTCGGCAACCATGCTGCCCAGAAGCTCGCCAAGGCGGCGGGCCGACTCGCGCAGCACCTCCTCCTCGTTGTAGCACGGCGAAACAATGGCTAACTTTATCATGTTGCGTTATGTTTTTTATTTCTTGCCAGACAACTTTATGTCAACAAACTCATTGAAGGTAAGGAAATGCTCGCCCCTTGCCTTGAGCATCTTTATTAGGCGGTCGAGGCGACCGGCCATGGCGGCACCACTGTTGTTGCGGATGATGAAAGGCATGCGGAACTCTGGGTGCTCCCTCAGCTCATAGAACTCCCATGGGTGAAAGTAGGTTACGAAGTAGCCATCGTGCCTCAGGGTGCGGCGCACCAAGGCATGGTATAGCCCTTCAGGCAGGTTGTGCAGGGCCAGCCAGAACAGCGGGAAGCGCACCCACGGCGTGACAGAGGCCGGTATCTGCATCACCTTGCCACGCATGAACCATGTGCGCGGGGCCGAGAGGTGCATGTAGCGGCCGGGGATGAACGCCGGGTTGAGCGATGAGTTGTAGCGGTAGCCCATGCGCTCTATCTCCTCGTCGCTCACGGGGAACATCCTCGGCTGGCGGTAGCCGTAGACGGTGCGCCCCGTCACGCGCTCCACAACCTGCTTCGACCGCTCCACGTCGGTGGCCTCGGGCCTCCAGTGGTCCACGCCGTGGCAGGCCACCTCGTGGCCCTCGTCCATGATGCGGCGCATCACCTCGGGGGCCCGCTCGGCGAAGTTGGCCGTGCAGAAGAACGTGGCCCTTACGCCATTGGCCTTGAGGCAGTCGAGGATGCGGCCCGTACCCACTGTAGAGACCGCCATGCCTTGCTCCAGCGAGAAGTCCACGCCGTGCTCGCGCGGCACATCAAACTCCTCAGTGTCAAAACTAAGCAATATCATTTCCTTTGCGAATAAATATCAACGTTACAGTGATGCAAAGTTATGAAAAATACACGAAATCAGCAACCGACGGCCCCAAATATTGCCTTTTGCCGATGCCAAGGATGCTCTGTACGGCATATTTTACGTAACTTTGCACCACGGATAGCCCGCCGCCGCACTCCTACGGCGATGCCCACGGCGCCCACACAGGCTGCGGGAAACACGGAAAGACGCAAAAAGACAACCGACATGACCTACAACACCATATCGCCCATACTTGAGCTGCAACGCCAGCGCGCCCTGCTCCAGACGGAATACGACGCGGAGAAAGAGGAGTTCCGCCGCCAGACCGAAGCCTTGGGGATGCACCGCAAGGTGAAGCGCGGCGACGCCTGGTGGCCGCTGCGCACAGGCCGCACATACTACAACTCGCTCAACCAGCCCTGCATAGAGGTGTTCCGCACCGCCGACAACGAGATTGAGCACAACTTTGAATACGGCAAGCCCGTGGTGTTTTTCCGCATGGACGCGGAAAAACAAGTCAAGAACGAGGAATCTTTAATAAAGGAAAACAGCGGTGCAAGCCCCGGTGGCGGCAGCGACGGAACAGCCCAGGGCAACGGCGGCAGCAAATGGGCAGGCAATGCGGCGGCCAAAGCCGATGGCTCGCGGCACATATCTTACTTCCGCTTCGCCGCCACGGTGAGCTATGTAGACGGCGACCGCATGGTGGTGGCGCTGCCCGACGCCGCCGACGCCGCCGCGCTGCAGTCCGCCGGCGGCGTGGGGGTGCAGCTGTCGTTCGACGAGACGAGCTACCGCCTCATGTTCGACGCCCTCGACCGCACCATGAGGGCCAAGGGGCGGCTGGCCTACCTGCGCGACCTCTTCTACTCGCGGCGCGAGCCTGAGCGCAGGGCCTTTGCCCCGATGCGCTTCCCATACCTCAACGCCACGCAGGAGCAAGCCGTCAACGAGGTGCTGCGCGCCAAGGACGTGGCCATAGTCCACGGCCCGCCAGGCACCGGCAAGACCACCACGCTCGTAGAGGCCATACACGAAACGCTGCTGCGCGAGCCGCAGGTGATGGTGTGCGCGCAGAGCAACATGGCCGTAGACTGGATATCGGAGAAGCTCCTCGACCGCGGCGTGAGCGTGCTGCGCATAGGCAACCCCACGCGGGTGAACGACAAGATGCTGTCCTTTACCTACGAGCGGCGCTTCGAGGCCCACCCCGATTACCCCCAGCTGTGGAGCATCCGCAAGGCCATACGCGACCTGCGCGCCCACCGCCGCCGGGGCGACGACCGCTGGCACCAGCGCCTGGAGAGCCTCAAGGGGCGCGCCGCCGAGATAGAGCTGCGCATCAACGCCGAGCTGTTTGGCGAGGCCCGCGTGATAGCCTGCACGCTCACGGGCGCGGCCAACCGCCTGCTGGAGGGCATGAAGTTTCCCACCCTGTTCATCGACGAGGCCGCCCAGGCCCTCGAGGCCGCCTGCTGGATAGCCATAAGGCGCGCCGGGCGAGTGGTGCTGGCGGGCGACCACTGCCAGCTGCCGCCCACGGTGAAGAGCATCGAGGCCCTGCGCGGCGGCCTGGGGCGCACGCTCATGGAGCGCATAGTGGAGCTTCACCCATCGGCAGTGACGCTGCTGCGCGTGCAATACCGCATGAACGAGGCCATAATGCGCTTCCCCAGCCGCTGGTTCTACTGCGGGCAGGTGGAGTCGGCGCCCGAGGTGCGCCACCGCGGCATACTCGACCTCGACGTTCCGCTGGAGTGGATAGACACCTCGCAGATGGGCGCGGCTGAGGCCGACGGCAACGCCGCCGAGGCCACGAGCTACCGCGAGGAGTTCGTGGGCGAGAGCTACGGCCGCATAAACAAGGCCGAGGCGGAGCTCACGCTCGCCACGCTCGAGGCTTACTTTGCCCGCATAGGCCGCCAGCGGCTCATCAACGAGCGCATCGACGTGGGCATCATCTCGCCCTACCGCGCGCAGGTGCAGTACCTGCGGCGGCTCGTAATGAAGCGCGATGGGCTTAAGCCGCTGCGCCGCAGCATATCGGTGAACACCGTGGACGGCTTCCAGGGGCAGGAGCGCGACGTGATACTCATCTCGCTCGTGCGCTCAAACAGCAGCGGCGAGATAGGTTTCCTGCGCGACCTGCGCCGCATGAACGTGGCCATCACCCGCGCAAGGATGAAGCTAATCATCCTTGGCGACGTGCCAACACTAACGCGCCACCCCTTCTACCGCAAGCTCTGGCAATACATAGAGCAAGTGAAGAATGAAGAGTGAAAAGTGAAGAGTGAAAGGTGAGGCATCCGCCCTACCCCGCAGTGAGCCACAAGAAAAGACAATGCCGCGCCGACACACCGAGTGCCAGCGCGGCATTTTTGAAATTATGAAACACTGTTTTTATTAGCCTATTGGCTTAGAGGGCAAACTTGTAGCCAAGGGTGATGGCCAGCACGCCGTTCTTGCTGCTGCCCTCATCCTCCTTGTAAATCTTCGTTACGCCGATGTTATAGCGCAGGTCGAGCACGAAGCTATTCCACTCATAAGAAGCTCCAACGGGGATTGAGAAGTCAAAGCTCTCGCACCCATCTTTAATGTCCACGTCCTCATCGCCATTATCTGCCTTTGCGCTCACAAGGAATCCCGGCTGGATACCAGCGTTGATGGACAGGCCTTTCCATACGTGGAAGTTGGCAAGGATTGGGATATTGATGTAGTCAAGCTTTTGCTTGTAATCACCCTCGTCAGCTTTCACGCCCTGCATAGAGTAGAGAACGCCGGCGGTGATGCCCATAAGGTTGCTTGCGCGATACTCAGCCTCAACACCAGCCACGGCTCCTGCCTTCATCTTGGTGTGTTCGAGGTCGGTAACATTAGCCATGTTCAAGCCGACTTTCGGCATGAGTGTGAACGTACCGGGTTCGGTCTGTGCCTTTACGGAAAGGCTCGACAGCGCGATGGCTGCCAGAAGTAAAATCTTCTTCATATAAATAAAGTTGTGCGCCCCCTTTAGTTTTGGTTCATGCCGCCTGCCGACTGGGGGTGCTTTAACCGGCGCGCGACATTTGTCACTTGGTTATTTATAACTTTTTCGATTCCTGAATTTTAATCTCGATTCGCGTTTCCTAATTATCTTTTCGCACCACAAAGATAAAGAAATTTAATCAAAGTTGGCTTCCTTATACCCCATAATTAATTGTCGTTAACTAAATTTTAGTTCGTTTTAACCTATGGTTTGGTGCTGCCCGCGCATGGTAATTTTATGTTACAATCTGCCCAATGCACGGCCATGGCAAACATATCGCAATGCGGAACGGGCTGCTTGGCACGACAAAACAAGCCGTTTCGTCCTGCCAAGCAGCCCGTTTTGCAACGCAAGAACGACGCTGCCACCAACCGCCTGGCCATCAAGCAGTTGGCAGCAACGCCGCTCAAAGTTAGCAATACGCAAAAAACATTACACTGCACGGGGCGCTACTGGCGCCCCGCCTGCATCAGAGCGCATCCAGGTCCAGGTCTTCCAGCTTGCCAACCTCTGGCTTCTTCTCCTCTATGCTCTTCATCACGGAGGCTATTTCGCCGCTTACGGCATCGCCCTCAACGCCGAGGGCCTTGTCGATGGCTGCCACGTCGGCAGCGGCATCCTTGGGCAAACCCTCGTCGGTGATGGTCTGCTGGTAGGCCTCCACCAATTCGTCGTACTTCTTCAGGCTCTTGTTGACCTTCCTTATCTGCCCGATGTCGGCGACCGAAAGTCCCAGCCCGGCCAGCGCGCCCACGGCGGCGCCAGTGCCGGCTTGCTTCATGTCGCCCTTGAGCAGGCCGCCTATGCCTCCGGCCACGGCCCCTACGCCCACCTTCTTAAGTATGTTGCCATAGAGGTTGCGGCGTGCCTTGAGCACACCGTTCACCGTTGCCACGTCCCAGGCGTTGCCCTCGGCATCGGTTATGAAGTAATAGTACCTCTCGGTACCGTCGGCATTGGTTATCACCTTGCCGTCGTCGCCCGTCAGGGTCATCTTGCTCACCTTGAATTCAGGCACATTGAGCAGCATGGCCCTTATGGCCTTGGCGCTGTCCGAAAGTTCCGGCGCTGCAGGCTGCGTGGCCTGCGTGGTTGTTGCCTGCTTAGAGGTAAGGCTCTCGGCAGCCTTGCCCAGCTTGCCGAGAAAACCCTGCGCCTGTGCAGCGGCAGGAGCCAGGGCCAGCACTGCGGCCAGCGCCATGGCTTTGGTAAATCTGTTTTTCATTGTTACATTACTTTTTGTTTATGTCTTATATGGTTAAGTAGCTATTCAGGGTCATTCCATGCCATATACCATGCAGATGCTCAAAAATGCTTGTTTGTGCGCTTGTACATCTTTACCCGCAGCTGCTTCATGTGGTAGTCGCCGCTGGCGCGCCTCACGAAGTCGGCAAAAGGCAGGCTGGTTATCTTAATGCTCTCGTCGGCGGACGGGCAAAACACGAAGGCCGTTGGCAGCTTTGCCCTGTCAAGTTCTATCTCCACGCGCCCCTGTGCGTCGGTCATTCCCACCTGCACGTACTTGTCGGCCTCGGCCTTTATGGCGCGCCGGAAGCGGCGCGGCGTGTTGTACACCACCGGGGAAGGCGGCTCCGCCCCATAGTAAGCCCACAGCTCCACGGTAGGGAGCGGGTTGCCCTCGCTGAGGGTGAGCCACTCCACTACGGTGAACCCCACGTTGAGCGGCTGCTTCTTGATGAGTTCCTCAAGCTTGGCAATGCGCGAGGTATAAAAGTCGGAGGCGTTGTTGTTGTTCACCACGCCGAGGAAATAAATCCCGGCCGAGGCGTAGCGGTACACGTCGTCCTGCGTGCCGGTGCCGGCTTTCTTCATCTTGATAAGCTCCGACAGGGCTGCGGTGGCAAGCCTTTCGTAACGCATGCACGTGTCGCAGCGCTGTATGCTCGCCATTACGGCCGGTTTCATGCTCAAGGGGGCGTCATTGGCCTCTATGGCCTCCACGAATGCGGCTCGCGCGTCGGCGTAGTTGCGCTGCGCAAAGAGGCGGCCTCCGTCGTTCATGCGGGCGCTGAACTCGGTTACGAACACTTCCTTCTCAATCACCACGGGCAGCACTACGTAGCTCTTCTTGGAGCGAGGGCCGAGCGAACTAATGTCAATGGCGAGATGGTTTGTCTTGTCGGAATATATGTCTACCGCCGTAAGCTCCCTCAGGGCGGCCTCGGCGCGCTCCATCCGCGCCTCGGCAGCATCGTGGCTGTCGAAGTCTGCGTCGGTGGCCTTGTCGGTCTCGATGAGCGCGGTAAGCCTGCCATACTCCTTGCGCGCAGCCTCGGCCTCATCGCGGGCAGCCTGCAGCGATGCCACGGGCAGCACCACGGATATCTCGCTGACGTTTGGGTCGGCCTTGCTCGGCGCCGATGTCACCGTTGCCCCGAGCTTGTCGCTGCACTTCACGACAAGGCCCTTGATGGTGGTAGATATCTCCAGCTCAGCCTCAGCGGCGTTAAGGCGCGCGTCGTTGCCGCGCGTCTGGTCCTCGTAGCGTATGGGCTGCTCTATCTCCTCTATGCGGTAGGCCACGAGGAAGTCGGGTTTCAGCGTGGCGATGAACTCGGTTGTGTAAACGTCGCCCATGCGGCTCACCTCCACCTTGGCCTCGCGGGTGTCGTCGGCAGCCAGTATCAGCTTGTATTCGTAAAGCCCATCGGGCCGCTTGCCGCTGGGCCTCACCTCCTCCACGGGCTGACTCGCGTTGGTCACACGCAGTATAAGGCTGCTGTGGGCCGACAGCACGAGCACGCCCTTCCGCCCTTCGAGGTCGGCAAACTGGTCGGAGGCGGCGTCGCGGCTGTTGGATATGTACTCCTCCTGCGCCCGCGCCTGGCCCATGGCCAGCACCGCGAGCAGTATGCAAAGCAAACGTCTCATGTATGTATGCGTTATGTGTCAATGTACCATCAGAGGTCGAAGCCCGCCAGGGTGGTTATGTCCTTGTCGGGCTGCTGCCTCACCCCGCCCACCATCTCGGGCTGCCACGTGCGCACGTGGATTATCGGGTCGCCGCCATCCTCGGGGAAATCCCAGAGCAGGAAGAGGTAGCCCTCGTCGCTGTAAGTGCTCGAGCGCCACTCCTGGCGCAGGCGCACGCCATACTTTGTGGGGTCTTTCTGCGAGCGGGTGATGCCCGGGCAACCGCCGGCGTCGTCGCCGTCGCCTATCTGCGAGAACTTCACGTCGATCCACTTGTTGCGGTGGAATGCTTTCCTTAGGTTGGTGATGTACTGCTGCTTGTTTTGCTTGGTATACTCAACCTTGGCTTGCGCAGGCTTCATCTCGCTGGGCCGGGTCATCACTACCTTGCCGGTGATGATGAGGGCGTCGTCGCTGAACATCCTCTCAATGGTCTGTATGTCCTTCTGGTTGTAGGCCGTGCGGAAGCGCTCCACGTACTGCAGTATCACCATCTGCTTCTCCTTGTCAACCACCGAGCCGCAGCGCTCCATGCTCTCTGACGTCTGCGCGTCGAGGGCGAAGCGGAAGTCGGTGATGTTTCCCTGCGGATCGAACTCCACCACTGCCTCCTGATAGGTGCCAAGGCCGAACTCCTCGCCCTCCGGGGTGATGATAAGTGGTATGTGGCTCACCATCATCGAGCCGTCCTTAAACACCCACACGCGCTCCACCACCTCCGAGTCGTCGCAGTAGAAGGGCGTCACGGCCCAGATGCGCAGCAGCGACTTTAGCGAGAAGTCGTCCATGGGCAGGCCCTTGGTGGTGAGTATGGTCTTCGCGTCCTGCGCCCTGTTGATCTCGCTGAGCACCACGCTGAGGTTACGCTCGGCCGTGCCTATGGCCAGCGGGCGCTCCACGCCCTCGTCGGTGAGCAGCGTCACGCCTATCTCCTCGGCCATGGCGGCGGTCGGGGCGAGCAGGCCGAGCATGGCCATGGCCAGCGCGGCAGCCTTGTTTCTCATTGTCTTGATTGCTTTCATATTGTCCTATTGTGCGTCAGTTATTCGTTAACGATAAAGCCCAGCGCGCCATGCCCGCTGTAGTTGGCCACCTTGTCGGGCTTGCCTGTGGCGAGGTTGACGCGCTCGCTGCCCGGCGAGAGGAAGGCCACGAGCTTGCCTTCGCGGCTGTAGATGGCGAGGTAGCAGGCCTCGGGGTTGGGCAACTGGGCGTAGTAGTCGTAGCTTGCCACCTTGCCCTCGGCCTTCATGCGCATTATCCGCTCGGCCATGGGCTTGTAGTCAGCATACTTCATCAGCTCGGCCACGGCCTCAGGCACCACCGGAGCCACCGTGGACACCAGCCCGGGCTGTGCCTCCTCGCCTGTGGCCTGCCTGTCTTCAGCGGCGGCGGGGTTGGCTATCACCTCCGAGTTGGCTACCGGCAGTATGTCGCTCTTCTTCACATAGATGAACGAGCGGAACATATTGCCGCGCGGCAGCGACATGGTGGTCCACAGCGCCTGCTTGTTGTTCACGGCCAGGCCCGGGCTGTTGCGCAGTTTCTTCTGCCCGGCTGCCCACTTGTTTATCTCGGCGTAGAGTATCTCCTCTGCCAGCGAGCGCGCCTCGTCGGCAGTGGCGGCTGTCACCTCTGCGTAGAGATAGCTGCTGTTCTTCTTGATGCTGTTTATCTTTTTCTTTGCCTCGTCGGTGTCGTCGGCCATGGCCACGGCAACCATGAGGCAGGCGGCGATGGCCGCCAGGAAGCGTATTCCTTTCATAGCTTTGTCATTTTAAGTCCTTGGTAAAGAAGTCTTCGGTGACATTCTGCAGTGGTATGTAGGCATAGGCCGTGGCCTCGGCCGCACCATCCCCGCCCGATAGCATACCCAGAGGCAGCCTTATGCTGAGCACGTGGCTGTAGGCCAGCTTGGTGTTGAGGGCGAATATGGTGGCGGTCAGCTCCTTGTCGGTGTGCGTCTTCACGCCTACGTAGAGGCGGCAACCCTCGCCCAGGCACAGGGCTACGAACTGCTGGAGCGTTACGTCGGCCTTGGTGGAGCTGTAGCCGTAGCGGTTGACGGTGAGCCTGAGCGGCGTTGGCCGCTCGGCAATGCCAGTGAGGAACAGGTTGGTGGCCGTTTGCACGGGCTTGCGCGGGTCGGCCAGCGGCCTTGCCCCGGCCTTGCCCTCGGCCAGGTAGAGGTCGGCGCGTATGAGCTTGCTCAGAAACTGCCCACCCTCGGCCACCACATAGCCCCCGGAGCGGTACGTCTTTGCCGCAGCCCATGGGGCGAGGGCGGCGCTGTCGGCCAGCGGCTCGGCCCGCCTGACGTTGCGCACGAAGATGTCCTCAAGCTCGGCAGCGTCGGCGCCAAGCATCAGCTGGCAGTCGGCGGGGAACGTAAGCGCAAGCCTGCGGCCCCCTACCGTCCACCCCACGCGGTACATCCGCCGCTCTATCTCCTCTACGGTGAAAGGCGCGCCAGGGCCTACCTCGGCAAGCATAGCTGCCGTGCCGCTCACGCACGCCACCTTGTCGATGGCCATGCGGGCGGCAGGCTCGCGGAGGTCGAGGCGGAGGTCGAGTTCCAGGGCGTAACGCTCAAGGAAGTCGAGCAGTGCCATGGGGCGGTAAGCATCGGCCATGCGGCTGTCGAAAAGGCGGTAGCCCACGTGCGACACCTCGCCAAAGGCGTTGGTGCGCACCCGCAACCGGCGGCCACGGTAAGTCCACGTGCTGTCGTCGGCCATGCCAATGACGGCCCCGTCGGGTACGCTCACGCCCACTGCTGCGGCTATGCGGGCCAGCCGCTTGGTGGCGAATGGTGGCGACGCGGCGGCGATGGCAGCTCCGGCCAATGCCAACGCCAGCGCGATATGCCTCAAGGCACTCATGGCTTTATGGCCGTCTGTTCGTCGCCGTGGTGCCAGTAGCCAATGCCGCTGATGCGGCCGTCGCGGAAGTCGCCCTCAAAGCGGTCGCCGGGGTTGGCGACAAAGTCCTTAGAGCTTACAATCTTGTGCTGCCTCGTGTAGGTTATCGTGCCATAGCCGTGGGGCTGGCCGTTCTTCAGGTCGCCCTCATAGATGCCATAGCCAAGGTCTACGCGCCCGCGCCCGTTTTGCACCTGCGGGGCGGCGGGACGGCGCGAGGGCTTTGCCTCTGGCTTGGCGGCAGGCTCTGGCGCAGGCTCGGCCTGCACGGCGGGTGCCGCAGCGGGAGCCGCAGCGGCGGTGTCGGCGGCAGCGGCAGTGTCGGCTGCCACGGTGGCGGGCTTCGGGGCGGGCGTCTCCACCGGTGCCCCGGCCTTGTCATCGCCGCCAGAGAAGGCTGCCATGCCTCCCCACACGCCTCCTCCTACCACCACAAGCGCGCCCACGCCAATGAGAACCTGGCGCTTGTGCTCGTTCCACCATTTGCTGAAGCCGCTATCCCCGCCGCCGTCGAACGGCATGAGGGGCTTTCCGCACTCCTTGCAAACGAAGTTTGTCTTCTCAGCTTCCTGCTGCACATTAAACATATCGCACTCTTCGTCGCGACATATTCCAATTTTCTTTGCCATTGCTTTATTGTTGTTGGTTGTTATTGGTTGCTTGTTGCCGCGGCAGCCTTGGCCGCTCCTGATTTGTAATAATATTTGCCTGCGCCTGCCTATTGGCGCAAGCACCTGAGCCACAGCGCGTTGCCATACATACCGTTTTATATTGCGAAACGGCCTATATCAGGCTGCAAAACGGCACGTTTGGCAATGCGAAACGGCACGTATTGCAAGCCCAAACGCCCCGCAGGGGGCTGCGCGAGGGCCTTTGTAATAATATTTCGGCATGGCCAACGGCCCGCCCCTGCCGCTCGGGCCGGGGCGGGCCGCGGCTGCGTCAGAGGTCTTTCAGCTCCTTGTCGAATATCTCCATGGCCAGCTTCTTGTACTCGGCGTACTTCGGGTCGAACTGGTTTCCCTCGCACATGGTGGGCAGGATTACCTGCTGCACCACGCCGCCCACGGCCTTGCGCATGGCGGCCTTCTGCTCGTTGCTGCGCGCCTGCTTGCCCAACGCGGCGTCAACCTGCTGGCTGAGCAGCGTGAACTTCTTGAAGTCGTGGGCCAGCACGTCGAGGCATCCGGCGAAATCCTTGCTGAGCTTCACCCAGTTGTCGCCGAATACATCGTCGGGAATGTTCATCGCAAAGAACCGCTCGCCCGTGGTGGGGTCTTGCTGCGGCTGCACCAGCTGCATGGCGAAGGCCAGCATGAGCGGCTTCTTCACGCTGTGCATTATCTCGCGCGAGTCCAACTCGAAGAGCGGCGGCAACGGCTTGGCAAAGCTCTCCGTGTGGAGCACCATGCGGTTGAGCGCGCCCTGCGGGGCTGCCAGCAGGCGGTCGTAGCGGTCCTTGAGCACCTTCAGGTTCTCGGCGTAGCGGATGGGGAAGCCGGCCTTGGCGCAAACCACCACTATCTGGTTTTGCTTGAAATTCTCCGACAAGTCGCCGTCGGACTTAGGGACGAAGCCCGGAACGGTTTGGGCGAAAGCGTCGAGCAGCTTGTTGACAAAGGCTTGCGTAGAGTCGCTGCCGGCCTTGGGCAGGGCCAGCTGCACCATGGTCATCATGCCGCCCTCATTGCCGGCAATCACCTTGTTGGTTTCTTCAGCGTTAAGCTGCACGTAGGGCATGGCGCTCGCCACGGCCTGCTTAACGAATGCCTCTATCTTCTCGTCGGAGTTAAGCTCGTTCTTCAGCTTGTCGAGTATGTTCACGCCCACCATCTTCATCAGCGGGTCGCTGTTGGCGGTGTCTTCCATGGCCGCGCGGGCGTTCTTCGTGCAGGTGTCGAGGATGATGTCTGAGGCCGTGTCGAAGTCTACCGACGAGTAGAGGTTGGCAAACGTGCGCTCGCCGTCCTCGCCCAGGCTCGCTATCATGCGCGAGCGTATCTCGGCGGCGTTGTCGTTCTGGTAGGCGAAGTTTACGGTATACTGGTGGACAAGCTGGCGAACCTTGTCGGGATCGTACTTCTTTATTATGGCCTCGTCGCCCATGGCGCTCTTCTGGCACTTCGACTCGGCCTGCGCGGCAACTACCTTGAGCACGGCATTAAGCTCGTCCTTGAACGCCTTGATGCCCTCAATCATGTTGCCGAGCTCCACCACTATCTCCTGCAAGAGGCTGATGCCGAACTGGTATGCCTCCATCCTCGTGGCCGTGATGTAGTAGTTGCACTTGGCCGACTTGTAGGAAGCAAACACTTTCGACGATGCGTTGGTGAGCGCGTCCTTAAGCCATCCTATGGCCTCCCACTCCGTATTGGCCACCTTTATCTTCTGCGCAAACTCCTGAAGCTCTGCCTCCATGTTGCCTATCTGCTGCTTGAACGTGGTGATGCGGTCCGAGCAGTCGCCCCGAAGCAGCTGGGCATACTTCTCAATCTCAAGCACGCTCTTGCTGTCCTTGGTGCCGCTGGCCCACTCGTCGAACAGTATCTTCTCTATGTGGCGGCGTATGTGGCGCGCGTAACCCCTTATCTGCTCGCGCTGTATGTCGTAGAACTTTTTCACGCCGTGGGCGCGGAAGCTCTCGTTGTAGTAGTTGTCGGCAAACTTGGTGAACTCGGCAAACCACTGTTTCTTCTCAAACTGTTTCTGCACGAGGCCTGCATCCTGCTGCATCCGCTCCTCCCAGGTGATGCTGAAGTCGCGCCACCGCTTGGTGTTTGGCCCCTCGATGATGGGCTTGGCCAGCGTCAGGCAGGCGTTGGAGAGCAGGAACCGCTCGCGGTTCTTCTTGTCCTTGATTTCGTCGAGGAAGCCAGTGCCCACCTCTTCGAGCGAGCACTCGCCGTAGCCAACGCCGTCTTGCCACAGGTTATAGGCCAGCTGGCGCGCGGCCTGCACCGCATAGCTGTACGACACGAACTCTGCTATCTCGGTTTCGGGATACTCTATGCGCGTGATGCCGAATGAAAGGAACTTCCTGCTGCGGTTCTTCTCGCCGCCCTGGTCTTGCTCCGGGCCTGCGCCGTCGTTCTCGCAGCCCACGAGGCGGGCCATCTTTCCCTTGCCGCCGGTGAGGTTTGCCACGACGATGGTCTGGAACATGAAGTCGGCCACCGACGCCGGCAGGCCGCTCGAAAGGTCGAGCTTCTTGCCTGCCTCGTTCACATTAGTATATATGTAGGCTGCCTCGAACGACTCCTGGCTCCTGCCGAGCAGCCTCTGCACGTCTTGCGAGAACACGTCTTTCTCGCCCGTCACGTCGAGCGGGGCGTAATGCCCGGTGCTGATGGCGTTAAGCTCAAGCAGCGCGGCGTAGCCGTTTGCCTGGTAGAAGCCGTTGTCGTGGCTCGGTATCTCCACGTTGCGCTCAGGCACGTAGAGGAAAAGGCGTATCTTGAAGGCGTGCGTCGACTCCTCGTATGGGAAGAGCTTGCGTATCTGAGCTATGGCGTCGACGATGGAGCCGGAGCCAGTTCCTCCTGCAAGTCCGGCACAGATGTGGAACGTAACGTCGTTGTCATTCGGCTCCGCGTGCTGCAGCCGCGCCACGGCGCTGCGCACCACGTTGTCGAAGTTGCGCGTGTTGTTGCGGTCGCTCAGGTTGTTGGCGATGAGGATGCGGCCGAGCCGCCTTCTCTGCCCACCTATGCCGGCTGTTATCAGCGGCCCCATGTGCTCGTCGATGAGCCTCTTGTCGCTATCGTTGATGAAGCACTGAAGGCCCGGATACATATTGAGGTTCTGCAGCATGGAAGCGTTCACCCCGTTGATGCTCACCTTCTGGGCCTCGCCCAGGTGCACGCTCTTGCCCATCACCTTCCAACCGGTGCGGTCGTTGAGGTCGGCCGGCGATGAGTCTACGTAGACATAATCGAGGTTTACGCCGCCTCCGGGGTCGTTGCTGCGGAACTCCTCATAAACTCTCTTGCGCAGCTCGCGGATCACTTTGCCTCCGGTGCCGCCTAATCCGATAATCAGATGGTTTGACATTCGTGTATGGTTTTAGTTATTGTTGATTCGCATTGCGGGCCGTCGTGGCGGCCTCTGCCGGTCAGTCGTCATAAATACGGCGCTCAGGCTCGTAGGCCATGTCCTTTCCCCTGCCCGGCGGCAGGCACGTGTGGCGCATGGTCTTGAGCACCACGGCGGCCCCCACGACCACGAAGAGCAGGCACCAGCCGAGGCGCCTCAGCATGAAGCGGTTCATGAAGGCGCGCAGCTCGTCGGCCATGGCCGAGGCTATCGTGGCCGGCGTGTGGCCGCTGAAGTCGGCCAGGTTGACGTAGTAGCCCACCAGCGGCCACTCCCTGCTGATGCTGTCTAGCAGCTGCTGGCTGTCGGCCTGGCTGAAGGCGACGCCATCGGGTATTCCCTCTACCATGCCGTTTATGGCCCGCTCCACGTCGTCGGAGTAAGACTTTATTGTTACCGCGCCGCAGAACAGCACCGACTGGTAGGCCAGCAGGCAGAACAGCACCGCGCCAACGACGAAGCTGAGCGGCGAGAACAGAGCGCCGCGCCGCCACGACTTGATGATGAAGAACATGAGGGACACGCCCACAAAGGTGATGAGCAAGCCTATGAACAGGCTGCCGATGGAATGAGCCAGGATGTTGAACAGTGCGCCCATAGGCGTTGGTTAGTGGTTGCGCCTACAGATATATCCCCAAGATTAGGCAAGTTTCTATTTACAATGGAAAGACGTGGGATTCTGTACTTCGTGTTTATCCCACAATCAGGCTCTCGCATTGCCCTTGCATAAGGATAAGCAACACAAGCCAGCCCACGTCATGAGATATTGCATATTCGCCCCTCTCCGCCCCACGTGGGGGCGGAGACAGGACAGGATATAACATATCCGACATGGACGCTTCGTTGCAGTATCTTCCTATGCAGGTCAAATTTGCGAGATTTGATTGTGGAAGAATAACGCTCGTAAACGTCCTTTTTTCCCGTATTTTCATGCCCTGCAGCCATCGCTCGGGCTGTGTAGGCATCTACAAAGGTATGAATATAATTCCTAACTGCAAAATTTTTCATGTGAAAATTCCGTCATAGAAGAAAAATATTGGATTGCGGGCGGATAACGGCAACTCCCGCCGAGGCTTGCGCGCTCACTATACGGCGCAATGCCCACCGACGCCACACGCCGCCGCAGGACGCGCCTGCGGCGGGGAAGGCAGCCGAACTGGGCAGCCACGAAGCCTAAGCCACAGGCAGCGGAACAGCTGGAGCAACGCCATTATTTGTAAAGAAACTTCACCATGCGGCATTTATCGCACAACCGCCTGATTCACAGAGCATTGCAAAACGACCCGTTTCGGGCTGCAAAACAGCCTGTTTCAAGTTGCAGAACGGCCTGTTTGGCAGCCCGAAACGGGCCGTTTGGGAAATCAAGATGCCCCATGCGTGATTCCACACCGGCCAATGTCAAGAAACAATCAAGCAGCAACGGGCAAAAGCAACCATTGAATCCATGTGATGCCCACTGCGAACCGACTGGCCTGCGAGCTGCCACTGTACGGATCACTGCTACGCTGAAGGACATGACACAAGCTATCCTCACCCCTTAATTCTCAATTCCCCCGCGCATATTTTCTTAATTCATAATTCTTACTTCTTAATTCATAATTCCCACTTCTTAACTTCCCCCGCGCATATTCTTTTAATTTTTACCTTTTAATTTTTAATTATTCCGTACCTTTGCCGTCATGAAACGCATACTCTTAGCAGCATTGTCCGCCATCATGGCCACCGTGCAGGCCGTGGCGCAAGGCGCATACACATTCCCCGAGGAAGTGAAGCCGCTGCTGGCCACGGCCTGGGGGCAAGAGCATCCCTACAACAAGCTCTGCCCCTGGGAGCGGCGCGACACCACCGTGCGCCACTCCCCGGCAGGCTGCGGGCCAATAGTGATGGCCCAGGTGATGCGCCGCTACGCCTACCCGGCGCGCAGCGGCCGCCTCGGCACGGCCTACGACTGGGCCGACATGCCGCCCACAGCCACCGACTCCACGCCCTCCGGGCAACAGAACGCGGTGGCGCAGCTCATAGTGGACTGCGGCACCGCCGCCGGCACGGTGTACAGCCAGACGGCAAGCTCAACGAAGATAAACGGCGTGGTGGCCGGACTGAAAAAGTACTTCGGCTACAGCCGCTACATGCACATAGCCGACCGCGCCTGCTACGGCGGTGCCGAGGGGTCGCGCCGGTGGAAGCAGCTCATCTTCGGCGAGCTGCGCGCAGGCCGCCCCGTCATCATCCGCGCCGAGCGCAACAGCCACGACGCCCACGTGTTCATCATCGACGGGTGCCGCGACTCCACGGTACACGTGAACTGGGGATGGGGAGGCAAGCGCAACGGATACTACGACCCCGACACGCTCGGAGGCTACCGCATGGCCCAAAGGCTCGTGGCCGACGTGGCACCCGAGCCTTACCGCCCCTCCGTGCGGGCCATAACGCTGCGCCGCCCCGGCACGCTGGCGGCGCACATAACACAGGCCGACCGCCTCACCCTGCGCCACTTGAGCGTGAGCGGACTGATAAACGCTGCCGACGTGCGCCTGCTGCGCTCACTCGCCGGGGGCGGCCCGCAGGGGCTGAAGGGCGGCGTGCTGGCCACGGTCGACCTTAGCCGCGCCGTCATACTTACGCTGCCCGACTCCGCCTTCAGCGGCTGCCCATCGCTCACCTACGTAGCCCTGCCGCTGACGCTGCCCGAGATAAGCCGCCACGCGTTCGCCGGCTGCCAGAACCTGAACCGCATCGACATCCCGCCGATGGTGGGCGAGATAAGGCGCGGAGCCTTCGCGGGCTGCATCAACCTCGTAGAGCTGAGCCTGCCTGCCTCGCTCCGCACCATAGGGGCCAACGCATTCAACTCCTGCAACAGCCTGACGGAGCTTAGCCTGCCCCCAAAGGTCGCGTCGGTGGGCCCCGGCGCTTTCGCCTTCTGCAAGAACCTGCGCTCCCTCACCGCGCCGCGCTCGCTGCACAACATAGGGCGCGACGCCACCAAAGGCACCATGATAACTAAAATAACAAGGCTATGAACGGAATTTTGATAGGCATCTTAATCCCTTTCCTCGGCACTGTGGCCGGCTCGGCATTCGTGTTTTTCATGCGGCGCGAGATGAACGCCGTGGTGCAAAAGGCCCTGCTGGGCTTCGCCTCGGGCGTGATGGTGGCCGCCTCGGTGTGGTCGCTGCTCATCCCGGCGCTTGAGTTCGGCGGCGAGGCCAACTCCGCGCCGCAGCTCCTGCCCGCAGTGGTGGGCTTCCTGGCGGGCATGGCGTTCCTCCTCGCCATCGACTACGCCACGCCCCACCTCCACCTCGGCACCACCAAGCCCGAGGGGCCGCGCTCCCGCCTGTCGCGCACTGCCATGCTGATGCTGGCCGTCACCATCCACAACCTGCCCGAGGGCATGGCCGTCGGCGTGGTGCTGGCAGGCGCGGCCGACGGCGGCATGGGCATCAGCGCGGCAGCCGCGCTGGCCATGTCGGTGGGCATAGCCATACAGAACGTGCCTGAGGGTGCCATCATCTCCATGCCCATGCGCGCCGCCGGCAACAGCCGCTGGCGCTCGTTCCTCATAGGCAGCCTCAGCGGGGCTGTGGAACCGGTGGGCGCGCTGGCCGTGGTAATGCTCACGGCGTGGCTCACCCCGGCCATGCCCTACCTTCTGGCGTTCGCCGCCGGGGCCATGCTCTACGTGGTTATCGAGGAGCTTATACCCGAGGCGAGCGCCGGGGAGCACAGCAACCTGAGCACCGTGGGCTTCGCCATCGGCTTCACGCTGATGATGACGCTCGACGTTGTGCTTGGCTGAGGCACGCCTTTTGCTTGCCTCAGCCAAGCACAACGTCGAGTAAAAATTAAAAGTTAAAGATTAAAAGAATTACCGACAAGACTTGGCAAGGCAAGAGGCAACCTACGGAAAGAAACATACAAATGACACGACAACCACGAATGAAATGGCCACAAAACGCATGAAATGCAAACCACGCAAGCCCCACCATCGGCAAACGCCCATCCGTTTGATTCTCAACCATTGATTCTCCAGTCACATAACACATACTTTCTTAATTCTTAATTCATAATTCTTAACTTCCATCGTGTTCCTCCATCCGCTCCATACCACCATCGCCCCGCCCCCAAGGTTCACCTTCCCCTTCTGCTACGAGCCTCATCCGCTGTGCCTACAGGCTGCCGCCGAGGTGCAGCGGTACATAGCGTCAGAAGACCGCTGGCGCGATGAGATAAGCCGAGGCAAGATGTTCGGGGTTCTCGTGGTGGGCGCGCCGGGTGGCGGCATGGGCTACCTCGCCGCCTATTCGGGCCAGCTCTGCGGGCGCAACGATTGGCCGTTCTTCGTCCCGGCGGTGTTCGACATACTGCAACCCGGCGGCCATTTTAAGGAAAAAGAGGCCGAGATATCGGCCATCAACGCCCGCCTGGCGGAGCTTGAGGCCGCCGGAGGCGAGGCCGAGGCGCAGCGGCGGCTTGACGAAACGCGACAAGCCTGCGAGGCAGAGGAGGCCAGCTACAAGGCCGCAATGGCCGAAGCCAAGCTCCGGCGCGACGCCCTGCGCGCCGGTGGGGCCGACGAGGCCGCCCTGGCGCGCCAGAGCCAGCACATGAAAGCCGAGCTGCGCCGCATGAAAAGACGCCATGCCGAGGCTGTGGCCGAGGCCGGGCGGGCCCATGCCGAGGCGGGGCGCGAGGCCGCAGGGCTGCGCGCCGACCGCAGGCGGAAGTCTGACGAACTGCAACAATGGGTGTTCGCGCAATTCCGCATGCTCAACGCCAAAGGCCAGCGGCGCGACCTCAACGACATATTCCTCGCCGAGACGGGCGGCGCACCGCCCTCTGGGGCAGGCGAGTGCTGCGCCCCCAAACTGCTGCAATGCGCCTACGAGCACGGCCTTAGGCCGCTCTGCATGGCCGAGTTCTGGTGGGGCGAGTCGCCCAAGGCCGAGCTGCGCCGCCACCTTCACTACTATCCGGCCTGCCGGGGCAAGTGCCTGCCCATACTGAGGCACATGCTGCAGGGGTTAGACGTAGACCCCGACCCGCTGCGGGCCGACGACGACGGGCGGCTGGAAACAATCTACGAAGACAGCTGGATGGCCGTGATTTGCAAGCCGCCGGGCATGCTCTCAGTGCCGGGGCGCACCGGGCGGCGGTCGGTGGAGAGCGTGCTGCGCGCGCAGTGGGGCGGCGAGGCCGAGCCATACATGGTCCACCGCCTCGACATGGACACCTCGGGGCTGCTCGTGGTGGCCAAGAGCGAGGAAGCCCGCCGCCTGCTGCAGGCCCAGTTTGAGGGCCGCAAGGTAAAGAAACGCTACGTGGCACTGGTAGAGGCGCCGCGCCTTGCCGCCAGCGAGGGGCGCATCAGCCTGCCGCTGAGGCCCGACCACATGGACCGCCCGCGCCAGGTGGTCGACCGCGAGGCCGGGCGCGAGGCCATCACCTACTGGCGGGCGGCAGGCCAGCGCGGCGGCCATGCGCGCGTGGTGCTGCACCCCCTTACGGGCCGCACCCACCAGCTGCGCGTGCACTGCGCCCACCCCGATGGGCTTGGCTCCCCTATCCTGGGCGACGCGCTCTACGGCCGGCGCGCCGACCGGCTGTATCTCCACGCCGAAAGCATTGAGCTATGCCACCCCGCCACGGGCCGGCCGCTCAACTTCAAGGCCGAGGCTGAGTTCTGAAAGGCCATGTGGCAGTGAGCCCTCAGCCCTCCCAAGACTCGCGGCGCAACGGGTAATTGCCGCGCAAGTCCTCAAAGAGGTCGGGCCGCTGCTTCAGCCGGGCGCTGTCGTCGAGCGGGTTGTAGAGCTGCAGCGGGTCGCCGCTGTAGCAGAACCCTGCAGGCAGGGGCGGCGGAACTATGCGCCCGGGATTCTCGATGCCAAAGTACCGGCACAGCGCGTCAATGGCCATGTTGTCGGCATTCACCTTTCCGTCGGCCGAATAGCCCGCTATGTGGGGCGTGCCTATGTAGACCATGGAGAGCAGCTCGGTGTCGATGAGCGGCTCGTGCTCCCACGTGTCGATGACGGCCTGGCGCACAAGGCCATGGTGCAAGGCCGACTTCAGTGCCTCGTTGTCCACCACCGCCCCCCGGCTCGTGTTCACCAAGAACGGCCTGCGGGCCAGGCGGGCGAAGAAGGAGGCGTCGGCCATATGGCGCGTGGCATAAGGGCCGCCCTCGGTCAGCGGCACGTGGAACGTCACCACGTCGGCCTCGCGCTCTATAACGTCCATGCCCACATATCCCGGGGCGCCCACCGGAGGGTCGCACACGAGCACCCTCATGCCCAGCTCGCGCCCCACGCCGCACACGCGGCTGCCCACGTGGCCGCAGCCCACCACGCCCAGCGTGGCCCCGGGCAGGCTGAGGCCGCAGTCGCGCTGCAGGAGCAGCAGGGCCGAGCGCACATACTGCGCCACCGAGGCGGCGTTGCAGCCGGGGCAGTTGGCCCAGCTTATGCCCGCGCGGGCCAGGTAGCCGGTGTCGATATGGTCGAAGCCGATGGTGGCCGTGGCCACAAAGCGCACCCTGCTGCCGGCCAGCAGCCGCTCGTCGCAGCGGGTGCGGGTGCGCACTATCAGCGCGTCGGCATCGCGCACGTCGGCGGCGGCGATGTCGGCCCCACGCTTGTAAACCGCGCGGGGCGTAATCTTGGCTATCGCCTCGCGTATGTAAGGAATCTTGTCGTCTATTACCAATTTTATGTCCATGGGCGCAAAAGTACACAAAAAATTCCATCCGGCCAAGCTCGCCTAACCGTGAGGCGATGCTGGGAGCAACCCATGCCGCTGCGGCTGTGTAAAGATTATTGGCCGGAATTTAACACTCCATCTTGTTCCAAAATAGATTTTGGGCGATGCCTGAAACCGCCCTGAACCGCCAAACGGCACTTATCGCAAGCTCAAAGAGGCCGTTCGGCAACCTCAAACAGGCCGTTCAGCGGGCCCAAACAGACCGTTCGGCAAGCCTGCAAACGCCATTTTGAGCGGCAAAGACAGCCGTTTTCGCCCCATTTTGCATCGAAAACGGGCCTTATCCGGCAGCCAACCCACCAAAGGAGAGGTAGCACAAAGCAGCAAGCCACTCACTGCCAGCCACTTGCGCAAAGCCGCGCGAGAATGGCGCATTTGCCACAAAAGACGGCCCGAAGGTGGCGCACGCCATCCTCATAGAGCCTTGTGTAAAGTTATTTCTGCAAAATTAACATTTCCAGCAGGCACCCGCCGCAATGCACAACGCCCACCACGCACCACCCGCGAGGCGGCCAGCCAAAGGCCGCAATGAGGCAAAATATTTATAAAAAGCTTGGATTGGGGCGAAAAACCAGCCAATCTTGTTGGGTAATTAAAAAAGTTTGTTTAGATTTGCAAATAAATAACCCGCCACGGAAAAACCGCGGACGGCACAACAAACTAACATGAAGGATATGTCATTCGCAGAACACTGCAACTCCATCTTCGACAAGGTGGTGGCCGACTACCACCTGACGGACAACGTGGACACGCCCATACAGAACCCCTACACGCGCGACTCGATAGACCACAGCCTCTACATGAAGTGCTGGATAGACGCCGTGCAGTGGCATCTGGAGGACATCATACGCGACCCTCACATCGACCCCACCGAGGCACTGGCCCTGAAGCGGCGCATAGACCACAGCAACCAGGACCGCACAGACCTCGTTGAGCAGATTGACAGCTACTTCCGCCAGACGTACAGCGAGGTGAAACCGCTGCCCGAGGCGCGCCTCAACACCGAGAGCCCGGCATGGGCCGTGGACCGCCTGTCTATCCTGGCGCTGAAGATTTACCACATGAACGAGGAGGCCAACCGCACCGAAGCCTCACCCGAGCACCGCGAGCGCTGCGCCGCCAAGCTGGCTGTGCTCCGCGAGCAGCGCACCGACCTAACCACGGCCATCGACCAGCTGCTCGACGACATCGCCGCCGGCAAGAAGTACATGAAGGTGTACAGGCAGATGAAGATGTACAACGACCCGGCCACCAACCCCGTGCTCTATGGCAAGAAAGGTTGACGCCAACCAGCGCACAAGGCGTGGCGCAGCCGCCGCGAAGGCCTCGCCGGCCAGCCGCATGCACCAGTAAACAAGCCCGGAGATGAAGAAGGAACACATCCTCATAATGAGGTTCTCGTCGCTCGGCGACGTGGCCATGACCGTACCCGTGGTCTACTCGCTGGCCATGGCCTACCCCAATGTGCGCATTACCGTGCTCAGCAGGGCCTACGCGCGCGCGTTCTTCGAAGACCTGGCGCCCAACGTGAACTTCATGGAGGCCGACATGAAAAGCGAACACCACGGCATACGCGGACTTAACGCGCTCTACCGCCGCCTCACGGCGAAGAACTTCACGGCCATAGCCGACTTCCACGACGTGCTCCGCTCGGAATACCTGCGCATGAGGTTTACCGTGGAGGGATACCGCGTGGCCCACGTAGACAAGCACCGCAGGCTGAGGCGACAGCTCACCGCGCAGCACCACAAGCGCATGGAGCAGCTGCCGTCGCCATTCAAGAACTATGCCGACACGCTGGCGCGGCTTGGCTACCCCGTCACGCTGGGCTTCCGCTCGCTCTTCCCCGCCGAGGGGGGCAACCTCAACCTGCTGCCCGCCACCATAGGCCCCAAGCGCAGCTACGAGCAATGGATAGGCATTGCGCCCTTTGCAGCCCACGCGGGCAAGGTGTACCCGCCGAGGCTGATGCGCCAGGTGATAGCCATGACAGCCGAACGCTTTCCCAACGCGCGCCTGTTCCTCTTCGGGCGTGGGCCGGAGGAGGAGAAGGCGTTCGACGAGTGGTGCGCCGCCGAACCCCGCTGCATAAATGTGGGGCGCCACCTCGAGGCCATGCAGCAGGAGCTTATACTCATGAGCCACCTCGACCTGATGCTCTCCATGGACAGCGCCAACATGCACCTGGCGTCGATAGTAGGCACACCGGTGGTCAGCATATGGGGGGCCACGCACCCGGCGGCCGGCTTCATGGGCTGGAACCAGACCGCGGAACGCGCCGTGCAGATAGACCTGCCATGCCGGCCGTGCAGCATCTACGGCAACAAGCCCTGCCTCAGGGGCGACTATGCCTGCATGAAGAACATCCCGCCGGAGCAGGTAGTGGAGCGCATGGCGTTCGTGCTGGCAAAGACACAGACCGACAGGCTGCGCCCTCAGCAGCCGTAAGGCGCGGCCACGGGGCGCCAACAGCCTTGCAAGGCACTATAAACCAACTTAAAATACAAACATCATGAAGAAGTACATTTGCGAAACCTGCGGCTACGTTTACGACCCCGCAGCCGGCGATCCTGACAACGGCATCGCCCCCGGAACAGCGTTTGAAGACCTGCCAGACGACTGGGTATGCCCGCTCTGCGGCGTGGGCAAGGACGACTTCAAGCCCGAAGACTGAAAGGAAGCTAAGCCAAGGGGGCTGCGCACAGCTGTGCGCAGCCCCCTTAAACATCCGGCAGGCAGGGCAGAAGCGTCAGCAGAGCAACATGCTCCGGGCAAAGTGATACATCACGATGCCCGCCGTAACAGACACGTTCATGGAGTGCTTCGTGCCAAACTGCGGTATTTCGAGGCACCCGTCGCACAGGTCTACCACCTCCTGGCGCACGCCTTTCACCTCGTTGCCAAAGACAACGGCATACCGCCTGCCCCGTTCGGGGCAGAAGTGGTGGAGCATTGTGCTGCCCTCCGCCTGCTCCACGGCAAGCACCTCGTAGCCCGCCGAGCGCAGCCCTGCCACGGCCTCGGTGGCCGAGGCGTAGTAGCGCCACTCCACGCTGTCCTCAGCGCCGAGGGCGGTCTTGTGAATCTCGGTGCCCGGGGGCGTGGCGCTGATGCCGCAGAGGCACACCGCCTCTATGCGGAAGGCGTCGCCAGTGCGGAACACGCTGCCCACGTTGTACATCGACCGCACGTCGTCGAGCACCACGACGAGCGGCATCTTCTCGGCCTCCTTGAACTCACTGACGCTCAGGCGGGCCATCTCTATAGTGCGAAGTTTCCTCATCTTACATTATATATATGCCAGCCGGGCATACGCCGGCGGCGCGGCCAATGCCCCGCTGCAAGCCCGTCAGGCCCTGCGGCGCAGCGGAATGCGGCGCAGCAAGGGGCGAGCCACTATCAGCGTCACCGCAACGAGAATCATGAGCGCGCCGAGCGCTATGCGCCCGGTGATGTGCTCGCCAAACACTGCAGCCCCTATGGCGAGCGCGGTGACCGGCTCAAGCGCACCGATGATGGCGCTGTAAGTAGGCCCCACGTTCTTTATCGCGATGTTGATGAACAGTATCGGGATTATTGTAGGCACGAGGGCCACGCCCAGCACGTTGGCCACCGAGGCGGCGTCGGCACCCACCGGGCTGAGCCTGAGGCCGAAGCCGGTGAGCGCAAAGAACAGCACTGCCCCCGAGGCGAGCACCCAGAACGTCATGCGGGCCGACGGCACGGTGCGCAGGGCGGAGTGGTCGACGCCCACGATGTAGACGGCGTAGGCCAGCGAAGAGGCCACCACGAGCAGCAGCCCCACTGTGCTGAGGGCTCCGGAGCCGTCGCCCTGGTAGAGCATGGCTATGCCGGCAGTGGCCAGCGCGATGCAACCGTAGGTAAGCAGCGACGCCCGCTCATGGAAGAAGAGCGTCATTATCACCGCCACGAGTATGGGATAGATGAACAGGATGGAGCAAGCCACGCCCGCATCCATGTAAAGGAAGCTCTGGTAGAGCGTCTGCGAAGAGATGGCGAACACCAGTCCGGCCGGCACGAGCGTGGCCATCTGGCGGCGGCTCACGGCAAGACTGTGGCCCGAGAGCAGCAAGGCAGCCCCCAGCACGAGCGCGGCGATGGCGAAACGGTAGAAGAGCACCGACTCCACATCCATGCCCCGGGCATACAGGTTGAGCGAGAAGAGCGGGTTGGTGCCATAGGCCACGGCGGCTGTGACGCCGCATACGGCCCCCTTCAGCGAGCTATTCATCGCCGTCCCCTTCCCCCACAACTGTGGCGACGAGCGTGCGCGGCCCGCCGTGGTTGCGGAACTCGCAGAGGTATATGCCCTGCCACGTGCCGAGGTTGAGCCGCCCGCCGCTTACGGGCAGCGTGAGGCTCACTCCCACCATGGCCGACTTGGCGTGGGCTGGCATATCGTCGGGTCCTTCGAGCGTGTGGGTATATTCGGGCCGCCCCTCAGGCACGATGCGGTTGAACACGGCCTCCATGTCGCGGCGCACGTCGGGGTCGGCATTCTCGCCCGTGCAGATGCCGCACGAAGTGTGCTTCACGAAGAGGTTGACGAGGCCGCAGCGTGGCAGCGGCGGCAGTTGCGCCAGCACCTCGCGTGTGACGAGGTGGAAGCCCCTCGGGCGGGGCGCAAGCCTTATTTCAGTCTGCATTATATTCATGGTCGCTTATTTTGCGGCTGCAAAATTAGTCAAAAAAGCGTTACGCCGATGCTCCGCAGGGTCTAAAAAATGGGCCAAATGCGCCCGCTATGGGCGTGGGCGCCGCCCAAAAGCGGGCGCGCAACCACATTTTAGAAGCTGTTTTGACTTTATCAAAGTTGAATTTATCTCAGTCGATAAAATCGAAACAGCTTCTTAACGCCGGCTACACACTGAGTTAACACGGCAGCAGTAACTTTACCGCCGGGCAACGGGAAGCGGGCAGCAGGCATCTCGCCGGCAGCCACTGGCCCCGCAGCCGACATAATATATCGACGGTTTAAACGTTATAGATACATGAGAGTGTTATTCATTGTGCAGGGCGAGGGCCGCGGACACCTTACGCAGGCCCTCACGATGGAGGCCCTGCTGCGCTCGGCGGGCCACGAAGTGGCCGAGGTTTTGGTGGGCAAGAGCAACGCGCGCGAGCTGCCCGGATTCTTCACGCGGGCCATAAAGGCGCCGGTGAGGCTCTTCGACAGCCCCAACTTCCTGCCCACCGCAGCCAACAAGCGGTGCAGCCTGCCGCGCAGCGTGGCCTACAACGTGCTGCGCCTGCCGGCCTTTGCCCGCAGCGTGGCCATGCTGCACAGGCGCATAGAGGCGGGCGACGTGGACTTGGTGGTTAACTTCTACGAGCTGCTCACGGGCATCACTTACTTCTTCTTCCGCCCGGCCGTGCCGCAGGTGAGCATCGGCCACCAGTACCTATTCCTCCACCGCGACTTCAAGCTGCCGCGCACGGGCCGCTTGAGCCTCGCCATGCTGCGCCTCTTCACGCGGATAACGAGCCTCGGGGCCGCCAAGCGGCTCGCCCTGTCGTTCCGCCCCATGGCCGACGACGAGGACCGCCGCATAGCCGTGATGCCGCCACTGCTGCGCCGCGAGGTGTTCGGGCTGAAGCCGGAACAAGGCGACTACCTGCACGGATACATGCTGAACACGGGATTTGCGCGCACCATTGAGGAGTGGCACAAGGCAAACAAGGACGTGCCGCTGCGCTTTTTCTGGGACAAACGCGGCGCGGCCAAGGTGACAAGGGTGGACGGCACGCTCGAGTTCCACCGCCTCGACGACCACGACTTCCTCCGCTCGCTGGCCTCATGCCGGGCATACGCCACCACGGCGGGCTTCGAGTCGGTGTGCGAGGCGATGTACTTCGGCAAGCCCATACTGATGGTGCCAGCCCACATAGAGCAAGACTGCAACGCTTACGACGCCTGCCGCTGCGGGGCGGGCATAACGGCGCACGACTTCGACCTGGGCCGCCTCGTAAGCTTTGCCGCCACTTACAGGCCGCCGGCAGAGTTCCGCCCGTGGGCCGAGAGCTGCGCCCGCCGCATGGTGCCGTGCATAGAAAAGGCCGCCGAAACGGTGCCTGTCTACCCTCTCTCCATCGCCTCGCTGCGCTCCATGATACCATAAGGGAGTCTGGAATTACGAGTTTTTAGTTGCAAGCGGCCGCCAACGCGATTTCCGGGTCACGAATTTTGAGACATGGATTGGCGCCATGCATAGGCAAGGCAAAGCCGTAAACAATGTTTACAATAGCCTTGGCTGGAAGCCGCCAAGGCGGCATTGAAATACAAAACGGGCTGTTTCGCGCGGCGAAACAGCCCGTTTTGGCCTCCCAAACGTGCCGTTCCGCACTGCTAAACGGCACGTTTTGCAACCTCCTGAGGCACAGACAGTTGCGCAAAGCCACAAATTTCATTACAAAACCATGCACCCCGCGATGCCCGGCAAGCCCGTCAGTACTTGAACGAGCTGCCCCCGAGGAACTCGCGCAGCAGCGACGTCGACGGCACCTGGCGGTTGGGTATGGGCCTGATGTACTTGAGGAACTTCAGCAGGCGGTAGGCTTCGCTGTACTCGTCGGCGTTCTCGGGCACCAGTTCGAGCAGCGGCTCGGCCTGCGTCTTGAGCACAGCCAGCTCAAAGAGCATGGCTGTGTTGAACATGGCGTCGGCGTTCTCCTGGAACGGGAATATCCACTTGTTTTCGCCGGCGCGCACCGACGGCCACCGGCGGATGGTATCGCGGGCCGACACCGCGCGGTACTTGTAGTCGCGGATGATGCGGCGCAGCAGCCGGTTGTCGGTGGTAGGGATGTAGTTGTGCGAGTCGAGCAGGATGGTGGTGAGCGCCGATGCGTATACGCGATAGATGAGCGGTTCGGGTATCCGGGCCGTAAGCTCGGGGTTGAGCGCGTGGATGCCTTCCACCACGAGCACCTCGTTGCCCTGCAGGCGCAGCTTGCGGCCGCTCTTCTCGCTGCGCCCCGCCTGGAAGTTATAGCGCGGCAGCTCCACCTCCTCGCCCTTGAAGAGGGCGTTCATCTGCTCGTTGAGCAGGTCGAGGTTGAGCGCGTGCAGGTGCTCAAAGTCGTAGTCGCCCTTGTCGTCCTTGGGCGTAAGCTCGCGGTCTACGAAGTAATCGTCGAGCGATATCGGCACGGGGTGCAGCCCGTTGGCCAGCAGCTGTATGGAGAGCCGCTTGCAGGTGGTGGTCTTGCCGCTCGACGACGGGCCCGCTATGAGCACCATCTTCACGCCCCGGCGGTCGGCTATGTCCTCGGCTATGTTCACTATCTTCTTTTCCTGCAGCGCCTCCGAGAGGGTTATGAGCTGCGTGGCGTGGCCCCGGTCCACGGCCCCGTTGAGGTCGCCTATGGTGCGCAGGCCCAGAATCTGCTGCCAGCGGTGGTGCTCCTTGAATATCTCGAAGAGCTTGTCTTGCTTGAGGTACTCGCCCAGGCGCGAGGGGTCGTCCATCGATGGTATGCGCAGCAGCAGCCCGTCGAAATACTTCTCCAGCCCGAAGAGGTGGAGGTAGGCAGTGTTCGTGAGCACCGTGCCGTAGTAGTTGTCCACGTACCCGTCTATCTCATAATACGTGGTGTAGAGGCTCCCAACGCTTTCGAGCAGCTTAACCTTCGAGTTAGAGCCGAGCGCGCGGAACTTCTCTATGGCCTCCTCGGTGGTTGTCTCGTGGCGGTGGATGGGCAGCGCCATGTCTATTATCTCCTGCATGCGGGCGCGCAGGTGGTCAACGTCGTCGTAGCTCACGTCGTGGCCTATGTTGAGGTCGCAGTAGTAGCCGTTGGACACGGGTATGTCGATATACACCTTTCCCTCGGGGTAAAGGTCGTGGACGGCCTTGCAGAGCACGAAGAAGAGGCTGCGCACGTAAGCGCGCCAGCCCGACGTGGAGCGCAGCGAGAGAAACTCAACGTCCTTGTTGTTGTAAACGCGGTAGTGCATGCCCTCCACGCGGTTGTTCACCTTGGCGCTCACGGGCCCGTACTCCATGTTCAGCCCCAATTCATCGTAAACCTCAGAAAGTGTGCTCCCTATTCTGACGTTCTGCGTTTTTTTGTTATTTTTGCAACGTATTTGCAGCATCTGTTCCATAACGAAAGTCTTTTAGGATTAACGTTCGTAAAGTTACGCCGTTTTTCCGACATTGCGCAACATGGCCAAACAAATTATATTAAAATATGTCGATTTGGATATTTTTTAGGCTTATGGCCCCCATCGCCGCGCCCGCGCACCGCCACAAGGCGGCAGGGCAGGCCGCAAGGCAGCCCCGCCGGGGGGCCGCAAGGAGGGCGGCTGCCACCATAGCGCTTGCCGCCACCCTCGCCACGGCTGCCTCGGGGCAGGCCCCCGCATGGGGAGACCTGGGCGACGGCACCTACGCCAACCCCGTGCTCAACGCCGACTACAGCGACCCCGACGTGATTCGCGTGGGGCAGAAGTACTACATGGTGGCCTCCGACTTCCACTACATAGGCATGCAGGTGCTCGAATCAGACGACATGGTGAACTGGACAGTGGTGAGCCAGGTGTACGACCGCTTCGGCTTCCCGGGCTGGGACAGCAACAAACGCTACGCCGGAGGCTCCTGGGCGCCAAGCATACGATGGCACGACGGGCGCTTCTTTGTGTTCTTCTGCACGCCCCACGAGGGTCTGTTCATGAGCACCGCCACCGATGCGCGCGGCCCGTGGACGCCGCTGCACTGCGTGAAGGAGGTGGAGAAGTGGGAAGACCCCTGCCCTTTCTGGGATGACGACGGGCAGGCCTACCTGGGCCACAGCGTCCACGGCGCAGGCCCGATAATAGTGCACCGCATGGCGCCCGACGGCTCGCGCCTGCTCGACGAGGGCCGCACCGTGTACCAAGGCCCCGTGGCCGAAGGCACAAAATGGCTAAAGCGGGGCGGCTACTACTACCTGAGCATACCCGAGGGCGGCGTGGAGCGGGGCTGGCAAACGGTGCTGCGCTCGCGCAACATATATGGCCCCTACGAGCGGCGCGTGGTGCTCGAGCAAGGCTCGACGCCCGTGAACGGGCCTCACCAGGGCGCACTCGTCGACACGCCGGGCGGGCAGTGGTGGTTCTACCACTTCCAGTCGGCCGGCCCCAGGGGCCGCGTAGTCCACCTTCAGCCCGTGAAGTGGGCCGAGGGATGGCCGCAGATAGGCACCGACCTCGACGGCAACGGCATAGGCGAGCCCGTGGCCCGCCACGCCAAGCCCGCCACGGGAGCACAGGCCAAGCCCTCGCTACCGCAGGCGAGCGACACCTTCGACGGCACCGCGCTCTACTGGCGGGGCAGCAGCCGGTCGGCCCTGATGCCGCAGTGGCAGTGGTGCCACAACCCCGCCGACGGCGCATGGAGCCTCAGCGAGCGGCCGGGCTGGCTCACGCTCCACGCACTCCGGGCCGACAGCCTGCGCCTTTGCCGCGGCATGCTCACGCAGAAGGCCATGGGATACAGCGGCACAGCCACCACCACCGTTGAGCTGGCCGACAGCGCCGGCGGCTGCCTTGCCGGCCTGCTCTGCATGGGCAGGCAGTTCAGGGCCGTGGGGCTGTGCGCCGAGGGCATAGCCGTGGAGTGCGGCGGGCAGCGCACCATAGTGGCGCGGGGCAGCTTCAAGAGGGCCAGCCTGCGAGTGGCAAGCGACATGAAGGCCAACGTACACCGCTTTTACTACAGCCTCGACGGCACCCACTTCCTGCCCGCAGGCGAGCCGTTTGCCATGCGCGACGGCTACTGGAAGGGCGTAAGGCTCGGCCTCTTCTGCTACAACACGAGGGGCAACGGAGGCTCCGCCGCGTTCGACAGCTTCACATACAACGTAGACAAGCTGCCCGAAGAGCTGCCATAGTCAGCCTGCTGCAAAGCTTTTACGCCGCCAGCGGAATAATAAAAACGAGCCGCAGCCACGCCTATGCGACGTGGCTGCGGCCCGTGTTCCATAACTTTCCATTGTCGTTCGCGCCCCTTACCTGCCGGATTGGGCGCCCTCCTCGCCCTCAAGCGGCCAGCAGGGCGACGGATGGTGCATCCGCCTCATCTCGGCATCGAACTCACGCACCATCTCGGGATGCTCTGCGGCGAGGTTGCGGCGCTCGCCCGGGTCGTCCTTCAGGTTGTAAAGCTCCAGCGGGCGACCCCGCTTCACCGTAACGCACTTCCAGTCGCCGCGGCGCGCGGCGCGCTGCTTGCCTGGGAACTCCCAGTAGAGCAGGCGGTTGTCGGTATCCACCTGCCTGCCGTAGAACAGCGGCAAGATGTTCATCCCGTCTATCCCACCGGGCAGTTTGTCCTCCGCCCCGGCCAGGGCGGCCAGCGTAGGCATCACGTCGGGGAAGTAGATGATGTTCCGCAGCTTCTGCACCGGCACCCGCCCTGGCTGGTTCACTATGAAAGGCACACGTATGCCGCCCTCGTAGAGCAGTCCCTTGCGGCCGTTGAAGCCAGCGTTGCAGCCCAGTTCCTTTATCGGGGCCTGCACCGCCGCGCCGTTGTCGGAGGCGAAGATTACCATGGTGCGCTCGCGAAGGCCCATGCTGTCGAGCGCGGCGAGCAGCCGCCCGATGGCCGCGTCCATGTGGGTTATGAGCGAGGCGTAGCGCTTCGTGTTCATCGTCCAGTCGGTGCGGTCGTCATACCACGACGTGTCGTCGATAACGTAAGGCTCGTGCGGTGCGTCGTAGGCAAGGTAGAGGAAGAACGGCCTCTCCTTGTTGCGCCCGATGAAGGCCAGCGCATCGTCGGTGGATATGTCGGTGTTGTGGCGCACGTGGGCATCGTGCGCATTGGCGTCGATGTGTATCAGGCTGTCGCCATGGAATCGGTAGTAAGGGTAATAGTACGGCGAGTTCGACTCCACAGTGCTTATCGTCCATCCGTAGAACTCGTGGAAGCCCCTGTGGTTGGGCGCGGCGGAAGGGTCGTAGCCGTCAAGGTGCCACTTGTTCACGAGGCAGGTGCGGTAGCCTGCTGCCGATAGCACGGTGGCAATTGTGGTGTCGGTGGGCAGCAGGTTGGCCCGGCGGATGTACGCGGTGTCGCCCCGTGGCGTTATCTTCATGCCGCGCAGGCCTCCCGCCGTGCACTGGTTGTCGCGTATGGTGGTCTTGCCGGTGTTCTTGCCGGTCATCAGCGAGCAGCGCGAGGGCGACGATATGCCGCTGCCGGCGTAGCTTTGGGTGAACGATGTGCCGGTGCGTGCCAGGCGGTCGATGTTTGGCGTCTTCACGAAGCGGCTGCCGTAGCACGACAAGTCGCCGTAGCCGAGGTCGTCGGCCAGGATGAATATGATGTTTGGGCGGTCGGGCGTGGCCTGCCCCGCGGGGTCGGCGGCCTGCGCCTCCGTGGCCGGCAAGAAGCCGATGGCGGCCAGCGCGCCGCCAATGCGTGTCCACTTCTTTTTCATGAGCGATTGCGGTTAGTTGTCATATCAAGGGCAAAGGTAGCTCAAAAAACTGACACTGCGAAGCCTCGGGCCGCAAAATCGCGGCGCCAACGCGCAAAGCAGGCCCGCCCAAAGGTAAAGAATGCACTCTTTTCCGTAATCCATGTAACCGCCGTGAGCGAAATATTGCTTACCTTTGCACAACGAACAAAAATGCGCAACGACATGGAACAGCTATTGACCATCGACTCCATAGAGAGCTACAACAAGTTTTTCGGCTTCGAGACGCGCCACCCCCTCGTCGCCGTGGTGGACATGGACAAGCTCGACGCGATGCGGTTCCCGCCAGAACTGACATACGACTACAGGGTTTACGCCCTATTCCTGAAGCAGACTTACTGCGGCGACATCACCTACGGCCGCCAGCCTTACGACTACCAAGAGGGCACGGTGACCAGCTTCGCGCCCGGACAGGTGGTCCACGTAAAGTTCAAGCCCGGCATCAAGCCTAACGCGCGGGGGGTGCTCTTCCACCCCGACCTCATCCGAGGAACGTCGCTCGGGCGGGGCATTGGGCAGTACTCGTTCTTCGACTACTCATCGCGCGAGGCCCTGCACCTGTCTGACGACGAGAAGAAAATATTCGCCGACTGCCTCGAAAAGATCGAGATGGAGCTTGAGAGGCCCATCGACCAGCACAGCAAACCGCTCATCTGCCGCAACATAGAGCTGCTACTCGACTACTGCATGCGCTTCTACGACCGCCAGTTCCTCACCCGCCACGAGGCCAACCACGACGTGCTCACGCGCTTCGAGCAGGAACTCAACAAGTACTTCATCGGCAAGCGGGCCGAGATGGAGGGCCTGCCATCGGTGAAATACTTCGCAGAGAAGTGCTTCCTGTCGCCCAACTACTTCGGCGACCTCGTGAAGAAGGAGACCGGGCGGTCGCCCCAGGAGTTCATACAGAGCAAGATAATAGACCTCGCAAAGGACGAGCTGGCAGGCACAGACAAGTCGGTTACGGAGATTGCCTACCGCCTGGGATTCCAGTATCCGCAGCACTTCAACCGCTACTTCAAGCGCGGCGTGGGCATGACGCCCATGGAATACCGCCGCGCCGAAGCCGGGGCATGACCACGAACCAACGCACATTGACCATGAAAGACTGCGACTCATCGACCGTGTGCCGGTGCAACCGCCTCTTCGGAGAGCGCACCTTGCACCCCTTAGCCAGCGTAATCGACCTCAGCAAGCCGTGCAGCGAGCACAGCGTAAGCCTCGACTGCTATGCCGTGATGCTGGCCGACAGCCTGCCATGCGGCGGCTGCGGCCAGCCGTGCAACTGCGACTTCGCCGACGCGGCGGTGCTCTTCGCCCCTCCCGGCCGCCACATCGAGGCCGAAGGCGACACCAACGGCCGCCTGCTGCTGTTCCACCCCGACCTGCTCTGCCTCGACAGCCTTGGCCTGAAGATGCCTTCCTACACTTATTTCGCCTACGACAAGAGCGAGATGCTGCGCGTGTCGCTGCGCGAGAAACGGCAACTGGAACGCTGCATCGACTTCATCGACGAGGAACTGCGGTGGGGGATAGACCGCTTCAGCCACACCCTGCTGTGCAACAAGATAGAGCTGCTGCTCAACTACTGCCTGCGCTACTACGCGCGGCAGTTCACGCTGCGCCACGACATGAGCCTCGATGACATACAGCGGCTCACCGCAAGGCTCGACGAATACCTGCTCTCGGGCCGCGCCGCCACCGAGGGGCTGCCCCGCCCAGCCCTCGTGGCGCAGTGGGCCGACCACTCCAAGGCTTACACGCAAGACATGCTGCGCACCGAGACGGGCCACACCACCGCCGAATACATTGAGAAGCGGCGCATCGACGTGGCCAAACAGATGCTCATAGGCACCTCCGCCACGGTAGGCGAGATAGCCGCCAAGCTCGGCTACCCGTCGGCAGCCGCCTTCAGCCGCCTGTTCGGGCGGTGCGCCGGTTGCACCCCCGCCGACTACCGCCGCCACTGACACCTGCCCCAACAACCCAATGCCACAACGCCCCGCAGCCCCAAGGCCATGCCTCAAGGACTGCGGGGCGCAACCGTTCACGCCATAGCCGCACGGCTGCGGGCAACGTCAGAGCCTGCGTATGCCCTTGCCGCCGCCTCCCAAGAGCTTCGCGCTGCCCTTGTAGCTTATCTTGGCAGAGCCGCTGCGCTTGGGCTTCAGCGTTTCGGTGGCGTTACATTTCACCTTGCTTGCGCCCGAGGCGGTGGCCACAACGTCAGTGGCCACGCACCCGGCGGCATCCACCGAGGCCGCGCCCGACGCCGTATATACCGCCTTGGCGGCCTTGCCCTCAACCACGGCGCGGCTCGCGCCGCTCAGCCTCAGTTCCGAGTTGGCTGCCTCAACGCCCATCACGGCATTGCTCGAGCCGCTGGCCCTCACCGTGGCCGATGCCGCCTTGACGCTTTCCACGGCCATCTTGCTGGCCCCACTGAGCCGAGCCTCAAAACTGCCGGCCTGCACCTTGCCCGCCTCCAGGCGGCTTGCTCCGCTCAGCCGCACGCCAAACGACTTGGCCTCAAGCCCGCCGCTTACCTCGGCCTTGGCCGCCCCGCTGAGCGTGATGCCGCTGAGCGATGGCGACGACACATACACATCTACCGACTTTATTGAGCGGATGGAGCCATTGTGGCAGAGCCGCAGCTGCAGCGTGCCGCCCTTCACGCCCACTTCAACCAGCGGCATCACGTTGTCGGCCGTGCGCACCTCCACCTTGGGCTTGCCCGTGGCGGGCGTATATACCACCTTGAATATCGACCCGGCGCTTATCCGCTCAAAGTCGCCCACGGCGAAACTCTTCGTCACGATGTTCTTGCTCGCCGTGATGCTCTCGCCCCCTGAGGCGGCGGCCACGGCCTTTTCCATGCTTTCCGCGCAAGCCCCGAGGGCAAAGATGAGCACGGAAGCCACTGCGATGGCAAAGTTCTTCATACTCTACATTTTTAGGTTTAAACACATTTTCTTTATATATAGACGCCCAGAGGCGGCAGAATGTTGCGCCAAGAAGCCACACCAGCGCCCCTCAACAGTTAAAAAAGTATAACGGCCATTGCCTTAAGCCGCTGACGCCCAGCATTGGTTACGCCCGTGTAACCATGTTACGCCGCCGTAACCTCTTGTATGTTAAGCAGATAATGCATAACTTTGCACCCGCAACAAAACAAATGCAGAACCTAAAAACAAAAGGAGCAAGAAAATGGAAAACTACAAGAAGATTGCGGCTCCAGCCGAGCCGCGCGTTGAACTGCACGACGCCCTGAGCCTCACCGGTGCCGAAGTGTCAATCAACAGGATGGCCGCAGGCACGCAGGTGCCTTTCGTGCACAGCCACAAGCAGAACGAGGAGATATACGGTTTCCTGGGCGGCAGAGGCACGATGACCATCGACGGCGAGCCAGTGGCCGTGGCCGAGGGCGACTGGATGCGCGTTGCGCCCGCCGCCAAGCGTCAGCTTGCCGCAGCCGCCGACAGCGACCTGACCTACATCTGCATACAAGTGAAGGAAGGCTCGCTGCAGCAGATGACCGCCGGCGATGCCGTAATCTAATCAGGCAGGCGCGCCTGCGCCCCACAGCCCCACCGGGCATATCCCCCAACGCGATACCCGCCGGGAGGCCACTGGCCTCCCGGCGGGTATCGCGTTGGGGCAGGCAAGTGCGCGGCCTACTTGTCCTTGCGCCACAGCTTGGTCATGTCCTCGAGCGTCTTGCCCTTGGTCTCGGGCACGAGCTTCCACACGAAGAGGGCGGCCAGCACGCAGATTGCGCCGTAGAGCCCATAGGTGAACCAATGGCCGAAGTCGGGGTCGCCCGCCGTCTTCATGTTGAACATAGGCACGAACGTGGAGCTTACAAGCCAGTTGAATATCCACTGGAAGGCCACGGCTATGGCCACGGCCTTGCCCCGGATGGTGTTGGGGAATATCTCGGCTATGAGAACCCAGCATATGGGGCCCCACGACATCATGAAGGCCGCGCTGTACACCATGATGCAAACCATGCACACCATGCTCACTGCGGGGTTGCCAAAGGTAAGGGCCACGCCGAAGGCGCCCACGGCCATGCCTATGCTGCCGGTGATGAGCAGCGGGCGGCGGCCCCACTTCTCAACGGTGAAGATGGCCACGAGGGTGAAGAGGATGTTCACCACGCCCATCACCACGGTGTTCACCATGGGGTCGGTCATGCCCATGTCGCCGAAGATGCGCGGCGCGTAGTAGAGCACGGCGTTGATGCCCACGGCCTGCTGGAACACGCTGAGCATGATGCCCACGAAGATGCAGAGCACTCCGTAGGTGAACAGTCGCTCGGTCTTCTCGGTCACGGTGTTCTTTATCTCGTTGAGAATCTCCTTGCCCACGGTGAGTCCGTTGATGCGCTGGAGTATGGCCAGAGCCTTGTCGTCGCGCCCGGCCATCACGAGGTAGCGCGGAGTCTCGGGTACGAAGCAGATGAGCAAGGTGAACAAGCCCGCCGGCACGGCCTCGCTGCCGAACATGTAGCGCCAGCCGGTGGAGATGGTCCAGGCTGCCTCGTCGGCGTTGAGCACCTTCATGGCCTCGATTATGGGGTTGGCGTTGTCGCCGAGGATGATGAAATTGACGAAGTAAACCACCAGCTGGCCGAAGATTATGGCAAACTGGTTCCACGAAACGAGCGTGCCGCGGATGTTCGACGGCGCCACCTCGGCTATGTACATGGGGCAGATGGCCGAGGCCAGGCCCACGCCCACGCCTCCGATGATGCGGTAGATGTTGAACGCCACGAGCAGCTCGAAGTTGGCCACGCCGTGCTCGAAGAAGAGGAACTCAGGCTCCATGGAGCCGAGGGCTGATATGAAGAACATCACGCCGGCGAACACCAGCGAGTTCTTGCGGCCCCAGTTGGAGGCCAGATAACCCGAAACGGCGCTGCCGATGATGCAGCCCACGAGCGCGCTGGCGCAGGTGAAGCCGTGCCATGCGTCGGTGTACTCAAAGTCGCCGGCGGCGAGGAAGAAGGCCTGCAGGCCCTTTTCGGCTCCCGATATCACGGCGGTGTCGTAGCCGAAGAGCAGGCCGCCGAGCACGGCGACCAGCACGATTGAAATGAGGTAGGACATGCTACCCTTGTCTGATTGTACCATTTGCAGTTATGTTTTAAAGTTTTTAGTTTCGGCATTCGCGCCGCCTGCGCGCACGGGCATACCCGCACGCGCAACCGGCACCATATAATAATACGTTTCTGCCGGGCTTTTCCCCCATAAAAATGCCGACAGCAAGCCGCCGCCCCGGCCTCCACGCGCGCCCGCAAGCAGCCCTGCGCGGGGCGGCACAAACCGCACTGCCCGGCAAGACGTGCCGTTTGGTCTTGCGAAACCTTTAGATTTGCACCATGGAAACAAAACGGAAGAAAAGAGCGTTATAATATAAAGAACGTTAACCACGG
>CALUEY010000002.1 GCA_944319915.1 uncultured Prevotella sp. | reverse complement strand
GCCCTAAATGTGGCTACTCTGTGCGCTTGTCAATGGAGCAAGAACAAGAAGAAGCTAAACAATCCGTAGAAACTCATACTACAACATTGAAAACTTCCAAAGAGGAAGTTGCAAACGACAATCCTCAACCTCAACGAAGAGGTAGTAAGAAAGGTATTATAATTGCTATTGTTGTAGTTGTTATTATCGGATGTGGCGTATTGTTTGCTTTGCTAAACAGTAATAACGGCTCAAACGGCCAACAACAAGACACAACAGCTATTGCCGACACTGAAGCAATCAAACAAGACGAATTGCTTTCAGAATCTTTGGCTGTTGCAACGGAGAATGACAACTTTGTTGTATCTGATTCATGCGCAACTGAAGCATTGGAGAACATAACACTTTATGGCTCAATGACAGATGCAAACGGTACTTATCCCATTGAATTGGCATTTGTGAAGGATGGCGACAATCTATCGGAATGCATATACACAAATGTTGATTTGGGTGGCAAAATAAAAATGGACGGTGAAATTGTTGGGAATGAATATGTTTTTACAGGGAAAGACGGAATGAACAAGTTTCAAATCCAAATTGACGGACAAAACTATGATGGATTCGCAATAGACGGGTCAAAAGAACTTAGTGTTTCACTTGATAAAAGAAATTGAATAATTGACGGATAAATACACGGAATCATGAAACATTCAAAACTTTATTTTTCAGTTGCTCTTTCAACATTATTGTTGTTCGGATGCAATTCTCAATCTTCGAAAAGTGGTGAACAGACAAAGGATTTAAGTTCAACAAACAAGAGTTTTCCAACCGTCACAGAACAAGGTGTTGGCGAATTGAAAATAGGTACGCCATTGGCTGAATGCTTGATTGTTGAGGAAAGTAGTTGGCCTCCTACAAAAGAAGAAATCACCTCCTGCAATGAAACAAAATGTGGCTTTTACAATAAAATGGGGATAAAGCAAATGGCTCTTGGTGAAGGAACGCCTTATCTCTTGTTGTATGATAATGATGAGTTAATGGCGGCTCTTGAATGTTATTCCTTAATGGATAACGGCATATATTCAACAAATGTTGGAAAGATTGTTGTGTATTCCCCAAAGTTGAAGATGGACAATGGCATCTATGTTGGTATGACTGCAAAAGATATGGCAGATAAATTTGGAGCTGACATAAAATTTGCAGAGGGAGCAGAAGCGGATGTTTTGGAGTTTGAAGTTGCCGATATTCCTTCCAATATAATGTTGGTTGCATCAGCAAAGAAAATAAATAAAGAAAAAACTGAATCTGAATACGGAGAAGTGAACATTAACGACTCGTACCTTACACTAAATGATGTGGAAGATTGTGTTCTTTCAGCAATAGTTATCGAACAAAATACAGAAGCAGATGGCACTTATTAAATGCAGCGAATGTGGGCAAATGGTTTCTGATAGAGCAGAGTCATGTCCCAAATGTGGCAATCCCATAGCTAAGTCTAATAATACTTACACACAACAAGACGGTAATATATATGAACAGGAAAATGACATCTTGCCTAAAAAGAAAAGTCGTAAAAATGTTTATGTCGTTGTGGTTGTATTGCTGTTGGCTTTGCTTGGTGGAGGCTTGTCCTTCTATTTTACAAAGGCACAGGCAGAGCCGACCATTGTCATTACAGAGCAATTTGCAAACAAAATACGGAAGTATGATAAGTTGGGGAGTTTTCACGAAGGTCTTGCACTTGTACAACGCAACGGCTTATGGGGATATATTGATGCAAAAGGCGATGAAGTAATCCCTTGCATATACAAAGGCACTGAATATGGGAATTATGGCTTTGATTTTTCCGAAGGCATGGCGGTCATAATAGATAAGAATGGCAAATACGGATATATCAACACAAAAGGAGAAATTGTTATCAAGCCACAATTTCAGCAGGCAGGTAGTTTTTCAGAATCAGTAGCAAGTGTCTATTTAGATGGAAAATTAAACTTTATTGATAAGGATGGAAAATATATAGAAGCGCTATCCAATAAGTTTATATGGGATTTTAATATAAACAGAAATCTGCCACAATTCAAAAATGGAGTCTGTGAAGTACACATCCCAGCGAAAGAGCCTTCTGAAGGTGTTTTCGCCGATATTATTTACATAGATAAAGAGGGTAATCAAGTAGAAAAGCCCAAAGAAAGTAGTAAAAAGGATTTGTATGTAAGGTACTATGAAGGCGATAAAGTCGGTTATAAAGACAGCATCGGAAATATCATAGTGCAGGCAAAATATACGACTCTTGGCGATTTCTCTTGCGGCGTTGCTGTTGCTACGTTAGAATATGGTCAAAGGGGGCACGGCATGGAAGAATGGTATTCTGATGATTATGTCGGCATCTATGGGTATGTTGATTTGTACGGGCACGAAACCTTTACTAAGCAAGACTATGATAAAATCGAGACAGCTGCAATGAATGCTGAAATGGAAAAAAATCAAGAAAAACTAAGACGTGAAAAGGAAGAAGCAGAACAACGCCAGATGGAAAGTGTGAAGTCTTGGATTCAAGGTAATTGGAAATGTAATACCCCTTATGGAGAAGTGCGGCTTGGCATTTCTGGTGACTATATTGCGGTTTTTAGCAACGGTCGCCCTGTTTATACAGGAACATATACCATAGAGGGTGATCATATTGTTTATGACAGACATGACGGATATGCTTCTTACGTGATAATAGATGCAGGAAATCAACGCCTTATGGTGGATGAGGAAACACCTATGCAGCGTTTTGAAAGCTCAAGTAACGACTCATATTCAACGAATCGGAGTACAAATCAAAGAACAACTTTCCGCACTTCATCTGATGTTATGTCCTATGTTGTAGGAAAGACTTTTTACGGAAGTAAAAATAATGTTCGTATCAAAATAGATTGGGATGGCATTTATCTGAATGGTCGCAGACAATATTCGGGCGCACCGCAAGTCGTTAGCTTCAACACAAACAAGGCTATTATTAAAATATCTATAATTCCAAGTGGTGAAATGAACTTTCTTGTGCAACCACAAGAAGGGAATATTGTAGATATGAATGACGGATATCCTTATTACGCAAAATAATTTAGAGTTATGAAGAAGTACTTATTTAAATTCATGGTGGCTTTATTTGCCATTTCGTCTTTCGCTTTCGCTTCTTGCAGTGACGATGATGACCCAACAAACAACAATGGTAGCAATACCATTGAAATTAACGGTGTGAGCTACAACCTATCCGCTTTCAGCTTTATGGGTGATTGGAATGAAACGCTAAGGAAAGGCGATTTCACAGTTGCTGTTGACAAAGAGAGCAACGGAGTTAAAAATGTGGAGTATTACACATTCTCCTATCGCAATGCAACGTGTCCTCAAGTTGGCGATGATTTCGCAGAAATGGATTTAGCCCTTACACCTTTAAATGAAGAGGAAGATGGCTCAATCATAGATTTAGAGGATTCGTTTAAATATATCTCGGGAAAAGCCGTAATAACTAATACAAATCCAAGTGAAAGCGAGATTACTGTCAATTTTGACAATCTAAGAATGAGCAATGGTAACAGTTCCTACACATTCAAGGGAACTGCAACATTGATGTTCGAGTATTAAGCACAGAAAAACATCATTTATAAGCATCAACAGTCTTACGATTGTTGGTGCTTTTTGTTTAATATTCAAAAACAATCAGAAGTGAATATCTAATTTGTACGTAAGTTGCTGAAATATTATCATTTGGTTGCTGCATCCCTGATATCAGACTTATTACATTTTCATAAACCTACGAAAAGGGGCGTTTTTTGAATGTTTGTGCTTAGTCTTTCCACAAGGGTTCTTCGCGCCAATTTGCATGGAATTCCATCCTTTAATCCCATTTGCGGAGTGTTTGAATATAAAAGTGTTTGAATATAAAAACGATGTCCCGCCGTGGTACGCATCGTTGGGAGGCGTGGCGATAACTATTGCTGCAACGATACAATTTTCTTGTGAAATGGCTAAATAGAAAGTGGAAAACTTCTCGATTACCCGTTTTCTCCGTAACTTTTGCCTTTGGTAATCATCGCTTATATCTTTTGTAACTGTTTGACTTGCAACTATAGAGGTGCAAAATATTTGCGAAAATACCAACTTTTCAGATAATTTCTTATCCCGAACACGCGTATATTTAACATAATGAGGCATCTGCCTCTGAATACTGGGAACGGCTCATAATGCACACATAGGCTTACCAGCTCACCATCGTGGAAGATGCGAAATGTAAAAACATTTCAAGATTTTGGCATCACGGGCAAACATATTGAGTGTCAGCAAGTTGTAGCATAGGTTGTTTTTGCACCCCAAAACGGCCGCTTTTGCAGCACGAAACAAGCCGTTCCACACTGCAATAAGCACCGTTTAGCGGAATGAAACGGCAGGATAGCCGTATCGGATGCATATTGTAAACATTTATAATACAACGAAATGGGAAAATAGCAGGCTGAGGCGGCTTTCACACATATTATGCGTAACTTTGTGAGCCGCCTGCTGAAACTGGCACAGCGCCGGGCTGGCCGCGACACAGGAATGCGGCTCCCGGCATCAGCCGCAGGCGGCAAAACAGCTTAAAGACATCAGGCATGACTATGCAGACTAAACAATGGAGGCTGCGCCAGGCCACACCGGCCGACGTGGCGGAGATGAAAGAGATGTTCAGGCAGACGGTGAAGGGCATCGACGACAAAGACTACTGCAAAGAAGAGAAGGCCGACTGGGCTGCGTGCGCCAACAAACAAGGGCTGTGGGAACGGCTGGTGGAGACACTGCACGCCATTGTGGCCACAACTGAAGAGGGGAAGCTGGCCGGCTTTGCGGCCATTGCTGACAACGGACACCTGGAGCTAATGTATGTGAACACTGCCTGGCAGAGGCACAAGGCCGGCACGGCCATGCTCTATGAGCTGGAGGATTACGCCCGGGCGAGGGGCATAAAAGAGATAACCACGGAGGTGAGCATAACGGCACGGCCATTCTTTGAGCACCACGGATACATTGCCATAAAGAAGCAGAAACGCAAGGCGGTAGACCTGTGCCTGACAAACTTCCTGATGATAAAACGACTCCTCCCCGGCGTGCATGGGCAGGAAAAAGTCAGATAACGCCAGAACGCACAGGCCGCGGCCTTGAGACATGAAGCCCGCGGCCCACGCACACGGATGCAGAAAGCCGCCACGCCTGCCACCCTACGCCACGGTAGGCAGCAGTGCGGAGCGGCTCCCGCCCAATGTTTCCGGCCGCCATCGCCGGGCCACCAACATCACTCCACCTCCTTGCCGGCAAGAAACACACGGCTGACAACGGGTGTGGTGTAGGCATAAGGGATAAAGTCTATCGAGGGAACTGGCTCGGTTATGAAGAAGTTAGCTACCTTGCCGACGTCTATCGACCCGTATTCCGAACTCAATCCCATGGCACACGCCGAATTAAGGGTGGCGGCATTGATGGCCTCGGCGGGCAGCAGGCGCATCTTTATGCAGGCCAGCGAAACGACGAACTTCATGTCGCCCGATGGCGTGGAGCCAGGGTTGTAGTCACTGGCGATGGCCACCGGCAGACCGCTGTCGATCATCTTGCGGGCCGGAGCATAGGGCATGTTGAGGAAGAACGACGTGCCTGGCAGTGCCGTGGGCATGGTGGCGCTGCCCCGAAGGATGCCAAACTCGCCATCGGTCATGTGCTCCAGGTGGTCGACAGACAGAGCCCCGTGCCTCACTCCCACCTGCAACCCGCCGATGGAAGCAAGCTCGTCGACATGAATCTTTGGCTTCATGCCCCAGCGGGCGGCAGCATCGAGTATGCGGTCGGTGTCTTCGGGTGTGAAGAAACCTTCGTCGCAGAACACGTCGACAAAGTCGGCCAGCCGCTCGCGCCCCACCTCTGGCATCATCTCGTCAACGACAAGGTCTACGTATTCGGCATGGCTGTAGCCACGGCCTATGGCGTGGGCACCCAGGAAAGTGGACACCACGCGGGCCGGAACTCTCTCGCCGATGCGGCGTATCACGCGGAGCATCTTGAGTTCGTCGACCGTATTGAGCCCATATCCGCTCTTTATCTCTATGCACCCGGTGCCTTTCAGCATCACCTCGCGCACGCGGCGCATGGCCTGGGCGTACAGTTGGTTTTCGGTGAGCGTATGGAGCAGGTCGGCCGAATTAAGTATGCCCCCTCCCCTGCGGGCTATCTCGGCATAGCTCAACCCGCGAATCTTGTCAACGAACTCTCCCTCGCGGCTGCCCGCATATACGATGTGGGTATGCGGATCACACCACGACGGAAGCACTGTTCCGCCGCGTGCATCCACCACTACGTCGGCCCGCAGCCCCTCCGGCGGGATGCCTCCTTTCCCGCCGAAGGCTGCAAAGCGCCCGTCTTCAACGAGAAGCCATGCATTGTTGAGTTCATTGAGCACCGACATGCCGGCCCCGCAAAGGCGCAGCCGCCCTTCGTTGCCAATGCCGGCAAGCCGTGATATGTTCTCAACAAGCAGGCGCATTGTCTCTGAGGAAGTCTATCGAACGGGATATGTGGGGATACATCACTTCGTCATTGACGATGAAAGGCACCACGCGGCGGTAGGCGGCGTGCACCGACTCGACTGCCGCCGACGACTTGAGCGGGCGGCGGAAGTCGAGGGCCTGGGCGGCGTTGAACAGCTCGATGGCCAGCACCCTCTCGGTGTTGAGCACCACCTTGTATAGCTTGAGGGCGGCATTGGCCCCCATGCTGACGTGGTCTTCTTGCCCTTGGCTCGAGGGTATGCTGTCTACCGAGGCAGGGGCGCAGAGACACTTGTTGAGGCTTACGACCGACGCCGCCGTGTACTGCGTGATCATGAACCCGCTGTTTACGCCCGGGTTGGCCACGAGGAAGCTGGGCAGCCCCCTTGTGCCGGAAACGAGCTTGTAGATGCGGCGCTCGGAAATGTTGGCCAGCTCGCTTACGGCAATGGCAAGGAAGTCCATGGGCAGGGCTATCGGCTCGCCGTGGAAGTTGCCTGCGGAGATGATGATGTCGTCATCGGGACATACCGTGGGGTTGTCTGTGGCCGAATTTATCTCAATGTCAATAACCGAGCGGACATAGGCCAGCGTGTCTTTCACCGCGCCATGCACCTGCGGTATGCAACGGAAAGAATAGGGGTCCTGCACGTACTCCTTTGGCTTGGCCACTATCTCGCTGCCGCCGAGCAAGGCTCGCATGCGCCTTGCGGTCTCTATCTGCCCATGGTGGGGCCTCACTTGGTGCACCGCGTCAGTGAAAGGCTCCACAAGTCCGCAATAAGCATCGAGCGACATGGCCGAGATGGCATCGGCCCAGCCGCAAAGCCGCGTGGCATTAAGTATGGCCCACACGGCGAAGGCACTCATGTTCTGCGTGCCGTTGAGCAGCGCCAGCCCTTCCTTTGAAGCCAGCTGTATGGGCTTCCATCCATTTTTGCGCAGTGCCTCGGCGCCGCTCATCACCTTGCCGCGGAACTCTACCTCGCCCAGCCCCACGAGCGGAAGCGAAAGATGCGCCAGCGGCACGAGGTCGCCCGATGCCCCAAGGGAGCCTTGCATGTATACCACGGGGTAAACGTCGTTGTTGAAGAAGTCAACAAGGCGCTCCACTGTGTCGAGCTTGCAGCCGGAATACCCATAGCTTAGCGACTGCACCTTGAGCAGCAGCATTATCTTCACCACCTCGTTAGGCACACGCTCGCCCGTGCCGCAGGCATGCGACATCATGAGGTTTATCTGCAACTGGGCGAGGTGGTCCTTGCCGATGGATACATTGCAAAGCGAGCCGAAGCCCGTCGTTACGCCATAGATGGGTGAGTTGTTCTCGGCTATCTTGCTGTCGAGGTATTCGCGGCAGCGCACAATCCTGCACTTGGCGTCGTCGCTGAGCTTCAGCTTGTAGCCCTTGCCTATTATTTCGCCGATACGCTCTATAGTGAGGTGTCCGGCAGATATCTCATGAACCATGGAGGGGATTATTTGAGTTTTTCTTGATTCTTTATTTTTAATTCTTAATTAAATTGTCGAGCACACTATCGTCAACGAGGTTGGGCATGGTGACAGTCAGCCCCGGTGTGCGCAACATCTCGCGCTCGATGCTGCGCATGGAGCCTTCGTTGCGTGCCCAGCTGCGGCGGGCAATGCCGTTGTTTACGTCCCAGAAGAGCATCTCGCGTATGTGGCGGTCGCTGTCCTCGCCACCATCGATTACCATGCCGAAGCCACCATTGATTACCTCGCCCCAACCAACTCCGCCACCGTTGTGGAGCGACACCCACGTAGCCCCCCGGAAAGCGTCTCCAATGACGTTCTGCACGGCCATGTCGGCGCAGAACTGCGAGCCGTCGTAAATGTTGCTTGTTTCACGGAATGGCGAGTCGGTACCAGACACATCGTGGTGGTCGCGCCCCAACACCACGGGGCGGCTAATCTCGCCCCGGCGTATTGCCTCGTTGAAGGCCAGCGCAATCTTGGTCCGGCCTTCGGCGTCGGCATAGAGAATGCGGGCTTGCGAGCCTACCACAAGGTTGTTCCGGCCAGCTTCCCGTATCCAGTGGATGTTGTCGTCGAGCTGGTGGGCAATTTCTGTTGGTGCCGTATGCCTGATACCCTCTAACACCTCAGTGGCGATGCGGTCGGTCACAGCAAGGTCAGCCGGGTCGCCCGAAGTGCACACCCAGCGGAAAGGCCCGAAGCCATAATCGAAGAACATCGGCCCCATGATGTCCTGCACGTATGATGGATACCTGAAGTTGCCATCAGCCCCCATTATGTCGGCGCCAGCGCGCTGCGACTGCAGCAAGAAGGCGTTGCCATAATCGAAGAAATACATCCCGCGGGCAGCCAGCTTGTTGATGGCTGCCACTTGGCGGCGGAGCGAAGCCTGCACCCTAAGGCGGAACTCGGCAGGGTCGTCAGCCATCATCCGTTTCGACTCGTCGAGAGTCATGCCAACGGGATAGTAGCCACCGGCCCACGGGTTGTGGAGCGAGGTTTGGTCGCTGCCAAGGTCTACGTTGATGCCTTCTTCGGCAAGCCGCTCCCATAAGTCAACCACATTGCCTATATACGCCATCGACACCGTCCTCCTCTCCGCCACGGCCTTGCGTATGGCCGGGATAAGCTCGCCGAGGTCATCGTGAAGCTCGTCCACCCAGCCCTGCTCATAGCGCTTGCGGGCCGCAAGCGGATTGATCTCGGCCACGACACTCACTACCCCGGCAATGTTGCCGGCCTTTGGTTGCGCGCCCGACATTCCGCCGAGGCCAGACGATACAAAGAGCATCCCATGGATGTCGGTCCGCCCCGCCTCATGCCCCATCTTCATGCGGGCGGCATTGAGCACGGTGATGGTTGTGCCGTGCACTATTCCCTGCGGGCCAATGTACATATAAGAGCCGGCCGTCATCTGCCCATACTGGCTCACGCCAAGGGCATTCATGCGTTCCCAGTCGTCGGGCTTGGAGTAGTTGGGTATCACCATGCCGTTAGTCACCACTACCCTCGGAGCATTCCTGTGCGAGGGGAAGAGGCCCAGCGGATGCCCGGAATACATCACGAGGGTCTGCTCGTCGGTCATCTCGCTGAGATATTTCATCGTCAACCTGTACTGCGCCCAATTCTGGAATATGGCCCCGTTTCCACCATATATTATTAGTTCGTGCGGGTGCTGCGCCACAGCTGGGTTGAGGTTGTTCTGTATCATCAGCATTATGGCCGCAGCCTGCAGCGAACGGTGCGGGTACTCGTCAATGGGTCGGGCATACATCTCGTACCTCGGCCGGAAGCGATACATGTAAATGCGGCCATACGCCTCAAGCTCCTCGGCAAACTCTTTGGCCAAGGTGGCATGGAACTTCTTTGGGAAATACCTCAGCGCATTGCGCAGCGCAAGCCGTTTTTCCGATGGCGTAAGGATGTCCTTGCGCCTCGGGGCATGGTTAATGTCTGGGTCGTAAGGCATGGGGGCCGGCAGCACATCGGGTATTCCAGCCCTGATATCGGCGGCAAATTGTTCTTTATCCATAAATCATGAGTTTTTGTCGATTACTTTTTTAACCATCGCAAGAATCTCCAGCTCGGCCTTTACAGCCCCTTCCATGAGGGCATCAGCCTCGGATACGAGCGATTCTGCGGTCTGCCTGTCCTTCAGCGATGCGGCATTGATCTTGACGTTAAGCCCAGCGCCGAGCACTGCGGCCCGTGCAGCAAGTGCCCCCACCCCGGCGTCAGACACGCTGTTAGGGTTGCCCGTCTGCACCATAGAGCGGCATACGTCGAACACCTTGGCCGCTGCCCTCATCGTGGCGAGCGGCACCTCGGCTGCCAAGAGCGTTGCAGCCTGTATGGCCTGCGAACGCGCCTGCCTCTCGGCCTCAGTACCCTTCGGCATGGCGAAAGCCTCCATTATGCGATTGAAAGCCGCCGTGTCCTCGTCCACAAGCCGCAGCAGCTCAGCCTCAAGCTCCGCTCCGCGCTCAGCCCACTGGCTGAACACCTCCCAGCGGTCGTCCCATCCAGGCTTGTGGGCCGAGAGATTGGCCACCATGCCACCGAGGGCAGCGCCCAGCGCACCCATGTATGCCGATACCGAGCCGCCGCCCGGAGCTGGCGACTCACGCAGCGTCTCGTGGGCAAACTCCTCTACGCTGAGCTGCGTAAGGATTGGCGCGGCCTTGGCAGCCGGGCCGTCGAGCAGGCTCTCTATCACCTTTTCCCCTGGCACGAAAGGCTTTAGGTCGCCTAACCCGAGCGACTTCACAGCAATCTTGACGACATCCTCCTTGGGTATGCCCACTGAGCGGTGCTGCTTGCACAGGAAATAGCGCCCGGCCTCTATCAGCGAACGCTCTGGCACCAGCCCCACAATCTCGGTGCCGGTGACACGCAAGCCACGGGCTGCGGCGCAGCGGCACACCTCCTCGAAGGCAACGTGCAACGGCGTGGCCCGTAGGTCGGTGATGTTCATCGACACCTGGGCTATGCCATACTCCTTTATGTACCAGCCAATAGCTTTCGTGCCCTTCAGTGTGCCAGGGCGCATCACTGGGTTGCCGGCGGCGTCGCGCACTATCTCGCCCATAATGGGATTGCCCTTGCGCTCGGGGCGCCCTTTCTCCCTTACATCAAAAGCCACCGCGTTGGCCCTGCGGGTTGACGTGGTGTTGAGGTTGAAGTTTACCGCGATGAGGAAATCCCTCGCCCCCACCACAGTGCACCCCGTGCGGGCCATGGCCTCGTCGTAGGGCCTCGCTCCGAAGTCGGGCCGCTCGGCCTCGTCGGCCATGCGCTCTGCCACAGCCTCATACTCACCCTTGCGGCACACGGCAAGGTTCTTCCGCTCAGGCCGCAGAGCCGCAGCCTCATAACAGTAGCATGGTATGCCCAGTTCGTCAGCAAGGCGCCGGGCAAGGCTCCGGGCCATTTCGGCACACTCCTCAAGCGTAACACCGCTCACAGGCACAAGCGGCAGCACATCGGTAGCCCCGATGCGCGGGTGGGCGCCGTGGTGGCGGCGCATATCGATAAGTTCGGCAGCCTTGCGCGCCGCCCTAAAGGCAGCCTCTACTACGGCCTCTGGCTCGCCCGCAAAAGTCACCACAGTGCGGTTGGTGGCCTCGCCAGGATCTACATCGAGCAGCCTTACGCCTTCTACGGCCTCCACCTCTGCCGTTATCTGCCTTATCACTGCCATGTCGCGCCCCTCGCTGAAATTGGGAACGCACTCTATTATACGTCTTTCCAAAGTTAAAAGTTAAAGGTTAAAAGTTAAAAGAATATGCGGAGGATGAAGACTGGAGACAGACAAATGACCAAAGGCAGCATATGGGGGCTGCATACAGCACAATTCCTAACTCCTAATTCAAAACTCCTAATTCACGACTCATACTCAGTAGTGTCGATGATGCCTGCCTCGGACAAAGCCTCCCGGCGCTCCACGCAGGTGCCACAGCGACCGCAGTGGCGCTCACCGCCCTTGTAGCACGACCATGTCTCGGCATAGTCCAAGCCCAGGGCCTTGCCCCTGCGGGCTATGTCGGCCTTGGTCAAGTTGGTGTAAGGCCCCTCCACGCGCACCCCCTCATAAGTGCCGGCGCGGGCAGCGGCATCAATCGCCCCGATGAACTCCGGGCGGCAGTCGGGATAAATGGCGTGGTCGCCCCCATGGTTGGCCAGCAGCACGCGCTTCAGCCCGTTGCTCTCCGCCAGGCCCACGGCCACAGCGAGCATTATGCCATTGCGGAATGGCACCACCGTCGACTTCATGTTCTCCTCTTCGTAATGGCCCTCGGGTACAGGCTCGCCGCCCACGAGAAGCGAGCTCTTGAAACAGCTGCCGATGAAGCCGAGGTCTATAACCACGTGAGGGATGCTCAGCCTGCGGCAATGCATGGCGGCAAGCGGCAGCTCGCGACAGTTGTGGCGGCTGCCATAGTCAAACGACACGGCCATGGCTATGCTCTCCATCATGTCGTAGAGCAGCGTCACGCTGTCCATGCCGCCGCTCAGCACCAATAGTGCGTCCTTCCCCATCATCGCGCAGCCACCATCTCAATCTCCACCAAAGCTCCCTTGGGCAGAGCCCTCACGGCAAAGGCCGAGCGGGCCGGGAAAGGCTCGCTGAAGTAGCGGGCGTAAACCTCGTTCATCGCGCCAAAGTCGGCAATGTCGGCCAGCAGCACCGTTGTCTTCACCACATTGGCAAGACCGAGGCCCGCCGAGCGCAGTATGGCCTGCGCATTCTCTATCGACTGGCGCGTCTGCTCCTTTATGCCTCCTGCGGGAAATGCGCCCGTGGCGGGGTTTATGGGCAGCTGCCCCGACACATAAACAAATCCGCCTGCCTCAGTGGCCTGGCTGTACGGCCCAATGGCCGCCGGGGCCTCTACAGTATTCAATACTTTCATGTTGTGTTTAAGTTTTAAAATAACAATGTTGCGTTTTACTCTTTCCTTTGTTTCCCTGCCAAGAGCAAGGCCGCAGGGCGAAACGGCCCGAGGCTCGCCGAGCCGCCCCATCCCAAGCACAAAGATAATGGATATTCGCCAATCTTGCAAGGAATGACGCAATATTTTGTGACATACTGCCCGCACTAAACGCGTTATGCGGCTTTTCTTCATGGCGCACAGCCCTGTTTAGTGGCGCAAGGGCTAATAACCGTAAAATGTGCAAACAAAGGGCTTATTTGTATAATCGGATTGCCAGGCTGATGCATTACCTTGCATAAAAATAAGCTGCACTCGGCAATCGGCGGGCAGGTTCCCATTGCCATCGTTTGCTTTATCTTTGCCATGTAATAGAAGGGCCTTGCGGATATTCAAAAACTTTTTGCTACCTTTGCAGCGACGCGGCGTCAATGGCCATGGCCGGCCTGTCGCAAAAAAGACAAAACATCAAGAAGAAAAAAAATGATAGACTTTCCCCAAGCAAAGATTAACCTTGGCCTCAACATCGTGGGCCGCCGCCCCGACGGCTACCACGACCTCGAGACTGTGTTCTATCCCGTGCCACTGGCCGACGCCCTCGAAATCCACCCCATGGACGACGGCTTCCCCTCAGCCGCCGACTGCGACCTCAAGGTGACCGGGTTCAACCCAGGCGGCGACGAACAGCAAAACCTCGTGGTCAGGGCCTACAACCTGCTCCGGGCCAGCCATCCACTGCCGCGCATCCACGCCCACCTCCACAAGGCCATACCATCGCAGGCTGGCATGGGCGGAGGCTCGAGCGACTGCGCCGCCATGCTCAAGCTGCTCAACCGAGCCTGCAGCCTGGGCATTGACAGCCAGGCCCTGGCCCAACTTGCCGCCACACTCGGTGCCGACTGCCCCTTCTTCGTCTACGGCAGCGCCGCCTACGCCGAGGGCATCGGCGACAGGCTCACTCCCATCCACCTGAGCCTCGCTGGGTGGACACTCGGCATTGTTTGCCCTGGCATACCCGTGTCCACGCGAGAGGCATTCGCCCGCGTCAGCCCGCACCCCCGGGCTGAAAGTTGCCGCCAAGTGGTGGCCCTGCCCGTTGAGGCGTGGCGAGGCCGCCTGACAAACGACTTCGAGCAGAGCGTCTTCGCACTCCACCCCGAGATAGGCCATATAAAACAGCGGCTCTACGACCTCGGCGCAGCCTACGCCTCCATGACCGGCAGCGGCAGCAGCGTCTACGCTCTCTTCCGCAAAGAAGCAAATTTGGCCCAGGCTTTCCCCGGCGCATTCACCTACGTATGCAAGATTGAATGAAGAATGGAAAGCATAGTTGCATATATGGAAGTAAAAACGCTCCGCGCCATGATGTTTTTTAATATGCCACATATCGCAGGATGAAACAGGCCATATCGGGCTGCAATATGGCCTGTTTCACCCGCCCAAACGCACCGTTTCGGAACGCGAATCGGCATACATATGCAATTCACTGAATGCCAAGTGTTTAGCAAGGACAAGCATTGCGATTGCGATTAACATAAAAATGTTAACGGCAATGAGTTGCGTTCACTGGCAGCATGGCGCATGGCAATTCGCTTAATTCATTGCCACGAAATTGCAAGAGGCTCCTTCAACCAATCGATTCTTGTATAGACAAAGATGCACCGGCACCATGATTCCCCAAGGGGCAGTCAAGGTGTCGGTGCATCTTTTTGCGCTGGCGGGCCACGCGACAAACACCCGCAAGAACAGCCCATGGCTTGCCATGGTGTTACCTAAGCAGCAGTCCGTCTCCCACGCGTATCTGGTAGTTCTTGGGCAGCCGGTTTAGCTTGTAGAGGCTCTTGAGGCGCAGGCCGTAGAGCTGGGCTATGCTGTGCATCGACTCGCCGGGCCTTACGTAGTGGAGGCGGTCCTTGTAATCCTTAGGTGCCTTGGACTGCTTCTTCTTAAGGTAAACGATGTCGCCCTCGGAGAGTACTGTGCCGCGCGGCAGCTCGTTATACTTGGCCAGCTTGCGGGCGGATATGCCCAGCTCGCGGGCGAGGCTGCTGAAAGTGTCGCCTTGGCGGGCCTTTACGTAGTAGTTCTTGTTGAAGGCATAGACGGGATGGAGCGGGCCGCTCTGCGGCGTGTCCTTGGCACGGCGTGCAAAGAACTTGTCGTAGCCCTTGGCCGTGTCGTAGCGGTAAAGCTTATATAGCTGTATGATGTCTATCAACTTGTCGGCGTAAGCGGGGTTGGTGGCGTAGCCAGCTGCCTTGAGGCCGCGGGCCCACCCCTTGTAGTCGGTGAGGCGGAGGCTGAAGAGGCGGCGGTAGCGGCGGCCTGTGGCGAGGAAGCGTGAGTGGTCCTCATAGCTCTCGTATACGTTCTTGTAAGCGCGGAAGCACTCGTTGGGGGCGTCGTCGGTTGCATAGGTGGTAGCCCCGCGCCAACCGTGGCACTTGATGCCGAAGTGGTTGTTGGCCTTCCGGGCGAGGGCGCTCTTGCCCGCCCCCGACTCAAACACGCCCTGGGCGAGGGTTATGCTGGCGGGTATGCGGTACTTGAGCATCTGCTCGATGGCCAGGTCTTTATATTGGTCGAAGTATTGCTGGTAGCTGCTGTTCCACCTTATCTGCGCCGGGAGCGACACCGACAGCGTGAGGAGCAGCGTGAGGAGTATGAGCCTGTGCATAAGGGATTGATTTGCTTTTTGCGTGCAAAAGTAAGCAAAACTATTCAGTTAATGCCGATTTTTCATTAAATTTGCGAGAAAATTAGCTTTATTATGGAGGAAAAAATCATCAAGACGGCCATCGGGGTGTATTCGATGGACGAACTCGGCGATGCCGAGCGGCAGCTGGTGGAAGCTGCCATCAAGGCTACGGACAACTCTTATGTACCTTACTCGCACTTCCGTGTGGGCAGCGCAGTGCTGCTGCAAACAGGTGAGGTGATTACTGGGTGCAACCAGGAGAACGCCGCATTTTCTGTCACGATATGCGCCGAGCGCACCGCCTTGTTCGCCGCCGGGGCCACCCACCCGGAAACGCCCGTTGTGGCCATAGCCATAGCGGCGCGTGGTGAGCGTGGCCTTACGGCTGAGCCTGTGACGCCGTGCGGCAGCTGCAGGCAGGCCCTTGTGGAAACGGAGGCAAGGCACGGGCGCAAAGTGCGCCTGCTGCTATACGGCACGCGCCACGTGTTCGTGATAGACGGCATTGAGGGGCTGCTGCCGCTGTCGTTCACCAACGGGCAGATGTAGCCCGGGCGGCAGGACGCCACTGATAGCAGCCAATGTCGGGCAGCGAGCCGCGTGAGGCTCCGTCGCGGTCGAAGGGGCATCCCTCCACCGCTGCGGCGCGGCCTATGGCGGTGGAAAGGGAGTCGAGGTGGAAGTCATAAAGCTGCAGGTCGGCATCAACGGTGAGGAAGTGAGCGTCGCCCTCGACTGAGTCGCCAGGAGACTCGAACGCCACATCGACGAAGCGAGCCAGCATGGCAGTGTCTGTTATGGCTGGGGTGCGCAGGATGCTGTTGGCAAACCGATAGTTGAAAGCCACTAACGAGTCGCCCGCCTCGCCCATAAGCTCGTCGTCGGCATAGCCGGTGACGAGGGTGTTGGTGCAGGAAAGGAGGTGGAGCGGATAGTCGTGGCCGCCATGGCGGCACGAGAAGCGCAGGGCCACGCCCCGGTCGGCATCGAATGGGTAGAACTGCGCCAGGGTGCAATACAACAGCGTGGCCCGGCCGCCATAGATGGCCACACAGTCGCCAAGGGTGTTGGTCACCTGGCAGTTGACGAGGCTCACATTGGAATTGTAAGCCGCCAAGCCCGCCCCTTGGCAGTTGTGTATGGTGACGCAGGTTAGGGCAAGGCGCAAGGCGGTGGAATCAAACGCGGCAGAGTCGCACACTATGCCGTCGGTGGCACTGTGGATGTCGGCATAGGCCATGGCGTTGCCAGTGGAGGAGGAATGGAAGCGGATGCCCCGCCACTGGCCGCTGACGCGGTCGTAGGGCAAGTAATCGAACATACGGTCGGTGCGATCGCCACGCATCACGACATCGTTGCCCGCAGCACCGTTTACCACAAGCCGTCCGTAGACATCGATGCCGGCACCGGCGTGGAAGTAGAGGGTGGCGGGGGCGTTGACGGTAAGCGTGACGCCACTGTCTACGCGCAAGCCGCCATACACCACGATGGGCTTGGCTGAGCTGATGGTGGTGTCGCGGCTTATCACGGCGTTGCGCAGCATCGTGGCATCCCAGGAATATGCCCGCAGGCATACTTCCTGCTCCACGCCGCTCTCAAGGGTGAACACGAGCTGGTCCTCAACGAGCTGGGGACTGCCAGAATTGTTCAAGGCCGAGGTTAGCTCAACGAAGACACGGATGCTGTCGCCGCCGCGCACCTCAAGGTCGCGCACGAAGCTGCCTAAGGAGTTGTCGAGGAAAGAGCCGTCGACGTTTACACGGAAGCCGCTTTGGTTGCCGCGCTTAAGGCGCACACGGTTCAGCCTTATGCCGTCGTCGTTGTGGTTGTACACCCAGAATGTGTATGTGGAAGTGGGCACCGTGCTGAACACAGTGTCCATGGAGACCGTGTCGCGCGAGAAAGTCAGCAGGGCCGAGCGGTCTGTTGTGAACGAGTCGTTGTCGTCGCACGATGCTATAACCATGGCTGATACCATGACGAGGCAAAAAAAGAATAACCGTTTCATCTTAACTGATAAAACGGTCATTCTTTCTTTTTATTGTGCCGCAAGCCTACTTACAACCAACAATGTGGAGTAGTTCGGGTAACTGCGGTAAATGAAGATGGGCTGCAAGGCTTTACTTCTTGTCGCCGAAATAGCGCTCATAGAGGCCGATGAAACCAGCGCAGTGGCGAGCCTCGTCCTTGGCCATCTCGTGCACGGTGTCGTGGGTGGCATCCATGCCAGCGGCCTTGGCGTTCTTGGCAATGCGGAACTTGTCCTCGCAAGCACCCTTCTCAGCCGCAATGCGGGCCTTGAGGTTGCTCTTGGTGTCCTTGAGGACATCGCCCAGAAGCTCGGCAAACTTGGAAGCGTGCTCTGCCTCCTCGAAAGCGTAGCGCTTGTATGCCTCTGCTATCTCGGGGTAGCCCTCGCGATCGGCCTGACGGCTCATGGCAAGGTACATACCAACCTCGCCGCACTCGCCATTGAAGTGGGCCTCAAGGTCTTTGATCATCTCCTCGTTGGCACCCTCCTTGCGGGCTGCACCGAGGATGTGCATCGTGGCAAACGTAGCCTGCCCGTTGTCATTCAGCTCTACGAACTTTGATGCCGGGGCCTTGCAGATAGGACACTGCTCTGGGGCTGACTCGCCCTCGTGTATGTAACCACACACGGTGCAAATAAACTTCTTCTTCATAATAGTAATTGTTTAGTTGTTTATGTCATGCAAAGATAGTCATAAATAAAGATTCCTGCAAGCGCAAGCGGAGTTTTATGTTATTTTTATTCTTTCCACTTAGCCCCCTCGCGCAGCACGAACTTGATTTCCTTGTCGGCCGGGATGGCGGGCTTGGCCCACTCTCCGCTGAAGAGCTGAATGGTAGTGGGCTTGCCGCTCGGAGCATTATCGACAGCTTCCTGCACCGTGAAATAATCACCTACGCCGTTGCTTGCCACCGAGAGGTCATAATTAACGAGATGCCTCTTCAGCTCTGGCACCTCCTTGGTCACGGCCTCAGCAAGCAGGCGGGCAACCACGTGCGCCCCATTTACATTGTAATGGGTGTTGTCCTGACGGCCCTTGGGGATTGACGGAACCTCGCCGGGGTAGAACCACATGTGGAGCTTCTTCGACTTTTCGCGGCCAAGGCCCTGCTCAAGGTCGTGGGTAATTTTGTTGGCATCAACAAAAGGCACGTTCATTTCCTTGGCCACGTTGCGCGGGGAGAAGCGATAGTCGCCGTGTGTGTCAACGAGTATGTCACCCTCATCCTCTGGCTTTTGGCCCTTCGTCATGCCGGTTGTCTTGCGCAAAGCCTCGTCATCGTCAATCTTGGGAGCCTCCTTCATGAAATTGCGGCGCACCACACAGTTGAACAGCACCGGCTTGCCACCTTTCTCGCGGGTCTCGCGCACGAACTTGCGCAGGTTCTCGTCGAAAGTAGTGCCAGGGTCTGTGTGGCGGTCGGGCTTCGGCTTCTCGTCGTTGTGGCCGAACTGTATGAACACATAGTCGCCGGGCTTAATCTTGTCGAGCACCTTCTGCCATCGGCCTTCGTTGATGAAGCTTTTCGACGAGCGGCCGTTCACGGCATGGTTATCCACCACTACCCCATCGTCAAAATAGCAAGGCAGGGCCATCCCCCACCCCCGCTCAAGGTTTCCGTCCTTAAGGCTTTTGTTTGCCATGGTAGAGTCGCCTATCATGAAGATAGTCACCACGTTGTCGCGCTTGAATGCAGACATCACAAGAACCACAATGGCTGCATAAGCTATCAGTCTGAGTTTTTTCATTCGTTTTAGTTTTTAGTTAAAGGCAAGGCGCAGCCTGCCCGAAGTCGGCCAGCACCCTACCGTGTTTGTTCATTTGCCTTTCACCTCAGCGACAAGGGCAGAAGCGTCTATCAAGCGCTGCTCCCCGGTCGCCATGTCCTTTAGCGTCAACTTACCTTGGCTCACCTCGTTGTCGCCCGCCATCGCCACGAAGCGTATGCCCTTGGCGTTGGCATACGCCATCTGCTTCTTCATCTTGGCAGCATCGGGGTAAAGCTCCGTCCTTATGCCGGCTGCCCGTGCCTGGGCGGCCAGCGGAAGGCAGTAATCCATTTCCTTCTCGCCGAAATTGACAAACAGGAGCTGTGTGCCATTCACGGCATCAACGGGATAAAGCTCCAGGGCATTGAGCACGTCGAAGATGCGGTCGGCGCCAAACGAGATTCCCACTCCGCTAAGCCCCGGCATGCCGAAGATGCCTGTGAGATTATCGTAACGCCCGCCACCGGTGATGCTGCCCATAGGGGTGTCGAGGGCCTTCACCTCAAAGATGGCGCCTGTGTAGTAGTTCAGGCCGCGGGCCAACGTTAGGTCAAGCTCAATGGCGTTCTTAAGGCCAGTACGCTTAAGGGTATCGAGGATGAAGCGCGTCTCGCCCACCCCTTTCAAGCCTGAGTCGCTGCCAGCAAGCACACGCTCAATCACGGCCAGCTTCTCGTCGTTGCTCCCCGCAAGGTTTATTATAGGCTGCAACTTTGCTATTGCGCCATCGGATATACCGGCAGCGCGAAGCTCGGCGTTGACGTTGTCAAGCCCAATCTTGTCGAGCTTGTCTATCGCCACGGTGATGTCGACTATCTTGTCGGCCTCACCTATAACCTCGGCGATGCCCGTGAGAATCTTGCGGTTGTTGATTTTTATGGCCACGCGGATGCCAAAGCGGCTGAACACTGTGTCCACCATCTGCATCAGCTCCACCTCGTTGAGGAGGGAGTCGCTCCCCACCACATCTGCATCGCACTGGTAGAACTCGCGGTAACGCCCTTTCTGTGGGCGGTCTGCACGCCACACAGGCTGTATCTGGTAACGCTTGAAAGGCAGCTGCAGTTCATCGCGGTGCATCACCACATAGCGGGCAAACGGTACGGTGAGGTCGTAGCGCAGCCCTTTCTCGCACAAGCGCGGCGCAAGATGAAGGGAATTGCGCGAGCAAAGTTCCTCGTCCGTCACCTTGCTCAGGTAGTCGCCGCTGTTCAGCACCTTGAAGAGGAGCTTGTCGCCCTCCTCCCCATACTTGCCCATCAGCGTCTGCAAGGTTTCCATAGCCGGAGTCTCTATCTGCTGGTAGCCATAGAGCGCAAACACGCCCTTTATGGTGTCAAAGATATAATTGCGCTTGGCCATCTCCACGGTGGAGAAGTCGCGCGTGCCTTTGGGTATGCTTGGTTTCTGTGCCATCAGTCTCTCACGATTGTCTGTTCTCGGTCGGGTCCTATCGATATTATCTTGATTGGAGTCTCAAGCTCTGCCTCAAGGAAAGCAATATACTCACGGAACTCCTTCGGGAACTCGTCCTCGGAGGTGAACTTGGTCATGTCGGTCTTCCAGCCGCGCAGTTCCTTGTAAACCGGCTCTATGCCTTCCTCAATGTTATAGGGGAAATAATCTATCTGCCTGCCGTGCTGTTTGTATGCAACGCAAGCCTTTATGGTGTCAAAGCCGTCAAGCACGTCGCTCTTCATCATTATGAGCTGAGTGACACCGTTCACCATGATAGCATAGCGAAGCGCAACGAGGTCTATCCACCCGCACCTGCGCTCGCGGCCTGTCACGGCACCATACTCATGTCCAAGTTGCCTGATGGTGTCGCCCACCTCATCGAAAAGCTCCGTGGGGAACGGCCCTGCGCCAACGCGGGTGCAATAAGCCTTCATGATGCCATATACGTCGCCTATCTTCCCTGGCCCTATGCCCAGGCCCGTGCAAGCACCGCCGCAGATGGTGTTCGACGACGTAACGTAAGGATAAGAGCCGAAGTCCACATCGAGCATCGTACCCTGGGCACCTTCGCACAGCACGCTCTTGCCCTCGCGCAGCAGGTTGTTCACCTCGTGCTCCGAATCCACTATCTTGAAGTTGCGGAGGTATTCGATGCCCTCCATCCACTTCTTCTCAACCTCTGCAATGTCATACTCATAGCCCATCGACTTCAGTATGGCCTCGTGGCGAGCCTTGCAAGCCCTGTACCTTTGGTCAAAATTCTCGAAGATGTCGCCCACTCGGAGGCCGTTCCTCGATATCTTGTCAGTATACGTAGGGCCAATGCCCTTGCCCGTGGTACCCACCTTGCTCTTACCCTTGGCAGCCTCGTAAGCTGCGTCGAGCACCCTGTGTGTAGGCATTATTAGGTGGGCTTTCTTCGATATGTGCAAGTGGCCTCGCAAGTCATGCCCGCTCTCTTCGAGAGCCTTGGCCTCCTCCATAAACAAGTCAGGAGCAAGCACCACACCGTTGCCTATGATGTTAACTTTCCCTCCTTGGAAAATACCGGAAGGAATGCTGCGAAGGACATACTTCTGCCCCTCAAACTCCAGCGTATGGCCGGCATTGGGGCCGCCCTGGAAACGCGCCACGACATCATACTGCGGCGTAAGCACGTCGACGACCTTTCCCTTTCCTTCATCGCCCCACTGCAAGCCCAGCAGGACGTCTACTTTTCCTTTGTTCATTATTGTTTCTTTTCCTTTTGTGGTTTCTGTTTCGTTTCGTTGCCTTTCTTGCGTGTAAGGCGAGCCTGGCAGGCACTGCATACACCATATATATATAGTGAGAATCCATCTTTGCGGAACCTTTTGAGGTGCAGGTCGTTGATGGCCGCGCTAACCTCCGGCGACTTTATCTCCACCACCTTTCCGCATATGGTGCACACCTGGTGGCTGTGGCACCCGTTGTAGTAGCACGCCTCATACTTGGTTGCGCCCTGAAAGCGGTGGCGCATCACGAGCCTCGACTCCATGAACAGCTTCAGCGTGTTGTAAAGAGTGGCTCTGCTTACCGGGAAATGGCATTCTTCTTCCAGCTTTGCGTTAAGCTCGTCCAACGTGAAGTGGCCGTTTATGCTGTAAACGGCATCGAGTATCGCAAACCGCTCGGGTGTCTTGCGATAATTGTTAAGTTCCAGATAATCGCTCAATATCTGGTGCAATGATGCCTTTGAGCTTTCTTTCATCTCACTGTTGAACTCATAAACCGCACAAAGTTACACAAAATAGCCGAAACGAACGAATAAAAGTCAAGAAATGACGCTTGCACCTTGCATATACGGCCCTCTGCGCGAGCCACAACGCAAAGCAAGCCCCTGCCCTGAGCAGGCAGGGGCTTGCCCTCTATGCCAGGCCTTGGCCGGCAAGCTGCCTAATTGTAGGCCTGTGGTCAATGCGGCGGCAAAGGCTGGCTCAGAACGAATATCCCAAGGTGAAGAGCACCTGATGGCGCTTGTTGTCAACGCCCGTAGCCGTGCCTATGTTGCGCTCATCAACTGCCATGTCGGGAGTGCCAAAGTCGGCAAACGGATGGAAGTCGCCTTTCTGCACCGAATACTGATACGCCATGTCGAACGAGAACTTCTTCACCGTATAGCCCACTCCGCAAGTGATGCGGTTCGTCGACTTCCAGTTTGTGTAGTCGGTTGCCGAGGCATAGTATGTTCCGGGAGAATCGATGGAATAGTCCTTGAACCCGTTCTTGTTGTACATCGGCGACACATAGTTGTAACCAAGGCGTATGGCCAGCGCGGCGTCGGGTTTATACTCCAAGCCCACCTTCACCGTGCTCACGCCCTTCAGCGTGTGCTCTGTGTGCGTGTTCATGGCCCGGTCGCTGGTGCTGGTTTCGTAATACCCATCATGAGTCCAGTCGAACCCTTCGCCCTCGTTGATGCGCGAGTCGAGGTTGCCATAGTCGGCATAGTCGTAGCTTGCGCCGATGGCGAGGTAGTTACCCACCGTGGTGCCGAGGCTCAGCCCGAATTTCCAAGGCGTGTTGAGCTTAAAGTCATAAGCCTCGGTGCTCGCATACGTGTCCCACTCGCCCATTGACGAATTGTTCACCAATACGGTGTGGTTGCTCGTGGTCAGGTCATACCACGTAGGCGTGGCCACCGAAAGGCCTATCCTGAACGGCGAGTTTTCCACCGGGCGGAATATCACGCCCATCTTAAGGTTGAAGCCCGTGCCTGATATCACTCGGTCATCGGCCACGGTAACCCCACCAATCGACGACCCTTGGGCATCGATCAAGTCCTCCGAATATTCGCCGTAGCCATTGTAGTTCACATCATGGATGCCAACGGTGAGGCCGAGATACACCCTGTCGTTGATGTTGCCGCTGATGTTAAAGTCATATTCGCCTATGTAGCCGCCGTTGGCGCGGTTGAAGGCGTAGCCCGTGGCCTCGTTGTAGCCAAACGATGGCTCGCCAGTCTCACCATCGTGCGACACGAGGAATCCGTTGTAATATATGTAATCAACAGAGTTGAACAGATTGTTGTTACCCACATAGTGGTCAACGTCATAAAACACGCCAAACATATCGTTAGCCCCTTTCAGGTACGACAGCTTGTTCTGCGAAGCCCCGCTGAGACGGTTGGATGCCGAGAGTATCTGGTTGAAGTTGGTGCTCTTGTGGTAGTTGAACGCAAAGTTTACGAACGACTTGCGCGCCGTGCGGAACGTGTAGACGAAGCCAGCCTGGTCGAAGCTCATGTTCGTCTTGTCGGCACCGGCAAAGCCCTCAGCCCCTTGCTGCGAAACGAAGCCAAACGACACCTTGGCCTGCGAGTGGCGGAAAAGGCCGATGCCGGCCGGGTTGGTGCCTATGGTAGATAGGTCGGCGCCAAGCGCATCCATGGCCCCGCCCATTCCCACGTAGCGCGCCGTGCCGTTAAGGTCTTCCGTGGCCAAGCGCGCGTTCTCGTAAGTTTCCTGCGCCGTGGCCGCAGCTGCCGTGAGCACGGCCACCAATGGCAATATGATTTTCTTCATGACAAAACTCCTTAATAACTGAAAACACATTCATTGAACTATCAACAATCACCTGCGGCCGCGGAAACCGCCGCCACCGCCACGGCTGCCGCCGCCCACGCGACTGCCCCCACCGCTGCGGCTGCCACTGAAGCCTCCGCCACTGCGGCTGCCACCAAACGAATTGCCGTTGCTGTATGACGGACGGCGCGTTGAAGTAGAAGAGCTAACCCTGTTAGAGCTGCGATTGCCCGAGAAATTGCGTATGTATTTTCTGCTGCCGCCCGACGTGCCTCTGCGGCCTGCTGTTGAGCCACGGTAGCCGGTGCCGCCGTTCCACCGCCCTCCCCGGTTCACGAAGCCATGGTTGGCCGTGCCGGTAATGCCACGGTACGGCCTGTAGTAAGACCCAACGTACCAATGGTGGTGATAGGGATACCATGCGTGGTAATGCCATGGATAGTAGCCCCAACCGGCATAGAACCACGGGCCGTACCAATATGAGTAATACCACGGATCGTTCCACCACCAGCTGTCCCAGCGCCCGTCGTTGTAGCCCGCCCAATAAGGGTCATACCACGAATAATCGTCGAAACGGCTCATCTGCCTCGTGCAGGCATAGTCGCCTAAGGTGTCGGGGTAAACGCCCACGGCCCCGTCAAAGTCTATGATGTCATTTCCGGCAGAGTCTATCTGCTGCACGTATGAGCCTCGGCGATTGTACTCATCCACATCGCGCTGACTGCCGCTGTAATACGTCTCCACAGGCAGTTCGCGCACTTCAGCCGCGCGCTCCTCGTGCTCTTCCTCCGGCACGAAATACAAGTCATCCTGAGATATGGCCACCACGGGAACCAGCCATGCGGCGGCCAGTGCCATTGCCAGCTTGTTCATATACAACCTCCCTTTCTTTATTGTTCATTAACTATCAATGCAAAATTACATTGTCTTCTCTTGCAAAATTACGGAAAAAACCTAAACTTGCGTAGGGATTCCCCTATTTTTTGTATTTTTGCAAGGCTAATTAACATCAATGCTTTCATGAGATACTACGAAGTGGAATTCAGCGTGTCGCCCAAGGGCGATGGCCTTCAGGACGCACGCGACCTCATCGCCGCCATGGCTGGTGACGCCGGCTTTGAGGCTTTTGAGGAAACCGACGGCGGAACCAAAGGCTACGTGCAGACCACGCTGCTCGACCGCACTGCTCTCGACGACCTTGCAAACAATTTCCCCATGCCAGGGGTAAAGGTAAGTTACACCATAAAGGAAGCCGAATACCGCGACTGGAACGAGCAGTGGGAGCAGGAAGGCTTTGAGCCTATAGCCATTGGCGACCGCTGCTGCATACACGACGGCCGCCACCTGCCACAAAGCCACTACGACATAACGATAGGAATAGACGCCAAGCTGGCTTTCGGCACAGGCACCCACGAGACTACGCGCATGATGGTGGAAAGGCTCCTGGCCGCCGACATGACCGGCAAGCGCATGCTCGACTGCGGCTGCGGCACGGGCATACTGGCCATAGCCGCGCTGAAGATGGGGGCGGCCATGGCCGTGGGCTATGACATCGATGAGTGGAGCGTGGAGAACTCGCGCCACAACGCCACGGCCAACGGCGTTGCCGACAGGTTTACGGCCTTGCAGGGCGACGCCTCGGCCATAGACAGGACAGAGGGGAAGTTCAACGTGGTGGCGGCCAACATCAACTGCAACATTCTCCTTGCCGACATGCCCCGCTTCTGCGAGGCCATGGCCGAGGGCGCGCTGCTGCTGCTCAGCGGTTTCTATGAAAGCGACGCCCAAGCCATAACCCGCTGCGCCGAAGCCCTGGGGCTAAGCCCGGCCCACACAGCCAGCTCAGGCCACTGGGCCTGCCTGGAGTTCCGCAAAGGCCCGGCGGCAAGATAGCCCCTGCCTCCCCAGGCAACTCACCTGCCGCCCTTGCGGCGGTTGCACTCGCGGCAGAGCATCTGGCAGTTCTCCGCCACAGTGCGCCCACCGTCGCGCCAAGGCGTGATGTGGTCGCCCTCCATTAACTCGAAGTCGAATTCACGGTGGCACAGCACGCAGGCATGACCCTGGCGCTCCCACGCCGCCAGCTTCATGTCGCAAGGAAAGGCGTAGCGTATAAATAGTAAAGTTATTTCCCTGCATCAACCATCGTAGGTAACCGATTGGTTTCCTGCAAGTTACCAAACGTGCCGTTTTACAATGCAAAAGGGGCCGTTCGGCAACGCGAAACCGGCCGTTTGGCAATCCCAAAGAGGCCGTTTGGCAATGCCGGCGCTGCAAGGCCATGCCACAATGAATGATTTTGTAAAGAACATTGACGAAGAGACGGCAAGGCGGCAATCAAAGGCAAGGCAAGCCGTAGGCCATGCCGCTACACGTCAGTCATACCACGACTCATCTTCCTCATCCTCGCGACTGCCTATGGTGAGCTGCTGCAAGTCGTAGTAACTGCCATTGTAAATGTCGAAATCAACGTAGCCCTTGATGCCGGGCAGGCGCCCACAGTCTGTGTGCTGCCAGAACTTCCACTTGCCCTTATACTCCACCGAGTCTACATAATAATGCGCAATCCAATATGGATAGGCGTCGAAGATGGAGTCGCCAAGGTAGGCCGTCTTGAATTTATAATATGTATAAATTATCGGCTTGACGCCGTAATGTGCCTCGACAAGGCGCAGCCAAGTCAGCACGCTCTCCTTAAACTGCTGCGGCGTCTGCGACTTGGCCTTGCGCTCCACGTCGAGCACCGGCGGCAGGTCGCCCTCTTCAAGCTCCACGGTGCGCAGGAAATGCTCCGCCTGCGCCCGCCCACTCGACGCGGTGCTCCAGAAGTGGTAAGCCCCGCGCACAAAGCCATACTCGCGCGCCTGATGGAAATTTTCACTGAAGCGACTGTCTACGTTGCTGGCCCCCTCGGTGGCCTTTATCATGACAAAGCGCACGGGGTAGCGGCCTATCATGCCGTTGTTGCGAAGCACGGCCCAGTCGATGGCCCCCTGGTGGTGGCTCACGTCGATGCCGTGGATTTCATAGCCCTCGGGATAGGATGCGTCGCCATACAATGCCCGCCACCGGAAACCAAAAGGGCTTACAAAGAAATAATAGAAAGCCCACACATACAGCCCCACAACCAAGCCGCCACCAAGCAACCACGGCCAGCCTGGCAACTTGCGGAGCACCCACAGATAAGGCGAATGGAAACGGGAGCGGCGCGCCTGCCGGCCGGGTGAGGGCCTGCGGGCGCGCTTCCGCTTTTCGGTATGCTTGGATGACGAGGCAGACATTGCAGGCTTAAGCAAGGCAGACAGAATGGCATCACGCACCGCCAGTGCGCCACAAAAAGCCGCAACAGTGCGTGATGCCGCTTGCCTACAACTAAAATTGTCAGTCGGCGTGCTCGAGCGCGAGCGTCATGGTAGGCTTGTCGCACACGTCGGCAGGCCCCCAGTATTGTATCGGGCCGGGATATACGTAGCACGTTTCCTTGGCCCAACGGTCGCGGTTGGCCACGAAGGTCTTGAAAGGATTGCCTTCGAGGTCTACCAGCGCCTTGCGTATCACGGGCTTCATCTTGCCGTTGCGGCGCTCCATGTTCATCATCATGGTGATAGGCACGCCGCCAGCCACCCACTCTTCGGTGGGGCGCGTGGTGTTCTTCACTATCGCCATGTAGCCGGTCTTGCCTACGGCTATCAGCTGCGCGGCGCTCGTGCCTAAGGCATAGCAGTAGTCGGCATCGAAATTAGACGGAGCTGCACAACGCCCCTCGTAGCCAAAGAAGTGGTGCTGGGCTGCAAAATTGCCCACAAACTTGCCCTCGGCCTTCATCTTCTCGAGCCTTGCGGCGCACATATCCGAAAGCAGTTTCTCGGTCTCGATGAGCGAAACCTGCACGTTGCCGTGCGGGTCGCGGTCGAGCGATAGCTGGCGGGCCACCTCTACGGGGAGCGTCTCGAAGGTGGCTACGTTCTCGGCAGACAGGTGTGCAATGATGTATTCGCGCTGCGCCTGCACGTCGAGGTCGCGGTACTCGTGGCCGTGGGCGGCCAGCAAGTCGTTTAGCTCGTCGATGAGGCGGCCTATTGCCGGTATGAACTCTATCAGGCCTTCAGGCACGATTACCGTGCCGAAGTTGCACCCGTTGGCAGCACGGTGGGCGATTACCCCGCAAAGGTAGTCGACAACCTGGTTGAGCGTCATGTCGTTCTTTTCCACTTCCTCGGAAACGAGGCACACGTTGGGCTGGCACTGCAGCGCGCACTCAAGGGCAATGTGGCTTGCGCTGCGCCCCATCACCTTGATGAAGTGCCAGTACTTGCGCGCCGAGTTGCAGTCGCGCTCTATGTTGCCCACAAGCTCAGAGTAAGTCTTGGTGGCAGTGTCGAAGCCGAATGATATCTCTATCTGGCTGTTCTTAAGGTCGCCGTCAATGGTCTTTGGGCAGCCAATGACCTGCACCCCGCAGTTGTTGGCCGCATAATACTCGGCCAGCACGCAGGCGTTGGTGTTCGAGTCGTCGCCACCGATGATGACAAGGGCCTTTATGTCAAGCTCCCGCAGTATCTCAAGGCCTTTCTCAAACTGCTCCACGGTCTCCAGCTTGGTGCGCCCCGACCCTATCATGTCGAAGCCTCCGGTGTTGCGGTATTCGTCGATGATGTCCTTGGTAAGCTCCTGATAGTTATGCTCAACCAGTCCGCTTGGCCCGAGTATGAAGCCGTAGAGGCGGTTTTCGGGGTTGAGCCTTTTCAGCTGGTCGAACAATCCGGTAATCACATTGTGGCCGCCTGGGGCCTGGCCTCCACTGAGTATCACGCCAACATTCACCCGGCAGCTGTTTGCCTCGCCACTCTCGGCGAACTCTACAACCGGCATCCCGTAAGTGTTGGGGAACAACTTTTTAATCTCTTCCCTGTCTGCCACGCTCTGGGTAGGCTCGCCTTCCTTTGCGATGACACTCCCCTTGAGGGCTTTGGGCAACTTTGGCTGGTATGCAGCTCTTGCGGCCTGCAACGCGCTTTTTTCCATAACTGTATCTTATATGTTATATAATGTATGTGGATTTGTATCCGCAAATATAAACAAATTTTATCAGAATGAGGCCAAGGAAAGATGCCTATGGCATCATTTTAATATTTTTTTCACCGAAAGTCATTGCCCATCGCAATAAAATACGTATCTTCGCAAAAGATAATGCAAGCGAGCGGAAAGGAAGCTTGCTTCCTGTTTCCCGGGCGCAGCTTATTTTCTGCAAAGAAACAACAAAACAAATCAACAACAAAGGAGGACTAATCGATATGGCAAACAGAAGAACCTTAAAGCGCAATATCAGCCAAATATGCACAGACCTTTTTGCTGAATGCATAGCAATGTCGCTATATGGCACACAAAACGAGAAAGAAAACGCGGAGACGCTGATGCACTCCATCATAAAGATGGAGAGCGACTTCATCAGCAGGGTGTCGCACGCAGAGCCAGGAATGACCGCAAAGGCTTATTTCAAGGACCTCATCGGCAAGTTCAAGGCGCAGACAACCGAACTGGCAGACCAGATAAGCATATCAGAATAAGGCCCAAAGAAGACATGCTTAAACAACTATGCAGCTGGGTGCTGTACAAGCGGTTGGGGTGGAAAACCAACATAACGGAAGCCCACCCCAACAAATACATCATCTGCCTTGCACCGCACACAAGCAACTGGGACTTCATAATCGGCTTGCTGTACTCGCGCGCCGAGGGAATAAAGAGCAATTTCCTTATGAAAAAGGAATGGTTCTTCTGGCCTCTCGGTGGCTTGTTCCGCAAGCTGGGGGGGATACCTGTGTGGCGTTCGCGGCACACAAACATGACCGACAACCTGGCCGAGGAGGCCCGGAAAGCGCGCAGTTTCCACCTATGCATAACGCCGGAAGGCACCCGCTCGCCCACCCCCGACTGGAAGAAGGGCTTCTACTACATAGCCGCAAAGGCCGGCATGCCCATCTTGCTTTACGGCGTGGACTACCGCAGGAAACTGATAGAATGCACAAAGACAATCGTTCCGAACGGCGACATCGACGGACAGATGCGCGAAATAAAACTTTATTTCAAGAGATTTGAAGGCCGGAAACCCGAAAACTTCACCACTGGAGAAGTGTGACACAAATGAACATACGATACCACATCATAGCTTTCTTGCTCTGCACCGGACCTGCCTGCATTGCCCAAAATGCAGGGCAAGAAAGAAAAATGGAGCAGAAGCTCGAGGAATATTTCGCAAAATACAAGCCAAAGAAGCAGGAACTGCCGCAAGCCCCGCGGATGACGGGATGCAACGTGGACAACAGCAGGAAGGCCATTACAATCACGGCCGACGGCACCTTTGCCGCGCAGGAGTTTTCGGAAAAGACCGTCAACGACATATACAAGCGGATAAGGAAAACCTTGCCAAAGCCTTACAGGAAGTACAGCATAACGATTGTGACCAACGGCATGCCCATAGAAGACCTCGTTCCGCACAGGCTGACGAGGAAAAGGGGCGTGGCCAACCTGTGGGGCGACATTGAATATGAGGGTGAGCCGTGGGTGAGCAATGCCTCGTCGCCTTACACCCCCACCCACGGGCTGCACAACAGGCACATCGCCTTGTGGGCCAGCCATGGCCGATACTACGACCAAAAGGAAGGCAAATGGCGATGGCAGCGCCCTAAACTATTCGGGACCACTGAAGACTTGTTTACTCCAAGCATTGTGGTGCCATACCTGATACCAATGCTCGAGAATGCAGGGGCTGTGGTGTTTACGCCACGCGAACGCGACATTCAGACCCACGAGGTGGTAATTGACAACGACGATGCCACGCACGGCACACGCTACATTGAGGTAAGTTCTAAGAACCCGTGGACTACAACAGCAACGAAAGGCTTCGCGCAGCACCCAGGGTGGTATTCCGACGGCGAAAACCCGTTTGCCGCCGGCACCGCACGCATGGCCAAGGCTACGGGAAGCAAGAAGAAATACAGCATCGTTTCTTACCAGCCAAACTTCCCCGAAGAGGGAAGGTACGCCGTTTACGTGAGTTACCAAACGATGGAGAACAGCGTTGACGACGCGCACTACACGGTGTGGCACAAAGGTGAACAGACCGAATTCAGGGTAAACCAGCAGATGGGCGGAGGCACTTGGGTCTACCTTGGAACGTTCGACTTTGACGCCGGCAGCAGCGAATATAACCGCGTGGTGCTCACCAACCAAAGCTCAGGCAGAGGTGTCGTCACCGCCGATGCGGTGCGCTTCGGGGGCGGCATGGGCAACATAGAGCGCGGTGGAAGCACCAGCGGACTGCCACGATGCCTCGAGGGGGCGCGTTACTACGCCCAATGGGCCGGCATGCCCTACTCTGTTTACAGCACGCGAGGCGGAACAAACGACTATGCCGACGACATAAACACGCGCTCGCTAATGACGAACTATCTCGGTGGCGGCTCGTGCTACATGCCCACAACCGACGGGAAGAAGGTTCCGCTGGAACTATCGCTGGCCATACACAGCGACGCCGGATTTGCAAAGGACGGCTTGGGGATTGTTGGCTCGCTGGCCATCTGCACCACCGGCTTCAACGGCGGAAGGCTCAACGCGGGCATCTCGCGCCTCGCCTCGCGCGACTTCGCCGCCGCACTGCTGTCGAACGCGGCGCGCGACCTGCAATACAAGTATGGCCGTTGGAACAAGCGCGACCTGCTGGACCGCAACTATTCGGAAACGAGACTGCCGGGAGTGCCGAGCGCAATCCTTGAAACGATGTCGCACCAGAACTTCCCCGATATGCGTTACGGCCAAGACCCAAATTTCAAGTTCACCCTCGCAAGGTCGATTTACAAGACAATCCTGCGCTACATTGCCGACCAGCACGGAAGGCCTTACGCCGTAACGCCACTAACCCCGAAGGACTTCAGCATCGAGATGGACGAAAAAGGCGAGGCCGTACTGCGCTGGACGCCCGTGGACGACCCGCAGGAGGCGACATCGCGCCCCACTGGCTACATAGTGTACACGGCATACGGACATTCCGACTTCGACAACGGCACATACATACGCGGCCGGAACAGCCTCAACATGAAGCTCGAACCGGGCGTGCTATACAGCTTCAAAGTGGCGGCAGTGACACGCGGCGGAAAGAGCTTCCCCACCGAGGTGCTGTGCGCCATGTACAACCCCGGGGCGGGAAAGAGCGTGATTATCGTGAACGGATTCAGACGTCTGTCGTCGCCGGCTGTGCTTGACGATGCTTCGGGGCAAGGCTTTGACTTCGACGCAGACCCTGGGGTGACGCTCGGGCCTACCTGCGGATGGGTGGGCAGGCAGGTGAACTTCGACCGCAACCGCATGGGGATAGAAGATGAAAGCGGACTCGGCTGGAGCAACGACGACTTCGCAGGAAAGACCATCGCAGGCAATGACATGGACTATGTGCGCTGCCATGCTGAAGCAATGGCGGCAAACAAGCGGTACAACATATTGAGCTGCTCATACGGAGCCGTGGAAAGCGGCAGCGTGAGCCTTGCCCGCTACCAGATGGCCGACATACTGCTGGGCCTCGAACGCAACGACGGACACAGCCTGCAATACTACAAGACATTCTCAACGACAATGCAAGGCAAGCTGAAAGAATATGCATCGCGAGGCGGCGCACTGCTCGTAAGCGGGGCTTACTTGGGCAGCGACATGCAGAAGCCTGCCGAAAGGCAGTTCACGGCAGACTTGCTGAAGTTCAGCTATGCAGGCAACAGCACCACGCGGGGCGACTCAATTTATGGGATGAACACAACCATGAGGATATATGACGAAATCAACGGCAAGCATTATTGCGTGACTTCGCCCGAGGTGCTCAGCCCTGTGTGGCCGGCATTCGCCGCCATGCGGTATCCCGATGGACGCGATGCTTGCGTTGCCTACCGCGGGGCTGACTACCGATCGCTGGCAATGGGATTCCCCTTTGAATGCATCATCGACGCAGACAAACGCAAGGCAATAATGCAAGGCATCCTAAACTTCCTGCTCGAGTGACAAGCATGCCTGCTGCCAACCAAACACAAGCACAATGAACCGGCCACACGGAAGCATCTCCGCCGCCACAAAGGGCAAGGCGCAACCGCAAAAATTATCTGCAAAAACTTGTACATAAGAAATAAAGTATTTACATTTGCAACATCAAAAACAATACAAGCAAACAGAATAATGAAATCACAAGGAGCCAAAAAAGCACTTACTCTGAAGACATTGACCAAGAACAATGTTTGGGACTTGCAGGAGAACGACATCTTCCGCTTGCTCGACGGCATTGACAAGGACGCAGACCTGAAAGACAACCTGCGCCACTACACCGACATAATGCGCGGGGCTTTCACAATAGAAGAGATAAAAGACGACTCAGCAACGATAAAGACGAAATACGAAAAGCAAGGCTACAAGGTTGGGCACATAAAGATTGACGAGAACACGCAGGCCACATGGGCAGTGAAGAAACGCCCGATAATGCGCGTCACCGACCTGACCTACGAGAACATACACCACATATCGGCCGCAAAGCTCATAGAAGTGCTTAACCGAAACTTCGGCGGAGGCTGGGACTCTCTGTCGCAGAGCATAAAAGACATCATTGAGAGCGGCTTTGACATTTCCACAACCACGCTGCCCAAAGACAGGCTGCACAAGCCCGGCGGCACGTTCGACAAGAAAGTGGCCGACGGATACGAGGTGCTCGAGATAGCCAAAGGCACATGGGTGGAAGCCATCTTCGCCAAGGCTAAGCCTGAGATGGAGAAACCACGGCTGACGCTCCAGGCCAAGGACGGCGATGACTTGCAAGACGAAGACTATGACGACGCGGAGGAGGAAAACGACGAGCCGGATGCCGATGAGATATTCAACGAAGACAACATCACGGAAGACAACTACCGCACAACGTTCGAAATAGACACCGACCCGGAAGAAGAAGCCGACGGCATAAGCGACTTTGAGCCGGAAGACTGACAAACACGAGGCGCACGGAGCTGGCTCAGGCCAACATCACGTGCGCCTTTTGCATCTGCCTAAAACAAAACATCAATAACTAAAACATACTACGACTATGAACATTCCGTTTGTATTTTGGATTATCCCAGCGGCGTCTGTGTGCGCACTCGGAATGGCGTGGATATTCTTCCGCCAAATGATGAAAGAGGACGAAGGCACCCCCAGGATGCGTGAAATAGCCGGCCACGTAAGGCGGGGCGCAATGGCATACCTCAAGCAGCAATATAAAGTGGTATGCCTCGTGTTCGTTGTGCTGGCACTGATATTTGCATTCATGGCCTATGTGATGCACGTGCAGAATCCGTGGGTACCATTCGCGTTCCTCACCGGTGGATTCTTTTCGGGCCTGGCGGGCTTCTTCGGCATGAAGACTGCCACATACGCCTCGGCGCGCACGGCCAACGCAGCCCGCAAGGGGCTTGACCGCGGACTGAAGATAGCCTTCAGGAGCGGGGCGGTCATGGGGCTCGTGGTGGTAGGGCTGGGCCTGCTCGACATCGCCTTGTGGTTCGTCGTGCTCGAAAACTTTTACTGCGGCGAGCACATGTCGCTCGTAACCATAACCACCACAATGCTCACGTTCGGCATGGGCGCATCAACCCAAGCACTGTTTGCCCGCGTGGGCGGCGGAATATACACAAAGGCGGCCGACGTGGGGGCCGACCTCGTGGGCAAAGTGGAGGCAAACATACCTGAGGACGACCCGCGCAACCCGGCAACCATAGCCGACAACGTGGGCGACAACGTGGGCGACGTGGCCGGGATGGGAGCCGACCTCTACGAGAGCTACTGCGGCAGCATCCTCAGCACCGCGGCCATCGGGGCAACGGCATTCGCCCTGAATGCAGACATGCAGCTGAAAGCGGTGATTGCCCCGATGATGATCGCTGCGGTGGGCATATTCCTGTCGCTGGCCGGCATATTCCTCGTGCGCACCAAGGAAGGGGCCACGATGAAAGAGCTGCTCCACTCGCTGAGCCTCGGCACCAATGTGTCGGCTGCGCTGATAGCCGTAGCCACATTCGCCATCATGTACCTGCTGCAGCTTGACAACTGGACTGGCGTATCGCTCTCGGTGCTCAGCGGACTTGCAGCCGGCGTGATAATAGGCCAGGCCACGGAGTATTACACAAGCCACAGCTACAAGCCCACGAGGAAAATAGCCGAGGCATCGCAGACAGGCCCGGCTACGGTCATCATCAAGGGCATAGGCACCGGCATGATATCGACGATGGTGCCGGTGGTAACAATCTCGGCGGCCATAATGCTGAGCTACCTCTTCGCAAACGGCTTTGACCTCTCGATGAGCGCCGACAGCATATCAAAGGGCCTTTACGGCATAGGCATCGCCTCAGTTGGAATGCTGTCTACACTGGGAATAACACTCGCCACCGACGCTTACGGCCCGATAGCCGACAACGCCGGGGGCAACGCCGAAATGAGCGAGCTGGGCGAGGAAGTGCGCCAGCGCACCGATGCGCTCGACGCGCTCGGCAACACTACGGCGGCCACAGGCAAGGGCTTCGCCATAGGCAGCGCGGCGCTCACGGCCCTTGCGCTGCTCGCATCATACGTAGAGGAAATAAAGATTGCCATGCAGCGGGCCGCCAACGAGGGGCAGTCATTCATCGACAGCGCAGGCAAGCTGTTTGACCCATCAACAGCAAACATGACCGACTTCATGGAATTCTTCCAAGTAAACCTCATGAACCCCAAAGTTCTGGTTGGGGCGTTCATCGGCGGAATGGCCGCATTCCTCTTCTGCGGACTCACCATGGGGGCCGTGGGCCGAGCCGCGCAGACCATGGTCAACGAGGTGCGCAAGCAGTTCAGGGAAATTAAAGGGATACTTGAAGGCAAGGCTACGCCCGACTACGGGCGCTGCGTAGAGATAAGCACGAAGTCGGCCCAGCACGAGATGGTGTTCCCAAGCCTGCTCGCCATCATAATACCCATTGTGGTAGGAGTGGTGCTCGGCGTAGGAGGGGTGATGGGCTTGCTCGTAGGCGGACTTACCACTGGCTTCACCCTGGCCGTGTTCATGGCAAACTCCGGCGGGGCGTGGGACAACGCCAAGAAGATGGTAGAGGAAGGACACTTTGGCGGCAAAGGCTCTGAATGCCACAAGGCCACGATAGTGGGCGACACTGTGGGCGACCCATTCAAGGACACTTCAGGCCCGTCGCTCAACATCCTGATAAAGCTCATGTCGATGGTCAGCATCGTGATGGCGGGCCTCACCGTTGCCTGCATCTGACAACTGCACCACGCATAGCCACAACAATCAGCAACAAGGAAGCCTCCTTGCGCCGTTGCACGCCAATGCAACATAAGCGCAGGGAGGCTTCCTTCATAACATACGATACGATGCAAGCACACCAAGGCACTTGGCGAAAAGCACAACGCGCTGCCTCAACCGCATTGCCTAAACCATGACAAAGCGATGATGAAGGCGTCGCCCCAGCCTCAATTGATCACGGTCATGTGGAAACAACCTTGCTTCACCTCATACTTGACGTAGCAACGCCCACTTTCCCTGAAATCGCGGAGCACCTCGCTCAGCACCCACTTGAGCGTGTCGTTACGCACTGGGCGCCTCGACGGGCCGGCAGGGTCTTCCACGGTCTTGTAGCGGTTGTAGCAGATGTCGAACGTAGTGCCGTAAAGGTGGCAACTGTTTTCGGTGGCATTGCCGTTCCTCGTGCGCAGCCGGGCCACGTCGGCCTTGGTCCGGAGCACGCTCGTCACGATAATCTTGTGCAACGGTATTCCCTTGATGTAAAGGCTGTCGAAATACGCCCGGCCGATGTCCTGCAAAAGCAAGGCCGCCTTTGGCACAAGATAGGGGATGCTGCTGCGCAGCGGGTCTACATAATAATAAGGATTGCTGCCCACATACACAAGCTCAGCCATGCGGCGCTCAGCCTCGTTGCGGTCGGCCACGGGCTTCACCCCATTGCGGACCGCAGCCTCAAGCTGCACATCGTTGTTGTCGGGAAACGTCCGCTTGAACGACGGAACGCTGTATATCCTATGCTTGGCTTTGCCGCCCCTGACATAAGGACTACGGCTTGCCCCACCGCCGCCGTCGCCCGGCGTCAACGCTCCGGGCCTGCCGATGCTGCCGGCCACTGAGTCGGCAGCGGCGGTGCTGCACTTGCCCACAGGCTCCGCAATGCCGGGGAACACGCACCTGGCAAGGGCCAGCACGAGCACCGAGGCAAGGAATCCCTGCAAATATCTGCTTTTAGTTATCTTCATGATGATTTGCCGCGCCAATAACGCGGATGCAAAGTTAACACTTTTATTCCAAACGAAACCGCCTTTGAAAGAAAATGAGTTTTTAGCCGGGGAAAAACAATCGCCAGAAAGGCGGAATTAAACCTAAATCGCGTTAGGATGCCAATTAGCCATACCACAGCCAGAAGCTCCACAGGGCGATTAACATTTTTATGTTAACGGAGGCAACATACATCGCGGCGGCTATATGCCTGGCATCCAGCGCTTTGCAAAACGTACCGCTTTTAGCCTCCGAAAGCCGTTTTAGCCACCAAAACGGGCCATATTGCAGCCCCAAACAGGCCGTTTCATCGCGCGGAATAAGGTCTGCCTGAAAACATGGAGCTGGAGGGAGCTGTTTAGTTGCATATTTGCAAATATGGCAAAATTGCGGATATCCATCAAAGCAACATCGCGGCCAAAAACAAAAACAAGTCAATAATACACTGAAAAAGAGCATAAAAAGTGGCAAGATATTGAAAACTTTCTGTAATTTTGCAGGTTGAAATCAATCAAGCACCAAATTGATAGAGAAGCATATCGTCCTTGAAGACATCGACCCAGTGATATTCTACGGCGTGAACAATGTTCACCTGCAGATGATAAAGGCCTTGTTCCCCAAATTAAGGATTGTGGGCCGCGACAACGTGATACGCGTGCTGGGCGACGAGGAGCAGATGGGCAAGTTCGAGTCGAACATAGAAAGCATGCGCAAGCACATACTGAAGTTCAACTCCTTGAAAGCCGAAGACATCCTCGACATCATCAACGGGCACAAGACCCAGGACGAGATACCCGAAGGCGTGGTGGTGTACAGCGTGGGCGGCAGGCCGGTGAAGGCCAGGAGCGCCAACCAGCAGAAGCTCATCGACAGCTATGCACACAACGACATGGTGTTCGCCGTAGGCCCGGCAGGAACGGGCAAGACATACTTGAGCATAGCCCTGGCTGTCAAGGCCCTGAAGGAGAAGGCCATAAAGAAAATAGTGCTTAGCCGCCCCGCAGTGGAAGCAGGCGAAAAGCTCGGCTTCCTGCCCGGCGACATGAAAGACAAGATAGACCCATACCTGCAGCCACTGTACGACGCCCTCGAGGACATGATACCCGCAGCAAGGCTGCAAGACCTCATGGAAAAGCACGTCATACAGATTGCGCCGCTCGCATTCATGCGGGGGCGGACGCTGAGCGACGCAGTGGTGATACTCGACGAAGCACAGAACACCACCCCCGCCCAGATAAGGATGTTCCTCACCCGAATGGGCTGGAACACGAAAATGATAATCACAGGCGACCTGACGCAAGTTGACCTGCCACGCGAGCAAAGCAGCGGACTGAAAGAAGCGCTGCACATACTGCAAGGCATCGACGGCATAGGGGTCGTGCGGCTCAACGAGAAAGACATCGTGCGCCACAAGCTCGTAACGCGCATAGTGAACGCATACGAAGACTACGACAGGGAAAGGAAAACAAAACACAATAGCAACAATGAAAGCATTAACAAGGACTGATTTCAACTTTGAAGGCCAAAAGAGCGTGTACCACGGAAAAGTGCGCGACGTGTACAACATCAACGACGACTTGATGGTAATGGTTGCAACCGACCGCATATCGGCCTTCGACGTTGTGCTGCCAAAGGGAATACCGTTCAAAGGCCAGGTTCTAAACCAAATCGCCGCCAAGTTCCTCGACGCCACAAGCGACATCTGCCCCAACTGGAAGCTCGCCACCCCCGACCCCATGGTCACCGTGGGCCTCAAATGCGAAGGCTTCCGCGTGGAGATGATAATCCGCTCCATACTCACCGGCTCGGCATGGCGCGAATACCAGAAGGGCTGCCGCGAGATATGCGGGGTGAAGCTGCCCGAAGGCATGAAGGAAAACCAAAGGTTCCCCGAACCCATCATAACCCCCACGACCAAAGCCGACGAGGGCCACGACCTCAACATATCAAAGGATGAGATAATAGCCCAAGGCATCATGAGCGCAGAAGACTACGCAGTAGTGGAGGACTACACGCGCAAGCTCTTCGCAAGGGGGCAGCAGATAGCAGCCAAGCAAGGGCTGATACTTGTCGACACGAAATACGAATTCGGAAAGAGAGACGGCAAGATATACCTCATCGACGAAATCCACACACCCGACTCAAGCCGCTATTTCTATGCCGACGGGTATGAGGAGAAGTTCGAAAAAGGCGAGCCGCAGCGCCAGCTGTCTAAGGAGTTTGTGCGCCAGTGGCTGATAGAGCACGACTTCATGAACCAGCCGGGCCAGGTAATGCCGGAAATCACCGACGAATACGCCGAGAGCGTGAGCGAGAGATACATCGAGCTCTACGAGCACATCACCGGCGAGAAGTTCGACAAGGCAGCCGAAGAGGGCGACATCGCCGCCAGGATAGAGAATAACGTGGCCGCTTACCTCAAGGCAAGGTGAGCCTGCCGCCACGCCAACAGCCAACGCCAAGGCATAGCCAATGTACAAGCAAGAGGAAATAAAGCCATACGGCAGCAACGAGAGCAAGGGCAAGCAGGTCGAGCTTATGTTTGACCAGATTGCCCACTCTTATGATACGCTTAACCACAGGCTGTCCTGGGACATTGACAAATGGTGGAGGCGCAAGGCCATAAAGCAGCTCAGGCAACGCAGCCCGCGCACCATCCTCGACGTGGCCACCGGCACAGGCGACTTTGCCATCCTTGCAGCCAAGATGCTCAACCCCTCGAAGCTCGTTGGGGTAGACATCAGCGAAGGGATGATGGCCATAGGCAGCAGAAAAGCCCAGCAGGCCGGACTCGGCGGCACCATATCGTTCGTGAAAGGCGACTGCATGCAGCTCCCGTTTGCCAACGGAAGCTTCGATGCCGTGACGGCCGCATTCGGCATACGCAATTTTGAAGATCTGGACATGGGGCTGAAGGAGATGTGCAGGGTACTGAAGCCTGGCGGCGCGCTCTGCATAATAGAACTGACCGCCCCCACGCGCTTCCCGATGAAGCAGCTCTTCAAGATCTACACCCACACCATCCTGCCAGCATACGGCAGGATGATATCAAAAGACAGGAAAGCATACAGCTACCTCACCGCCACGATTGAGGCATTCCCGCAAGGCGAGGCAATGGTAGGCATACTGAAAGCCGCCGGCTTCAAGTCTGCTTCATTCAAGAGGCTTACATCTGGCATCTGCACAATGTACCTCGCGACAAAATAAACAACAGCAATATGGATAAATACGGTCTTATCGGCTTCCCGCTCGAGCACTCTTTCTCCAAGAGCTACTTCAACCAAAAGTTCAAGGACGAATGCATAGACGCCTCCTACGAGAACTTTGAAATACCGACGGTAGACTTGCTGCCGGAGATTATCGACTCCAACCCCAATCTACGCGGACTCAACGTAACCATACCCTACAAGCAGAAAGTGATGCCTTTCCTCGACTTCATAAGCCCCGAGGCAACGGCCATAGGGGCGGTAAACGTAATAAAGATAGTACGCGAGGGCAGCAACGTGTCGCTGAAAGGCTACAACTCCGACGTGATAGGCTTCACCAAGAGCATAGAGCCAATGATCGACCAATACCACAAGAAAGCCCTCATACTTGGTACAGGAGGAGCCTCTAAAGCCATCGACTACGGGCTGAAGTCGCTCGGAATGGAGACCGTGGCCGTAAGCCGGTACCAGCGCCCGGGCACAATACAATACGAAGACGTCACCGCCGAAATAATAAAGGAGTACAACGTCATAGTCAACTGCACCCCATGCGGTATGTACCCAAACACGGAGGAGTGCCCCAAGCTGCCTTACGAGGCCATGGACAGCCACACCATCCTGTACGACTTGATATACAACCCCGACACGACACTCTTCATGAAGAAGGGCGCCGAACAGGGCGCAACAACAAAAAACGGCCTTGAGATGCTGCTGCTGCAGGCCTTCGCGAGCTGGGACTTCTGGACCGGGAAAGGCGAATGACGCCCAAAGCACTACACTCAAGCAAACCACACACTCAACAACAAAGGCATATGGACAACACCAATCGCTACATGATGCGCGGAGTCAGCGCTGCCAAAGAAGACGTACACAACGCCATCAAGAACATAGACAAGGGAATATTCCCGCAGGCGTTCTGCAAGATAATACCCGACATACTGGGAGGCGACCCTGAATATTGCAACATAATGCACGCCGACGGGGCCGGCACTAAGTCGTCGCTCGCCTACGCTTACTGGAAGGAAACGGGCGACCTGGGCGTATGGAGGGGCATAGCGCAAGACTCCCTCATCATGAACACCGACGACCTGCTCTGCGTTGGGGCAGTGGACAACATACTCGTGTCGAGCACTATCGGCCGCAACAAGATGCTTGTACCCGGAGAGGTGATCTCTGCAATCATCAACGGCACCGACGACCTGCTCCGGCAGATGCGCGGAATGGGCATTGGCATATATGCAACAGGCGGAGAGACGGCCGACGTGGGCGACCTCGTGCGCACCATAGTGGTGGACACCACGGTGACGTGCCGCATGAAGCGGGCCGATGTCATAGACAACGCCAACATCCGTCCTGGCGACGTCATCGTGGGCCTGGCATCGTTCGGCAAGGCCACTTACGAGGACTCATACAATGGTGGAATGGGCAGCAACGGCCTCACCAGCGCGCGCCACGACGTATTTGCCAAGTACCTGGCGGAGAAATATCCCGAAAGCTATGACCACGCCGTGCCAGAAGAGCTTGTTTACAGCGGCCACTACCACCTCGACCAGGAAATAAGCGGACTGGAAGTGAACGCCGGCCAGCTGGTGCTATCGCCCACACGCACCTATGCCCCGGTGATAAAGAAAATACTCGATGCCCACCGCCACGAGATTCACGGCATGGTTCACTGCACGGGCGGGGCGCAGACCAAGGTGCTCCACTTCGTGGGCGACAACTGCCACGTGGTGAAGGACAACATGTTCGACGTGCCGCCGCTGTTCAGGATCATCCACGAGGAAAGCAACACCGACTGGAAAGAGATGTACAAGGTGTTCAACATGGGCCACAGGATGGAGATATACGTCAGCCCGGAGCTTGCACAGAGCATCATCGAGACGAGCCAGAGCTTCGGCATTGCGGCGCAAGTGGTGGGCCGCATAGAGGAAGGGCGCAAGGGCCTTACCATCGAAAGCGAATACGGAACATTTGAATATCAATGACTTTTATGCCCGACAACAGCATACTCGAAAAGCTCGACGGCCTTGTGAGCCGATATGAGGAAGTGGCAACGCTCATAACCGACCCTGCGGTGATTGCCGACCAGGAACGCTACGTGAAGCTTACACGCGAATACAAGGACCTGGGCTACATCATGGACGCAAGGAAAAGATACGTGGCGTGCCTCAACTCCATAGCCGAGGCCAAGGACATACTGGCCAACGAAAGCGACCCCGAAATGAAAGAGATGGCCCGCGAGGAACTCTCGGCCAACGAGGCGCTGCAACCAAAGATAGAAGACGAGATAAAGCTCGCATTGGTTCCCAAGGACCCTGAAGACGCCAAGAACGTGCAGATGGAGATACGCGCAGGCACCGGCGGCGACGAAGCAGCCCTCTTTGCCGGCGACCTGTTCCAGATGTACAAGAAGTTCTGCGACTCCAAGGGGTGGTCGCTCTCAGTGACAAGCGTCAGCGAGGGTGCCGTTGGCGGCTTCAAGGAAATAGACTTCGCAGTGAGCGGCGAAAGCGTGTACGGCACATTGAAATACGAGTCGGGCGTACACCGCGTGCAGCGAGTGCCAGCCACGGAGACGCAAGGCCGCATGCACACCAGCGCCGCCACCGTGGCCGTGCTGCCCGAGGCCGACAAGTTTGAGGTGAACATCAACGAGGGCGACATCAAGTGGGACACCTTCCGCAGCTCGGGAGCCGGAGGCCAGAACGTGAACAAAGTGGAATCTGGAGTGCGCCTGCGCTACCCATGGAAGAACCCCAACACAGGCGAGACCGAGGAAATACTCATAGAATGCACCGAGACGCGCGACCAGCCCAAGAACAAGGAGCGCGCCTTGTCGAGGCTGCGCACATTCATATACGACCGCGAGCACCAGAAATACATCGACGACATAGCCAGCCGCCGCAAGACGCTCGTGTCAACAGGCGACCGCAGCGCCAAGATACGCACCTACAACTTTCCGCAAGGGCGCGTCACCGACCACCGCATTGGCTACACCACGCACGACCTGCAAGGCTTCCTCGGCGGAGACATACAGGGCATGATAGACGCTCTGACCGTGGCAGAGAACGCCGAGAGGATGAAAGCAAGCGAACTGTAACAGCACCAACTATACTTACGACATGGACAGACACGAACTGACAGAACAGATATTCGCCAAGAAAACATTCTTGTGCGTGGGTCTCGACACCGACCTGAAGAAAATACCGCAACACCTAATGGGCCACGAGGACCCCATCTTCGCCTTCAACAAGGCCGTGATAGACGCCACAGCGCCATTCTGCGTGGCCTACAAGCCAAACCTCGCCTTCTACGAGTCGGCCGGGCTTAAGGGCATGGCCGCGTTTGAAAAGACCGTGGCCTACATCAAGGCCACCTACCCGCAGCACTTCGTCATAGCCGACGCCAAGCGCGGAGACATTGGCAACACGTCGGCGATGTATGCCCGGACATTCTTCGAAGAGTATGGCGTCGACGCGCTTACCGTGGCCCCGTACATGGGCGAAGACAGCGTGACGCCCTTCCTCGCCTACAAGGGCAAGTGGGTGATACTGCTCGCGCTGACGAGCAACAAGGGCTCGCACGATTTCCAGCTCACGGCCGACAGCAACGGTGAGCGGCTGTTCGAGAAAGTAATCAAGGCTTCGCAAGGCTGGGGAACAGACAAAGACATGATGTACGTGGTAGGCGCAACGCAAGGCAGCATGTTTGCCGACATACGCCGCGTGGCCCCCACCCACTTCCTGCTCGTGCCGGGCGTAGGCGCACAAGGCGGAAGCCTTGAAGAAGTATGCCGCCACGGAATTACAAAGGACTGCGGCCTGCTGGTCAACTCGTCGCGCGGCATCATCTATGCCGACAGTGGCGAAAGCTTTGCATCAGCAGCCGCCGAGAAGGCCCGTGAGCTGCAAGCCGCCATGGCTGGCGTTCTGGCGCAGCTCTGAGGCCGGGGCAACCGCAAGGACAGGAAATGGCTTCGCTCACCGCGCCATGCCTGTGGCGGTATCCTCATTTTTGTAAAACAATGCGACAAACTTTCGGGGTTTGCCCACAAGCCTGGGCACCAACAACTTACAATATGTGCCGTTTCTCCCTGCCAAACGGGCTGTTCAGCAGTGCGAAAGAGGCCGTTTGACAAGGCGAAACAGGCCTTTTGGCAAGGCAAGGCGCTACCAGTGAATTGCGAAGAGTCGCTATGTAAGAAAAAAGTCAAGCCAAGCAAGCCACCGAACGGCTACCCCAAACACGGCACAACGGCAACAAACAAGTGTACCCTGCCACAACGACGAACGGCAGTGGGAACTCTGCCTACACTACGAAAACCGCCAAGTCCATGAGCGATTACAAAATCATCAACGACCCAGTGTTCGGGTTCATAAAGATACCTCGCGGACTGCTGCTCAGCATCGTGCAGCACCCGCTCATGCAACGTCTTACGCGCATCAACCAGCTGGGGCTTGCCTCTGTGGTCTACCCGGGGGCGAGGCACTCGCGCTTCCAGCACTCTCTGGGCGCATTCCACCTGATGAGCGAGGCCATCAACACCCTGCTGCAGAAGGGGAACTTCATCTTCGACAGCGAGGCCGAAGCCGTGGAAGCTGCCATACTCATGCACGACATTGGCCACGGACCGTTCAGCCACGTACTCGAAAACACGCTCATCAAGAGCATCTCGCACGAGGACATCTCGCTATTGATGATGGAGCAGATGAACCGCGACCTTGGAGGGCAGCTCAACCTGGCTCTGAAGATTTTCAAGAACGACTATCCCAAGAAGTTCCTCCACCAGCTGATAAGCAGCCAGCTCGACATGGACCGGCTCGACTACCTCAGGCGCGACTGCTTCTTCACCGGCGTAAACGAGGGCAACATAGGCAGCGCGCGCATCATAAAGATGCTCAACGTACATGACGACAGCCTCGTGGTGGAGCACAAGGGCATCTTCTCAATCGAGAACTACCTCACCTCGCGCAGGCTGATGTACTGGCAGGTTTACCTGCACAAGACCGCCGTGGCCTACGAAAGCGTGCTCGTAAGCGCGCTCAACAGGGCAAAAGCCCTTGTGCGCAGCGGCCACGAGGTGTTTGCCGCCCCGGCCCTGCACTACTTCCTGCGCCACGATGTGGACGCCGCATGGTTTGCCGCACATCCCGAAACGCTCCATGTTTACCAGGAACTCGACGACAACGACATCTGGAGCGCGCTCAAGGTGTGGATGCACCACGATGACAAGATACTTGCCACGCTGGCCGACGACATGGTGAACCGCAAGGTGTTCAAGGTGGAAGTGAGCACAACGCCTTTCCCGGCCGACTACACCGACGGCATACGCAGCGGCATTGCCCAAAGCCTCGGCATCGACAAGGCCGACACGGGATATTTCGTTGCCCAGAACACCGTGGAGAAAGACATGTACGACATGGAGGACGACAGCATTACAATCATATACAAAGACGGCACCACAAAAGACATATCAGAAGCCTCCGAACTGCTGAACGAGGAACTTCTTTCTAAAAAAATAAGAAAATATTACCTCTGTTATCAGCGTATATAAATAAATATTGCTATATTTGCAGAATTAATAAGCCCAACATAACTAACAATATGGAATTTTCAGCCAAGCAAATAGCAAGTTTCATAAACGGAAGAGTGGAAGGCGACGAAAACGCCACGGTAAACTCGTTCGCAAAAATCGAAGAAGGCAAAAAGGGAGCGATATCATTCCTCTCAAACCCCAAATACATACATTACATCTATGACACCGAATCGACAATAGTGCTCATAGACAGCAACTTGGAAATAGAAAAGCCGGTGAAGGCCACGCTCATAAGGGTGGACAACGCATACGAGTGCGTGGCCAAGCTGCTTCAATTATATGAGTCGTACAAGCCAAAGAAGAAAGGCATCGACCCGCTCGCCTCAATATCGCCGTCGGCAACGATCGGCGAAGACGTTTACATAGGGCCTTTTGCCTGCATCGGCGACGGAGCCAGCATCGGCGACGGCACACAGATATACCCCCACACCGTCGTGGGCGACGGCGCAACAGTGGGCAGCAACTGTCTGCTATACCCCAACGTCACCATCTACCATGACTGCAAGGTGGGCAACAACGTCACGATACACGCCGGCGCTGTGATTGGTGCCGATGGGTTCGGCTTCGCCCCAGGGCCTGAGGGCTACGACAAGATACCGCAAATAGGCATCGTAACCATCGAGGACGACGTGGAGATAGGCGCCAACACCTGCATCGACCGCTCTACCATGGGCAGCACAGTGATAAAGAAAGGGGTGAAACTCGACAACCTCATACAGGTGGCTCACAACGTAGAGGTGGGCGAAAACACGGTGATGTCTGCCCAAGTGGGCATAGCCGGTAGCACGAAAATAGGCTCGTGGTGCATGTTCGGCGGGCAGGTTGGCCTGGCAGGCCACATCCACATCGGCGACAGGACGTCGCTCGGGGCGCAGTCGGGAGTGCCAGGCAACATCAAGGGCAACCAAACGCTCATAGGCACGCCGCCAATGGAGCCCAAGGCCTACTTCAAGTCTCAAGCCATATTCCGCAAGTTGCCCGAGATGTACAGGGAAATAAACGAGCTGAAAAAACAATTGGAAGAATTAAAAAACAAATAAGCACTACCAAGGATGAAACAGATGACGCTGAAAGGCAGCTTCTCGCTGTGCGGGAAAGGTCTGCACACAGGGTTGAGCCTTACGGTTACATTCAACCCCGCCCCTGAAAACACAGGTTACAAAATACAACGCATCGACCTCGAAGGCATGCCAACCATCGACGCCGTGGCCGAAAACGTGGTAGACACTCAGCGCGGCACGGTAATAGGCAAGGGCGACGTCAGGGTGTCAACGGTGGAACACGGACTTGCCGCTCTCTACGCGCTCGGCATAGACAACTGCCTGATACAAGTAAACGGGCCGGAGTTCCCCATCCTTGACGGCAGTGCCGCCATGTTCGTGGAGAAGATAAGGGAAGTGGGCGTAGAAGAGCTCAACGCACCGAAAGACTGGTATGTGATAAGGAAGAAAATCGAGGTGAAAGACGAGGAGAGCGGTTCGTGCATAACAATCCTGCCCGACGACGAGTTCAGCCTTACGGCCATGTGCTCCTTCAACTCGAAGTTCATCAACAGCCAGTTTGCCACTCTCGACCGGGTAGAGGACTTCACGACCGAAATCGCCCCCGCCCGCACATTCGTGTTCGTGCGCGACATCGAGCCGCTGCTCAAGGCAAACCTCATCAAGGGAGGCGACCTCGACAACGCCATCGTGATGTACGAAAAGCAAATATCGCAGGAACAGCTCGACAAGCTGGCCGACATGCTCAACGTGGAGCACCGCGACGCCACCGAGTTAGGCTACATACAGCACAAGCCTCTCGTATGGGAAAACGAATGCACTCGCCACAAGCTGCTCGACATCATAGGCGACATGGCACTGATAGGCAAGCCCATCAAGGGCCGCATCATAGCCACACGGCCAGGCCACACCATCAACAACAAGTTTGCAAGGCAAATGCGCCGCGACATACGCAAGCATGAGGTGCAAGCCCCAATATACGACCAGAACGAGGAGCCGGTGATGGACATCAACAAAATCAGGGAGCTTTTGCCACACCGTTACCCCATGCAGCTGGTGGACAAGGTCATCTCGCTCGGAGCCACAAGCATCGTTGGCGTGAAAAACATAACCAGCAACGAGCCTTTCTTCCAAGGCCACTTCCCGCAAGAACCCGTGATGCCGGGTGTATTGCAGATAGAGGCAATGGCACAGTGCGGCGGTCTGTTGGTACTCAACACAGTGGACGAGCCGGAGCGGTGGTCTACGTATTTCATGAAGATAGACGACGTGAAGTTCCGCCAAAAGGTAGTTCCGGGCGACACACTCCTGTTCAAGGTGGACTTGCTTGCCCCAGTACGCCACGGCGTATCGTCAATGAAGGGATATGGTTTCGTGGGCGACCGCGTAGTAGTTGAAGCCACTTTCACAGCACAAATCGTTAAGAACAAATAAGAACTGAGCACATGAACATCATAAGTCCAATGGCGATAGTGGACCCGGAAGCCAAACTTGGCGACAACAACTTCATCGGCCCATTCTGCTGCATAGACAAGGACACTGTCATCGGCGACAACAACAAATTCTACAACAGCGTAACAATCCACGCCGGAGCGCGCATCGGGAACAACAACGAGTTCTTTTCCGGGGCAAGCATAAGCACCAAACCGCAAGACCTTAAATACAAAGGCGAGCGGACAACGTGCGAAATCGGAGACAACAACAGCATCAGGGAAAGCGTCACCATCAGCCGCGGGACGGCCAGCAAAGGCAAGACCATCATCGGCTCGGGCAACCTGTTCATGGAGAATGTCCACATAGCGCACGACTGCGTTGCCGGAAGCGGGCTGATAATAGGCAACTCCACGAAAATCGCCGGCGAGGTGACCATCGACGACAACGCCATCATCAGCGCAACGGTGCTCTGCCATCAGTTCTGCAGCATCGGCGGCCACGTGATGATACAAGGCGGCTGCCGTTTCAGCCAGGACATCCCGCCGTTCATCATAGCAGGCAAGGAGCCAACAAGGTACTGCGGCATCAACATCATAGGGCTGCGCCGACGCGGTTTCGACAACGAGACCATAGAGACCATCCACGACACATACCGCATCATATATGCCAACGGCATAATAAAGGATGGCATCCAGGAAGCCCGGGCAAAATACCCTGGAGTAAAGGAGGTGGAATACATCTGCACATTCATCGAGAACTCCAAACGGGGCATCATCCGGTAAATGGACACGCTGATAGTGGTCACGGGGCCAACGGCCGTGGGCAAGACTGAGCTTTGCCTTGAAATCGCCGAAACATTGGGCATACCCATAATCAACGCCGACTCACGGCAGATGTACAATGGGATGAGCATCGGCACGGCAGCGCCAACGGCTAAGCAAACCGCACGGGTGAAGCACTATTTTGTCGGCAACCTGCGTCTGGACGACTACTACAATGCCGCCATGTACGAGCAAGATGCCATAAGGCTGCTCGAACAGCTGTTCTCGCAACAGCAAGAGCGGCAAGGGCAACGCTTCGCACTTATGAGCGGAGGGAGCATGATGTACATCGATGCCGTGTGCAACGGCATCGATGACATTCCCACAATAACGCCAGAGACCCGCAGCCTGGTAAAGGAAAGATTGGCAAAAGAGGGGTTAGAGGCTCTCTGCGAGGAACTTAAGCGACTTGACCCGGAGTATTATAGCATCGTGGACAAGAAGAACACGCGCCGCGTTGTGCATGGTCTTGAAATCTGCTTGCAGACAGGCAAGCCATATTCCTCGTTCAGAAAGAACAGCAAGAAAGCACGAAACTTCAACACGAAAAAGATTGTTTTGAACCTACCAAGGGAAGAACTCTACGCCCGAATCAACGCAAGGGTTGACACGATGATGGACTCCGGCCTGCTTGAAGAAGCCCGTTCGCTATATCCCCAAAGGGGGCTAAACGCGCTGAACACCGTAGGATACAAAGAACTCTTTGAGCATTTCGACGGCAAATACCCACTTGATGAAGCCGTGAGCCGCATCAAGGGGAACACCCGCAGGTACGCCCGGAAACAGCTTACTTGGTTCAAGCGCGATGCATCGGCACGCTGGTTCAGTCCCAACGAGAAAGACTCCATTATGAATTTCATTTCCGAACTATGAGCAAGACAAGGAAGAACAACAGCAAAGCCATGGCGTTTTTTGGCTTTTGCAGGAAGATAACAAGCAAAAGCTGGCACTGGTACAAAGGCTTGTATAAAGGAAGGCCTTGGTACGTAAAGGCACTTTCAGCATTCGCTTCATTAATTGTTGCGTTCCTCTTGTACCTCGGCGCCGTTGACATCAACTTCCTTTGGCTCTTCGGGAAGTCTCCCGACATGGAGACAATAAAGAATCCCATGACCAACCAGGCGACCGAAATATACAGCGCAGACAGCGTAATGATTGGCAAGTTCTTCAGCGAGAACCGCACCCCAGTAGAATATGAAGAAGTGAACCCCGTGTTTTGGAAAGCCCTTGTCGACACTGAGGACGAGCGATTCTACAGCCATTTCGGCATTGACTTCCAAGGAGTGTTCGCCGCCATCAAGGATTATGCACTGCACAACGACGCCCGCGGAGCATCCACAATCACCCAGCAGCTGGCAAAGAACATGTTCCGCGTCCGCACACAATACTCCACCGGCCTGCTCGGAAACATTCCCGGCCTGAAGATCCTCATCATGAAGAGCAAGGAATGGATAACAGCAGTGAAGCTGGAGAGCCAGTTCGACAAGAAAGAAATCCTCACGATGTATGCCAACACGGTAGACTTTGGCTCCAACGCCTTTGGAATCAAGACTGCCTGCAAGACCTATTTTGGCATCACCCCAGCCGAGCTTAAGCCTGAACAGGCAGCAGTCCTTGTAGGGATGCTGAAGGCAACGACATACTACAATCCCCGCCTCCACCCCGAGAACAGCCTCCGTCGCCGGAACACTGTGCTAAACAACATGGTAATGCACGGCGACCTCACGGCGGAACAATACGACTCGCTGAAGAACATACCCATTGCCCTGGACTACAGCGTGGAAAGCACCTACGACGGACAGGCCACGTATTTCCGCGAGGCCGTGGCCAACTACCTGCGCGACTGGTGCAAGGAAAACGGCTACGACCTCTACAACAGTGGCCTGAAGATATACACCACGATTGACACAAAGATGCAGAAATACGCCGAGGAGGCAGCCCGCAAGCAAATGAAAGTGGTGCAGCGCAACTTCAACAACCACTGGGGCAAAACAAATCCGTGGCAGGACGAGCACCACAAGGAGATACCAAACTTCATCGAGAACCTCGCAAAGAAGCTGCCTATATACAAGCACCTCGCCGAGAAATACCCCAACGACCCCGACTCCATAACATATTGGCTCAACAAGCCACACACCGTCAAAGTGTTCGACTATGACAAAGGAACAATCGAGATGGAGCTTAGCACGATGGATTCCATACGCTACATGGAGCGCTTCATGCACTGCGGCTTCGTTGCCATGGAGCCAGGCACAGGCCACGTGAAAGCCTGGGTGGGCGACGTAGACTTCAACACATGGAAGTACGACAAGGTTACCGCCATGCGCCAGCCAGGCTCCACGTTCAAGCTCTTTGTCTACGCAGAGGCCATGAACCAAGGCCTTACCCCCTGCGACAAGCGCCGCGATGAATATTTCAGCATGAAGGTGTATGACAAGCAGCAGAAGAAAGAGGTGACATGGGCGCCTACCAACGCCAACGGCTACTTCACCGGCGACTCCATGCCGCTGAAGGCTGCCTTTGCGCAGAGCATAAACTCCGTAGCAGTAAAGCTCGGGCAGGAAGTAGGCATAGACAACATTGCCAACACGGCGCAGGCCATGGGCATCGACAGTCCGCTTGACAACACCCCCTCGCTCGCCCTCGGCTCAAGCGACGTAAACCTGCTTGAGCTTGTTAACGCATACAGCACAGCCGTAAACGACGGGAAGGCACACGAGCCGATACTCGTCACGAGGATACTCGACCGCGACGGGAACGAGATTTACACCGCCCCGACCGAGCAGCACCAGGCCATACCCTACAGGAGCGCATTCCTCTTGCAGCAGTTGCTGCTCGGCGGACTGCGTGAACCCGGGGCCACGAGCATGAGCCTGTGGCGCTATGTAGGCAAGTTCAGCGACACCGAGTTCGGCGGCAAGACCGGCACGTCAAACAACCACTCCGATGCATGGTTCGTGGGCGTAAGCCCCAAGCTCGTGGTTGGTGCGTGGGTAGGCGGCGAATACCGCAGCATACACTTCCGCACTGGCGCACTCGGGCAGGGAAGCCGCACGGCTTTGCCCATCTGCGGCTACTTCCTCGAATCCGTGCTCAGCGACCCGTCATTCCAGAGATACCACGGCAAGTTTGCCCAGCCTACCGACGAGATTGAGTACGACATGTACAACTGCGCAAGCTACTACAGGCAGAAGAAGGATACCGACTCAATATCCGTCGACAGCATCGGCGCGTTGATAAGGGAGCAAAGCATAACCATCGATGGCGGCCTTGGCGGCGATGAGCAAGTAGGCGAGGCAAGCCCCAAGGCAGGCCACGCCGACGGAAACAAGCCGCAGGCCGCGCCAGGCAGGAAAGAAAAACCCGCACGCAAGCCTACCTACGAGGACGTTTACTTCTGATAGCCCACAGCTCACGATGGAGTTAGACCTCGTCAACAAAGAGTGGCAGTCGGCCCTGAAGATAATCAACACCACCCGTCGCTCGCTTTTCCTTACCGGCAAAGCGGGCACGGGCAAGTCTACGTTCCTTCGCCATGTGGCCAAGACCACCAAGAAAAAGCACGTAATCCTCGCGCCCACCGGCATCGCAGCCATAAACGCCGGGGGTAGCACGTTGCACAGCTTCTTCCGCCTGCCCTTCCACCCGCTAATCCCCACAGACAACCGCTACAGCCCGCGAAACATCAGGAAAACACTCAAATACAGTGGCGACCATTGCAAGCTGCTGCGCGAAACCGAGCTTATCATCATAGATGAGATAAGCATGGTGTGCGCCGACACGATCGACTTCATCGACAAGGTGCTGCGCATCTACTGCCGCAACATGCGCGAGCCATTCGGAGGGAAGCAACTGCTGCTCGTGGGCGACATCTACCAACTTGAGCCGGTGGTCACAGAAGACGACCGCCGGCTGCTCCAGCCTTTCTACAGCTCCTTCTATTTCTTTGCCGCCAAGGTGTTCAACGAGATGCGGCTCGTCAGCATAGAGCTGAAGAAAGTGTACAGGCAGAAAGACAGCACCTTCATCAGCATACTCGACCACATCCGCAACAACACAGCCAGCGACAAGGAGCTGCAGGCACTCAACGACCGCGTGGGCCGACACCTCAGCACCAGCAATGGGTCACTGGCCATAACCCTGGCCTCAAGGCGCGACACTGTTGACTACATCAACGAGCAGCAGCTTGCCCAACTTGAGGGCAGGCCAACCATCTTCAACGGCGAAATAAGCGGCGAATTCCCGCTTACGTCGCTGCCAACGCCCATGGAACTGCACGTAAAGCCCGGCGCGCAGGTCATCTTCATAAAGAACGACAAGGAGAAGCGGTGGGTTAACGGCACCCTCGGCGTCATCGATGGCATCGACGAAAGCCAAGGCATAATAACCGTGATAACCGAAGACGGCAACGAGTACGACGTAGAGCGCGACATCTGGGAGAACATACGCTACACCTTCAACGAAAAAGAACAGAAGATAGAAGAGCAGCCGCTCGGCACCTACCGCCAGTTTCCCATGCGCCTGGCATGGGCCATCACCGTACACAAAAGTCAAGGGCTAACATTCAGGCAAGTAAACATCGATTTTTCAGGGGGAGTGTTCGCCGGGGGACAAGCATACGTGGCCCTGAGCCGATGCTCCTCGCTCGAAGGCATAACCCTCAAGGAACCCATCAAGAAAAAAGACATATTCGTCCGCCCCGAGGTGGTGAGCTTCGCCAGGCAGTACAACGACAGCGCAATTTACTCGCAGGCCATGCACGAGAGCAAGGCCGACTCCGAGTACAACCAAGCCGTAAAAGCCTTCGACCGCCAAGACTTCGACACCTTCATAGCCTACTTCTTCAAGGCCATCCACAGCCGCTACGACATAGAGAAGCCGGCTGCCAAGCGGCTCATACGCCGCAAGCTGGGGGTGATAACGTCGCTCACCAGCGAGGTTGAGCGGCTTAAGGCCGAGCTGCGCTCCAAAGAGACATTCCTCAAGAAGCTGGCCGCAGAATACACCCTGCTCGGCAAGGAGTGCGAGAAAGAACACATGACCGACGCCGCCGTGGCCAACTACGCCAAGGCCCTTGAACTTTACCCCGAGGCACCAGAAGCCAGGCGCAGGATGGAAAAGCTGGCCAAAAGGAAGCAAAAGCACTGACAAACAAACGTTTATACAGGCAAGGCCGCAAGGAACACCACTGTTCCTTGCGGCCTTGCCCACTTTTGGGGGAGGATGCAACAAGTTCGCCTGCCCTACCCCATCATGGCAGGCACAAGACAACTAACCAACACATAGCCAGCACCTACAAGCCAAAAGAAAAGAACCAAGGCCAGCACAAACGGCTTGGCTCCGGCGCGGCGAAACTTGTCGATGCTCGTCTCAGCGCCCAGCGCAGCCATGGCCATGGTGAGCAGGAACGTGTCGAACTCATTGATGAAACCAACCACCGCCGCCGGCAGCACCCCCAATGAGTTGAAGCCAATGGCAACGAGGAAGAGCACCGCAAACCACGGCACCTGCACCTTGGCGCGGCTTGAGTCGCCAGCACCAGCCACAGCCGCCCTACGCACGGCATAGCCAATGACGAAGAGCACCGGCACGAGCATCATCACCCTTATCATCTTCACTATTATTGCCGTGTCGGCCACAGCCTTGCCCATGGCATTGCCTGCCCCCACCACGTGGGCCACCTCGTGCACCGTGGCCCCAGTAAACAGGCCCATGGCCTCGGGCTGCAGGCCCAGCAATCCACTGCGGTAGGCAATGGGGTAAAGGAACATGGCCAAAGTGCCGAAAATCACCACCGTAGCCACGGCCACTGCCGTCTTGTAGGGCTTCACCCTTATGGCCGACTCTGTGCCGAGGATGGCCGCAGCCCCACAGATGGCACTGCCCACCGAGGTGAGCAAGGCTATGCCGCGATCCATCCGGAGCAGCCTGCCCACAAGCAGCCCAACGGCAATCGTGGAGGCCACGATTGCGGCATCCACCACAATGGCCGGCAGGCCCACCGCCATGACGTCCTGGAAGGTTAGCCTGAAGCCATAAAGTATTATGCCCAGACGCAGCACCCGCTTAGAGCAAAACTGTATCCCTGGCACCCACGTGTCGGGGAGGTTGTTGCGCAGGCTGTTGGCGTAAAGCATGCCAAGGATTATGCCCACAATCATCGGACTGAACGAAAGGGCCTTTACAAAGCCCATGCCGCCAATGTAAAACGCCGCGCACGAAAAGAGTGCCATGAGCAACACGCCGTGCAGCATGCTGCTCCGCTGTTCTGTAAGTTTAATCATCTATTTTTATTATTAATTGAATTCAAAGTTTCACGAGGCGCGCAAGCACCTCGTATGTCAAAATAATTCAGCATCAAAAGCTCAGCATGGCCTGCATCTGCAAGAAATTGACAATCAGCCACTTGGCAACACGTGCCTTTTCGCCAAGCAAAACAGCCCATTCCGCAGTCTGAAACGCACCGTTTGGCAGGGCAAAAGCGCACGTTTGGCAAGGCAACAACGGCAATACAGTCCCCGGACAGCACTTATGTAAAGAAACGCGAATGCCCACGAGGCATCCCAACGCCGCCCCTACCCACTCGCCGCGGCGCGCCACAGGCAATGCCGCCTGCGGCCATGGCCTCGCCATCAGGCGCAAAGGTGGCTCACCAATATCTTTACGCCGATGAGCAGCAGGATGACACCGCCCACGAGGTCTGGCTTAAGCCTGCGGGCTATGGCGCAACCAAAGCGAGCCCCAAGGGCTGTGCCAACAAGCGACATGAGCAGCGAAACAAGCCCGATGACAAGCAGCGGCAAGCCCAACTGCGACAGGCTGCCGTAGCCGAGGCAGGCAAACGAGATGCCCACGGCCAGCGCATCGATGCTCGTGGCCACAGAGAGCACCACCTGGGTGCGCAACCTGTCAGGCGCAAAGTGGCGGCACCCGTCATCGCCAGAGAAAGCGTCGCGCACCATCTTGCCGCCAAGGAAAGCCAGCAAGCCAAAGGCAATCCAATGGTCAACCGACTCGATGTATTCGCGGAAATGGCTCGTGGCAAGCCACCCAACGAAAGGCATGAATGCCTGGAAAAGGCCAAACAGCACCGCCATGCGCAGGGCCACCCCAACCACAAAGCGGCTCATTATGACCCCGCTCACCATCGACACCGCAAAGCAGTCCATGGCCAGGGCAAATGCCAAAAGGCAAATGTCGAAGAAACTCATAAACACTGATTCATAAAGCGGCTGCAAAGTTACTACTAATTTAATTAATTACACCATCACTCACCGCAAAATCAAGCCCGCCACTGCTTTTTGCCTGCACAGTCCCTTCTACTTCGGCATAGCCAGGGCCGAAACCGTTTCCACCCATTTTTATCTTTCTTTAAAGACTTTGCAATCGTTTTGTAACAAATAATACCGAACTTTGCAGCGCATGACAAGTGGTGCGGAAACCAGCAGGAAGCAAATCTCCAAGCACAAAAGCCTTAAAGGAACAACAAAAAGAGCCAACGCATGAAAAAACTATTGGCCATATTGGCACTGACGGCAAGCATCGACGCCGCCGCACAGTTCAAGCCGGAAATACACGGAACCATCCGCGGCAAGTACGAATACCAAACTGAGGAGGGCAAGGGCCGCTTCCAAGTGCGCAACGCCCGCTTCAGCCTTACGGGCAAGGTGGTAGACGCTGTGTCGTACAAGGCCGAGATAGACCTCTCCGACGAGGGCAACATAAAGATGCTCGATGCATATACGCGCATATCCCCTTGGAAGACACTCAACTTTACAATCGGCCAAATGCGCGTGCCGTTCACCATCGACGCCCACCGCTCGCCCCACCAGCAGTACTTCGCCAACCGCTCGTTCATAGCCAAGCAGGTAGGCAACGTGCGCGACGTGGGCGCCACGCTCGGCTATACCTTCAACCCCGGCTTCCCTATAATACTCGAAGCCGGAATATTCAATGGCTCCGGCCTTACCGAGCAAAAGGATTTCTGGACTAACAACATCAACTATTCGGCCAAGGCACAGCTGCTCTTCCCACGCGGGTTCAACCTGACGCTCAGCGTGCAGAAGATAAAGCCCGAGACCACCAACATCATGATGTATGACGCAGGAGCCTATTACCACGGCAACGGCTGGCACGTAGAGGCCGAATACCTGTACAAGCACTACGCCGACGATGCATACGGGGCGGTGCACTCTTTTGACGGCTTCGTGAACTACGACATAAAGGTGGGCGGAAAGAAGCCGCTGGTAAAGAAGGTTTCGCCACTGGTGCGCTACGACTACATGAGCGACCACAGCGACGGAACGCTAAACGAAGAAGGGCTGCTCTACACCACCGACTATCGCCGGCAGCGCATAACGGGAGGCGTTACGCTGAGCCTCTCTACCCCATTCGTATCAGACATCCGCCTGAACTATGAGAAATATTTCTACCGCGAAGGGGCAATAGCCAAGCCCTCGGAACAAGACAAGGTAGTAATAGAGTTCATGACTCGCTTCTAAACACAAACCAACACAATTGCTGACATGACAAAAAGGGGGCAAGGCCGCAAGCCTTGCCCCTTTGCTTCAACGCCCACACTGTGCAGCCAGGCTCAGCCGAGGCCAAGCTCCTGGCGCAGGAAGCGCGGCGTAAAGCCCTTGTCGCTCATGGCCACCTCCTCGGGCGTGCCTACGGAAAGCACGCAGCCGCCCTTGCGGCCGCCCTCGGGCCCCATGTCGATGATATGGTCGGCCAGCTTTATCACGTCGAGGTTGTGTTCTATCACGATGACCGTGTTGCCCCGGTCAACCAACTTCTGCAGCACATCCATCAGGATTCTGATGTCCTCAAAGTGCAGTCCGGTGGTTGGCTCGTCGAGGATGTAGAGCGTCTTGCCCGTGTCGCGCTTGCTCAGCTCAGTGGCCAGTTTCACGCGCTGGCTCTCGCCCCCCGAGAGCGTTGGCGAGGGCTGGCCCAGCTTTATGTAGCCAAGGCCCACGTCCTGTATGGTCTTTATCTTGCGGAGTATGTCGGGCACGTTCTCAAAGAACTCCACAGCCTGGTTTATGGTCATGTCGAGCACGTCGGCAATGCTCTTGCCCTTGTAGCGCACCTCGAGCGTCTCGCGGTTGTAACGCTTGCCGTGGCACACCTCGCAAGGCACCATCACGTCGGGCAGGAAGTTCATCTCAATGGTCTTGTATCCATTGCCCCCGCATGCCTCGCAGCGGCCTCCCTTCACGTTGAACGAAAAGCGACCGGGCTTATACCCCCTTATCTTGGCCTCGGGCAGGTTGACGAACAACGAACGTATGTCGCCAAACACTCCCGTGTAGGTGGCCGGATTGGAGCGCGGCGTGCGCCCCAGCGGGCTTTGGTCTACGTTTACCACCTTGTCGATAGCCTCAAGGCCCTCAATGCTGTCGTAAGGCATGGGCTTCTTGGCCGAACGGTAAAAGTGGTGGCTGAGTATGGGCTGCAGGGTCTCGTTGATGAGCGTTGACTTGCCAGAGCCGCTCACCCCCGTCACGACGATGAGCTTGCCGAGCGGAAACTCCACGTCAACGCCCCTGAGGTTGTTGCCCCGAGCCCCGCGCAGCCACAGGCTCTTGCCGCTGCCCTTGCGCCTGGCGGCAGGCACTTCTATCTTAAGCTCGCCGCTGAGATACTTGCTCGTGAGCGTGTGGCTGCCCATCATCTGCCCGGGCGTGCCCTGGAACACCACCTCGCCGCCATGCCGCCCGGCCTTTGGGCCAATGTCTACGATGTAGTCGGCGTTGAGCATCATGTCGCGGTCGTGCTCCACCACGATGACCGTATTGCCTATGTCGCGCAGCTCTTTGAGCGAGCGTATGAGCCGCTCGTTGTCGCGCTGGTGGAGCCCTATGCTCGGCTCGTCGAGTATGTAGAGCACGTTGACGAGCTGCGAGCCTATCTGCGTGGCAAGGCGTATGCGCTGGCTCTCGCCGCCGGAGAGCGATGCCGACTGGCGGTTGAGCGAAAGATAGTCGAGCCCCACTTCGAGCAGGAAGTCAACGCGAGTGCGTATCTCCTTCAATATCTCGGCCGCTATCTGCCTCTGCTGGCTGTCGAGGTGCCGCTCCACCTCTGAGAGCCACTCGCGGAACTCGCCGATGTCCATTGCCGATAGCTCGCCGATGTTCTTGTTCCACACACGGTAGGAAAGCGACTCGCGGTTGAGCCTCTGCCCGTGGCACTCGGGGCATTGGCATACGGCCATGAACTGGTCGGCCCACTTCTGCCCGCTGGCAGAGTCGTCATCCTCGAACACGCTGCGGAGGTACTTCACCACGCCGTCGTAAGCCACGAAATAATCGCTCGACGTGTGTACAAGCTCCTTGTCGATACGCACGCTCTCTATCGAGCCGTTGAGGATTTCGCCCAGTGCTTCGTCGGGCATCTGGCTCACAGGTGTCTTTATGTCGCAGCCATACTTATGGAGGATGGCGTCTATCTGCCAGAATATCATCTGGTTGCGATACTTGCCGAGCGGAACGATGGCTCCCTTGTAAATGCTCAGCGAGCGGTCGGGAATAACCTTGTTGATGTCTATCTCGTTTATGTAGCCCAACCCCTTGCAGCGCGGGCAGGCCCCCTGCGGTGAATTGAACGAGAAATTGTTAGGCGCGGGGTCGCTGTAGGAGATGCCCGTGGTGGGACACATGAGCCGCTTTGAGTAATACTTGGCCTCGCCACTGTCACCATCGAGCACCATTATCAGGCCGTCGCCCTGCTTCATGGCGATGGAGACGCTTTTCTTGAGGCGGTCGTCGTCCTTTGGCTGCACCCGGAGCTTGTCGATCACCACTTCTATGTCGTGGTTCTTGTAGCGGTCGACCTTCATGCCGCGCGTTATCTCAAGCACCTCGCCATCAACCCGTATGTTGAGGTAGCCCTTGCGCCTCATGCTCTCGAACAGCTCGCGGTAATGCCCCTTGCGGCTGCGCACGAGCGGAGCGAGTATCATTATCTTCTTCCCGGCATACCCGTGCATGATCATCTCAAGCACCTTCTCCTCGGTGTACTTCACCATCTCCTCGCCCGTGGCATAGCTGTAAGCCTTGCCGGCGCGGGCGAAAAGCAGGCGCAGGAAATCGTATATCTCAGTGGTTGTGCCTACGGTGGAGCGCGGATTCTTGTTGGTGGTCTTCTGCTCTATGCTTATCACAGGGCTAAGGCCCGTTATCTTGTCTACATCGGGGCGTTCGAGCCCGCCAAGGAAATTGCGCGCATAGGCGGAGAAGGTCTCAAGGTATCGCCTTTGCCCCTCGGCATAAATGGTGTCGAACGCAAGCGACGACTTTCCCGACCCCGACAAGCCCGTGACAACGGTAAGGCTGTTGCGCGGAATGACTACATTGATGTTCTTCAGGTTGTGGACACGCGCCCCCCATACATTTATCTGCCCGTCTTCGCGGAGCACGGCATCATTTGCGTTGCGGTTCATTGCTGCACCCCTCCCTCGGTGTAGTCGCGCATGAGGTTAACGTCTTTCTTTATGTTGTATTCAGTGCCGTCGGCTCCCTTGGCCTTAACGAGCACGAAATACACGCCGGCGCCTACGGGTTTGCCATGGAACGTCCCGTCCCAACCGTCGTCTATGCTTGTCCAGTCGAATATCTTCTGGCCCCACCTATTAAAGATGTAGGCATGAAACTCCACTATGCTCTTGTGGGTGTCCTTCGCTTTGTAAATGTCGTTGATGCCATCGCCGTTTGGCGAGAAAGCATTGGGCATCTCAAGCACGCTCGTGCTCACGCTCACCCTGATGGTGGAAATCAGCTCAGCCTCCGTAGAGTCGCTATAAGCCACATAGAGCGAAACGCTCGTTGACCCAGACTCCCGAAACTCGTATGTAGTTTCCTCCTCATACCTAACCATGAACGGCTCGGTGCTGCCCTCACGGGTGAAACGCCACTCGTAGGTTGGGGTGACATCGCCGAGGTTTGAGGGGTTTGCCCTGAAGGTGACCAAAAGCGGTGCCTGTGCGTCATTGATTACGTCGGTCGACTCCATGTCAACACCATCAACTGTATAATAAGCCGTTGGGGCAAAATCGGCCTTTGCCACGGTAGACAGCAACGCCAGCAAAGACATTGTTAATATTAGCCTGATTCTCATCGTATGCAAAATATAATGTGCAAAATTAGCTATTTATGTTGATTTATCCGCGCTTTTTTGGTAATTTTGTAGGCGATTATCGAAAATAACAGAGATATGAAGTTACGTCTGAGATATTTGCTGCTGATGCTCGGCATTGCTTTCATTGCCGAAACGGCCTTGGCACAAACCACAAAATGGAAAGACATCCACAAGGTGAAGCGCAAGGAAACCATCTTCGGGATAGCCCGCGACAATGGCATCACCATTGAGGAGCTGAAGGATGCCAACCCGGAAATGAAACAACCAGACTACAAGCTGAAGAAAGGCGACTATGTGTTCATACCATATCCCAAAGCAGCACAAACAGCGCAAACCACTTCCTCTAATAAAGAAACGGAGGCACAACACCCTGCCAACAAGCAAGCCGACGACATCCGCAACCGCGCCATAAGGGTTGGCGTGATGCTCCCCCTGCACGACGACAATGGCGACGGCAGGCGCATGGTGGAATATTACCGCGGTGTGCTGATGGCCTGCGACAGCCTTAAGCACAACGGCATTTCAGTCGACATGCACGCTTGGAACGTGCCAGAAGGGGCCGACATAAAGAACACCTTGAAGGATAAGGACGCCGCAAGATGCGACCTCATCATCGGCCCGCTTTATTCCACGCAGGTGAAAGCCTTGTCTGACTTTGCCAAGAAGCACGACATAAAAGTGCTGATTCCTTTCTCCATCAACGCCCCAGAGGTAAAGTCGAACCCCAACATCTTCCAAGTTTACCAAGACGCAAACGAATACAACGAAGCCGTAATAGCCCGTTTTCTGGAGAAATTCGCTGGATATCACGCCGTGTTCATAGACTGCAACGACACCACAAGCAAGAAAGGCATCTTCACGTTCGGGCTTAGGAAACGCCTTGAAAGCATGGGGCGGAAGTATTCCATCACTAACCTGAAGTCAAGCGAGGCATACTTCGCTAAAGCGTTCAGCAAGGAGCAGCCAAACGTTGTCATACTCAACTCTGGCCGATCCCCGCAACTCAACATCGCTTTCGCCAAGCTCAGCAACCTCACCATGAACGACCCCAACCTGGCCGTAAGCATGTTTGGATATACAGAATGGATGATGTACACGAAGTATGACCTTGACAATTATTACAAGTTCAACGTTTACATCCCGGCCTCTTTCTACATGAACCCACTGTCGGCACGTACAGCCCGCATTGAACAGAAATACAGATGGAACTTCCATGAGGACATGATGCAAGCTTTGCCACGCTTCGCCATCACCGGGTTTGACCAAGCCTACTATTTCATCAAGGGGCTCCACTTGTATGGCGACAAGTTCAACGGCGCACGAGGCATGGCAGGCTACACCCCAATACAGACACCGCTGCATTTTGAACGGATAGGCAACGGAGGCTACCAAAACCGGAGCATACTGTTCGTTCACTACACTCCGGGCCACAAGGTGGAAACCATCAACTTCTAACGCTATCATTTGCAGACGTTTATGCAAGACACTGACCTCCGCATGAGAGCGGTAAACAAGAAAACAAGCTGGCTTCAGCGAACTGCCATTGCTATTTTCCTCGCCATCATCATGCCGCTTGCCGCCAACGCACAGATAGGCGAGCACCGCAGCGAACTGAGCGTAGGAGTAAACGGGGGGTATATGCTTAGCAACGTGGGGTTCAACCCTGACATACCGCAAGGGATGCTCGGGGGGCTTACCGGCGGCCTAACAGTGCGCTACACCTGCGAGAAGTACTTCAAAAGCGTGTGCGCCCTGGTGGGCGAAGTGAACTTTGCGCAAGCGGGATGGAAAGAAGACATCCTCACCGTTGACGACCAACCGGTAATCAACCAAGTAACCGGGAGGCCCGAAGAATTCCAGCGCACGCTCACTTACGTGCAGGTACCTCTGTTCGCCCGCTTGGGTTGGGGGCGCGAACGCAAGGGGTTCCAATTTTACTTTCAAGTTGGGCCGCAGGTGGGATTCCTGCTTGGCGACAAGAAAGAATCCAACTTTAATTTCAACGAACGCAACCAAGCCGACCGCATTGGCGCGCTGAAAGACGCCGTGCAAGACTCGCTCGACATTGAGAGAAAGTTCGACTACGGCATTGCCGGCGGCTTAGGCATTGAATACTCCCACCCCAAGGTGGGTCACTTCCTGCTCGAAGGGCGATACTATTACGGCCTTGGCGATATCTTCGGAAACTCAAAACGCGACTATTTCGGGCGTAGCAACAACGGCAGCATCATAATAAAGCTGACCTACCTTTTTGATGTCATGAAGACAAAAAACTCTAAAATTAAATAACGTATGTTCGAAAATCAACCTAAAGGGCTATATGCTTTGTCATTGGCCAACACCGGCGAGCGGTTCGGTTACTACACGATGCTTGCCATCTTCACCCTGTTCCTTCAAGCCAACTTTGGCTTTTCTGCCACCATGGCAGGCCAGATTTACGGAATCTTCCTATTCTTAGTTTACTTCTTGCCATTGCTCGGAGGCATCCTTGCCGACAAGTTTGGCTTCGGCCGCATGGTCACCTTGGGCATTGTCATCATGTTCATAGGCTATCTGCTTATGGCAATGCCTCTCGGAAACGGCACCTCTGCACTCGTTGCGATGTTTGCAGCACTCGTTCTCGTGAGCCTCGGCACAGGCTTGTTCAAAGGCAACCTGCAGGTGATGGTGGGCAACTTGTACGACGCCCCCGAGTACGCCAACCGCCGCGATGCTGCGTTCAGCATATTCTACATGGCCATAAACATTGGCGCGATGTTCGCCCCAAGCGCTGCCGTTTGGGTTATGGACTGGGCGCAACGCTCATTTGGCGTAAGCGAAGCCGAGGCTTACCACTATGCTTTCGGCGTGGCTTGCGCCTCGCTGATAGTATCCATGGCGATATACTACGGCTTCCGCAAGACATTCAAGCACGCTGAGACCATAGCAGCAACGGCCAAGAGCGATTCAAAGACTATCGGCTCCGACCCCACCCACCCAGATGTAAGCGACAAAGACCGCATCGTTGCCCTCTGCCTCGTGTTCGCCGTCGTGATATTCTTCTGGATGTCATTCCACCAGAACGGCCTTACGCTCACGTTCTTCGCCCGTGACTATGTGGTTACAAGCGCAAGCGGACTTGTCGGCATGGAGTTCAACGTGTTCAACTTCGTGCTCGTCATACTGATAGTCTACGCTCTTTTCAGCCTCTTCAAGTCGAAGACATCCAAAGGGAAAACCATCTCAGCCATCGTGATTGTTCTCTCTGTGGCAGGATTGGTATATCAATATATGACCCTGCCAGAATCAGTCAAGGTGAGCGCGCCCATCTTCCAGCAGTTCAATCCCTGCTTCGTGGTGGCCCTGACGCCTGTTTCCATGGCCATATTCGGATGGCTCGCAAAGACCGGGCGCGAGCCGTCGGCACCACGCAAGATCGCTTACGGCATGTTCGTAGCCGGCATTGCTTACATCATAATGTGCGTAGGCTCGATCGGGCTGCCCACGCCCGAGCAGATAACCGACCCGGCAGTGGCCGCCAGCGACTATCGCGTGTCGCCCAACTGGCTTGTAAGCACATACCTCGTGCTCACCTTTGGCGAGCTTTTGCTCAGCCCCATGGGCATATCGTTCGTGTCGAAGGTTGCCCCGGTTAAGTACAAGGGCCTGATGATGGGCGGTTGGTTTGCTGCCACGGCCATAGGCAACTACCTCACGAGCGTGGCAGCCGTACTGTGGGGGCTGCCCCTCTGGATTGTGTGGGCCGTGCTAACTGCGCTTTGCCTGCTGGCCGCGCTGTTCATGTTCTCCATCATGAAGCGCTTGGAGAAAGTTTGCTAAGCAACAATAAATAACCAAGGGGAAAGGCAAGCTTCGGCAAGACCTTTCCCCTTTTCCACTCTTTTCCCATCACAATGTGCCTCAGCATACTGCTCGCCTCCTTCCTGACTATCGTGCAGCTCAACTGCGAAAACCTGTTTGACTGCCGCCACGACACGCTCAAGCAAGACACCGAGTTTCTGCCCGAAGCACCGCGCCACTGGACTCCCTATAGGTATTGGCGAAAGCTCGACAGCATCGGCAGGGCCATACTATCGTGCGGAGAAGACTCGTCGGATTGCGTCATACCCGACCTCGTGGCGCTTTGCGAGGTGGAAAACGACAGTGTGCTGCGCGACCTTACAAAGCGTTCGCTGCTGCGCAACGCCAGATATGGATATATAATGACCGACTCGCCAGACGAGCGCGGCATAGATGTCGCCCTGCTTTACCATGAATTTTCGTTCGCGCCGATAAAGCATTCGTCCATCCGCATTCCCCCTATGAAAGGCATGGACGCCACCCGCGACATACTCTACGTGGCAGGCCGCATCATCACAGACGACACACTCCACATCTTTGTACTCCATGCCCCGAGCCTACGCGGCGGCGAACGCGCCACCAGGCCTCACCGCATGGCCGTGGCCTCACGCCTGTGCAACGCCATAGACTCCATACGCAAGACGGCACCATCGGCAAAAATCATTGTTGCGGGCGACTTCAACGCCTACCCCGGCGACCGCTCGCTGGCCGCCATGGCTGCCCACGGCATGGCCGATGCCACTGCTGCGGCCCATGGCAGCAACGGTGCCAAGGCAACCTACCGCTACAAAGGGCGGTGGGGCAACCTCGATCACATCCTGCTGAGCAAGCCCCTGCTTGGCCTGCTCGAATGGAGCCGGGTTAACGACTCACCGTTCCTCATTGAAGAAGAAGAAATTTATGGCGGGGTGAAGCCAAAGCGCACGTACAACGGTTACCGCTACCGCCGCGATGGAGTGAGCGACCACCTGCCGCTCGTAGTGAGGCTACGCTTACCCGGCCAAGGTCAGCAAGCATCTCCCTCACCAGGCAAGTGACGCTCCAAGGTGAGCGTATGATCGATGCACGGCGGCAACTCTTCAGCATAGTGCGAAACCATTAGCAGCGTCTTGCCAGGCCGCTGGCAAAACGCCTCGATAATGTCAGTCACCTTTTTCCTGTTGCAATCGTCAAGCCCATGCAACGGTTCGTCGAGCACAAGCAGCTCGGGGTCTTTCACAAACGCACGGGCAAGCAACACCAAACGCTGCTCGCCACTCGACAGCTTCAGGAAAGGCCTCTCCTCTTTCCCAGCCAGCCCGAAGATGCCCATCCACCAACGGCAAGCCTCCAGCTCCTCTGCCTTGGGCTTGACATACAGCCCCACAGTCTCCTTCAGCCCACTGGCAACGATGTTTATTGCCGGTATGTTCTTCTTGTAAGCACGGTGCATCTCGGGCGACACATAGCCGATGTGCCGCTTTATCTCCCAAATGCTCTCTCCCGAGCCGCGCTTGCGGCCAAACAGAGATATGTCGCAGGCATACCCTTGGGGATTGTCGGCGCACACCAACGAAAGCAGCGTGCTCTTCCCCGAGCCGTTTTTCCCCGTCACGGCCCACCGCTCGCCGTTCCTTACAGTCCAGTTGAGCCTGTCGAGAATAACCCTGCGGCCATACTGGATATGCAAGTTCCTCATGTTTACCACCTCGCCCGCACCATAATCGCCTGCCTTTGCCGGCAACGCGGCGATTGCCTCGCGCTGGCAGCGGGGCAGGCCACCGCCTTCCATGCTGCGCCCCTCAAGGAACGACGCACGGCTGGTTTTGCCATATACCCGCATGCCGCAGACACGAACCACATGGGTTATGAAATCTGGTATGTCGTCGCTCTTGGCGAGCACAAGTACTATCTGGAGCGCACTTTCCCTGCACAGCACTCCCAGCAGCGACTTGAGCTGGGCGCGCGTAGAGGCATCAAGGCCAATGAAAGGACTGTCTATCACCAGCAGGCGCGGCATGGCCAGCAATGCCTTAATTATCTGCACCTTGCGTAGCTCGCCGCTCGAAAGCAGTATGATGTGCTTGTCGAGCGTATGGCCAATGGCAAACAAGTCGTAAAGCCTGGCCTTCCAGCAGCGCCGCTCGCCGCTGTCGGGGCCGGCAAGCAGGTAAGCCTTGTCGAGCACCTGCGCCACGGTAGGCGTACTTTCGCCTATCTCCTGCTGGTTCCAGCGCTGCTGAAGATAATAAGTAGAGTCATTCTCGCCGTAAGAATCGGTAAACTGTATGTACCTTACGTTGTCAGCCACAAGCTCCTTGCGACTGGGCGAGAAGTCGTATTTGGGCCATTCGCCCAAAAGCGGGTGGTTCCCCGTGAGAATGCTCACGAGCATCGACTTGCCTCCGCCGTTAGGCCCAACGATGGCGATGTTCTCTCCAGCGAGCAACTCAAAGTCCACAGGAGCAGCCATGCGCCACTCCGGCATCCTCGCAATGCCTCCATGTATCTCAATCACCTTTTGCATACCCTTGCCTGGTTTTTGTTCACAAAGTCTTTCCATCCGCGGTAATGAGCCTGCGACTCCGGCCTGTTCATCTGTAGGAAGTGGCAGTAAGCCGCCCCGAGCGCGTCGGTGGCGTCCATGAAGTCGCACATATCGCGGTCGTCTATCTTCAGTATGCGCTGTAGCATCCCCGCCACCTGCTCCTTTGATGCCTGCCCCTGCCCGGTTATGGCCACCTTGATTTTCATCGGCGCATACTCATGTATGGGAACCCCGTGGCGGATGGCGGCAGCGATTGCCGTGCCTTGGGCTCGCCCCAGCTTCAGCACCGACTGCACGTTTTTCCCGAAGAACGGGGCCTCGATGGCCATCTCGTCGGGCAGGTAAGAATCAATTATCCCCGTGACGCGCTCAAAGATATGCCCCAACTTAAGGTAAGCGTCGCCAAACTTGCGCAGGTCTATTACGCCCATGGTAACCATCTGTGCCTTGTTGTCGCACACCTTGAGCACGCCATACCCCATGATGTTAGTTCCGGGGTCAATGCCTAATATAACTTTCTCCATGTCATTGCCAAAATACTCAGCGGCAGGCGCCGGTCATGCGCCGCGCCTGCGCCTACCGTAAATATGGGTTAGCGGCAATCTCCTCACCCATTGTGGTCTGCGGACCGTGGCCCGGCAGGATGACGGTCTTGCCGCCAAGCCTATGCTTAAGGCCCTGCAAGCTGGCCATTATGTCTGCGTAGCTGCCCTGCCCAAGGTCGGTGCGGCCTATGCTCATGCGGAAAAGCGTGTCGCCGGAGAAGGCCACACCCTCCTCCTCGCAGAGGAAGAACACCGAGCCAGGGGTATGACCAGGGGTAGGCAACACGCAAAGCTCATGTTTGCCGAAACATATCGTGTCGCCATCGCAAAAGAAGTTGCCTACCTGCGGTATGTCGCCCTCCATCCTATACTTGCAGAAGGCCATGGCCTGCTCTGGCAGGCTCGCCATCAGCTGCGCGTCCTTTTGGTGCACTTCTGGTCTAAGCCCAAAGGCGGCAAAGATAGTGTCGTTGCCGAAATTGTGGTCCACATGGCCATGAGTGGCAATGAGCCGCTTAGGCACAAGGTCGCCATTGCGCAAGTATTTCACTATGGCCGTGCGCTCCTCGGGATAAAACGCGCCACAGTCTATGACCACGGCTTCGTTCGTTTCGTCACTCACCACGTAGCAGTTCTCCTGAAACGGATTAACCACAAAGCGTTGTATGTTAAGCATATAGGTAAGTTGTTTGTTTACTCACAATCCATGCAGAATGACCAATGGCAGGCCAAAATCCCGCCTGGCATGGCCACGTCAGATAGGAACATATATTACGTTCTTGCCATCAAACCACTCTTCCTCAAACCAGCTGCTTATAGGCATCACCTCGGCTATGTGGCGATAAGGCTGCACCTCATGCGTTACGTCACCGCCCTTTAGGCACAGCAGCCCGTTAGGCAGGGCATTGGCCTGCTTGGCAGAAACGTTCTTCGTAACCAGCCTCACGAGGTCGGGCAGAGGCATGACGGCCCTGCTCACCACAAAGTCATACTTGCCCTGCTCCATCTCGCCGCGCATCTGCTCAGCCACGCAGTTCTTCAGCCCGATGGCCTTGGCCACCTCGCTTGCCACGAGGATTTTCTTGCCAGTGCCGTCGATAAGCCTGAAAGAAACCTGCGGGAACATTATGGCTAGAGGTATGCCGGGGAAGCCACCCCCGGTGCCAAGGTCGAGCACACGCGTTCCGGGGCGGAAGCTTATGGCCTTGGCTATGGCCAGCGAGTGGAGCACGTGGTGCTCGTAGAGGTTGCCTATGTCTTTGCGCGATATCACGTTAATTTTGGCGTTCCAGTCAGCATAAAGGTCGCCGAGGGCGGCCAGCTGGTCGCGCTGCACCTGCGTAAGCCCAGGAAAGTATTTCAGAATCTCTTCCATCAGTTTATTTCTTCATTATGTCGTCAATGTCTTCGTAGTCAATGGTGAGTTCGGTCATGCCCAGTTCGTATGGGGCAATCTCGTAAGGATTGTAGATGAAGGTTATGCCATCACTGCCGAGCAGGAAATTGGCCGAGGCATACATGTCCGAGGAGTAGAGATAGCCCTTGTCGCGCAGTTCCTGCACGTTGGCCGCGCCGGCCTTCTGCATGAGCAGGCCAAGGAGCCTGTCCTCCAGCCGCTTCCTGTAGCCCGGAACGAACACATCGTCAAGGCCGACGGGCTTGCCCGTGGCCCGCTCGAAGTTGGCTGCCAGCTTTTGCTTGATGCTGTGGGCCCCGCCCTCAAAGAACTCCCTCGTGGCAACACAGGCCACGAAACCATCGCGCGGCTGACATACGGAAGCCTCAAGCCTATACCAATACTCGTACCAGCCGCGCTTCGACGGATCATCGCGGTCCTCGCGGTAGAACGGCCTGAGGAAAGCGGCATTCTCGTTTACGTAGCGCGATGCAAATGAGTCGGCGGCTTGTTCCACGGCAAGGCCCTCCATGCCGAAGAGCATCTTCGCCAACTCAGCATTGATTCTTGCGCCGATGCTGTCGCCTGCCGCCACTTTATCAACGGCCAGCTCCACCTTGCAGCATGGCGCCCCCTCGCTGCCATCTATGGGCAACGACTTGCTCACGCGCACAGTCCTTGTGGCCAACGGGGCAGCCCCCTCATCCCCACACGACGCAAGCATGAGCACAAGTGCCGCCAGTGCGGCAAGCGGCAGGCGCAAGGCCAGTTTTGTTTCTGCTATGAATGGCATTGTCATCCCTTTATGTTTTGATGTGCAAACTTACGGAAAAAAGCTGAGAAAACAGCACCTTGAGACTTTAATTATCGCCCAGCCCTTTCTAAAGTATTGCATGAGGGCTTGATGCTTTGGCTGCATGACTACAGAACACGGCAATGAAAGCCTATGCCACTGCCACCGAGCGGCTCATGGCGACAAGTCGCGGGCGGCCTGCAAGCGGCGGCCAAGGAGCGCGAGGAAGAGGCAGATGCACACCATCATGACATAGAGCAGCACGGCCTGCAAGGCACTGAGCCGCACCCCGTCGATCGAAGCGCAAGGCAGCGAGGCCACCGACGACAGCACCGAATTGAGGGCAGACACCACAACCGAGACGACTGCGGCCACGGCCTGCTGGGCCACAGGCAGCCACGCCAAGGCAAACATGGCCACAGCCGAATAGAGTATGGCCGTGGCGGCTGGTATGACAACGAAGTTGGTGAGCAGCGAGTAAAGCGGCACGCGACCGAAATAGTAGGCCACAAGCGGCAGGGTGCCTGCCTGGGCAAGCCCCGACATGAGCAACAGCTGCCATGCCCAGCGCACAAGGCGGTGGCTCTGCTGGTACTTGTAAGGCACGATTCCGCCTACCAAAGGGTGGAAAACAAGGATGAAAGCCACAGCGGCGAAAGAGAGCTGAAAACCGATGTCGAAGAGCACGAGGGGATTGGCAACGAGCAGGACAAAGGCTGCAAAGGCCAGCGCATTGACCGACATACGGTTGCGACCGCTCAGCCCTACAATGGAGTAGACCGTTATCATGAGGGCCGAACGGAGCACCGAGGGCGAAAGGCCTACGAGCAGCACATAGGCCCAGATGGCCACAAGCAGCAGGCACTCGCGCAGCGTGCTGAAACGCCTGCCAAGCGAGAGGACAGACAGCAGGGCATAGATGATGCCGAGGTGCATGCCTGAGAGGGCGAGGATGTGGGACGCGCCCGTGACGGAATAGACATCACGGGTGGATGCGCTCAATGCCGACTTGTCGCCGAGGGTCATGGCGGCCACCACGGCAAAGTCTTGACCGGCAAGGCCGAGCGCGCGGTAGCGGCTGAGCAGGGCGTGGCGAATGCGGAGGGCGGCAATGCGGGCGCGCTGAAAGACTGTAAGGGCCGAGCGGTCGACCGATGCCTCGCTCCAGTTGCGGTAATATACAAAGGTGGTGGCAACGATGTCGCGGCTCTGGAGATAGGTAACGTAGTCGAAGTTTGACTCCACGAAATTGGCCGGAGGCTCAAGGCGAGAACTGAAACGCAGGCCGTCGCCCACACCGATGGAGGCGTAACGACGGCTAACGGTATCCTTGAGCAGGGCCACACGCACAGAATGGCCGGCAAGGGGGCCGGAAGTAACGGCTACGTCGAAGCGGACGATGCGCCCTCGCTCCACTGGCTCATCGGCTACGATGCCCTCAGTGACGGCATAGCCCTTTGGGAGGGCAACGCTCAGGCTGCGCTCGCTGAGGACCATGAGCGTGGTGCCGAGCATGAACGCGGCAAGGAGCATGGCTGCGGTCTGCGTGCGCGGCAACCGCCTGAGGGCCATTGCGCCAACAAGAAACACGGCAACCCCTGCCCCACACCAGCATACACATTGAGCCAAGCCCACGGCACGGGCTACGGCGATGCCTGCGGCAAGGCTCAGGCACAGCGGCACAAGGGGGTAAAGGCGAAAGAATCCGGTATTTGGCATGGGCTTCAGTATCTGTAACAAATCATCGGGCATCACTCTGTGCAAATGGAAACGCATTACGCTCTTGCACGTAGCTGTGGGGGGTATGGCTTAGGCAAGCGTGCGTAGGCTGACGCGGGATGCAGAAGATGCTTGGCAAGTTTTCCTTACAAAGGCACAACTGTAGTGGCATCGCAGACAAACCGCTCCGCAAAACAGGCCGTTCGGCAAGGCGAAACAGGCCGTCCGGGCTTGCCAAACGGGCTGTTTTGCAAGTCATAACGGCAAAGATTGCAACGCACTGAAAACCAAGATGTTGCACAATGAGATGGAAGCGGTAATAAAACATGACAAAAGCCGATGACCAGCTATGCAGCATTAGTTGAGAAAAAACAAGAGCCGGACATGTATCCACGCCCGGCTCTCAGTATCATAGGCTGCAATCCGCTCAGAAAGCGGCTGCCGCTATCCAGTCGTAAACGCAGCTGAACACGCCGAAGGCTGCTATGCCTGCTGTGCAGAGCGTAAGGGCAAGCTTGGTATTGCCGTCGCTGCTGAACGTGGGCAGCGGCGCGTCGGTCTGGTTGATGTACATGGCCTTGACTATTCGGAGATAGTAATAAAGGCTCGGCACTGTGTTGACCAATGCCACGAACACCACGAAGTAGGCCCAGAAAGAGCCTTGCTCGGCTGCTGCCATGAACACGAAGAACTTGCTGAACATACCGGCAAACGGCGGGATGCCGGCCAGGGAGAACAGCGCGAGCGTCATGAGCAGTGTCAGCCTGGGGTTGGTCTTGTAGAAACCGTCGTAGCAGTTCATCTTCGTCGTGCCGTTGCCGCGCGTCTCAACAACGTTGATGACGGTGAACACAGCCATGTTGGCCACTACATACACGAGCACGTAGTAGGCAAGCGCTGCAGCACCCATGGCCGAGCCGCCAATGACGGCAAGCATGATGTAGCCTGCCTGCGATATGGAGCTGAACGCCATGAATCGCTTCAGCTCTGTCTGGCGGATGGCGAAGAGGTTGGCGATGGTGATGGTGAGCACAATGACGATGTAAAGCAGGTATTCCCAATACTCAATCATCGGGGCGAACACCTTTACGAGGATGGCCATGAGGGCAAAGGCTGCGGCTCCCTTGGAAACCACGCTGAGGTAGCCCGTAACGGGAGTGGGCGCTCCCTGGTAGGTGTCGGCCGTCCAGAAGTGGAACGGAACGAGCGAAATCTTGAAGCCCAGGCCGCTGAAGAAGAACACCAGGCCCATGATGGCGAGGGGCGTGTCTGTTATTACGGCTGCCACGTCGTCGAAATAAAGCGTTCCGGCGGCGGCGTAGATGAACGATATGCCATAGAGCATCACGCCGCTGGAGAACGTGGCGGTGAGCACGAACTTGGCCGCACCCTCTGCGGAGTTCTGGCGGAACTTGTCGAAGGCCACAAGGCATGCCATAGGCACGGAGGCCATCTCAAGCCCGAGGAAGAACATGAGGAAGTGGCCCGACGACATCATCATGTACATGCCGAGCAAAGTAGAGGCCACAAGGGCATAGAACTCGCCGGCCTTGTTGCTAACGCCGGGGCGGCTGAGCCACGGCTGTGCCATGACGCAGACGATGAATGTGCCGGCAGTGAGGATGACTTTCATGATGTTGGCAGCCTCGGTGGTGACGTAGATGCCGCCGAAGGCCGATGCCGGCCCGGCCATGAGGCACACTGCCACCTGCACGACGAGCAGCACATCCATCAGCAGGGCCAATGAGGCTACTTTCTTCTCGCCTTTCATTATCAGGTCGGCAAGAAAGACAATTATCAGGATTGCCACGAGGGTGGCTTCCGGAATCATATTAAAAAACTGACTGTAATCCATGTTTCCCTTCGGAATTTGTTAGAAGTTTATTACGTTGAGGATAGGGCCTACGGCGTCGTTGATGACGTTGCTCACCCACAGCGGGGCAATGCCGAGGCCTGCCACGCAGAATATGAGGCAGCAAACGGCCACGCGCTCATCCCAAGTGGCGTCGGTAAGCTCAAGGTAGTGGGGGTTGGTTACTTTCTGATAGAGTATCTTGCCCACTACACGGAGTATGTAAACAGCCGTTATCACTATCGAGGTGCAGGCGATTATGGTGGCCGTGCGGTGGAAGGTGTCGTCATTCTCGAACGAGCCCACGAAGATGTTCATCTCAGCCACGAAGCCGGAGAAGCCGGGGAGACCAAGGTTGGCAAGACCGGCAATGACGTAACCTACGCTGAGGAAAGGCATTATTTTCATCAGGCCGCCAAGCTGGCGGATGTCGCGGGTGTGGGTGCGGCCGTAGATCATGCCTATGAGGGCAAAGAAAAGGGCCGTCATCAAACCGTGCGAGAGCATCTGCAGTATGGCTCCGGTGCAAGCCGTCTTGGTCATCATGAGCAGGGCGAAGAGCACCAGGCCGCAGTGGGAAACCGAAGAATAAGCATTGATATACTTAAGGTCGGTCTGCACACAAGCGGAGAACGCGCCATAAACAACGGATATCGTGGTGAGGATTATGAATATCCACGAAAGGTCTTGGGCTGCGCTTGGCAGAAGGAACATGGCTACACGGAAGCAACCGTAGCCTCCGAGCTTCATGAGCACGCCGGCATGGAGCATGGAAACAGCCGTAGGGGCCGACGCATGGCCATCGGGGCTCCATGTGTGGAACGGGAACAAGGCTCCAAGCACGCCGAACCCGATGAATATGAACGGGAAGAACACGTTCTGGACATCATGGGGTATATGGTTGTTGGCGGCTATCTCCATGACGTTCATGGTGGTTGCTCCGTTGAAGAAGTAAATGCCGAGGATGCCAAGTATGAGCAGGGCCGAACCACCCATGAGCATGAGGGTGAGCTTCATTGCCGCGTACTCCTTCTTGCCGCTGCCCCACACGCCTATGAGAAGGTACATAGGGATGAGCGCAACCTCGTAGAACATGAACATGGTGAACATATCCACGCAAATGAAGAAGCCGAACACGCCAGTGGAAAGAAGCGTGAACCACAGGAAATACTCCTTGGTGAGGGGCTTGAGCTGCCACGATGCGAACGTTCCGGTGAACACAATGATGCTCGAAAGCAACAGCATGACCACCGAAATGCCATCGACACCGACGGCGTAGGCTATGTTAAGGGGCTTGAACCACTCTACGCTGTAGGTGAAAAGCATCGGATCGGTGTTTCCCGACTGGCGGGCCTGGATAAAGGCAACCGTAAGCCAGACCGAAAGCGCCAGCAAGCACGACGAGCCGGCAACCATCACGCCACGCACCTGATTGAGGTTGCGGGCTATCCACAAGCCAAGCAACATCAATGCGGGGATTACAACGAATAGACTTAATATACTCATTTTATCTCTTTATATGCAAAGTAATACTAATGTTAATGCTACAGTCCCGGTGATGAACCACACTGCATACTGGCGGACATCGCCGCTCTGCCACGGGCGGATGGTCTCTCCGGCGGCATTTGCTCCCCATGCCATGAAGTTGAACGTGCCGTCGATGACGTGGCGGTCGAACCAGGCTATGGGCGTGGATATGCAGCGGAAAATTATCTTGTGGGTGACAAACATCCACACTTCGTCAAGATAGAAACGGCGATAGGCTGCCTCGTGCAACTTAGGGAAGCGGCGGGCAAGCATATCTGCAACCGGCGTCTCCTCGCCCTTGTACATATATGTGGCAAGGCAAATGCCGAGGATGGCAAGCACGGTGCTCGTTCCGGCAATGGCCCAGTTTATGTGCGTGCCGAAGCCAAGGCCGTTGGCGGAGACAAACTCGCCGAACTCAAACACGTGGAGGGTGCCGAAGATGCCGACAAGCATCGTGATGGCAGACAGCACAATGAGCGGAACGGTCATGGTGAGCGGTGCCTCGTGAGGCTCGTGCGCGCCCTCGGCCTTGTGAGTTTCATAATAGCTCTTGCCCCAGAAGATAACATAATAGAGGCGGAACATATAGAAGGCGGTCATCGTGGCGATGGCGCTCATGATGACTCCCATCACCGGGCTGAAGTTGTAGCAGGCCACAAGTATCTCGTCCTTGGAGCAGAAGCCCGAGAAAAACGGTATGCCTGCAATGGCCAGGCAGGAAATGAGGAACGTCACGTGGGTGATTGGCATATACTTGCGCAGGCCGCCCATGTACATCTTCTCATTGGAATGGACTGCGTGGATGATGCAACCGGCACCAAGGAAGAGGCAGGCCTTGAACATGGCATGGGTGAACAGGTGGTACATTCCGGCCATATAGCCCAAGCCATTTGCATCTGCATACTCCACAGTTTGGTCTACTGCGCCTGTCTCACCGGGCATACATACACCCAAAGCTACGAGCATAAAGCCTATCTGCGAGATGGTTGAGAAAGCCAGCACTCGCTTGATGTCACTCTGGCAGCAGGCCACCGCGGCTGCATAGAAGGCCGTGAAAGCGGCAATGTATGCTATCCAATGGAGTGCCTGAGGGGCAAACTCGACAAACAGCGGGAACAGGCTCGCAACAAGATATACGCCGGCCACCACCATCGTTGCGGCGTGGATAAGGGCCGAAACGGGCGTAGGGCCTTCCATGGCATCGGGCAACCAGATGTGCAGCGGGAACATCGCAGACTTACCGGCACCACCGATGAACATGAGGAACAAGGCCATCGGCATAACCCATGCCACGCCAGCCACATTCTGATGAAGCTCAGGCATGGCCGTGAGGTCGTAGCTGAACGTGCCCACGTAGAAGCTGTAGAAGAGGATACCGATGAGGAAGAACAGGTCGGCAAAGCGCGTTACGATGAACGCTTTCTTCGATGCGGCCACGGCAGCGTGCAGCGGATAGTAGAAGCCAATGAGCAAATAAGAACTTACTCCCACCAACTCCCAGAACAGATACATCTGGAATATGTTGGTTGCTACGACCAACCCGAGCATCGACATGGTGAAAAGCGACAGGAAAGCATAGTAACGCTGGAAGCCCTTCTCGCCGTGCATGTAGCCGAAAGAATAGATATGGACCATGAAGCTGACCGTAGAGATGACGATGAGCATCATCACCGAAATGGGCGTCAGGCGGAAACCTATCGTGAATGTCAGCAGTTCAGAGAACTTGATCCACACGAAATCAAATGCGGTCACGGTCGGGTAAAGCCCGTCGGCGCCGCGCCCGTCAATGAGGAAATACTTGAATGCAGTGTAGTAGCACAGCACAGTAACCACCGCCAGTACGCAAGTACCAATGGAGCCGGCCACCTTATGCGACATCTTCATGCCTGCCAAGCCCAGCAGTACGAAAGACAGCGCAGGCAGAAGAAGTATCAGAAATACATAACTATAATCCATAAACACACACTAAAATTTCATGTTTTCAATACTATTCACCTGATCGCTGTGGAAGTTGCGGTAGACGTTGATGATGATTGCTATGGCAACCGCACTCTCAGCCGCGCTGACACCAATGGAGAACAACGTCATGAAAAAGCCTTCCATGCCCTCCGGGAACAGCAGCCTATTGAACGCCGCGAAGTTGATGTCGACCGCGTTGAGCACCAGCTCAACCGATATGAGCATGGCAATCAGGTTGCGGCGGGTGATGAAACCAAACACGCCGATAAAGAACAACAGTGCGCTAAGCACAAAATAAGCTTCTACTGGTACCATCATTTATTCTCCTTTTCTTTTCGTGCAACAACGATTCCACCAATAATGCAAGCCAGCAAGAACACGGATATGAACTCGAACGGGAGCACATACTGGTATTTCTCGCTGCCAAGCAGAGCCATACCGATGGCCTCCATCGGCACTTCAGCGTCTTCAACTGCGCAAGCCTTGTAGATGAACTGGTTCTTGAGCAGCACCACGGCCACGGTAGCCAAGCCCACCAACGAGACCAAGCCGCCAAACAGTACACGGCTTCCCTTGAGGCGCTCAACAAGGCCTTGAAGGGTACGCTTGCTCACAAGCTGTATCGCAAAGATATACATCATCGTTATGGCTCCAGCATATATGCTTATCTGAGCCGCCCCGAGAAACGTGTAGTCGAGCAGGAAATAAAGTCCGGCCACACCGAGGAGGACAAACAGCAGGTACGTAGCAGCCCGCATGATTCTCTTTGTCATCACGCACAAGATGGCAGAGCCTAGTATGACTACAGCCAAGATGCAAAACATTACTAAATTTGCCATTTCTTTATATGTCCTCCGTTATTTAGTTGCAGTGTTAAACTTGCCAATCGTCAGCGGCGCTCCGCCATCGAGGATGTTGGGCAGCGAGCTTTGGTACTGCTCCTTGTCGAGGTGCAGTACAAGCTGGTCGCGGTCGAACACACTGTTCTCGAAGTCATTTGTAAACTCGATTGCATCGAAGTTGCAGGCGTTAACGCAAAGCTGGCAGAACATGCAGTCGCCCAAGTCATACTGGTAGTCAACAAGCTGCCGTTTCTTCTTGCCATCCTCGGTGGTCACCATCTGCGATGCAATCTTTATCGTCCCGTTGGGGCAAGCCTTTTCGCACAGCGTGCAGGCCACGCACTTCACAGCCCCATTCTCGTCGCGCTTCATCACGAGGCGGCCACGGTGGCGCTTGGCCACGTGGAGCGTTGTCTTGCGGTTTTCGGGGTACTGCTCAGTGCTCTTCTTGGTGAAATACTCCTTAAGGGTTACCTTCAGGCCTGTTGCGAGCGACTTGATAGCGTCTCCGATTTCGCCGAAATATGATTTGTTGTTTTCTTCCATTTTTCCTTACTTGATTAGAAGTGCCACCCGAAAGCGACAATTATTGTCATAAGAACAAGGTTGAGCAGGCACAGCGGCATGAGATACTTCCACTCAAGCTTCAGTATCTGGTCGATGCGCAGGCGCGGGAAAGTCCAGCGGATCCACATCAGCAGCCACACCACGGCAAACGTCTTGCCAAGGAACCACACAATGCCAGGGATATAATCCATCACATTGTCGAAAGCCTCAATGCCGATGTTGACCGGGGCCCAGCCACCGAGGAACACAGTTGTGGCGATGCCTGCGATGACAAACAGGTTGAGGTACTCGGCAAGATAGTAGAAACCGAAGCCCATACCGCTGTACTCCGTGTGGTAGCCAGCCGTAAGCTCGCTCTCGGCCTCGGCCAAGTCGAACGGGCCGCGGTTGGCCTCGGCGTTGCCAGCCACGAGGAACACCAGGAAAGCGATTATCGCCGGGATGTGGCCTTGGAATATAAGCCAGTTCCATGGGCCGGTCTGCGCCTCCACTATGCCCGACACCTGCATGGTGCCGGTGAGTATAACGGCGGTTATGAGGCAAAGCCCGAGCGACATCTCGTAGGAGATGAGCTGCACGGCGCCACGCATTGCAGACACCACGCCATACTTGTTGTTGCTGCCCCAGCCTGCCATGAAGATGCCCACGACGCCAATGCTCGACACTGCGGTGAGCAGGAAGATGCCCACGTTGAAGTCGAGCACCTCTGCACCCTTGTTCCAAGGCAGGAACGAGAACGTGCCCACTGAAGCGATGATCACAAGGAATGGAGCTACGAAGTAGAGCAGCTTGTCGGCCTTGTCGACGGCGAAGATTTCCTTGATGAGCATCTTCAGCACGTCGGCAAACACCTGGAAGATGCCCCAAGGGCCCACGCGCATGGGGCCAAGGCGGCACTGGAAGTAAGCGCAGACCTTGCGCTCCATGAATATCAAGACGATAGCCAGCATGGCGTAGCCCACGAGTATGAGCACTCCAACCAGTATGCACTCGATAAGTATCGACCAGAAGTCTCCCAGCCCAAGGGTCTGGCGCAGGAGATTGTCGAACCACGTTGTTACTATACTAAAATCAAACATCTTGTTATGCGATGAGTTTAAAATACGAATTAGTGAAAAGCCCTATCGGTCGATGTCGGGGATAACGAAGTCGAGCGCGGCTCCGGCCGTGATTATGTCGGCCACCTTCTGCCCGCGCAGCATCTCGTCCATGGCTGCCACGAGGTTGAGCCCCATGGGCTTTATCTTCAGGCGGTAAGGCGACTTGTCGCCCTTGGAGTCGAGATATACGCCTATTTCGCCGCGGCAGCCCTCGCACGAGAAGAACCACTGGCCCTCCGGCACCTTGATGATGGGCTTCTGCTTCACGTAGAAGTCGCCCTCGGGGATGTTGTCGATGAGCTGCTCTATGATGCGCACGCTCTGCTTCATCTCCTCTATGCGCACGAGGTAGCGGCCCATGGAGTCGCACATGGAGTTGGTTATCTCATTGAACTCCACCTTGCCATACATGGCGTAGGGGTGGTTCTTGCGCACGTCGTTGTGCCAGTCGGATGCGCGGCCCGATGCTCCCGACACTCCGTAGCTGATGGCGTCGGCCTTGGAGAGCGGCCCAACCTTCTTGAAACGGTTCTGCATGATTACGTTGTCGCCGAACACATCCATGTATTCCTGGAACATCGGCTTGATGTAGGAGCACAAGTCCTTCACGTTCTTCACGAAGTTGGGGTCGATGTCATCCTGCAGTCCGCCTATGCGGTAGTAGTTCTGTATGAGCCGCCCGCCGGTGGTCTCCTCCATGGCGTTGAGCACGTGCTCGCGGTCGCGCATTGAATAGAGGAATGCCGTGAGGGCGCCCAGGTCCTGGGCGCAGCAGCCTATGTAGAGCAAGTGGCTGTCGAGGCGCTGCAGCTCGTCCATTATGGTGCGGATGTACTGTATGCGGTCGGTAAGCTCAACGCCCATGGCCTCCTCTATCACGCCGCAGAGAGCGTGGCGGTTCATCATTGCGCTGAGGTAGTCGAGGCGGTCGGTCAGTGCGAGCGTCTGCGGGTAAGTGTACTTCTCGCACATCTTCTCCACTCCGCGGTGGATGTAGCCGAAGTGCGGGTAAATCTTCCTCACGGTCTCGCCGTCGAGCACGGTCTGCAGCCGCAGCACGCCGTGCGTCGACGGGTGCTGCGGGCCGATGTTCACCACGAAGTCGTCGTCGGTGAAGAGCTTGCGCTGCCTTGCCTGCAGGTTGCCGTCGGCATCGAGCGAATACTGGTATGTGTAGTCAGGCTCGGGGTCGTCCTCGAGCGTATAGCGGTTGTTCTCGGGGCTCATGTCGTAGTCCTTGCGGAACGGATAGCCCACGAAGTCGCTGCGAAGGAAGAGCCTGCGCATATCCGGGTGGCCAAGGAACTTGATGCCGAAGAAGTCGAACACCTCGCGCTCCAGCAGCTCGGCCGACTTCCACAGTGGGCAGACGGTGGGGATTACGTAGTCGTCGCCCACGCGCTCGGCCAGCTCCTTGATCGACGTGCGCTCATGCGTGTCGGTGTTCTCAAGTATATATATGCACCCGAGCCCCTCCTCGCCGAAGTCCTCGCCTACGATAGTAACAAGGTAGTCAAAATGCTTGTCGTTCCTCAGCTTCGCCATTCCGGCGGCAAAGCTGCCCTTGTCGAATATTATGTTATTCAGTTTCATATTTTCTCTTACCTTATTATATTATTCGGCATGGCTGCCGTTGGGGTCGAAATCCTTAGGCACGTTGGTCACCACGATGGGCTTCATGGCCTCGCGGCGCTCCTCGGCGGTCTGCTTGTGGTTCACGCCTCCGAAGAATTTCTCAATCTTCACCTTGCGCTGCAGCTGCATCATGCCATACATGATGGCCTCGGGGCGCGGCGGGCAGCCGGGGATGTACACGTCTACCGGCACAATCTCGTTGATGCCACGCACCACGTGGTAGCTGTCCTTGAACGGGCCGCCCGATATGGCGCAGCCGCCCACGGCCACCACATACTTAGGGTCGGCCATCTCGTCGTAGAGGCGCTTGAACACCGGCGCCATCTTGTGGGTTATCGTCCCGGCGCACATTATGAGGTCGGCCTGGCGCGGCGAGTTGCGAGTCACCTCGAAGCCGAAGCGGGCGAAGTCGTAGCGGGCGCAGCCCACGGCCATGAACTCGATGCCGCAGCAGCTCGTGGCGAAAGTGAGCGACCACAGCGAGTTGCTGCGCCCCCAGTTGATGGCCTGGTCGAGAGTTCCGAGCACCACGCCAGTGCCGCCGGCGTGAAGCTCGGCCACAAGTTTCTCAAGCGTCTCGTTGTCCTTGAATTCCCCATAGGGGATGCTCTTGATGACGGGCTTTCTCACTTCCATTCCAACGCTCCTTTCCGCCAGGCGTATGCCAAGCCAAATACCAATACCACCAGGAAGAAGCCAATGCTGCAAAGAGCCATTGCCCCAAACTGCTTAACGACCACTGCCCATGGATAGAGGAACACGGTCTCGATGTCGAACATCAGGAAAAGGATGGCGAAGAGATAGTAGCCCACGTGTATCGGAAGCCATGATGTGCCTCGCGTGGGGATACCACACTCAAACGGTTCTCCCTTTACCGGATTGTACGAACGCGGCCCTATCAGCTTGGCAACGACGTATGCGCCAACCACCAATACGACAGCCGTCAAGATAACGGTAATGAATAAAGTAAAATACATAAAAAACTATAATATTACAAATTTGTATGCGTTAAGCGGTTGCAAAGGTAGTAAATTTATTGCAAAGAAAACCTAAACGCCGCGAAAATGTTTCCACAGAAACAATAGTTTAATCCAAATCAACAATGCACGCGTTCCGCAGGCTGCGGCCCGGCCGCAACCTGCGTCATGCCTCGCCGCAGTGGAAGCGCAGAAGCCCCTCCATGGGGCTGCTCACCACCTGCCCCAGGCTCATGCCCTCGGCCATGGCCGCCTCGGCCAGCTCCGCGCTGTAATGGTAGCCCACGCTGCCCACTATGCCCAGCGGCAGGTCGGGCCGGCGGTAGCAGGCCACGTTGTTGCGCAGGAAGCTCCTGAAGCTGCCAATGACCATGGAGCGAAGCTCCGGGCATGAAAGATGGGAGTGGACAAAAGGCGAGAGCGAGGCCAGGAAGCGGTTGGCCAGCGGCTCGCGGTAAACGCGGCGTATCACGTCGGCCATCGTCAGCCCGCTCTCGGCCATGAACTCACGGCACAGTGCCTCGGGCAGACGCCCCTTGAAGAGCGCGTTTACGAACTCTCGGCCCAGCACCGCCCCGCTGCCCTCGTCGCCAAGGATATAGCCGAGCGGCGGCGTGTTGGCCACAATCGCCTCGCCATCGTAGAGGCAGGAGTTGCTGCCAGTGCCTAATATGCAGGCCACGCCCTCGCTCCGCCCGCATACGGCGCGCGCTGCGCCGAGCAGGTCGCCCCGCGCCTCTATCGCCTCCGCGCCGGGGAACGCCCGCCGCAGCGCCGACTCCACCACAGGGGCCACCTCCTCGCGGCAGCCGCTGCCGTAGAAATGCACTCCCTGCGGCTCGCAGCCGCCCATCTGCGGCACAAGCTCGCCCAATACTATGGAGCTTATCTCTTCCTCACCCTGATGGTAGGGGTTAATGCCCTGGGTGGCTGCGCGCCTCACTGCGCGCCCGCCCTCGGCCAGCCACCAGTCGGCCTTGGTGCTCCCGCTGTCTGCTATCAGTATCATCGCTTTAACTCCAATGTTGCATAATGCTGTTGCTCAATGAGATAGCCAACAGTTCCTTTATCGTCACAATGCCGTCTGCCGCCATCACGCAGCCAAGAATCCTGGCAGATAAGTTTTTGGCCATACACAAAACAGTGGCGGGCAAGAAAGCTGCGCGCCACAATAGCGGCAGGGCGGCAATTGTAAACACCAACGCTCCACGCCGCCTGCTCCACGCCGCAGCGTATGCCCCTATCCCTGCGAACAAGTCTATGAATCTCAGCATCTTAAGCTCTTTATCGCAAACGGCGTCGTTGCCTTTGCACTGCAAAAATACAACAATTATCCAGAAAACAGCCACAAAGCCCGCAAAAGGTTGCAGCCAAACTGCACCAACTGGCAATGCTTGCCACTGGGCAATGCGCGAGTGAAGAAATGTTTACAAACGCGCTGTTGGCAGTCCATGAGGGGTGGATGGGGTTGCAAAAAGTGCCGTTTGAGGCTGAAAAACAGGCCATTTGAGCCTCCAAAACGGGCTGTTTTAGAACGCCAAACGGCATGAAGCGTAAGCATTTGAGGCACAAGCTGTTACGCAAGATAATCATCTTGAGGAATTTATTTTACATAAGCCGCGCCACGCAACAACGCCTCCACTGGCCAACGGCAAGGCCATTGAGGTAACGACTGCGCCGCAAGAAGAAGGCCACGGAAAACTCCTTGCCGAACTCCCAATGGCCGTTCTCTGCAGAAAACCGCTGGGTTCGGCCAATTTTCAATGTATGTAAGTAGATGTTCAAAAATTATATCGATTAATTTTGAATGGCTACTTAAGGTCATTTAATCGTTTTTATTCGTTTGTTACGGTGATTATTCGTACTTTTGCAGCGATTAAACCTATGACACATACTTGCATGAAACATACGATAATCGCCGGGCCGTGCGTCATCGAGTCGGCCGAGCTGCTTGACACGGTGGCCCGCGAGATAGTGAGGATAAACGCCGAGCTGGGCTGCGACATCATCTTCAAGGCATCGTTCGACAAGGCCAACCGCACGTCGGCCGGCTCGTTCCGCGGCCCCGGGCTGGAGCGCGGCATGCAGATGCTGGCCGACGTAAAGAGCCGCTACGGGCTGAAGATACTTACCGACATACACGAGAGCTGGCAGGCTGCGCCCGCAGCCGAGGTGGCCGATGTGCTGCAGATACCTGCCTTCCTCTGCCGCCAGACCGACCTGCTCGTGGCAGCGGCGCGCACAGGGCGCACGGTGAACATAAAGAAGGCGCAGTTCCTCAGCGGGCAGGATATGCGCTACCCCGTGGAAAAGGCGCGCCAGGCCGGGGCCACTGACGTGTGGCTTACTGAGCGCGGCAATATGTTTGGCTACAACAACCTTGTGGTGGACTTCCGCAACATCAGCGATATGCTCGCGATAGCCCCCACGGTTATCATGGACTGCACGCACAGCGTGCAGCGCCCCGGCGGCGCCGACGGCAAGACGGGGGGCGACCGCCGCTTCGTGCCGCAGATGGCCATGGCGGCCAAGGCGTTCGGGGCCACGGGCTGGTTTTTCGAAGTCCACCCCGACCCCGACCGCGGACTTAGCGACGCCGCCAACATGCTGGAGCTGGCCAAGCTGGCTCCGCTCGTGAAGGAAATCATGGCATGACGCAACAAAAAAGCTAACGAGATGACTGTAAGAGACTACGCCATACAATGCATAAAGGACGAGGCACAGGCCCTGCTCGACCTCATACCCAAGATTGACGCCAACTTCGACAACGCCGTGGAGCTTATCCTCGGCTGCCACGGCAAGGTGATAGTGACCGGCGTGGGCAAGAGCGGACACATAGGGGCCAAGATAGCGGCCACACTGTCGAGCACCGGCACGCCGTCGTTCTTCATCAACCCGCTCGACGTTTACCACGGAGACCTCGGCGTGATGACGCCCGACGATGTGGTGCTCGCCATTTCCAACTCGGGCCAAACCGACGAGCTGCTGCGCTTCATACCCATGCTGCAGCACATGCGCGTGCCTATCATAGGCATGAGCGGCAACCCAGGCTCGCTGCTGGCAAAGTACTCCACGTGCCACATCAACGTAAGCGTGAGCAAGGAGGCCTGCCCGCTCAACCTCGCGCCCACCAGCAGCACCACCGCAACGCTCGCCATGGGCGACGCACTGGCCGTGGCCCTGATGGAGCGGCGCAACTTCCAGCCAAAGGACTTTGCGCAGTTCCACCCCGGCGGCGAGCTGGGCAAGAGGCTGCTCACCACGGCGCAGGACGTGATGCGCACAACCGACATGCCCATAATAACCCCCGAGATGCACCTGGGCGAGGCCATCATCCTCGTGAGCAAGGGCAAGCTGGGCCTCGGCGTGGCGGAGCGCGAGGGGAAGGTGGTGGGCCTCATCACCGACGGCGACATACGCCGGGCCATGGAGAAGTGGCAGGCCGAGTTCTTCGACCGCACCGTGGCCGACATCATGACCCGCAAGCCAAAGACCGTAGCGCCAGAAACAAGGATAACGGAGATACAGGACATCATGAACAAATACAAGATTCACACCGTACTCGTGACCGACAACGACAACCGGCTGCTGGGCGTAGTGGACCACTACTCGTGCATGGTGTGACCCGGGCCGACACATAAACGATGACCAGACTCTTATACATTATTATATTGTTGGCGCTGCTGCCTGCACCAGGCGGCTGTGCCTTGCATGCCGAAACGAGCGACTCCATCATCGTAGACGTGCTCGAAGGAAGCGGCGTGAAGTTCACCGACAACAACAAGGTGGTGCTGCTCATGTCGGGGCAAGAGAAGTTCGACGATATGTTCAAGGCCATCGAGCAGGCCAAGAGCAGCATCCACCTTGAATACTTCAACTTCCGCAACGACTCCATCGCCGCCGAGCTGTTCAGGCTACTGCGCCGCAAGGCAAAGGAAGGAGTGGAGGTAAGGGCCTTGTTCGATGGCTTTGGCAACGACTCCAACAACCGACCGCTGAAGAGGAAGCACATCAAGAAGCTGCGGGAGGAGGGCATACAGATATACGAGTTCGACCCGCTGCGCTTCCCGTGGATAAACCACGTGTTCACGCGCGACCACCGCAAGATTGTGGTCATCGACGGCAACGTGGCCTACACGGGCGGGATGAACGTGGCAGACTACTACATCAACGGCACCGAAGAGGTGGGCGAATGGCGCGACATGCACTGCCGCATCGAGGGAGGGGCCGTGAGCCAGCTGCAAATGATATTCGTGAGGATGTGGGAAAAGGTGACCGGCGAGGACATCTGGAAGCAAAAATACTTCCGCGCCTACCAGCCCGTGGAGCTGGAAGGCCTGAAGCCCGACACCACACCTACCGCCGGACACAAGAAAGTGGGCATAATCAACCGCGAGCCACGCACCACCAACGAGATTATACGCACTTTCTACATCAACGCCTTCAACAGTGCCAAGGACTCGATAAAGCTCATCAACCCCTACTTCACGCTCAACCGCAAGGTGAAACGGGCAATAAAGAACGCGCTGAAACGCGGCGTGAAGGTTGAAATCATGGTTTCCGCCCACAGCGACATACCGCTCACGCCTGCCTGCGTGTTCTACAACGTGCACAAACTGATGAAGAAAGGGGCCGACGTGTGGCTCTACCAGCCGGGCTTCCACCACTCTAAGGTCATCATGGTTGACGGCCGCTACTGCACCGTGGGCAGCGCTAACCTCAACGCCCGCAGCCTTAGCTGGGACTACGAGGAGAACGCCGTGATAATAGACAAACCCACAACGCAGCAGCTCGACGCCATGTTCGACCGCGACAAGAAGCAAAGCATATACCTTACGCCCGAATACTGGAAAGAATTCCGCAACCCGTGGCAGAAGTTCGTGGGATGGTTCGCCCACTTGCTTTCACCGTTCCTGTAGGCGGTCTGGCTGCTGCCAACCTGCCACTCTGCAACTTGCACATAGCGCCACGGGGGCCGGCCACCCGCAACGAGTTTGCTTTTGCACTCATCTTACGCCCATAAAACAAGCCCACCAGGCCGACCAAAGGTCAAGCCTGATGGGCTTAGTTTTTCCCAAACGCCTCTATGGCCTTGCAATGCAGCCATAACATGGCCGCTCTTTTTCCGTCAAGGCCTCTCGGCAAGGCCACCCAGGCATCAGTCTTCGCTGTTTTCGGGGCGGAGCTTGCGCACGGTCTCGGCGGCACGCCACATCTCCATGTTGCGCATTGCCTCAAGCTCCTTGTTCAGGCCATCGCGATAATCGGGCTTCGAATTGCTGTCGATGGATATCTGAGCCTCGTTCCCGGTCTTGACAGAATAGTAGAGCCACTGCATCACGGGCTTGATGGCATCGCGGAAACGCGGCGCCCAATCGAGCGCACCACGCTGCGCCGTGGTCGAGCAATTGGCATACATCCAGTCCATTCCCTTCTGTGCGAACAGCGGCATGAGGCTCTGCGTAAGCTCCTCAACGGTCTCGTTGAACGCCTCCGAGGGCGAGTGGCCGTTCTCGCGGAGCACCTCATACTGAGCCTCAAGCAAGCCCTCGATGGCTCCCATGAGCGAGCCGCGCTCGCCGGTGAGGTCGCTCGTGGCCTCGCGCTGGAACGTTGTCTTGAACAGGTAGCCGGCCCCGATGCCAATGCCAAAGGCTATCGCCTTCTCCTCGGCCTTGCCGCTGGCGTCCTGGTACACTGCGTAGGAGCAGTTGAGCCCTCGCCCTTCGAGGAACATCGTGCGCAGCGAAGTACCCGACCCCTTGGGCGCCACCATTATTACATCTATGTCTGATGGAGGCACAACGCCGGTGCGGTCGTTCCATGTGATGGCAAAGCCGTGCGAGTAATAGAGCGTCTTGCCAGCCGTAAGGTACTTCTTGATGGTGGGCCACACCTGTATCTGGCCAGCATCGGAGAGCAGCATGCAGATGATTGTGCCTTTCTCGGCTGCTTCCTCTATTGAGAACAGCGTCTTGCCCGGCACCCATCCGTCTGCCACGGCCTTGTCGTAGGTCTTGCCCTGGCGCTGACCCACGATGACATTAAAACCGTTGTCGCGCAGGTTGCAGGCCTGCCCGGGGCCTTGTATGCCGTAGCCTATGACGGCAATAGTCTCGTTCTTAAATACCTCACGTGCTTTCTCCAGCGAAAACTCTTTGTTGGTGACAACCGTTTCGATTACGCCACCGAAGTTCATTTCTGCCATAATATAAAATGTTTTTATGCGCAGCCCGTCATAAGCTGCCTTTCGTTGATGTTTAATACATTATCCGTTTACAATGCGCAAAAGTATAAAATTAAAACGTAACGACCAAATTTAATTTCAGATATTTACGAATTTAACCTTACTTCTGCACACTTCGACTTCCTTTCCGCCATCTTCGGGCGCGATTGCGATGCGCACGCAATACTCCCCCTCGCCCGTTTGCTCGCGGTAGAACGACAGCCGGTCGCCCCCATGGCTTTCCGCCACGTAGGCTATCTCGAAGCGCGCCAGTCGGTGAGTGCGATGCCACTCCATACTAAAGAGGTCGAGAACGTGCTCTATGTACTTCACCGAATTGACGTGACCATTCACGTCCACGTCGCTATAACCTGTGCCGATGGTGCTCACAAGCTCAGCTCCCGGAGTCATTTTCACGCGCGAGCTTTTCTCGATGGGGCAATCCTTGTCGGCCTCAATCCAGCCCGTTATCGCCCCATCGTGTATCGCGAGGATGTCCTGTGGCTGCCTCGTAACCGTGTCGATCATAGCCCATACGCTGCGCCCGTAGCCAAGCACACGCCCGTCTTCGCCCACCACGCGGAAATTTCTGTTCGTAAAATACTTCATGGCACCCTCCACCCACGTCTCCACAAAGAACTTGGTGTACTGCAAGGGCATCTCATCCATCTCCACGGCGAGGCGCGACAGCACCCACGTCTTGTGTATTGGATTGAGATAAGCCATGCCGAAGTCGCGTTCAGTAGAGTGGAAGTCGGCCGCATTGAGCAAGTGGTTGCCCAGGTGCGACATGAAAAGGCGGTGCGAGAAGTCGCAGTGGAACGGCTCCGCCATGAACAGATACTTTCCTACTTTGTCCATATCCATACATTAATAATATTCAAGTAAAACGCCAGCATCACACCTCGGCTGACATGAGCCTGCCTCGCTCGCGCTCCTCGAGAAAGGTGCTCACCTCCTCCTGCTTGCTGCGCGTCACGGCTATGCGCCCCGAGCGGGTGTACTGGAACACGCAGCCAAAGTCGTTCAAGGCATGGAAGAGGCTCATCACCTCCTCCGTCATGCCGTTAAGCATCACTATCACGTAAGTGGGGTTCACCTCCACTATGCTTGCCCCATGCTTGCGGATGGTGCGCGATATGTCGGGATTGTCGAGCACGGTTGACGTAGACAGCTTGTAGAGTCCGGTCTCGCGGAAGAACAGCTCATCGTCCGTGTAGTACTTGGCCTTTACCACATCAATCTTCTTTTCAATCTGCTTGGTGATCTTCACTATCTGGTCTTCATCGCTCCAGGCAGTTATCGTGTACTTATGCAGGCCCGGGATGCTCGATGCCGACACATTGAGGCTCTCTATGTTAACCTGCCTCCGCGTAAAGACGGCGGTTATCTGGTTGAGTATGCCGGCTATGTTCTCAGAATAAACCAGCAGCGTATAAAGTTTCTTTCCTTCCATGTCACATCAGTTTATCTCCAACAACATCTCGTCAACGCTCTTTCCCGGCGGCGTCATCGGGAGCACGTTGTCTTCTTCCTTCACCGCACACTCAAGCAAGTAAGGTCCGTCGGTGGCGACCATCCTGCCCACCCCGTCGGCCAGCGTAGCGCGGTCAGTCGCGAGCGAGTAAGGTATGGCGTAAGCCTCGGCCACCTTTGCATAGTCGGGGTTCATCATGTGGGTGAACGACCTGCGCCCCTCGAAGAACATATCCTGCCACTGGCGCACGTTGCCCAGGTAGTTGTTGTTGAGCAGGATCATCTTCACCGGGGTGCGTTGCTCCATGATTGTGCCAAGCTCCTGTATGCTCATCTGCATTCCCCCGTCGCCGGTGAACATGCACACCGTGCGCCCCAGTGCCCCGAAAGCAGCGCCGATGGCAGCAGGCAGGCCAAAGCCCATGGTGCCAAGGCCGCCACTGGTGACGATGGAACGCTTGCTGTTATACCTAAAGTAGCGACTGGCAAACATCTGGTTCTGCCCCACGTCGGTCACGAGCACAGCCTCGCCGCCGGTGGCCTCGGCCACCGCGTTTACCACCTCGCCCATGAGCAGCGGGCCGCCTGCCGGGTGAATGGCCGGGCGGATTACCTTGTCGTACTCCTGTTGGTAGAGCGGGGCGAACGACTCAAGCCATGCGCGGTGGTCAGTTTTCTTCAGGAGGCGCGTAATGGCAGGCAGCGTCACCTTGCAGTCGCCCACCACGGCCACGTCGGCCTTCACGTTCTTGTCTATCTCAGCCTTGTCGATGTCGAGGTGAATCACCTTGGCCTGCCTGGCATAGGTAGATGTAAGCCCGGTCACACGGTCGCTGAAGCGCATGCCTATGGCGATGAGCACGTCGCACTCCTGCTCCTTCACGTTGGGCGCATAGTTGCCGTGCATGCCCAGCATGCCCACGTTGAGCGGGTGGCCCGTGGGCAATGCCGACAGGCCCAGCAGCGTGCGGGCCGTGGGGATGCCGGCTTTCTCGATGAATTCCAGCAGCTCGTTGTGGGCATTGCCAAGCTCAACGCCCTGCCCCACCAGCGCCAGCGGCCGCTCGGCGCTGTTAATCAGCGCGGCAGCCTCGGCAATGGCGTGCGAGTCGGGCGTGGGATAAGGCACATAGCTGCGCACGAAGTCCACCCGCTGCGGTTTCCACTCGGCCATGTCCACCTGCGCGTTCTTCGGGAAGTCGAGCACCACGGGGCCGGGCCTTCCCGACCTTGCGATGTAGAACGCACGGCTCACCGCCCATGCTATGTCCTCTGGGCGTCGTATCTGGTAGCTCCACTTTGAGATGGGCTGAGCCACGCCCACGAGGTCAACCTCCTGAAAGGCGTCGGTACCCAGTGCCGCTATGCCCACCTGCCCAGCAATCACCACTATCGGCGTGGAGTCGAGCATGGCGTCGGCCACACCCGTAAGCGTGTTCGTGGCACCGGGGCCGCTCGTAACGATGCACACCCCCACCTCACCACTCACGCGTGCATAGCCCTCGGCGGCGTGTGTGGCTGCCTGCTCGTGGCGCACAAGTATGTGGTCGAATGCCTTTTTCTCGCCGCGCGTATAGTCGTAGAGCACGTCGAACACCGGCATTATCGACCCGCCGGGATAGCCGAAGATAGTCTTCACCCCCTCGGCCCGGAGAGCCCTGATCATTATCTCGGCCCCTGAAATAAGTTCCTTTTCCATTACAATTCTGTTTTTATGATTGAGAGCAAAGCCGACAATGGGCACCTTGGATTGTAGCTGACGGCCATTCTCAATTATGCATTGTCAATCATCAATTATCCTCACTCCCCCCTTGTCGGCCGAGCTTACGCTCTGCGCGTAGGCCCTGAGAGCCTTCGACACCGTGCGCTGCCGCGTCACGGGGCGCTGAGGCCTTGCGGCCAGCTCCCCGTCGCTAAGGCGCACGTTGATGCTGCGGTTGGGGATGTCAATCTCGATTATGTCGCCATCTACAATCTTCCCGATGTTGCCCCCTGCGGCAGCCTCTGGCGACACATGGCCTATGCTGAGGCCGCTGGTGCCGCCGGAGAAACGCCCGTCGGTCACCAAGGCACACTCCTTGCCGAGATGCATGCTCTTTATGTAGGATGTTGGGTAGAGCATCTCCTGCATGCCAGGGCCGCCCTTTGGGCCCTCGTGGGTTATCACCACACAGTCACCGCTCTTCACCCGTCCGCCCAGGATGCCCTCGCAGGCGTCCTCCTGCGAGTCAAACACGCGCGCCGGGCCGGCAAAGCGCCACAGGCTCTCGTCCACGCCCGCCGTCTTCACCACGCAGCCGTCCTGCGCAATGTTGCCGAAGAGCACCGCCAGCCCGCCGTCCTTGGTGTAGGCATGGGCCACGTCGCGTATGCAGCCCCCGGCGCGGTCGGTGTCGAGCGACGGCCAGCGGGCATCCTGGCTGCCCATGACGGTAGAGAACTTGCCGCCGGGCGCGCTGCCGTAGATGCGCAGGGCCTCGGGGTCGGCGTCGGCGCGGGTTATGTCGTAGCGGACCATCTGCTCGCCGAGCGTATGGCCGTCCACGCGCGTCGCGCTGCCGTCCACAAGCCCCGCCTTGGCCAGCTCGTTCATAATGCCGAGTATGCCGCCCGCGCGGCCACACTCCTGCACACTGTACTTCTGCGTGTTTGGCGCCAGCTTGCACAGGCACGGCACGCGGCGGCTCAGCTCATCGATGTCCTTCATGGTGAAGTCTGCGCCAGCCTCCTGCGCCACGGCCAGCAGGTGGAGCACCGTGTTGGTGCTGCCGCCCATGGCTATGTCGAGCGACATGGCGTTGAGGAATGCCTGGCGCGTGGCTATGCTGCGCGGCAGCACGCTCTCGTCGCCGTTCTCATAGTAGGCCAGGGCGTTCTTCACCACCTGCCGCGCGGCGTCGCGGAAGAGCTGCACGCGGTTCTTGTGCGTGGCCAGGATGGTGCCGTTGCCAGGCAGGGCGAGGCCGATGGCCTCAGTGAGCGAGTTCATCGAATTGGCGGTGAACATGCCCGAGCAACTGCCGCAGCCGGGGCAGGCCCGCTGTTCCAGCTCGGCCACCTCCTCATCGGTCACCTCGGGGTCGGCCCCCTTCACCATCGCCGTTATCAGGTCTGCGTTCTCGCCGCGCCAGCGTCCGGCCTCCATGGGTCCGCCCGAGCAGAACACTGTTGGTATATTGAGCCTCATAGCAGCCATGAGCATGCCCGGCGTAACCTTGTCGCAGTTGGATATGCAGATCATTGCGTCGGCCTTGTGGGCGTTCACCATATACTCCACCGAGTCGGCTATTATGTCGCGGCTGGGCAGCGAGTATAGCATGCCATCGTGGCCCATGGCTATGCCGTCATCGATGGCAATGGTGTTGAACTCAGCGGCGTAGCAGCCCATGGCCTCTATCTCGCCTTTAACAATCTGGCCCACCTCGTGCAGGTGGGTGTGGCCCGGCACAAACTGCGTGAACGAATTCACCACGGCTATTATGGGTTTGCCTATCTGCTCGCGCTTCATGCCCGCCGCCGCCCACAGGGCGCGCGCCCCCGCCATGCGGCGGCCTTCGGTGCAAACTGCGCTTCTTAGCTTGTGTTTCATATTTCTTTATTGTTACGTTTCTCGATGTGAATTAGCCGCAAAGTTAACTCTTTTCGGTCAATAAACAAAAAATACGCCGAAGAAAATACAGTTTTACGATAATTTGCAAGCAAAACAGCCGCAAATATTACAGAATGCAACACAAAAGCAACCATCACGGCCAGCATTTTCACATCGCCACCGCAGCCACCTTGCCCGGCGGCCCACCATCGCCGTGAAGCCAAAATGTAATGTTTTTGTCACGCAAGAGCAGCGAACAGCAAACCCTCTGACGTTCAAGCAGTTACCCATACATATAGTTTGAGGTTGCGAAACGGTGCGTTTGAGGCTGCCAAACGAACTGTTTCAGGCTGCCAAACGGGCTGTTTTGCAACGCTAAACGGCATGCACGGCTTTTCGGGAGGTTTTTTGTAACGATTGTTTACCTGCCCATATGCATCGCCGCCCGCCTGCATCCAAAACTCCGCATGAGGCCCGCAAACGCCTCGACGAGTCAAATTTTCTTTTCCGCCGCCATCGCCGTTCAGAATTTTTTCGTTACATTTGCACTTATGAAAACCGCGCCAGCACATCATGAAGACGCAACAACGCCTCATGCCTGCCACGGCACGTGGCACTAAAAACCGGCAGGGAACACTAAAAAAACCACAATAAGCACGATACGACGGTTAACCACGGCAGGCTTCATGCGTATCACCCAATAACAAACAAACCTAAGACATACATGACAAAAGGCATTTTTACATCACTGTTGCTCACACTTCTGACACTTACGGCACAGGCCCGCAAGCCCCGGGTGATAAAAACACCGCAGTGGATTTCGTCGAACACGGGCAAGAGCCTCACCATTACGCGCGTGGAACTTTCCGACACGGCCACCGTGCTGTGGTTCCACTGCAAGTACAAGCCCAAACAGTGGATACGCATATCGCGCAACTCCACCCTCAACGACTACAGCGGACGCCGCTACAAGGCGCGCTGCGGCATTGGCATAAAGCTGAGCAAGAGGTTCTACATGCCTGCATCGGGCGAGGCCGACTTCAAGGTTTCGTTCGACCCTCTGCCCCGCGACACGCGCGCCTTCGACTTCATCGAGAGTCCTGCCGACAGGAAGATATGGGGCATCCACGCCCCGGGCGAACAGCTGCCGCAATACACCGAGGCTGCCAACCGGGCCGACTCGGCCTTGCGCAAGTACGACGAGGCCGCCTTCTTCCGCCGCGACACGGGCGTGGTGTGCGGGCGATTCCTCGGCAAGCGGCCCGGCGTGGTAAACTATTTCGGCTACGATGCCATAACAAGAGAAAACAGGCCACAAGTGTTCGAGGTGGCCGCCGATGGCTCGTTCACCGCAACCATACCCGTTGAATGCCCCACGCTCGACAAACTCACCGCCAACGGCAGGCCCCTGTACTTCCATCTCGCCGCTGGCGACACCATCCGCATGGACATCTGCGAGGACGGCACTGTGAGCTACGCAGACGGAACAAAGCACAAAAGACTGCTCACCATGCTCTCAAACTACAACCCTGACATGGCTACAGACTATTATCTCATGGCCGCCCTGGCCGACTCGCTGCCTTTCAGCGAATACGCGAAAGCCATCGCCAACGGCGCAATTAAGCAGCTCCACTTTGCCGAATACCTTATACAAAAGCACAAGCTCAACGCCGAGGAGGCGCACCTGCTGCGCACCAAGACGCGCCTGGCATGCTGCCAATACATCGACCCAATGACATACGAAAAGACAGACACTACTGCCACTGGACCGCTCAACGCAGCCAACTACGCCTTCATGCGCTCCATGGGGCTTGAGGACCTTACGTGCCTTTCACTGCCTTTCGACCTTTACATCCTCCAAAACCGCTACGAATACTGCGACCTCATGCGCTACAAAGCTGACCCACGCAACCCTGCAAGGCGCCTTAAGATGGACGACAGCACGCTCATCGCCCGCGACGAGGCACTGTTCGGCCTGAGCCGCCCGTCGCTGCTGCTGCAGCTCACGTGGCTCGATAGGCGCAACTACGCCATGAACGAATACCCGCAGGACTCCGCCAGGGCATCGAAGCTAATCAGCCGGCGCATGGGCCTCATGCCCTCACCCTACCTCCGCGCCCGCCTCGCAGGCATGAAACGCGAGCTTGAAAGCCCCAAAGCCGCCACCTACGCCCTGCCCCCGGGGCGCGCCACTGCCCTGTTCGACTCCATCGTAGCGCCCTACCGCGGCAAGACGGTCATCGTAGACTTCTGGGCCACCACCTGCGGCCCGTGCGTGGCCGAGATAAAAGCCACGCAACAGCTGCGCGACTCCATAGCCGCCATTCCCGGCGTGGAGCTGCTCTTCATCACCAGCGACCGGCAAACACCGGCCAAAGCCTACGCCGACTTCAAGGCAAAGCACCTCGCTGGCGAGGAAAGCTGCCGCATACCACACGACGACTGGCAGCGGCTCATGGCCTTGTTCAAGTTTACCGGCATTCCCCACAAGGAGGTAGTAGCCCCCTCGGGGCGCATCGCCAGGACGCAAATGCATACGTTCCACGAGATTGGAAGCTCACTGCGCGAAATCAGGCGCATGGCTGCCAGCCTCTCCGGACTATAAAACCTACCCCGAAGAAAAACGTCCTCAAAAAAACAGCCCCGCTGCACCTAACATCCGGCGGGGCTGTGCGTATATATGGCAAAATGACATCTCAGGAGTTTGAACACATCGCCCGAATGCTCCGTCCGCGCCTCGTGAGCGTGGGGCGCAACTTCTTCGGCCACAGCGCAGAGGCCGAGGACGTAGCGCAAGAGGTGTTCATGAGGCTGTGGGCAATGCGCGAACAACTGAACCCTCAGCTCGGCATGGATAGCCTGGCAATACGCATGGCAAAGAACATCTGCGTGAGCGAGTGGCGCAAACGGCAGGTGAGAAAGACAAGAAGCCCCGACAACGCCACGAGGCAAGAAGCCGAACAATACTCAATATTGGAGGACTCGGACAACCAAAGGATGCTCGCCGAGGCCTTGGCCCGCCTCTCCGCCACCGAGCGAAGGCTCTTCCGCATGAGGCAAGAGCTTGAGATGGACTTGCCGCAGATGGCCGCGGCTACCGGCATAAAGCCACGCTCGATAAGCGCAATGCTCTCTGCCGCAAGGCGAAAGGTATTGGAGCACATAATGAAACAATGCAAGCAACAACAACAACAAGGAGGAATGAACGCATGAACGACATCGAAAGGCTTGTAAAACGATATTTAGACGGGCTGACCACCACTGAGGAAGAACGCTGCCTTCGCAATTTGCTCAGCCGGGAAGACGCCCCCGGCGAATGGCGCGCGCTGCTGCCGATGCTCGAAAAGCCATCATGCGAGCCACCTATTGGCCGATGGCTCGCAGAAGACGATACTGCCACGTATGACCGGATGGTGCGCCGCCACAAGCTGGCATGGGCTGCACGCATAGTGGCGGCTGCCGCAGCAGTGGCTGCCGTGGCCGTACTGGCTATCGACCTGAACCACAAGCCTGCCCAACAACAGCTTGCCGACACTGACACCATATACATTTACCGCGACAAAGCAGCCGCAACGCCACCAAGGACAGAGAATGCCGCCAAGGCCGAAAGCGCAAAGCCTGCCCGGCACAACCCACCTGCCACCTCGCCTGCGAACCCCACCCCAATGCCCACCAGCTCCACCACGCCAGCAAACAGCCAAGAGGGCATGGCCCAAGCAGCGCCTGCCGCCGAGGGGGAAACCGACAGCCTGGCTTTCTACCTCGCCCGCCTTGAAGCCGAGCTTGACCGCGTGGGCGACTCGGTATATACTGCGCAACTTGAGAAGATGATACGCACGGACAGCCGACTGCAGGAAATAATAAACCGGAAGCTGTTCGAGAAACTGCTCGAACCCGACAACCACACTGCCCACAACATTCTCGACTCACCGCAAAACAACCAACTACAATGACAAGGAATATATGCATGGCTCTTCTGCTGGCCATAATCAGCACCGCAGTCCAAGCCCGCACAAACTCCGGGGCAGAGGACATGATGCGTGAGCTACGCCGCTTCTGCAGCGACAAGGAGCTGAAAGTGTGCTCAACGCACTATAACACAGCCATTTATTCGTGGTATTTCAAGTATCTCTACGAGGTGAGCGACACCATCGCACCGCCAACCGTGCCGAAAGCCCTGCGCCGCCTGACGGAGGCATTCGGGCGCAATGCTGACAAGGCAACAAACATAATGTTCCTTGAGGCAGGCAATACAAGGCAGCGGGCATTCCCATTGCGAGACATCGTTTATATGTTCCCCGACGGCAAGAAGCGGTACAACGGCTTCCGCTTTATCCTCGACAGCAGCAAAAATTACTACTCGGCAACTTTCGATGGCGATGATGGCATGCGCTCGTGCTACCAGCTCGTGTGGAAACCGGAGTTCTTCGCTGACAAGGACAACAGGCTGTTCTGCGCCATCAACGGCTCAATATCCGTGATAAGCAGCACCGACTGGGAGGTGAAAATGGCCAGGAAAGACGATGAGCGCGAGTGGTCGAGGCAGTTTGACAAGGTGATAGGCGAATCCAACCGCGACACCATCAACGGCGACATCATGGTGAATCAAATAAAGACCATAGCGAAGAAATACTCCGAGAACACCGCCGCCGGCGACCAAAAGATGTGCGACGCCATTGCGCTGCTCACCGACAGACTGAGCAAACAGTTCGACGGAACGCTCACGCTTTACCAATACAAGGAGGTGGCCGACGCCATATCGGGCATGATCAGGCAGACTGACATGGAAAGCAAACGCATATTCCACCTCTCAGTGTCGAAAGGAAACTTCAGAAAAAAGAGCGAAGCCAAGTTTAAAAAACCATGGAACACCGACAACTCCAAGCTGACCACGGTGATAAGGAACAGACTGTGCGAACCGCTGCACGACGGATGCTACAGCAAGCTGGTGGAGGAGGTGTTCGACTACAAGCCCGTGATAGCCGCGCAACCGATAATAAAGCTGCGCGTAAGCGGCACGTCGCGCCGCGAGGGCAAGCTAATTGGCATAAGGGGGAGCGCGCTCGACAACACTTATGGCACGCGTACACGAGAAGGCAAGTTCGGCTTCAGCATCGACAAGTTGCTCGGCACCATCATCACTATATACGACGACCAGGGAAACGAAATCCACGCCGTGGCCGACACCGTGCCGCTTGTGGTAGACATGGAGCATGGCATCTTGAGCGGCTCTGAGACTAACATGAGGTTTCAGGCCGTACAGGAAAGGATAAAAGCCCTACAGAGAGAAGCAAAGAAATACATCGTAGATTTGGACGGCAACGTGGAAGTGACCGACTCGGCTGGTTTCTTTGCCCTGCTTGACACCCTCGCGGCCGACGTGGTGAAGGCCGTCAAAGCCAACTGCGACAACGAGATACCGGCCTACCTGCTGTACAGCAGCTACCAGAAACTGAGCTTCGCCCAGCTCTCGGAGTGCATGGACAGCACCAAGGCTTACTCGCGCAACCTGCTCATGCAGCCCGTATGGGATTACTACGAGGGGCTGAAGAAGCGGCTGCCGGGCCTGCTAATGGCCGACTTTGAGTGCGAAGATTCCTCTGGCAAGACACGACGGCTGAGCGACTATACGGGCAAGGGCTACGTGCTGCTCGACTTCTGGTCGCTCTACAGCTACGCCAGCCGCAACGGGTTCCCCGAGATAAAGCAACTCAACAAGCGTTTCGGCGACAAGGGGCTTACAGTTGTGAGCGTGGCCCTGTTCAACATTCCACGCGAAGTGAAGGAATACACCATTCGGCGCGACCTCGACCACTGGCCACACCTTGCCGCGCCAGAGGGCTTCGACAGCGAGGCTGCCAGGGCCTACGGCATACGCACTGCCACCGAGACGGTGATAATAGGCCCCGATGGCAAGATTGTGGCCAGCGGCCTGCTTGAAGAGAAGCTCACCAAAAAGATAGAAGAGCTCATGGAAAGCCTCGGAAAGGCTGACGACAAAAGATGACGAATGATTTTGATTGGTATTAACTAAACCGGTTTTTGCGGGATGCTGGCACGTGAGTGCAGGCATCCCTTTTTTTGTATGCAGAAACAGAATGTACACAACTTGCCTACCATTCCTCCCAAATCCCAAGAAAAAAACTCGACCAAAGGCGGGCTGGCGAGAAAAATATCTATATCTTTGCAGAAAATAAGCCCTGCCGCGCCTTCTGTGGCCGCGGCAGGAACGGAAGCCGGCAGACACAACCAAATGACTAAAAACATAATGAGAAACAAGATTCTGACCATTGCGCTGGCGGCAGCCTCTGTGGCGGCGGCGCAGCAAAGGAGCGAGACCGTGCTCACCGAGGGGTGGCAATTCTCCCGTGATAGGGCGGCGTGGCAGGCCGTTAGCGTACCGCACGACTGGGCCATAAGCGGTCCGTTTGACAAGAAATGGGACTTGCAGGTGGTGGCCATAGAACAGAACAACGAGACCAAGGCCACCGAGAAGAGCGGCCGCTCGGGCGCGCTGCCGTGGATAGGACGGGGCTACTACAAGCGCACCCTTGTGCTGCCCGAGGGCTACGAGCGGGCTGAACTGGTGTTCGACGGGGCCATGGCCGAGCCTGTGGTGACGGTGAACGGCAAGGAGGCGGGCCGCTGGGCCTACGGATACACGCCATTCCGCATCGACATAACGCAATACGTGAGGCCGGGCGACAACCTGCTTGAGGTGAGCTTGAACAACGTGGAGGAGAGCAGCCGCTGGTATCCGGGCGGAGGGCTGTACCGCCCTGTGACGCTTGTGCTCACGGGCAAGAAGCGCATTGCCCCATGGGCCACATTCGCCCGCACGGCCGAGATAGGGCTTAACGAGGCCACGGTGGACGTGAGCACCAGGGTGGAGGGCGTAGGCGGGGCCGGCGGCGATTCGGTGGTGATAACGCTTACCGACCGCCAGGGGCGCGTGGCTGCCACCAAGCGCTGCGCCATAGGTGCCGACGGCTGCGTGGAAGCCCGCCTGAACGTGGCCAGACCGGAGCTTTGGTCGCCGGAGACACCCTACCTATACCGGCTGACCACACGCTTGTACGCGGGCGGCAGGCTGGCCGACGAGGAAGCCATGAACTTCGGCATCAGGATGGTGAGCGTGTCGAAAGAGGGAGGATTCCGCCTCAACGGCCAGCGGCGCAAGATAAAGGGGGTGTGCCTGCACCACGACCTCGGCCCGCTTGGAGCGGCGGTGAACAAGGCCGCGCTGATTCGCCAGGTGAAGATGATGAAGCGCATGGGCTGCGACGCCATACGCACGGCGCACAACATGCCTTCGACAATGCAGATGGACGTGTGCGACTCGCTCGGCATGATGGTGATGGCAGAGAGCTTTGACATGTGGAAATACCCAAAGTGCAAGAACGGCTACTGCCGCTTCTTCGACGAGTGGGCGGAGAAGGACCTGACCAACCTCGTGCTCTGCCACCGCAACCACCCTTCCATAATAATGTGGAGCATAGGCAACGAGATACCCGAGCAGGGCATGAAAGGAGGCACAGAGACCACCAAGCGCCTGCAAGACATCTGTCACAAGCTCGACCCAACGCGCACTGTGACGCAGGGCATGGACCGCGTGGACAACGCCATGAAGACGGGATTCGCCGGGGTGCTTGACGTGCCGGGCTTCAACTACCGCCTGCACAAGTACGAGAAAGGCCTCAAGGAGCTGCCGCAGGGTTTCCTGCTGGGCTCCGAGACGGCCTCTACGGTTAGCTCGCGCGGCGTTTACAAATTCCCGGTTGAGCCAGGCCACAGCAAGACTTACGCCGACGGGCAGTGCTCGGGCTACGACGTGGAGTACTGCTCGTGGAGCAACCTGCCCGACGACGACTGGCGGTGGCAGGACGACTACAGCCAGGTGATAGGAGAGTTTGTGTGGACGGGCTACGACTACCTTGGCGAGCCAACGCCCTACGATGAGTACTGGCCCAGCCGCAGCAGTTATTTCGGGATATGCGACTTGGCCGGACTGCCCAAGGACCGCTACTGGCTCTACCGCAGCAAGTGGAACGCAGGGGAGCACACCACTCACCTGCTGCCCCACTGGACTTGGCCGGGGCGCGAGGGGGAGGTGACTCCCGTTTACTGCTACACTGACGGTGTGGAGGGCGAACTGTTCGTGAACGGCAAGAGCCAGGGCCGGGTGAAGAAGCAAAAGGAGGGCCGCCTGGACCGCTACCGCCTGCGCTGGAACGACGTGAAGTATGAACCGGGCGAAATAAAGGTGGTGACTTACGACGCCAAAGGCAACAAGATAGGCGAGGCCCGGCGGCGCACCGCAGGCCCGGCGGCGCAGCTGTTGCTCGAAGCTGAGTGCCAGACGGACGCTGCGCAGCCCACGCTCCGCGCCGACGGCGAAGACCTGGCGTTCGTAACAGTGACCATGGCCGACAAGGACGGCACGCCCTGCCCCACGGCTGCGGGCGAGCTTACGTTCACGGTGGAGGGTGAAGGCTCGTTCCAGGCCGCCTGCAACGGCGACGCCACCTCATTAGAGCCATTCACCTCGCCGAAGATGAAACTCTTTGGCGGGCAGCTCGTAGTGATAGTGAGGAGCACCAAGAAGGCAGGAACCATTACCCTGACGGTGAGCGACAAGAAGCTCGGCATATCAAAGTCGATGGAAATCAAGACAACATAAGAAATTAAAAGTTAAAAGAATATGCCCATAGCCTAATCGCCATTTGGCTCCAGCGGGCATATTCTTTTAACCTCTAACCTTTAATTTTTTTAATCTAATACGCTGTCAGTAGCCCCAAGAAAAGCTGCCGGCCATGGACTGATAGCGGTCGTTGAAATCCTCATTGTAGTGATTGTCCAGCTCGTAGAATTCTTCATTGTACGATTTTCTCCTTGGTTTCATAGTCTGTTCCTCCATCCGGCCCTCTGTCTCGTTTGGGCCATTTAAGTTAACACTAACGATGCGAGACAACATCTTCAATGGCAAATATAGCGATTTTTTCCGTTCGGCAGCACGCTTGATAGCATTATTTCGCACTCATTAATCCTTTTTACGAACGTGCTACAAAAAAGAGATGCCGCCACCCACAACGGGCAGCGGCGTCTTGGTATAAAAGCCACGGTTTTGCCTCACCTTTGCCGGGAAACGCGAGCCTGGGCAGGGCCAGGACCGATCAGCGCTTGCTGATGTCGGTGAAGGTGGCCACGCGGTTGAAGTCTACCTCGTCGAACAGCTCATCGGTGGCGCCCATGCCCCTTGTGGTGATGCGCGAGGCAGCCACGCCGTAACGCTTCACGAGGGCATCCTTTACGGCTTGCGCGCGCTGTTCGGAAAGCCGCTGGTTAAGCTCCTTGCTTCCCTCAGGCGAGGCGTAGCCCTTGATGAGGATGCGGGCGTCCTTGTGATTCTTCATGTAAGTGGCAATCATCGAGACACTGGCATACTGCGCGGCATCGATGGTGCTCTTTCCTTGGCGGAAGATGACGGTGGGCTGGAGCACGTTCTCGTCTTTCTTCACTATCACAGTGGGCTTCTGCCTCTTTGCCTCGGCGAGCTGGCGGCGCAGGTCGTCTATGGCGCGGCGGTCGCGGGCAAGGGCGTTCTCCTTGTCGTTGTTTGCCACGCGCAGCTTGTTTATCCTGTCGTTAAGCTCATCGATCTCGGCCTGGTTGCGCAGCTCGGCCAGCTTGAAGTTGTGGGTTCCGTTGCTGTTTCCAAACTTATAGTTAGTCCCAACGAGCAAGCCGATGGCAGAATTGTTTACGTTGAACTGCGTCCTCCCCGTGAAATCGAGTGCGTATGTGATGTTGGGCTCTATGTAGAGCTGCCAAGCCTTATCGGCACCGAGATTGAAGGTGAAGTCGATGCCAAGCTTCGAGGTGAGGTCATCGCGGTCGTACACATCGGCGCTCTGGGTGCTGAAGGCGTGTCCCCAGCCCAGTCCGTAGACCCCGACAACCTCGAAGAGGCGCGGCTCGCCCTCGTAACCGCCAAACCAGTTGCTGAAGTTTGTCGTGCCCAGCAGCGAGAGGTTAAGACCTTTGACGAACGTGCCGAGAGGCCGCTGCTGGCTGCCCTTGTTGTTGAAATAAACCTCGCCCTCGACTGCGAAGCCGAAAACAGGGGTGAGATACCGCCCAACCCTAAGCCCTGCCGAGGGATTGAGGTTCTTGAAGATCGCAGTATGCGTTGTCTTGGCGTTAAGCCCCGTGTTCACCCCTAAGTACCAATTGTCGAGAAACTTGCTGTCCTCAACAGTTTGGGCCGATGCTGCCTGCGCAACCATTGCGGCTGCCACAAACAAAAACAATAACTTTTTCATACCTTTATAATATTACTGTCATGGCAGGGAACTATCTCCCGTGCTCCTGCAATATTAGGTTAAAAAGGCGACAATTCCAAATGTTTTGGACGGAAAATGCATCCTAAACAGATACAAACCGCCCTTTTGAACTTTTTAAAGGGGATAACGACCCAACCACCACAAGAAATTTCCTGCGTACATGCAACATTCCCGACGCCTGCTCCACAAGTCAGGCCGCCATGACGAACATCACTGCAAAAAGCTGCAAAAAGCACTCATGGCTGCACAATTTATATGCCAGCGGCTATGCCATTAAACTTATTTTTATTAACTTTGCCAACGCAAGGCGGGTGCAGGCTTTGGCCGGCCGCCCGCAAACAACAAATTAAAACAAGGAGAGACTGACATGTACAGAATACAAGCTAACCCATCGGGAACACGCAGCATCGAGGTGGGCGACGAACATCTGCAAACCTTAAAGAACTACAACCTGCTGGAGGGGCAGGTAGACAGCAACGGCATAGTGGACGAGCAAGTGCTCGAAAAGCTGAAACTAAACATCCGCTCGCTACTGGAGTCGGGCGACGGCAAGGACAAGGCTCTGCTCGACCTGTGCCTCGACGTGATTTACCATCCAAACATGAAGGCGTTCGGGCTGAAGCGCCTCGTGACTCTTTTCAACGAGTGGGAAGCCAGCAACGACAGCGAACAGCAGCCCGCTGAAGAAGCCTAAGCCTGCAACGCAAGCAACATGGAATACAGGCTGAGCGACTTCCTGCCTACAACGAAGAAGGAACTGGAGCTGCGGGGGTGGGAACAAGTTGACGTCATCATCTTTTCGGGTGACGCATACGTGGACCACCCGGCATTCGGCGCGGCTGTCATAGGGCGCACCATTGAGCGCGAGGGCTACCGCGTAGCCATCGTGCCGCAGCCCGACTGGCACGGCGACTGGCGCGACTTCAAGAAGCTGGGGGCGCCGAGGCTGTTCTTCGGCATAGCACCGGGGTGCATGGACTCAATGGTAAACAAGTACACGGCCAACAAGCGGCTGCGCTCCGAAGATGCCTACAGCCCAGACGGCAGGCACGACATGAGGCCGGAATACCCCACCATAGTTTATTCGCAAATACTGAGGCAGCTCTTCCCAGGCGTACCGATAGTGCTTGGCGGCATAGAGGCATCCATGCGCAGGCTCACGCACTACGACTACTGGCAGGACTGCCTGCGCCGACCAATACTCTGCGACAGCGGCGCCGACCTGCTTATCTACGGAATGGGCGAAAAGCCTGTGGCCGAGCTGTGCAGGCAACTTGCGGCTGGCAAGGGCATCGGGGAGATACGCGACGTGCCTCAGACTGCTTTCATCACACAGGCGGGCAATGTGCCGGGCGGCATAAGGCCCGACGACATTGTGCTGCACAGCCATGAGGAATGCCTGGCCGACAAGCGTAAACAGGCGGAGAACTTCCGCCACATAGAGGAGGAGTCTAACAGGATTCATGCGCAGCGGATGGTGCAGGCTGTGGGCGGCAAGTGCGTGGTGGTGAACCCGCCTTACCCGCCAATGACTACCGCCGAGATAGATGCCACCTACGACCTGCCCTACACGCGGCTGCCCCACCCCAAGTACAAGGGCAAGCGCATACCGGCATACGAAATGATAAAGCACTCCGTAAACATTCACCGGGGCTGTTTCGGAGGATGCGCTTTCTGCACGATATCGGCCCATCAGGGCAAGTTCATAAGCAGCCGCTCAAAGGATAGCATACTGAGGGAGGTGAGACAGGTGATGCAGATGGACGACTTCAAGGGCTATCTGTCTGACCTCGGCGGTCCATCGGCAAATATGTACTGCATGGGCGGGAACGACCTCGGCCTATGCGAAAGGTGCAAGCGCCCGAGCTGCATCAACCCGCAAATATGCCCCAACCTCAATACCGACCACTCGCCACTGCTCGAACTCTACCAAGCCGTGGACAATCTGCCGGGCATGAAAAAGAGCTTCATCGGCAGCGGGGTGCGCTACGACCTGCTGCTGCACAAGTCGAAGGACGAAAAGACTAACTTAGCCGCACGGCAATACACCGAGGAACTGATATGCAAGCACGTGAGCGGCAGGCTCAAAGTGGCTCCCGAGCACACCAGCGACCGGGTGCTGAAACTGATGAGGAAGCCCTCTTTCAGCCTCTTTGAAGAGTTCAAGAAAACATTCGACCGCATAAACCGCGAGCACGGACTGAACCAACAACTGATACCTTACTTCATTAGCAGCCACCCGGGATGCCACGAGGCCGACATGGCCGAGCTTGCCGTAAAGACGAAACGCCTTAACTTCCACCTCGAACAAGTGCAGGACTTCACGCCTACGCCAATGACCGTGAGCACCGAGATGTGGTACACTGGCCTCAACCCCTATACCCTGGAGGCGGTTTACAGCGCAAGGTCGCAGGCGGAAAAACTTGCACAGAGGCAATACTTCTTTTGGTACAAGCCTGAAGAGAGCCGCAATATTGAGCGTTCGCTGAGGTCGATAGGGCGCACCGACCTGATAAGGGAGCTTTGCCCGGGCCTCGGCGGCACGCATAGGGCTTACGCTGCGAATGCAAACTACGGCAAAAATCACAAGGATGAGGATAATAGAACAAAGCATAGTGGCAAAAAGCCCCACGACAGAGGCAGAGGACGGCATAGTGGCTACTGACGGCTTCATAGCAGTGATAGACGGCAGCACGAGCAAATCAACCCTGCGCCTGACACCAAATGCCACCAACGGCCGATACTGCATGACGCTCATCGCCGAATACATAAGGCAGGCCGAGAAGAACATGACGTGCAGGGAATTTTGCTGTGGGGCATCGGCATACGTCAGAAGCCACTATCCCTGCGAGCTGCTGCCTCGCCTCACAGAGCATCCAGAAGACCGGGCAACGGCAAGTTGCGTGGTTTACTGCATGGAAAGGCATGAGGTATGGATGGTGGGCGACTGCCAATGCCTCGTGGACAATGCTTTGTACGAGAACCCCAAGCCATGCGAGGAAGCCATTGCTGGGAAACGCGCAGAGACGGCTAAAAAGATGATTGAAGAAGGCACGGCCACCTTATCAAGCCTAAGGCACGATGACACTGCAAGAAAAAGCATCCTCGCCGACCTCGTGGCAAGCATGGCAGGACAAAACGTTGAATATGCCGTCATAGACGGATTCGACATACCAATGGAAAAGGTGCGTATAATCTCAGTACCCTGTGAAACAAAGAGCATAGTCTTGGCCAGCGATGGCTATCCTTTCCTCAAGCCGACACTGGCTGAGTCTGAGCAGGCATTGCAAACGCAACTTCGCTCCGACCCTCTCAACATAGGCAGATACAAGGCCACCAAAGGCTGCATGGAAGGCAGCAACTCTTTTGACGACCGTGCCTACATACGTTTCGAGCCATAGGCAAGGCGGCACGCATGGCACCAGCATAGGGAAGCCATGCGCCGCCGCCTCACGGATGAATGTCACTTAAGCACGTCGTCTATTTCGGCTATCTCGTCCTCGTCAAACCACTTGGAAAGCTTCTCCTTTGCCTTGGCTTTCACATCCGGGTCAACGTCGCCCCACACTTTCTTCAGCACATAGAGCAACACCGTGAGGTCATCGGTAAGCCCCACGATGGGAATTGCGTCTGGCACGACATCGAGCGGGCTGATCATGTAGCCAAGCGCACCAATGATGATGGCCTTGTCTTTCTTTGAAACCTTGTCGCTCTGCAGCGTGTAATACAAAATAAACGCGGCATAAACCAATTTTGCGCCAGCCCGCTTGGCAATGCGGGAAATCTTGTCCACAAAGTCGTTTGCGGAGAAGCGGTTGGCATAACTCATGAAATCAGGTAATTCCATAATAGCATATAATTTTAAGTTATCGTTGTCTTTTTCAAACAAACCGGCGCCGTGGAATTGCGAGCAAGCTCGCTCTCCACTCGCCTGCTTCATCTTTTAGCTGAGATTCTCACTATGCGAATGCCCAAATGACTTGTATGCTTCTGTAAGTAACGGTAAAGCGTCATTGGCTCTTCCACCACCTTGCGATGTATCATCGAGGCATTGAGCAGGTGAAGGCCGTCCGCCCGCCACACGACAAAGCCGAGGTGGGCGATGTCCAAGCCGCGCTTGCCGCTGACGATGGCAATGATATCACCGTCCTTCACGACATTGCGCATCACGGAGTTGTCTAGTACCTGCGACTTAGGAATGTATCGGAAAGAGCAGCCAGAAAGTTTTTTTTCCTGCCTTGAGATATCAGCCAAAAGCTCCGGGTGGAGCCGCAAGGCCTTATAAGAGCCGCTATGTGTGCTCATGTAATCGATGCGCAGCGTCTTCACGGCAGCAAAAGGCGGCACAGGCCCCTGCACGTCATCAACAAAGCCCATGGCCTGCTTGTCTGCAATCCAGTCGCTGAAATAATGCAGGCGGCTGGCATACCCCGACATCACGCCTTGCCTATAGCGCAGAGACTGCAGCATGGCAGCATAATCGTGGAACGAGGATTGCCCCCTGCCATCACACAGTACAAGGGCAGTAACCGTTTCTACGAGTGTAGTACAATCAAGTTGGCGCGTGTTCACAACAAGCCGCTCATCATCGTTTATTTCCAATGTATGGGCAACGTAAGGCCTGCCCAAGAACTTACGGGCGAAAAAAAGAACCTTGTTTTCGCCCGACGGCAATGCCTTGGCCTCAGCCAACAGCCGTTCCACGAGCATGCTGTCAACCGGCAGGAAGTCGGTTTCAGAAGCGTAATGCCGCTGCGGCAAAGCGGCCGAACCTACCGTTGTGACGGCCAGAAAGGCCAAAATGAATATATGTCTGAACGCTATCATTTCTTTCTATAACCCTTTTTAAGCCCAAAATTATAGCCAACATAAAAGTTAAGGCTCCCGAAAATATTGTTTGTGGCGAAGCGCGTCTTGCGGTAATTATACGAATGCAAGATGGCGCTCGCACCCGCATACCAACGCGTGTTGTTGTAAACAAGGCCAAATCTCCCTATGCCATCCACGTTAACATTGTCGAAGCTAAACCCATGGTCATTGTTTTCGGCCATGTCGCCCTGTGAGTGCTTATAAGACAGAGCCAGCGATGCACTGGCACAAAACAAGCAGTGCTTGGCAAATACCCAGTTATAAGCATAGCCGCCAGTAAGGCTTATATCATAATACTTAACGCTGTTGAACATCAGGCCACTGTCGATCTTGACCTCCCCAGAAGAGCAATGGCCTGCCACAACGTCCTGCAACTTCCGATAGTCCAGTTCGATGCTGTTGCTTGTATAGCCCACCCCGGCCATCCACGAGCCGCAACTCACCTTTTGGCAAGTGCTCTGCGCGAAAGCCGCTGGGTAAGAGAACCGCTTGTGGTTGAATATATAATAAAGGTTTACGCCAGTAATTCCTACGTTTATCCCGTCGAAAGGCAAGTCGACAAGTCCGCCAACATCCACCCCCTCGCCCATGTAGGCATTGCGTATCTTGTAGTCGCTGCCCGTGCGTCGGTAGAAAAGGTCTATCCCAACCTGCGAGCTGTAAATGCTGAACTCTATCTCCCGCTTCCGCCCACCATTAAACAAGCCAAGGTTCTTAAGGTCAAACGTATAGCCAAGGAAGAACCACCGCCATCCCAGGTAAGGGCCGACGCGCATCGCCATGTCGGGTGAAAGCGACACACTCTGCCCCGAATTGCTCCTCAACCGGTAAAAGTCGTAATTGAAGGTGGTCTGCATCATTACCGTGAAATTATAATGCTGCGGTTCTATATAATTCGTGTCTATCGCACTGAAGCCCCTCACTATCCTCTTAAGCAGGCCGATGCGTTTTTCACCGCCGTCCGCGGCGACAGCCTGCAACAATGCCCCAAAGGCAATAGCCAGTGCGAGAGGCAACATTCGCGACATCGGCCAGCACTGTTAGAACTTGCCCAATATCTGGTCCATAACCCAGTTAACGGGCGTAGCCGAAACGCTCGTGCAAGTGCATACGCCAACACCCTGCAAGTGCTCTATGACATTCTTTATCAGCGGATACTGCACATAAGGAGGGTTGGGCACAGTTATGCTCTCCATCCCGGCACTCGTATGGAGCACTATTGGGTCATAATTGAACACCGAGAAGCTCACCTGCCCACGGTTGCCAATGACCTCTATGCGGTCCTCCTTGGCCGACTCGTGCGCCACGAAGCACCATGAGCCGCTGCCTGGCAATCCGCTCTCAAACCTGAAGCACGCACTTACGGAGTCTTCCGCCTTGTATAATCCCCCACGGTTGGCGCAAATCCCGTTGGCCTCGGTTATCACCCCGAAGAAGTGCTGAAGCATATCGAGCTGGTGAGGGGCGAGGTCATAGAAATAGCCTCCGCCAGCGATGTCGGGCTGCAAGCGCCACGGCAGGTGGTCGCCCTGGCCATAGTCAAGGTCGCGCGGCGGCACGGCGAACCTAACCTGCACATTGATGACCTCGCCTATCACCTTGTCGTCAATCAAGCTCTTCACCTTTTGGAAATACGGCAGATACCTGCGGTAATACGCAACGAAGCACGGCACGCCCGTCTGCGCGCTCACCCTGTTGACGCGGGCGCAGTCCTCATAGTTGGCAGCCAACGGCTTCTCAACATACACCGGCTTACCCGCCCTCATGGCCATGATGGCGAAAGTGGCGTGGCTCGATGGCGGCGTGGCTATGTAGATGGCGTTCACATCAGGGTCGTCGATGAGTTCCTGGGCATCTGTATACCACTTGGCTATGCGGTGGCGCTCTGCATAGCCCCTTGCCTTGTCCTCGCTTCGGCTCATCACGGCCTCCACCAAAGAGCCTTCAACCTCAGAAAATGCAGGGCCGCTCTTCGTTTCGGTGACCTCGCCGCACCCTATGAAGCCCCACTTCAATATTTTCATAATTAGTATTAATTGTGAGGCAAAGATACGAAAAAAACATTACCTTTGCAACACTCAACAGGAATAATATCAAAATTTATGGAGAATCAGACTCAGGGCATCCTGATGAAGAGCCGCAGCGCAAGTGCCTGCATAAAGGAGGGCTACGGACTTTATACCGCAAAATTCAGGAAAACGATAGCCGCCTCATGGCATTTTGCATTGCTCTACGCCATTGCGTGCAGCGCGATATGCACCATAGCCACCACATACATACCCAAGGTGATGACACAAACCTTGGAGGCCGCCCCCATCGCCAACGCCATGCCCAAGGGCATCATTGCCATGATTTGCACGTTTTGCGTGCTCGCCATAGTGGGCGGAGTGCTCGAAGTGGCCACTTATTCTTGCGGCTTGAGCCAGCTGAAAAGCGGCTTTGCCACAGCCGCATCGCCCCGCAAGTGGTGGAAGCCTACGCTCCACAAGCCCATGTTTGTGCGCTGCCTCATAGCCGCCCTGTGCTGCCTGCTCATCGGGATAGTGCTCGCAGCCGTCTTTTTTGGCGTGACGTACCTCGCCATCCACTTCGCCGCAGGCGGCAGCATAAGCCAGACTGCGGCCACCATCACCATCTCCGCAGAGCTTGCAGTGATGGCCTTGATTATGATGCCCCTCGGCTTCATAGCCATCAAATACGTTTTCCGCACTGACACGCACTTCTGGAAACTGCTTGCCGCCGACTACCCTACAGCCCTCAAACATTACGGCTTCATGCTCATAGTGATGCTCGTGAGCTGCATCGTGATAGTAGTGGCCGAATACATACTGGCGCTTCCTGCCATGCTACTTGCCACGGCAAGCTACCAAGCCAACATTGGTGTGCTCCAAGGCGACCCGCTCGGCATGCCCGGATACATCACCTACGTATCGGCCGTGGTGTTTTTCATGGCCGGATTCATGCAAGCCTACATACGTATGTCGGCCCTGTTCACAGCGTATTATATGTATGGCTCAATAGAAACGCAGGAGGAAGAGCGCAAGCTCTACAAGGCAGCCGGCAAGCAAGAAAACCTTTAATGCAAGGCAATATGAAAAAGCGCATACTCTTCATCGACCGCGACGGAACAATAATAACCGAGCCTGCCGACGAGCAGATAGACTCCTTCGCCAAGCTCAAGTTCGTTCCCGGGGCCATAGGCAGCCTCGCTTTCATACGCAAGAAGCTCGACTTCCACTTCGTGATGGTGTCCAACCAAGACGGGCTTGGCACCGAGGCATTCCCCGAAGAGACATTCTGGCCCGTACACAACTTTATCTTGCAAACGCTTGAGGGCGAGGGCGTGACGTTCGACGACATTCTCATTGACCGCCACTTCCCTGCCGACAACGCCCCAACACGCAAGCCTGGCACCGCCCTTGTGAGGAAATACATGGACAACCCCGCCTACGACATCGCCGGGAGCTACGTAATCGGCGACCGCGACACCGACCGCCAGTTTGCCGACAACATTGGCTGCAAGGCGCTCATAATAGGCCGCGACGGCATGACATGGGAGAAGATAACAGAAATCATCTTCGCCGGCGAACGCCGCGCAGAGGTTAGGCGCACCACGAAAGAGACCGACGTTTACGTCAGCCTATGCCTCGATGGCTCCGGCCGGTGCGACGTGAGCACAGGGCTGGGCTTCTTCGACCACATGCTCGAACAGATAGGCAAGCACGGCGCCATAGACCTGACGGTGAAGACGCACGGCGACCTCAACGTGGACGAGCACCACACCATAGAAGACACCGCCCTCGCACTGGGCGAATGCCTGCGCAAGGCACTGGGCGACAAGCGCGGCACGGAGCGTTACGGCTACTGCCTGCCCATGGACGACTGCCTTTGCACAGTAGCCTTAGACTTCGGGGGACGACCATGGCTGGTATGGAATGCCGACTTTAGGCGCGAGCGCATCGGCGACGTTCCCACCGAAATGTTCCACCACTTCTTCAAAAGCCTAAGCGACAGTGCCTTGATGAACCTCAACATCAAGGCTGAAGGAACAAACGAACACCACAAGATTGAGGGAATATTCAAGGCCCTGGCCCGCAGCATAAAGATGGCCGTAAGGCGCGACGTCAGCCACTTCTACCTGCCAAGCACCAAGGGCGCGCTATAATTAACAGCCTCAAACAACTGAGGCTGGCACTAATCGCGATTGAACCAAGCCAGCAACGAATTGACCCACCGCACCGAGAAGCGGAACCACCGGTATGTGCTCACAGGCTTGCCCCCGAACTGCAGGATGAAGTCGCGGTAAGGACTTCTGTGGAACGGCAGACCCACGTCCATGAAGCAGATGTGGGCATAACCGCTGGCATGGGCTTGCTTTATGGCGTGCCATACCGTCACCGCCCCGGGATGCAGCCTCACGTATGACTTGCGCAGCGAGGCAAGATACCACAAATAGGCATTGCCCGACGAGAACACACACGCGCAGCACCCTATAACCTTCCCCTTGAACCTTGTCAAAAAGAGCTTCCCGCTGGCAGCCTGCTGCAGCCCGCTGAAGAAGCTCGCATCCGGTATGTACCTCTTGGGCTTCAGTATGTTATGACGCCTCAGCAGGCGCACGAAGTCGGCCATGTCGGCCTCGCCATCCACTTCAGCCACGGCCACGCCCTTGGCAACAGCCCGCTCCACGCGGCGGCGCACCTTGGCCCCCACCCTTTCCTCAGGGGTCTTGCTGTGGAGCGAGTTGCTCACGTTGAGCCAATGGATGGGATAATAGCCGCACCGTCGGAATATGCCGTAGCCAAACATCTTGGAGCACAAGTGGCTGAACTCTATGTAAAGCACCTTTCCCTGCAATTTCCGGGTCAAGGCATCCAGCATAAGGCCGAACAACTTTTCCGTGGGTGGCCCTCCATAGTCATACCCACCCTCACCCAGCACTATGCAATGGGAATAGAAAAAAGGCGGCAGGGTCACAGCGCGGCGGCGCGCAACCCCAAGCAGATGGCAGACCACTCCACCATCCTCGCCGCTTACCACCACCATGTAAGGCTTCATCCTCGGGGTGCTCTCGTAAATGCGGAATAGCGCCTCGCTATGGAAGAAGTTCCCGTCGCCCAAGGGGGGCAGGCCGTCGGAGCTTTCATAAATTGTCACCCGCTGATTTATCATACCGCAAAAATAATAAATATATTCTAATAAACGAGCGCAGGCACCTTATTTTTGAGCAAAAACATTTACCTTTGCACTGACCCCCCCACAAGGCGCAAAGGCCGCGCACGCCCCGCACAGACGGGGCATGGCAGGCTGAAGCACTGCCGCGCAGACATACCCAAACCAACCTTAACAAACACAGATACACTACAATGAAGATAATACTTATAGGCGCAGGAAGGCTGGCATACCAGCTGGGACGCGCGTTGCTAACCGCCGGACACGACATAATGCAGGTTTACAGCCGCACCATGGAGTCGGCCAGCCAAGTGGCCGATATGTGCGGAGGGTCGCCCACGAACAAGACAAGCGACATAAAAGGCGATGCCGACGTATACATAGTGGCAGTGAAAGACTCCGCCCTGCCTGAACTGATACCGCAGATATGCAAGGGGCGCGAGCAAAAGGTGTTCCTGCACACGGCAGGCAGCGTGGCGATGGACATCTTCAAGGGCATGGCGCTCCACTACGGGGTGCTCTACCCCCTGCAAACGTTCAGCAAGGAGCGCAACGTTGACTTCAGTTCCATACCCTGCCTGGTTGAAGCCAACGACGACTTCGCCGCCTCTGCCGTGGTAGACCTGGCAGGGAGCATCAGCAGAAAGGTGTGGCCCATGTCGTCGGACGACAGGAAGCAGGTGCACCTGGCTGCCATCTTCGCATGCAACTTTGCCAACCACTGCTATACGCTGGCCTCCGACATACTGGCCAGGCACGGCATTCCGTTCGACATCATGCTGCCGCTGATAGACGAGACGGCGCGCAAGGTACACACCATGCCGCCCGCCGAGGCACAAACGGGGCCGGCCATGCGCTACGACGAGAACATAATAAGAGACCAAAGCCGATCGCTTGCATACGACCCACTGGCCAAGGAGATATACGACCGCATGAGCATCAGCATACACCGAAAGGCAATGAGCAATGATTAACTACGACTTGAAGAAGATAAAGGCCGTTGTGTTCGACGTGGACGGGGTGCTCAGCCAGGACACGATACCGCTCCACCCCGGCGGCGAGCCTATGCGCACGGCCAACATAAAGGACGGCTACGCCATACAGCTGGCGGTGAAGATGGGACTGAGGGTGGCCATAATGACCGGCGGCGACACGGAGAGCATCGTTAAGCGGTACTCGCGCCTCGGCGTAGAGGACATCTACATGAAGTGCGCAGTGAAGATGGACACTTACCGCAAGTTCACCGCCCTCCGCGCGCTCAGCGACGAAGAGGTGATGTACATGGGCGACGACATACCCGACTACGAGGTGATGCGCCGCTGCGGCTGCCCCGTATGCCCGGCTGATGCCTGCCCCGACATCAAGGCCATAAGCATCTACGTGAGCGGGCGCGAGGGAGGACGGGGCTGCGCACGCGACGTGCTGGAGCAGGTGCTGCGCGCCCAAGGCAAGTGGCTGCAGGACGAAAAGGCTTTCGGCTGGTGAACGCCGTTCACCTCAGGGCGCACCGCCTGCTGAAGGCTGCGGCAAAGAACGACAAACAAAACATACATAAAAACATGCTTGACAACCTTAATGACTTCCACATTGTGCTGGCCAGCAACTCGCCGCGCCGCCGCGAGCTGCTGGCAGGACTGGGCATAGCCTTCGACGTGAGGGTGCTGCCCGGCGTAGACGAGAGCTACCCCGCCAGCCTGCCGGCACACGAGATACCTCTCTACATAGCCACGGCCAAGGCCGAGGCCAACCGCAAGGCGATGAACGACGGCGATATAGTGATAACAGCCGACACGGTTGTGATATGTGGCGGAAGCGTGCTCGGCAAGCCCGCCGACGCAGACGAGGCCCGCTCCATGCTCACCCTGCTCAGCGGCAAGACCCACCAAGTGGTTACGGGAGTGTGCCTCACAAGCAGGGAGCGGCAGCGCAAGTTTGCCGTTACCACTGGCGTTACGTTCAAGGAACTCACCCCCGAGGAGATAGATTACTACATAGAGAACTTCCGCCCGTACGACAAGGCTGGAGCCTACGGCATACAAGAATGGATAGGCTACATAGGCGTGACAGGAATAAGCGGCAGCTTCTTCAACGTGATGGGATTGCCCGTGCAACGTGTATATAATGAGCTGCAAATGTTTAAAAAGGCATAAAATGCTTCTATTCGGCCTAAAAATGCACCTAACATGAAGAAAAAGCTGCTTAAATGTTTGGCGTATTGAAACAAAAGCATTACCTTTGCACTCGACAACTAGTAATTTTAATCTATATTTATCATTTTCCTATGAGTTATCCGTCCGTGAGGATAGATAACTCTTTTTCTTTTCCGCCTTTCCGTGCCTCATCGCCCGCCCGCCAACGGCAAGCCGCCAAAGCAAAAGCCACACAACGATGGCTGCGGCAAAAGGCAAAAAGTCTTAACCATACACAAACAAAGGCTTGCGCCATGCCCGCTGCAAGGACATGGCGCAAGCCCATTTGCCCCAAAAGGACACACTGCCTGCCGCTGTGCGGCGGCAGGCTGCCGTCAGTAAGCGCGCGGCCCGAAGATGGCAGTGCCTATGCGCACCATGGTGCTGCGGCACTCAACCGCCAAACGCCAGTCGTGGCTCATGCCCCACGAACGCTCGCGGAATGCATCGTCGTCGGCAAAGTAAGCCTGCTTCACCTCGTCGAAGAAGTCGGCCGCGCGGGTGAACTCGGCGCGCAGCTGCCGCTCATCGTCGGTGAACGAGGCCATCATCATAAGCCCGCAGATGCGCACGTTGGCCATGGCGCGCCACTCGCCGCCGGCCAGCAACTGGCGGCAGTCATCGGGGGCAAGGCCGTACTTGGTGGCCTCCTCGGCAATGTGCAGCTCAAGCAGCACGTCGATAACGCGCCCACAGCGGGCCGCCTGCTTGTTGATTTCGCGCAGGAGGCGGAGCGAGTCGACCGACTCCACCATATTTATATACGGAGCGATGTATTTCACCTTGTTGGTCTGCAAGTGGCCTATGAAGTGCCAGCAAATGTCCTTGGGCAGTGCCTCGTGCTTGCGGGCAAGCTCCTGCTCGTGGCTCTCGCCGAACACCCGCTGCCCCTCGGCGTATGCCTCGGCTATGCTCTCGGCGGGGTGGAACTTGCTTATGGCCACGAGCTGCACCCCATCGGGCAGGCTTGCGAGCACCTCGCGCAGGTGGCCCTTTACGTCGTAGTCCATGTCACTGCTGCTCATATTCGGGCTTGTCATCGGCCTCTTTCTTCTTGTACTCAAATACATCCATGAGCTGCGTCTCGGCCACCGAGGCTATCACGTAGTCTATCATCGTGCCGCCCATCACCTCGTCGATGTTTTTCACGGCTGCGTTAAGCGTGCCGGCGTTCACAAGGTAGTTCACGTTGGAACGCTTCTCCTTGTCGGTCTTCTCGTCGATGGTGATGAACTGCAGCTTAGTCTTGTACCAGCGGTCGGCCGAATCCTCATCGCTGAAGAATATCTCCTTGTATGCCGCCTTCTTTATGTCGGCCACCTCGAACTCGCCGCTGATGTATGCCGACATCTCCTCCATGATGCGCTGCTCGGCCTCGGTGAAGCTGAGAGCGTCTACCGTGTATGTCTCGGTAACTTTCTTCTGCATTCCGTCTTCCATAGTCTTTTCGTAACGGATCTTGCACTCAAACCATTCTGCTGTCCTACTTCTCATGCTATATGTTTATAAATCAATCGTTTTCGCCTGACGAGACTCCGCGGCGGAGCCTCGGGGCGCGGCTTTTGCCCTACAAAAATAGCGCATTTAATTGAAAGATGGGCATGGCATGGCCAAAAATTTGTTAAGCTGCGCCTCCGCCAGCAGCCCGACATACCCCGGGCGCGATGGTCTGGAAGCCATCTGCCGCCTATGCAGCATGACGGCGGGGCTGCCTTACGGGGGCGCAATGGGTGTAATGATTTTTCGCAATATCGCCCATGCCGCCCAACCACCTGGCTCTCAACAAGTTGCGAAACGTGCCCTTTTGCAGTGCCAAACAGGCCGAAACGCAGTGCCAAACGGCAGGTTTCGGACTGCCAAACAGCACGTTTCGCAATCAAAGTCGGTCGGTGTGGCTTCACGCCACAGCCTTAGTAAACATTTATTACCACGCTCGCTGCGCCTTGCCGGGCTGCACGGCGGGCAGCCCGGCTGCCTGCCGTGGCAGTCAAGGACATTTTATGTTTTTTTGTATATCGCAACATTCGCGAATTCCAATTAATAATATTACCTTTGCAGATGGTTTTCATTACAAATCGAAACAAAGATGCCTGAAATATCAATACGCGGATTAGAAATGCCGGAGTCGCCCATCAGGAAGCTGGCTCCGCTGGCCGCCGAGGCCAAAAGCCGCGGGATAAAGGTGTACCACCTAAACATAGGCCAGCCCGACCTGCCCACGCCGCAAGTGGGCCTCGACGCGCTGAAGCACATCGACCGCACCATCCTCGAGTATTCGCCATCGCAAGGCTACCTCAGCTACAGGCAGAAGCTCGTGGGCTACTACAGCAAATACGGCATAAACGTAGATGCCGACGACATAATAATAACCTCGGGGGGCAGCGAGGCGGTGCTCTTCGCCTTCATGTCGTGCCTCAACCCCGGCGACGAAATCATCGTGCCTGAGCCGGCCTACGCCAACTACATGGCCTTTGCCATCTCGGCCGGCGCCAAGATTCGCACCATCGCCACCACGATAGAGGAGGGTTTCTCGCTCCCCAAGGTGGAGAAGTTCGAGGAACTCATCAACGACCGCACGCGGGCCATCATGATTTGCAACCCGAACAACCCTACAGGATACCTCTACACGCGCCGCGAGATGAACCAGATACGCGACCTTGTGAAGAAATACGACCTGTACCTGTTCTCCGACGAGGTATACCGAGAATACATCTACACCGGTTCGCCATACATCAGCGCCTGCCACCTGGAGGGAATACAGGAGAACGTGATACTTATCGACTCCGTGTCGAAACGCTACTCGGAGTGCGGCATACGCATAGGCGCGCTCATAACGAAGAACAAGGCCGTGCGCCAGGCCGTGATGAAGTTCTGCCAGGCGAGGCTGTCGCCGCCGCTCATAGGCCAGATAGTGGCCGAGGCGTCGCTCGACGCACCCGAGGAATACTACCGCAACGTGTATGATGAATACGTGGAGCGGCGCAAGTGCCTCATCGACGGGCTGAACCGCATACCCGGCGTTTACTCGCCCATACCGATGGGCGCGTTCTACACGGTGGCCAAGCTGCCCGTGGACGACAGCGAGAAATTTTGCCGCTGGTGCCTCACTGACTTCAGCTACGAGGGCGAGACCGTCATGATGGCCCCGGCAAGCGGCTTCTACACCACGCCCGGGGCCGGCATCAACCAAGTGCGCATAGCCTACGTGCTGAAAAAGGAGGACCTAATGCGCGCGCTGACAGTGCTGCGAAAGGCCCTTGAGGCTTATCCCTGCAGGGAAGACAAAGAACTGTAACGCAAAAGCATGGCATGACGATGGGAAAGCTGAACCTGCCGCTGTTCATGGCAAGGAGAATCTACAAGGACAAGGGCGACAAGTATAAGGTGAGCCGCCCCGCCATCCGCATAGCCACCATCGGCGTGGCCATAGGCCTGGCGGTGATGGTGGTCACGGTGTCGGTGGTGCTCGGCTTCAAGCACACCATACGCGACAAGGTGGTTGGTTTCGGCAGCCACATACAGGTGGAGAACTTCCTCGCCCTGCAAAGCACCGACCCCTACCCCGTCTGCATCGACGACAGCATGATGCAGGTGCTGCGCGGCATCGACGGCGTAAGCCACGTGCAACGCTACGCCCTGGCGCAAGGCATACTGAAAACCGACAGCGACTTCCTCGGCATGACGTTCAAGGGCGTTGGCCCGGAGTACGACTTCAACTTCATCAGGCAGAACCTTGCGGCGGGCGAAGTGCCGACGTTCAGCGACTCCACGAGCCACTACAAGCTGCTCATTTCAAAGATGACGGCCGACAAGCTGAGGCTCGCCGCCGGCGACAAGGTGTATGCCTACTTCATCACCGGCGACAACGTGAGGGCGCGCCGCTTCACCGTAAGCGGCATATACCAAACTAACCTTACGCACTTTGACCAAAGTCTGTGCTTCACCGACCTGCACACGGCCACTCGGCTAAACAACTGGCTCGAAGGCCAATGCACCGGGGCGGAACTGGCAGTGGCCGACTTCGGCAGGCTCAAGCCAACGGCGGAAAACGTCGTGGAGCGCGTCAACAGGACGCCCGACAAGTTTGGCGATGTGCTGACATCACAGACCATAGATGAGGCTTACCCGCAAATCTTCTCCTGGCTCGAACTGCTCGACATAAACGTATGGATAATCCTGGCGCTCATGATATGCGTGGCCGGCTTCACGATGATATCCGGACTGCTCATCATCATACTTGAACGCACGCAGATGATTGGCATACTGAAAGCACTCGGGGCGCGCAACAAGACCGTGCGCCACACTTTCCTTTGGTTCGCAGTATTCATCATCGGCCGCGGACTGCTCATCGGCAACGCCATAGGCATTGGCCTCGTGCTGCTGCAAAAGCACACCGGAATGGTGAGCCTCGACCCCGAAACGTACTACGTAAGCACCGCGCCGATGGAAATTAACGTGCCGCTCATCGTGCTGCTCAACGCAGCCACGCTGCTAATAAGCACTTTCGTGCTCATAGCGCCGAGCTACATCATCTCACATATCCACCCCGCAAAATCCATGAGATATGAGTAAATAATGCACAGTTTATTTTGAAATGTGCATAAAATGAATTACCTTTGTACAAATTTTTATATTTTGTGCAAAATGAATTCATTCCAAAGCTTCAATTCATACATTGAAAAGAGCATAGTGGACAACTGGTACAAGGATGCCCTTACCGACTACAAGGGCATCACGCTACAGTACCACGACGTGGCAAGAAAGATCGAGAAACTACACATACTGTTCGAGAACAGTGGCGTGAAAGGCGGCGACAAGATAGCCATCTGCGGCCGCAACAGCGCCAACTGGGCCGTGGCATTCTTCGCCACGCTAACATACGGAGCCGTGGCCGTGCCTATCGTGCATGAGTTCAGCGCCGAACAGATACACAACATCGTGAACCACAGCGAGTCGAAGCTGCTCTTCGTGGGCGACGTGGTGGCCAAGACGATAGTTCCAAAGGAAATGCCCGACCTCGAAGGCATCATAAACATACCCGACTACTCGCTCATGGAGTCGCGCTCGGAGCAACTGACGTTCGCCCGCGAGCACCTCAACGAACTCTTCGGGAAGAAATACCCCAACGCCTTCAGGGCCAAGCACATCAGCTATCACCGCGACAGCGCAGAGGAACTGGCACTCATCAACTATACAAGCGGCACCACAGGGTTTTCCAAAGGGGTGATGCTGCCCTACCGCGCGCTATGGGGCAACCTCGACTTCTGCCTCGGGGCCATAGGCTCCCACGTGGCTCCCGGCTCACGCACACTGAGCATCCTGCCAATGGCACACATGTACGGGATGACCGTGGAATTCCTGTTCCCGTTCTGCCACGGCTGCCACCTGTTCTTCCTCACGCGCCTGCCGTCGCCCGCCATCATAGCCCAAGCGTTCGCAGACATAAAGCCCGCCATAGTCATCTCAGTGCCGCTGATCATCGACAAGATAATCCGCAAGGCCATTTTCCCCAAGGTACAGAACAACAAGATGAAGCTCTTGCTCAACATGCCGGTGATAAGCAAGAAGGTGAAGCAAAAGATCTGCGAGCAGGTACAGGCCGTGTTCGGCGGCAATGCCTACGAGGTGGTGGTGGGCGGAGCCGCGCTCAACCAGGAGATTGAGTCGTTCCTCACCAGCATCGACTTCCCAATCACGACCGGATACGGAGCTACGGAATGCGCACCACTCATCACATTCAGCGACCAAAGCGACTTCGTGCCAGGCAGCTGCGGCACACCCGTGGCCCACATGGAGGTGAAGATACTAAGCCCCGACCCCGAAAACACACCCGGCGAAATCGTGGCCAGAGGCACGAACGTGATGCTCGGCTACTACAAGAACGAGGAAGCAACGGCCGAAGCGCTCGATGCCGAGGGATGGTACCACACGGGCGACCTCGCAACGATGAGCAAAGACGGCCACGTTTTCATCCGCGGGCGCATCAAGAACATGCTCCTCGGGGCCAACGGGCAGAACGTTTACCCCGAGGAAATAGAGGACAAGCTCAACTCGATGGCCATGGTAAGCGAGAGCCTCGTGCTCCAAAGAGGCGACAAGCTCATTGCTCTTGTCTACCCGAACATGGAAGAAGCGCAGGCCATGGGCTTCAACGAAGAAGACCTGGCGAGCATCATGGAGCAGAACAGGCTCGAAGTAAACGCCATGATGCCTGCATACTGCAAGCTCTCGGCAATCAAGCTGCACGACAAGGAGTTCGAGAAAACACCAAAGAAGAGCATAAAGCGCTACTTATACAAGGACATCGCGCTGTGACAAAAGCCAATACTTATGGAGCAATACAGGAACTTCAACGCCATCATTGAAAAGGCAATAGTGGACAACTGGCATCTTGACGCGCTGACAGACTACAAGGGCATCACCCTCCAGTTCCACGATGTGGCGCGCAAGATAGAGAAACTTCACATCCTCTTCGAGAACGGCGGGGTGGTGAAAGGCGACAAGATAGCTCTCTGCGGGCGCAACTGCTCAAGCTGGGCGGTGGCGTTCCTCGCCACGCTCACCTACGGCGCAGTGGCAGTTCCCATACTCCATGAGTTCACGGCCGAACAGATTCACAACATCGTAAACCACAGCGAAGCCAAGTTTCTGTTCGTGGGCGACGTGGTGGCGACCATAATCGACGAGGCCAAGATGCCCCTGCTGGAAGGCATCATCAACATACCCGACTACTCGCTTGCCGTTTCGCGCACTGAGAAACTTACCTACGCCCGCGAGCACCTCAACGAGATGTTCGGCAAGAAGTACCCAAAGTACTTCAGGAAAAACCACGTAAGCTACCACCGCGAGGCCAACGGCGATGAGCTGGCGATGGTAAACTACACCAGCGGAACCACCGGGTTCTCCAAAGGTGTGATGGTTCCGTACCGCGCGTTGTGGAGCAACTACGACTTCGCCGAGGCTGTGCTGGGCGACAAGGTGAAGCACGGCGACAACACGATAAGCATCTTGCCCATGGCGCACATGTACGGAATGGCCTTCGAGTTCATATTCGAGTTCCTGCACGGCTGCCACATCTACTACCTCACGCGGACTCCCAGCCCTGCTATCATAGCCCAGGCATTCACCGACATAAAGCCCGCCGTAATCATCTCCGTGCCGCTCATCATCGAGAAGATAATCCGCAAGAAAGTGCTCCCGAAGATACAGACCAACAAGATGAGGCTCTTGCTGAGCATGCCAGTGATAAACAAGAAAGTGACGCAGAGGATATGCGAGCACGTAACAGGCGCCTTCGGCGGGAACTTCTACGAGGTTATCATTGGCGGCGCGGCATTCAACCAAGAGATTGAGTCGTTCGTGAGGCGCATCGGCTTCCGTTACACCGTGGGCTACGGAGCCACCGAGTGCGCACCCATCATCTGCTACGCCGACTACAAAACCTTCGCCCCGGGCAGCTGCGGGCGCGCCGCGCTGCACATGGAGGTGAAGATAGACAGCCCCGACCCCGAGAACACGCCCGGCGAGATACTGGCAAAGGGGCCTAACGTGATGCTTGGCTACTACAAGAACGAGGAAGCCACGCGCCAGGCCATCGACGCCGACGGATGGTACCACACGGGCGACCTCGGCACTATGGACAGCCGGGGCAACGTGTTCATCAAAGGACGCTCAAAGAATATGCTCCTAGGATCCAACGGACAGAACATTTACCCGGAGGAGATAGAAGACAAGCTAAACTCAATGGCCATGGTAGTGGAGAGCATAGTGGTGCAGCGGGGCGACAAACTTGTGGGCCTAGTGTTCCCCGACTATGACGAAGCCAAGGAGATGGGGCTGAACCACGACGACCTGGCGGGCGTGATGGAGCAGAACCGCATGGCACTCAACGACATACTGCCGGCCTATTCGAGGCTCAGCACCATCGAATTGGCCGAAGAGGAATTTGCCAAGACGCCCAAGAAGAGCATAAAGCGGTTTCTCTACCAATAACCTCCCTGCCCATGGCGGCGCGCTTCCACTTGTCGGAAGCGCGCCGCCATGGGCTTAACCTTCACCGTATGACTACCGTCTTGAAGTAGTCCTTAAGCACACCTCCATACTGATTCTGCGAATCGCTCACCATGAGCAGCAGCCTGCCGCCGCCCGCAAGCCTCGGCCCAAGGCATATTCCCTCATAGTTGGCAAGCCCGTAGCTGAAGAGCGTAAGGCGCGTTGTCAGCTCCAGCACCTTTGCCTTTGGCAGCAGCGCGCCCTGCCGCAAGCCGTCGGGGCGCACTGCGTAGAGCTTCACCTTAACCCACGAGCCGAGCTTGCGGCGCGACACATAGAACTCGCGCTCCATCACTATCAGCCTGCCATCGTCGAGGGCGCACAGCCCGCTTATGCCCATGGCATAGGCAGCAGGTCGGCGGCGAACTTCGGGCAGGTCGGTCTCATAATAGTAAAACGGCCCGGGCCGCAGACTGTCGTCGAAGCACTGCAGGCGCAGGCGGTTGCGCGTGGCGTTGCCATAGCTCGCCTGCGGGCCATCTTCGGGCAGCGTGCTCTCGGTGGTGAGCCAGAAGCGGCGCGTGGCGGGGCTGTACGTAAGGGCCTCTATGCCATAGTTCTTGCCTGCCGTGGCAAACACATCGGGCAATAACAGCTGCCTGCCGGTGTGCCGCCCATCCATGGCGTATTCAAGCACGCACCCGTCATGCTCACCGCTCACATACAGCTTGCCGCCCTGCGGCATATATGCAATGCCTTCCTGGTCGCGGTTGGGGCCGCCAGACGAGAAGAAGCCTTCGTTGCTCACCGACAGTATCTTGCCCGTAACCGAGCCTACCCTTATGTCAAAGACAAAGAATCCGTCAGTATCCGACTTGTCGCTCACCACGGCATAGCGGCTGCCGCCGAGCCAGGCTATGCCGCTGTAATTGCCTGGCGGAACGGCCGAGGCAAACGAACGCTGGCGGTTTACCCTTACCACCTCTACTCCGCAACTGTCGGAACGACCCGCGGCCGAGGCCGCTGCACAGCCAAGCACCGCCGCCATCAAGGCGACAACCATCGGCATCACCCTGCGCCCTGCAAAATTGCCGGGCAGGCAATCAATGCCCTTTACAATCTTCAGTGGCATCACACACGCAAGCATAAGTTTCATGTCTTGTAATCAATTTCTGTTTCATGCGGCTTGCCGCCGTGGCCTCAAGCACCTCTGCAAGGCTGCGGACAACCACAGGGACTGCACCGGGAAGCCCGCCTCAGCCACTGCAAAGATACAAAAATTCAACCGTATGCCGCGCCTGCACGAGGTGATAATCATCCGGCGGCAAATCACTGCCTGCGGTAATTTTTGCTTACACAATCCCCTTCCTTAACCCTTGCCATGCGTTTTGCCTTGCAAAAGGGGCTGTTCGGGGCTGCAAAAGGGGCCGTTTGGCAGCCTCAAACAGGCCGTTTCAGGACGCTATGACACCGCCTGCGCTCAACTAACTGAGCCACAACGCCTTGCAGAAAGTTGTGCGATGCAGTGCCAAACGATGAAAACTATTTACAATCTTGCATCGCCTCCGCAAATCTGCAAGGCCGTTGCCAGCTACATTTGGGCAGCCCACATTAGTGTGTTAACCATTTTTTTGCTACCTTTGCAGTCGTGTAAGCAGGCCTGCCCGGCAAAATAAGGATGACTCCTTGCCAAGCGCGAACTGCCTCTGCATGCAAAAACTACACTAAAACTACAAGCACAATGAAAAAAGGACTGATATGCATGGCTGCGGCAGTGGCACTGGCCTCGCTGCCCGCCGCCGATGCCTGCGCGCAGAAAAAGAAGGCGCAGAAACGCGAGAACTACGAGTTCAGCCACGAGATGCCACGCTATGTGGAGCAGCTCAAGAAGGAACTGACCTACCCCATGGCCTGGGGCAACAGCCCCATAAAGGACTTTGACGAGTGGAAAAAGGCCGCACGGGCCAAGGTTTTTGAGTGTATGATGACGCCGCCGCGCCGCGCCGAGAGCTTCGACATGAAGGTGATAGGCGAGGAAAAACGCGACGGGTACACCGCACGGCGCATAGAGTTCAACATCAGCGCTTACTCGCGAGTGGTGGCCTACTTGCTCGTGCCCGACGGCAAAGGCCCCTTCCCGGCCATAAACGCCCTGCACGACCACGGAGCACACCTATACATAGGCAAGGAGAAGATGGTGAGGCCGTTCGATGTGGACTCTGCCGTGGTGAACGACGCCGACCGCTGGGCCGCAAACCTGTACGACGGGCAGTACGTAGGCGACTACCTCGCGCAGCACGGCTATGTGGTGCTCTCGGTTGATGCACCCATGTGGGGCGAACGCGGGCGTGAGGAGGGCGTAAGCCGCGACAAGTACGACATCATAGCCGGCAACATGATGATGCTCGGGCGAGACCTCAGCGCATTCATGACCTACGACGACATAACCTCAACCGACTTCCTCGCCACACTGCCCGAGGTGGACAAGGAGCGCATCGGCTGCATCGGCTGCTCCATGGGGGCTTACCGCGCGTGGATGCTATCGGCCCTGAGCGACAAGATAAAGGCCGGGGTGGCCGCCTGCTGGATGGTAACCACCGACGTGCAGCTGTCGAATAAGTATGGCCGGAAGGAAAACGGCGGCTTCGCAAACTGCATACCGGGCCTGCGCCAATACCTCGACTACCCGCACATAGCGAGCCTGGCCTGCCCCAAGCCAATGCTCTTCATCAACGGCACCAAGGACAAGCTCTTCCCCATCGACGGCGTGAAGCAAGCCTTCGACATAATGCACGGAGTATGGAAAAGCCAAGGGGCCGACGACAAGCTCGTGACTGAGATATGGGAAGTGCCCCACTCTTGCGGCAAGGGCATACAGGAAAAGGCTCTCCTTTTCCTCGACAAAGCCCTCAAGGGGGAAACGAAGTGACGTTGCCGAGACCCATCACCAACGGGCAAAGGCTAACCATTGCAAACAACAAAGCAGCGCCAACGGCCACAATAAAGTGCCGTTGGCGCCGCTCTTTGTTGCAAGCTCATTGCAAGATTATAGTCAGTGTACCCTCAGGTGGCGCCACAGGCAGTCGGGTATCAGCCGCCAGAGGGCGGTGAGTGCCGCCCAACGCCAGTCGATGACCACCTTGTGGCGACGCTTGTAAACAGCCCTTACGGCACGGCGGGCCACAGCTTCGGGACGCATCAGCATGGGGTAGCGGGGCGAGTGGCCAAGCAAGGCCGTGGCCACAAAGCCCGGACGAATGTCGGTAAACGTGATGGGCAGGCGCCGGATGGCCGCCAGCTGCTCAAGGGCTTGCAGGTATGTGTTCTGGAAAGCCTTCGTGGCCGAATAAGCCGGGGCTGCGCCCAGCCCCTTGGTGCCTGCTATCGAGGTGATGGCGGCAATGTGGCCGCCACCGTGACAGGCCATGTGGCGGAAGGCCTCGCCCACCATGCGTGCGAAGCCAAGGCCGTTGGTGGCCACAGTGGCAGCCTCCGTTGCATCTTCAAGCTGCAGGTTCTGCCAGCCCACGCCCGATGACATGAAGAACAGGTCAACGCCCCCTATGTCGGCTATCAACGTGCGCAGCAGCTCCGGCGCATCGGCAGCGGTCACGTCGATGGCTGCCGCCGTCACCCTGTCGGGTGCGATGGCAACCAGCTGCCGCAGCAACACAAAACGACGGGCGGCGATACCTACACGCCACCCGTCGTTTATCAATATCTTGGCCACCTCGAAGCCGAGGCCCGAGGATGCGCCAACGACTATCGCTTTCTTCATTTAACCTCTACCGTAAGCGGCGCCTTGATGTTAGCAAGGGTCGAGTTTACGCGCTCCTGCCATTCGGCCTGGCTGCGGCAGTCGTACTTGCTCCATGCCGAACCGAAGTAGTATGTAAACTTCTGGCCGCTCTTGTAGTCGTCCATTATGCCGAGGGCATGACCCGCGTTGCCGTTCTCAGGCTTGGCATACATCACCTTCTTCATCTCAGAAACGCCATTGGGATAGAGCGTTGCTACGAAAATCTGGAAGTTCTGGCCTGAAGGATTGTCTGTCGGGTCGGCATACTGGATGTAATCTTTGCCGAGCACCACGTTGTCAACATCCTCCGAGTGGAGCGAGATTCCCGACGCTACGGCAGCGGCCTCGGTAAGGCCATCGTACCAAACGGTCATCTTGTTGAAGTTGGAGTTCTTGTCCAAGCTCAGCAGGCGGTTCTCAACAACGTCCTTGTCGGCCTTGTAGGCAGACGTGTTGTAAACGAGCTTCACCGTGAATCGCAACGGACCGTTGTCGAGTATTTCATATTCCTTGTAGCAGTAAGGCATCACTATGCTGTCGCCAATCATCAAGGCAGGCGTTCCGCAGCCCAAGGTGGGGCCCACTTTGTAGCAGTCGAGCCCGTTGCCCTGGTCGTAATGGTAGGTCGTAGTCATCTCAAGGGCCTTGGCTGCGGCGGGGTCTGTCTGCTTGAGCGCGGCCACCTTGGGCTTGCCCTGGTCCTCAATGAAGTAGCGTTCCTCCACTACGAGGCTCGGCGTATTCTTCACCCATACGTCGTTTCCGAACGACTTCTCGCCCGTGCGCTGCAGTGCCGGGCCATAGCAACGGTAGGCACAGCGGTCGTTTTCCCACGCTATGTCGTCCACACGCTCGGGATACATCCGGCCGTAGCAAGTGTTGACGAAAGTGTTCGGGGTGCCTTTCTTGAACGTGAACGTGGCAGTTCCCATCGGGCGGACGGCCACATCGATGAGCACCTTGCCATCGTAGGTTATCTGGTAAGGCACCTGCTGGCCTACGGCGTTGTACACCTGGAACTGCCGCCCGCCGCTGATGCCGAGCTTGCCATACACCGTCTTGGCATCAATCTCCACCACTTCCTGGCGGAACGAGCCGAGAGTGTTGCTCACGTTCACGGTGAACTGCTTCACATCCGCCGGCATAACGCTGCCGTCGTCGTAGCGAACCTTCTCGCAAGCGGCAAGGAGGAACGCTCCTGTACCGAAGTTTGTGACGTTGGCAGCGGTGAGTTCCTGGCCTTTCACGGCCTTTTCGCCAATGGGCTGGACGTAGCCCACCGAGCCGTCGGCCTGCAAAGCTACGGTTGAGAGGTAATTCCACGCCTTGTCAGCCACCGGGCCGTAGGCAGCCCGGTCGAGCAAACCGTTGTTCATTCCCCACAGCAAGCCATAGGCAATGAGTGCCGTTCCGCTGGTCTCGGCACCCTCGGCCTGCTTCGGGTCGAGCATGGAGCGAGTCCAGTAGCCCTCCTCCTGCTGGCACTTGCTGGCGGCATCGGCCAACTGACGGAAGCGCTCAACGAGTGCTGCGCGGTGTTCCCACTTTTCAGGGACGTCGGCAATGACCTTTGCCAGACCGGCCAAGGCCCATCCGTTGCCACGCGCCCAGAAGTCCTTCTTGCCTGCCTCGGTCTTGTGGGCAGGGTATATGTACTTGGCATCGCGGTAGTACAAGTGGTCATCCTTGTCGAACATAAGGTCGTCGGCGTACTTGAAATTGGCGTAAAGTTTGTCGAGGCAAGCCTCATCGCCAGTCATCTTGTACATCTTAGAGAGTGCCGGCATACCCATGTAAAGCGCGTCGACCCACCACCAGAAGTCGTTCTGTGGCATGACAGCCTCGCGGCCGAGCACTTGCTTGGCGCGTGCCACCTTGTAGTCATCGGGGTTCATGGCGTACATATCAAGGTAAGTTTGGAAGCAAACCTGCCAGTCGGCAAAGAGGACGTGCTGCTGCCCCTCGCCGTAAGTCTTGTATTGCCACTTCTGCGGGTCTTGTTCAGTCGCGCCGCTCCACTCGTTGTGGCGCGCCCACTTGTCGCTGTATTCAAGGTACTTGGCATTGCCGGTGAGCTTGTATGCCTCCATATTGCCGGTGAAATAGACTGCATTGTCCCAAAATGCGTTCACTTCAGGCTTGTTGGTGGCCTGCCAGTGGCTGTTCACCTTGTCCACAATCTCGATTGCGGACAGCTGTTTTGCAGCCTCCTTCTTCTTTGCCTTCGCGGCTGCCGATGCCGGAACGAGCATCAAGGCGGCCGCCATAAGACCAATAATCTGTTTCTTTTCCATCATGAATATGTTATTGATATGATTTGTCGGTGGCTTTCCAGGCGGCTCACTTCATCTCCGAGTTAAAGAAGTTGAGAACCTGGCGGAAGAGATGGTTGCGCGTGTTGCCGCCCGATATGCTGTGGTTACGGTTTACGTAGACAAGCTCGCGGAAATCCTTGTCGGCCTGCACGAGAGCCTCGGTGTATTCGGCCGTGTTCTGGAAATGCACGTTGTCGTCGGCCAGGCCGTGGCAGATGAGCAGCGCGCCGCTCAGCTTGGAAGCCCGGGCGATGGGGTTCACCTCGTCGTAGCCTTGCGGGTTTTCCTTCGGCGTGCGCATATAGCGCTCCGAGTAAACCGTGTCGTAGAAGCGCCAGCTTGTGGGCGGAGCTATCGCCACGCCCGCACGGAATACGGGCCTGCCCTCGCTCATGCTCATGAGAGTGTTCCAGCCGCCGTAGCTCCAGCCCCAGATGCCAATCCTGTCCTTGTCTACAAAAGGCTGTGCGGCCAGCCAAAGGGCGGTCTCCACCTGGTCCTTGGCCTCCAGTTCGCCAAGGCGCAGGTACGTACACTTCTCGAATTCTGCGCCCCGGCCGCCCGTTCCGCGCCCGTCGACGCACACAACCACGTAGCCTTGCTGCGCCATGTAGTGCTCAAGGACGGCACCCTGACCGCACATACCTATGTTCCAACTGTTGAGCACCTGCTGGTTGCCGGGGCCGCCGTACTGGAACATGATTACGGGATAGCGGCGGGCAGGGTCGAAGTCGGCCGGCTTCACCATCCACCCGTTGAGCTTCACCCCCTCGGAGGTAGTGAACGAGAACATCTCGCGCGTGCCAATGCCGCTCGCGGCCATCTTCTCCTTAAGCTCCTTGTTGTCGAGCAGCGTAGCAAGCTGCTTGCCGGAGTTGTTGTTTATGGTGTAAACCACAGGATTGTCCTTGTCGCTCCACGAGTTGATAAAGTACTTGTAGCCAGTGCTGAACGTGGCACTGTTACACCCCTCCTTAGCCGTCAGCCGCTCGGTCTTGCCGTTCTGGTGGGTCACATATACCTGCCTGTCCTGCGGGCCGAGCGTGTTGGCGGCGTAGTATACGTCGCCGGTGGCCTCGTTGTAGCCATATACATCGGTCACTTCATACTTACCGCTCGTAACCTGCCGCCTGAGCTGCCCCGCGAGCGTGTAGAGATAAAGGTGCATATAACCGTCGCGGTCGCTGGGCAAGAGGATGTGGCGCGGCGTTATCTTCACGGCCGACACTGCTTCCTGCTTGATGTACTTTTCGCCCTTGTCCTGCACGGCGAGCTGGCACACCGTAGAGAGCGGGTTGGCCATGTATATCGAGAGTATGTCTTGGCGGCGGTTCAAGGTGAACACGGCCACCTTCGTCGGGTCGGCAGTGGCCTCTATGCGCGGTATGTAACCATCGGCATCGAGCGGCAACTGCATCTGGCGCGTCTGGCGCGACTTGATGTCGAAACTGTATACGGCCACCTTCGAGTTCTGCTCGCCCGCCACGGGATACTTATACCTATATTCCCCAGGGTAGCTGGCATACTCGTCGAGCGCGGGGGTGGAGCCACGGAATAGCTGCATGGCATACTCCTTCACGCCCGACTCGTCGTAGCGTATCCAGCAGAGCTGCCTGCTGTCGGCTGTGAAGACGAGACTGCTGTTGGTGGCAAACTCCTCCTCGTACACCCAGTCGGGCACTCCGTTTATCACCTCGCCGCGCTTCCCGTCCTTGGTCACCTGGCTCTCGGCGTTGTCGTAGAGCAGCTTCACGAGATATATGTTGTTGTCGCGCACAAAAGCTATCATGTTGCCGTCGGGCGAGAACACCGGCACCTGCTGCGGGCCGCCGTCGGAGAGCGGCTCCACCATGCTGTTGCCAAGGGTATAGATGTAATACACCGCCGTGAACGAGCGGCGGTATATGCACTTGGTCTGCGTCTGGATGAGCATCCGCTTGCCGTCGGGGCTCATTATGTAGCCGTCAACGGAGCTTATGTCGGCGCCCCTCACGGCATCTGCGTCGAAGAGCACCGCGAGCTGCTTGCCCGTCTTGTAAGAATACTTCACTACCTTTTTCCCGTCCTTGCTTATCTGGGCGTAGCTCTCGCCGTCGGCCAGGGGCATCACCCTGGCGAGCCTGTCGCCGACAAAGTCGCCCCGGGTTATGGCCTTGAGGTCGAGCCGCCCGGCGGCGAGCACGGCCGACGCGGCCACAAGCAACGTTGCGCACATAACTGCCAATCTTTTCATTTCTGCGTATGGTTTATACATAAATAATGGGCAAAGTTATACATTATTTTCGTAAATTTGCACCCCTACTGTTTTAAATAATATGAATAACCGGCTTTATAACGACTACGGATCGTGGATACGCACGGTGTTCCCCTACCGGGTGCAGAAGATATCGGTAGACGCGGGATTCACCTGCCCAAACCGCGACGGCAGCCTCGGCACCGGCGGCTGCGCCTTCTGCGACAACAGCACCTTCAGTCCGGCCTACTGCCACGGGCGGCGCAGCGTGGCCGAGCAGATAGAAGCCGGCAAGGCTTTCTTCGCGCGCAAGTACCCCGGCATGAGATACCTGGCCTACTTCCAGGCCCACACCAACACCTACGCGCCATCGGTGGACGCACTGAAAAGGCTCTACGACGAGGCCCTGGGCGCCGACGGAGTGGTGGGTCTGGTGATAGCCACACGCCCCGACTGCGTGTGGCCCGGGTTGCTCGACTACCTCGGGCGGCTGGCCAGCCAGACGTTCGTAACCGTGGAGTACGGCATCGAGTCGGCCAACGACCTTACGCTCCGCGCCATGGGCCGCGGCCACGACTTTGAATGCTCGCGCCGCGCCGTGGAGCAGACCGCCGCCCGGGGCATCGTCACCTGCGGGCACGTAATCCTGGGGCTGCCCGGCGAGGACGAGACCGAGAGTCTTCGCCAGGCCCCAATCATCTCCGGGCTAAGGCTCAACATACTTAAGCTTCACCAACTTCAGGTGATACGCGGCACAAGACTGGCCGAAGCCTACGCCCGCCGGCCCTTCCGCACGTATTCGGCAGAAGAATACGCAAGGCTCGTGGCCGCCTATTTGCAGCTGCTGCGCAAAGAGTTGGTTATAGAACGGTTCACGTCGCAGTCGCCGGCAGGCATGGTCATCGCGCCGCAATGGGGACTTAAGAACCACGAGTTTGCCGATATGCTCTGCCAATACATGAGTCAGAACGGAATCTATCAGGGCCAGTTGGCCGATGGTGGCAGCGCGCCAAAGCCCCCACAGGATTGAGCCAGAGATGCCGGCGACGCCATGAAAGATAATTACAAACGCCCTGTTAGCAGACCCTACATACGGAATTGCGTTGCGAAACGTGCCGTTTGGCATCGCCAAATAGGCCGTTTCACAATGCGATAAGTGCCGTTTTGCAATGCAAAACGGCACTTATCGTAACCCCCTGTGCGCCAAGCAGATATGAGAAATGGTGCAAATAATGAAAAAACATTACAGGGAAAACACCGTGCCAAGCCACAAGCGAGCCAGCATCGGGGCAGGAAGGCCAATGCCACGCCACAGCCGCCAGCCCCCAAAAGCGCGCACCACAAGAAACAAAAGCGGGGGCGCAACACTGAAGCCACGCCCCCACCAAATTCCATCAAGCCCAAGGCCGAAGTTACTTCACTACCACCTTGCGCACCGTGCCGTCGGCCATCTTTACTATGTTGATGCCCTTGTGCGTTGGCGACACGCGCCTTCCGCTGAGGTCATAGCGGCTTTCGGCAGCGTCATCATCGCCAACCGCATCGGTGATGCCGGAGGCAATGTCGAACGGTATGCGCACAAACTGCACCTTGCCGCGCTGGGTGGCGCTCACGGTTATAGTGGCCTGACCCTCGAACGCGTCGCTCAGCACGAGGCGTCCGTCGGCAGTTATCTCGACCAAGCGGTCGGTCCCGTCATACTGAGCATCGGGCAATGCATAGCTAACGGTGCCTGCATTGTCGGCAAAGACAAAGAAGTCGGCAAGCCTTACGCTGCGCCCAGCCTGCACGGGGGCAAGGCTCTCATCGCGCTCGCCGCCCAAGTCGTCGAGGCAGAAGTAAGCAGGCGTGTTTAGGTAGCCATAGCTCTTGTCGCTGCCATCGATGGCAAAGCTCAGGCTTACCACCTTGCCGAGCGGCCTGAGGTCTACCCACTGCCACGTGTCGAGGTAGTAATGGTCTGCCGCATCGGCCTGACGGTAGTCGGCAAGGTAGCTTTCCACGGTGGCGGTGGTGCCGTCGGCCCTTGTGCCGGTGAACACAACCTTGAGGAACGAGCCTTGCTCAAACTTCGACGAATAGCTGTCGCCGTTGATGATGGAGTTGAGGGCGTAGGCCGTATTGGTAACGTAGAGGCCGCTGATGGTGTCGCCCAGCTCTCTGCTGAGCACCGTCACCTTGCCGCTGCCGAAGCCCACGGCATAGTTGGCCGAGCCGCCATGCCCGCTGCCTGCGGCGGAGTTGTACTGGTCGTCGAGGCCCTCGTAGGCCGTGGACGTGCGGTTGGAGTAGGCAAAGCCGCTCCACGAACCGTAGTCGAGGCTGTAGTTATTGCTGAACATATAGCTGCCGCTGACGAACGAACCGGCCAGCTGCTGATCCAGATACTCACCCGTGACAAGCTCGCCCTTGGTATCAGGCCCGGCCCATGCGCCGTAATCGCCCAGCCACAAGTTCTCCATTGTGGCGGCCATGGCCTTGCCCGTCACCACCACGCGACAGGTGTCGGTGGCCTGCTTGCCGTTGGCGTCGGTCACGGTGACATAATAATCGTCGCACTCCGACGGCTCGTAGGCTACCTGTGCTTCGCCTGCGGCATCGAGGTTGGCTGTTGCTATATCCTCGCGCAAGCCGTTGAGCCACGTCAACTTAAACGGGGCTGTTCCGCCGCTCACCGTGGCAGAAAGCGTGGCGGTGCTGCCTGCGGCTATGGTGTCACCCACAGCAGCAAGCTCAACATTGGGAATCTCCACTATCGCTTCGCCCGAAGCCACGAACGGCGCAGAGGCCACTACTGCCCCACCCACGCCGCGCAGGCTCACAAGGCGCACGTAGGCCACGTACTCCCCGCCTGCTTCAAGCGTGTCGGCAAAGGCTGCTGCCTCGCGCCCGGCCATGATGGTGAACGCAGAGCAAGCCTCGGCAGTCATGCCATCGGCAGCCGGGGCTGCTTCGGCATAGCGGCGGATGGTGATGAAGGCTGTGCTGTTGGCATTGGCCTTGACGGCAACGCAAGCCGTGCTGTCGGTCACGCTCCTCACCGACGGGTAGCCCTCGGCAAGGGCGGGAGCCGCTGCGGTGGCATCAAACTCGTATGCACCAATAGTAGGCTGGGCGGTGCGAGGCCTGCCGGTGATGTCGGTCTGCACGTAGCTTACGGCCCTGGCCGTGAGCAGCGAACCTTCGGCGGCAGGTTCAAGCACCTCGTCGGAGAGGAAGCCTACGGCCTCGTTGTGGCTGTCTTGTTCGCCTGCGGCCTCCACCCAGTCGGCAAACGTCGTGATGTCGGCCTTGTTGTAGGCAAACACTTCGCCACTGGTGTAAAGCACGTTGTTGCGGAAGGTGGCCGTATTCTCGTTGCCCTGCTTGTAGAAACGGTAGACATATCCTCCCGCCTCGTTGAGCAGCACGTTGTTCTCCACTACCACGTCGCCCGTCATGGCATCGTTGAGCCACAGCGGAGCCGATGCTGCAGTGCCGGTGAGGCGCACTGTGTTGTAGGCAATGCGCAGGTGCTCGCATGGCGACCCTATCTTCATGCCTGCGCTCGAAGCGTTGTCGCTGCGCAGGCGCACCTCGTTGTTGGCTATCACCACGGGAGCCTCGGCCGTGCCAACGAGCTGCCGCGGGTTGATGGCTATGGCGTCCTTGAGCGTGGCAAGGTCGAACACGTTGGCCTCAATGACCATCGGCTCGGCGCAAGCATCGCGCAACTGTCCATCGAAGCCTTGGAATCCACTTCGATCGGTGGCGTCGTTGAAAATGGTGTTGCGCCGTATCTTCACCCCAAGCTCGTCCATGACGTAGAGAGCCTTTGCCCCCTGATTGCGCAGGGTGTTGCCCTCTATCACTCCGCCGCGCTCCTTCGGCAGCGCCAAGTAGTTGGTACCGCCCATCCTTATGCCGATGTAGCCGCCCTCAAGCAGGCTGTTGCGCACCGTAAGGTAGTCGTTGTTGCAGTTGGCCTCGTCCTTTGCATAAGTGTATATGAGGTTAATGTCAGAACCATATTCGGTGGACATGCTTGCGTGGATATGGCAACTGTCCACCGTAACGTGGCGGCTCGCACCCTTAATATGCACCACCCCTGGGAACGTAAGGTCGGTTGTGGTGATCTCCAGGCCGCGCAACGTAAGGTAGTCAGCGCCCGCCACGGTCACGACTCCGTACTCTGCCGACATCTTGTCGTCGCTGTACTCCGGCTCACTGTAGGCATCGTAATATATGCGCACGTCGTTATAGTCGCCCGTTGCGCTCTGTATCGTCACGGTATTGGTGGCCGACGCGCCTGGGATTTGCGGCACGTTGACAAGCTCGTTGTATATTCCGGGCTTTACGTTTATCGTAACCGGGCCTTCAATGCCGCCGGCTATGGCATCCACGGCAGCCTGTATGGTGCCGTAGTCAGAGCCTTGGCCCACGGTAAGTGTGCCGCTTGCGCCCTCCCTCACGGTGCAGCTCGCCGTGGCAGGAGCCTGCGGGCTTAATGCCGTGCCGCCTATGGTGACATCGCGCAGCGTTGCCGTAAGCTGGCTTCCGGCGGCGGCATCGGCCGCAACATCGCACACCACCCAGAACTTATAGGTGCCGGCGGCACTTATGGTGTAGCTTCCCGTAACTTCGTATGGAGCCGACTGGCTTTGGCCAAAGGCATCGAAAGCGGCAAAGCTGCCGATGGTGTCGGTAGAGTAAACCTTTACGGAGCGCAGGCTTGCGGCCTCTGCCGCCTCAACGGCAAACTTGCTTACCTCCAAAGTGCCGTAGTCGCCCTCCACACGGGCATCTACGCGCAACATCAGTGCATCGTCCTGGCCACGCACAACGCTTTCTGCCGAGCAGTCGGCCACGGTGACCGAAGCCACCTCGAGGGCTTTCTTGCGGTAAGACGACACCGCGATGGCAAAGCCGTCGGGGGCGGAATAAGTGCCGCGGACTACGTAGCGCACCGTCAGCTTACCATCAGCGGCAGGCGAAACGATGTCGGCGGGCAACTTGTCGTAGCATTCCACTGCAAGGAGGAGGTCGTCCTTGCTCGTGCTTTCGCCCGCAAACACGTAGAGAGTGTCGGTGCAGTTCACGTCAACCTCGCTGAAATGGAGCCTCACCGCCTCGCCTTCTGCACCGGGGGCAAAGGTCACCGTGCCATCAAAAGGCGTTGAGGCAGGCTGCTCCGAGCCACCATCGTCATAGAAAAGGAGGCTCTGGCCCGCCTTGACCGTAACCTTGCCATTGTCGCCTTGCTGCAGGTTGAGGATGTTCTTCACCACGCGCGAGCCTTCAGGGTCGCCGTGGGCGACAGCCATTTGTTCTCCGCCAACAGTCACAAACACCACCGAAGCGTCGATAACGTCGCCGTCGGTAGCATCATCGGAGAGGTCGAACAGTATGCGGAAGAAATTGCTTCCCTCGGCAAGCTCCACCGGGGTGTTAAGCATGATGGTGTCCACGGGGTCGCCCTGTGCCACTGTTGCCTCACCCACGGGCTTGGCATCGGGCTGCGGAACGCCATCGGCTGCACCTACGGAGTAAAGCCAGAGCTTAGCCACCTTAGCCTGGCAGCCTTTCATGTTGACGGACACAGACTCAAGGCTTACGGGCCGGAGACTGCCCTTGGTGGCCACATTGACGGTGAGCAGAGCCTGCCCGGCTGCCCCCGCCGCCACGATGTCGGTGGTGGTCTGCGCCACAGCCACGCTGTCGATGGCCATGGGCTGGGGCCGGTATTCGCTCACCACTGCGTCAATGCCGCTCTCAGTGTACCATGACGCGCTTTCGTTGGGATTGAAAAGCACGGTGAGCGCGCCATCAGCGGCGGTGGAGCGGATCACGCGGCCAGGGCCTGTGGCCTTGTCATCGGCGGAAGCCAGCTCCCAGAGCAGTTCCCCATCGGTGCCTTGGCCGGAGTATATGCGGAAGATGGCCTTGGCTCCGTAGGACGAGGAAGAATAGTAAAGGTCGAACTTTGAGAAGTCTATCTGGCAAAGGTTACCCTCGTTAAGCGGAACGAACACGTTGATGCGGTCGTCTGTTCCGGACTCGTAGTCCTCCGAATACTCGTTCTTCGTCTTGGTGCGGAAAGCGAGACTGCCGTTCACCGTCGTAGTAACCGTGCCTTGCCCTGCGTGCGAATACACCACATTCTCAATGGTGCAGCCACCTTCGGGGTTGCCTTCTGCCACTTGTTCGGTGGCTTCGCCAAGCTCCACCGAAACGAGGGCGGCATCGAGCTGTTGCCCGTTAAGAGCCAGTTGGTCCACATCGTAGACAAGCCAGAAATAGTTGTCGCCCTCCGAGAGGCTAAGTTCTTCATCGGGAGTGATGGTAAACTCATGGTCTACCGATACCACGGCGCCAACCTTGCGAGCCGAAGAGAACTCTTGACTGGAGCCTGTATAGAAGAGCGATGCGCCGCTGACGGTGGCACTGGAGCTACCCGTGGTGAAGCCGAACGCTCCTGCGGCCAAGGCCGGCTCGGTGTTGGCGGTGCGCACGTTCACCCTGAGCATGGCCACGCCGGCCTCGCCTGCGCAAGCCGTGGCAGGCGCGGCGTTGTCCACGGCTATCGACTCAAGCTCCATGGGCTGCGGCTCGAAGAGGCTCACCTCGGCCTCGAAGCCGGCCGCAGTGTAGCTCGTGCCATTGTTGGAAAGCTCTACGGTCAGCGCGCCATCGGCCGCAGTGGAGTGTATGAGCGCCGTCTCGCCGCTCCTCACCCGGCGTATAAGGTTGCCCTCGGTGGCCGCAGTGCCGTTATATACATTAAGGTATTGGTAATATATGCTGCCTTCCGACAGGTTTACGCTGCTGAAGCTCACCTGCACCTTCTTGCCTCCTGCCTCCGGCAGGAACGTGGTAGTGCCGCTGAAGCCGGGCGTTACCTGACCGTCGAGGCCGCCATCATCGTAGAATGCGAGCGGCGTGGAGCCTACTGTGACCGTGGTAGCCCCCTCCTCCATATTGACTATGGCGGGGCAAGTCACCGTTACGGGCGTGGCGCCGACAAATGGCTGCACACCATCGGGTATGGCAGTGGTTGACACAGAAGTCACCTCAACGGCCACCTCAGCGCCCACCGACGCCGTGGCGAGCACATCGCCGGCGATAGTGAACACGTTGCGGCCTTCGGAAAGCGGTTCGTCGAGCGTAAACGCGTATGCACCGCCATCGGCGGCCACCGTGGCCTGCAAAGGCTCAGATCCCTTGAAACTGGCTGCTGCCCCGGCATAGAGGCGCAGCGACAGCGGGTCGACCACGCCGTCGTTCTTTGGCAGGCTGAAGGTCACCTTGGCGAGGCGGTCGGCCTGAAGCACCCCTTTCGCCTCTACATACGCCGAGGCGAGGGCTATGGCCTGCTTGCCCCGGGGCGACGGCAACACTGCGGAATAATCGGCACCAGCCCCGCTCACCACCATGTTTTCGAGCTTTACGCAGCTCACCTTGGCCACCCATCCGTCGCACTGCGCTGCATAACGCCACAGCATACCCACGGAGAGCGTACCGTCGGGGGCGGTAGAATAGTAGCTCACGCCGCTGTACTCGCCATCGAGCGTGGCCACCACGTCGCCCTCGGGCAGCACGGTGGAGCCGTTGATGCCATAGGCATTGGTGGCCCAGGAAAACGTTCCCGCCTCGTCGGGGTCGCCATTGTATACAACCACTTGGCCGGGATAGCCTGCCCCATCGCTGCTCACGTCGATTTCCTCGAACTCCACCCGCACGGCAAGCCCGGCCTCGGCCGGGCGGAATACTGTGAGCGAGTGGGTGTTGTTGGTGCTGGTAGAGCTGATGCTGCCTGTGCCTTTAGGGTCGTAAAAGGTTAGGCTGGCATCTGCCGGCACCGTGACGACCTGCCTGCCAAACTGCAACTGCGTCACAGCATCGGCCTGGGTGTCCTGGGCCAATGCCGCTTGCGGCTGCAACAAGGTGGCAAGCGCCACTGCCAATAAGTAAATTTTTTGTCGCATAATACTATTGTATATAAAGGATTTTGCCTTTGCATCGCGCTTACGCGCAGGGCTTCACGCAGGCAAAAGCCTGCGTCGATGCTGCGGGGCGCATTATGTTGAATGGCTGTTTCTACCCGGCCGCTTTTCCTCGAAGCGTGCAGGGATGTTTGCGCAAGGCAGGTCTTCTGACTCGCCGCCCGGATGCGAACGCCTTCCCGGCAATGCCCAGTGGCTTTGTTGTTCGCTCCTGATAAGGACGGCTCACAGCAGCGGGACTGTCGGGGATTCTCACCCCGTTCCCTTTTAATCACTTTTTGCAGTGAACCATTGCTGCCGCAAAGGTACTACAAAATATCCAATTAACCACATCATGGGCCTTTATATTTTCTTCTTGCCCACCTTGCCAAGCAAGCCTTCGGCCTGAAAATGTGGTATTGGGTGACTCTATGCACGGTAGGAAAATGTCGGCAGGCATACGGACAGAAAGTAATTTATAATTACATTGCGTCCTCTGACACTGCCCCGCAATCGGCATGGGATGCCAATATATGCCGTTTCGCAACGCAAAACAGGCCATATCGCAACGCAAAACGGGCTGTTTCGCAATGCAAAACAGCCCGTTTCGTAACTCACTGAGCCACAAGCCGATGCGGCCAACAGCGCAAATGATGAAAAAAGATTACAGAATCGTATTCGCCACGGCGCGCCCGAAAGGCTACCGGGCGATGGCCTTATAGTCGTTGTTGCGCAGCAGCGTGGCCACGGTTTCGCCCTTGTTACGCTTCATGTAGCGGTCTACAATGGCCACGTACTGCCCCTTGAAGGTGTGCTTCTGGGTTATCTTGTTTACCACCCACATTATCTTGCCCATGTGTATGTCGCACTCCTCCTGCGTCATCTCCTTGTCGTGTGGCATTGGATACAGGCTCAAGATGTAGAACACCATGCAGTCTGGCACTATCATGGAGCGCTCCATCTGCTCGCGCTGGGCCTTGGGGTAATACTTGAGGTAAAGGGGGTAGTCGGCCCCGAGGTACTTGTCGAGGCTTATGCCGAGCGTGCCGTTGCCCACCACGATGCTTTGGTCGAGGGCGCCTATCTGCGTGTATATCTGCGGGATGCCTATCTCCGGCACCTCCTTGCGCAGCCGGGCGAAAGCCTCGGTAAGCCCCTTGTTTATGTCGTCCATGTTGGCGTACTGCTGCTCCACCTCGTTTATGAGGCTCTGCAGCGCTATGTCCTGGTAGAACTTGAGGAACTTTGTGTTTATCTCTGGGTCGTTCACGCGCCCTATCTTCAGCACGTCTTCTATCAAGGCGCGCGTCTGCATTGGATACTCCGTGTTGAGCTGCTGCAGCGCCGAGAAGTCGCCGGTGGTGAGGTAGAGGCTCTGTATGCGGTCATAACGCTCCACCACCACATCGCCTGGCTGCCGCTCATCGCTGCCAGGCTTCAAACGCCACTCGCACCCCCACAATGTGAGCAAGGCCAACGCCACTATGAAATATACCTTATGCACTTGTTCCTTGGATGATGTATACCGTTAATTACGTTGCAAATATAGCAATAAATATTTTAAAAACCTAAAAATTAAGCTAAAACAGACAAAAATAGGCGAAAAAAAGTCCTTCCATGCGGCCTGATAGGACTTGGGCTGGCATTTTGTGAGGTATTTTCAGTAACTTTGTGCAGACGAAACTATCTAAAAAAACAATTCAGCATGAAAAGGAAACTTGTCACAATGGCATTCCTCGCAGCCGTGCTCACCGCGGCGGCTGCACAGAAAACTATCAGCGTTAACGTGGAGAACACCACCGGAACGGCCCGCAAGGCCACACCCGTGGTGGTGAGGCTGGCCGACTGCGGCATCAGCGTAAAGTCGGCCCTCGTTACCTTGAACGGCAAGGAAATACCCTCGCAGCTCGACGACCTCGACGGCGATGGCACATTCGACGAGCTGTGCTTCATCACCGACATAGACAAGAAAGGCAAGCAGGAGTTCAGCGTAAGGCTCGATGACAGCGGCTCGCCACGCAGCTACACGCCGCAGGTGTACGCCGAGATGCTGCTCACCAACAAGAAAGTGAAGAGCAACAACAAGCAGAACTTATACATAAGCAGCCTCACCGTGGACAACGGCACTAACCCATACTGGATGCTCCACCACCACGGCCCGGCTTTCGAGAACGACATGGTGGCCTACCGCATATACTTCGACCACCGACAGACCGTGGACATCTACGGCAAGTACCGCAAGGGCCTCGAGCTGAAGCAGACGCAGTTCTACCCCAGCAAGGAGCAGAAGGCCGCCGGCTTTGGCGACGACGTGCTCTGGGTGGGCGAGACGCTCGGGCTTGGCACGCTGCGCGGATGGGACGGCAGCAAGCCACAGATGCTCAAGGACGTGGACAAGCGTATGCTGCGCATCGTGTCGCGCGGGCCGCTGCGCACCATCGTGGAGGTGGTGGACAAGGGCTGGAACACCATGAACGCCGGCAAGGACAGGCTCGACATGACCACACGCTACACTCTCTACGCCGGCCGCCGCGACTGCTCGGTGGACATAAAGTTCAACAAGCAGGCCGCCGACTACCGCTTCGCCACCGGCATCATCAACGTGAAGAACTCCGTTGAGCTGAGCGACAAGCAAGGGCTGCGCGGCTGCTGGGGCACCGACTGGCCCGTGTCGGCCAAGGACTCGGCCGGCCACAAGCGCGAGACCGTGGGCCTGGGCATCTGCATCCCGGCCAAGTATGTGGTGGAGGAACTGCCAGCCAACAAGGACAACTACGCTTATGTGATCGGCAATGCCACCGACGAGCTGCACTACAACATAACTTTCGGCTCTGACAACGAGGATTTTGGCTTCCACAGCTCCAAGGAGTGGTTCGCTTACCTGAAGGCCTGGAAAGAGGAAATAAGCAACCCCGTGACTGTGAAATACTGACAGCGGAACAACTACGGCAGCCTATCCCCACAACAAGGCATACAAACACAAAAAGCGCCATGGGCAACAGTCCATGGCGCTTTTTGCGCTATCACAGCAAGGCACTGGCCGACACACAAGCCCGGCAGCGCCGCAAAGCCTCACGGCAAGTCGGAAAAACGCTTCCTGCCCTTGGCGTAATACTGCCAAAGCAGCATGAAAGGCTTCCGTTCGGGAATGTCATCGACCACGCGCGATGCCTGTATGCGCCGCCTGTCTTCGGCAAAGCCGGCCTTCCACCGAGCAAAGGCTCGCCTCGCCTTCAGTACAGCCTTGAAGTCGCCAAGGCTCCGCTTGAGCAGCAACATCTCAAAAGCTGCCACGTAATCGAGCACCCACCGCACCCTCATAACGTGGCACAGCTCATGCTCAGGCAGGCATTTGTAAAGCATGGTAAGGTTGTTGCGGAAGTTCAGGAATGTCTTCATGGGATTGCCCTTGGGCAGTGTTCCGCCACCAAGATGGTAGACAACGCTCTCCGGTATGCAATATATCTTCCTGCCAAGAAGCCTGAGTCGCCAGCAAAGGTCAATCTCTTCGTTGTGCGCAAAGAAGCGTCCGTCAAGCCCGCCGGCACGCCAGTAATCGGCAGCCCGCACCATCATGGCTGCCCCCGTGGCCCAGAATATCTCAGTCCTATAGTCATACTGACCGTTGTCTGGCTCCAAGGTGTCGAATATCCGGCCCCTGCAGAAAGGGTATCCGTACTTGTCGATGAAGCCGCCGCAGGCTCCCGCATACTCAAAACTGTCTTTGTCGTTCAGCGAAAGCAGCTTTGGCTGGCAGGCAGCAGCCTCCGGATGGGCGTCCATGAACTCCACAAGAGGCGTCAGCCAATGGTGCGTCACCTCTATGTCGGAGTTTAACAAGAGGTAATATTCAGCTTCTATCATGGCCAGAGCCTTGTTGTAGCCATCGGCGAAGCCCCAGTTCTTGTCGAACTTTATTACATGGCAACCGGGGAACTCGGCATCAAGCAACTGCAGAGAGTCGTCGGTGGATGCGTTGTCGGCCACATACAGCGCAGCCTCATCGCACGAATATTTGGCTACGGAGGGCAAATAGCGGCGCATCATGGCCGCCCCGTTCCAATTGAGGATTACGATTGCTATCTTGTCCATTATAATAACGTGGCTTTCAATGCGGTGTTGTCGTGGTTAAACTCGCCGAGCCTGACCCTCATTATCTGGTTGTCGAACTCCGGCTTTGCGCTCTCCGGCGGCAGCTCCACGCGGATGTAGTTGCGCGTAAAGCCGTGCATGGCCCTGCCGCGGGTGGCTTTCTCGAAGAGCACTTCGGCCTCGGTGCCAATGTATCGGGAGTAAAACGAGCGGAACTTGCGCTCAGAAAGGTCGAGCAAGAGCTTGCTCCTGCGTTTCTTCTCCGCCTCGCCAACTGCATTGGGTATGCGGAGCGCCGCCGTGCCGGGCCGTTCGGAATAAGGGAAAACGTGCAGTTGCGACACGTCGAGCGACTCGATGAACGCGTATGTCTCGTCGAAACAAGCCGAAGTTTCGCCCCTGCTGCCCACCATGACATCAACGCCTATGAAAGCGTCGGGCATTGTTTGCTTTATCCTTTCCACCCTTTCGGCGAAGAGCGCCGTGCCGTAGTGGCGGTGCATGAGCTTCAAAACGGTGTCGCTGCCGCTCTGCAACGGGATGTGGAAATGGGGCATGAACGCCCTGCTGGTGGCGCAATAGTCTATAAGTTCGTTGGTGATAAGGTCGGGTTCAAGGCTGCTTATGCGGTATCTTTCCACCCCGCGGACTGCATCGAGAGCCTTTACGAGGTCTATGAAAGCCTCGTCCGTCGACTTGCCAAAGTCCCCGATGTTCACCCCCGTGAGCACTATCTCCTTACCGCCGGCCAAAGCTGCGCCCTCTGCCTGCGCCACAAGCGACTCTATCGTGGGGTTTCTGCTGAAGCCCCGGGCGTATGGTATGGTGCAGTAAGTGCAGAAATAGTCGCACCCGTCCTGCACCTTAAGGAAATAGCGTGTGCGGTTGCCGCGCGAGCAACTGGGCGCAAAAGACTTTATATCCTTCGTCTTGACTGAATAATGGCGATGGAGGTGGCCGTCGGGCGCATCGCCCTTTGCCCCCCAGCAGTCTGAAAGAATCTGCACGAGCCGTGCTTTCTCGTCAGTGCCGAGCACGAGGTCCACGCCCTCTATGCCGCTGACCGCATCGGGGTTAAGCTGTGCGTAACAGCCGGTGACGACGACAAAAGCACCTGGATTAGAGCGGACCATGCGATGTATGGCCTGCCGGCATTTATGGTCGGCCACCTCGGTGACTGAGCAAGTGTTCACGATGCAGATGTCAGCACGTTCCCCCTCATGCGCCGTCCTCACGCCCAAGTCGTGCAGCATCTGCGCGAAAGTGGAAGTCTCCGAGAAGTTCAGCTTGCAGCCAAGCGTGAAATATGCGGCTTTCTTGCCTTGAAAGGCAGAAGTGACTATCATATATAATATAATGTAAGAAACTAATCCACTACAAAGGTAAGCAATTTTTGCCAAACATCCATCAAAAGGGATGGCTTTAACGGGATACATTTGGGAATGTCATTTTTAACATTTCACAATCCACTGATTATCAGACAATTGCACAAAAGTTACAAAATGAAGCATAAAAAAGTCGCATAAAAAAGAACAACCTATCGAAAAAATATATACCTTTGCATCGTTTTAATAAACAAATGATTGTTTTACAGACTAAAAAAGCAAAGAAAATGAAAAAATTGGTATTGATGTTCGTAGCTGTTGCAGCTATTTCTTTCGCATCTTGCGGTAACAAGACAAACCAGGCTGCACCCGTTGATTCTGACACTGTAGCTACCGTTGACTCTGCAGTTGTTGATTCAACCGTTGCTGACAGCACTGCTGCTCCTGTTGACAGCACCGTTGCTGAGTAATCAGTTGCAATCACGAACAGTGAGAGAATTACCGCCAGACGCGAGTCTGGCGGTTTTTTATTGCATACGGCCAGTGGCCTGCGCCCACCGCAATACCCCATTGATGCCGATGAGACTCACTGCCAGGAAAGGCAACGCACAAACACCAACGGCCACGCGCACGGCTGCAAACAAGCATCCTCACCACCCACATAGCTAAGCCAAAGCAAAGAATGCCATACAGGAAGCCGCAAACACAGCAGGATGAAGTGCATCTGAAAGCACATAAACAACCATGGCAAAAGAAAATCCCGGGCAGCTGCGGAGCCGTCCGGGATTACTGTTGCAATAAATATGATGTGGTTTACAGCGATAAATCACTCTTCTGCCTGAGCCTCCTCCTGGGCAGGAGCCTCGACCTCAACCACCTCTGCAGGAGCCTCGGCCACAGGAGCTTCCTCCTTGGGGGCGTTCTCTGCAACCACCTTAACAGGCACCTCAACGGCCACCTCCTTGTGGAAGTGGATGGTTGCAACGTAGTCGCCCACCTTCTTGATGTCGTGCATCACGATAATCTTGCGGTCGATGTCGTGGCCGAGCTTCTTAAGCTCCTCGGCCACGTGGGCTGCGTTCACTGAACCATAGGTAACGCCCGTGGCACTTACCTTGGCGGTGATGGTGAGCGCAACATCCTTCAAGGCCTCGGCCTTCTTCTCTGCCTCAGCCTTGAGGGCGGCAAGCTTGTGGGCCTGCTGCTTGAGGTTCTCGGCCAGCACCTTCCTTGCAGAGGGCGAAGCGATGACGCCCTTGCCAGTTGGGATGAGGTAGTTGCGGCCATAGCCTGACTTAACAGTCACGATGTCGTTCTTGAATCCCAGGCCGATGATATCTTCTTTCAGTATTATTTCCATTCTGTTTCCTCCTTATTATTTCATCAAGTCTGTTACGTAAGGCAGCAACGCAATCTGGCGGGCACGCTTGATGGCCTGGGCCACGCGGCGCTGATACTTGAGCGAAGTGCCAGTGATGCGGCGGGGCAGAATCTTGCCCTGCTCGTTGAGGAACTTCTTAAGGAACTCAGGATCCTTGTAGTCGATATACTTAATGCCACTCTTCTTGAAACGGCAATACTTCTTCTTCTTGGTGTCCACTGAAGGTGGAGTCAAATATCTTATTTCTGATTCTTGTGCCATAACGTTAAGCCTCCTCTTTTTTAGCCAGTTTGTTTCTTCTCTTCTCTGCGTACTCAACTGCGTACTTGTCGAGCTTCACCGTGATGTGACGGATAACCTTCTCGTCGCGGCGGAAGCCCGTCTCGAGCGTCTTTACCATTGTAGGCTCTGCCTTGAACTCCAGCAGGCAATAGAAACCCGTGGATTTCTTCTGGATAGCATAAGCCATCTTCTTCAGGCCCCAGGTCTCTTCGTTCAGAATCTCGGCACCATTGTCGGTAAGGAGATTCTTGAATTTTGCGACCGTTTCCTTCATCTGTTCATCAGACAAAACGGGAGTCAAAATGAAAACGGTTTCGTATTGATTCATACTTTAAATAAATTGATTAATTTGTTGTTTTGCAAAATGCGGTGCAAAGGTACTGCTTTTTCCCGAAACCGCCAAATTTTTGATACTTTTTTGAAGCCTATGCAGGTGGACGCAAGTTAGTTAGGGCCACGTGGCACTTCAGAAACTTACGTCATCCGGCCTCGCGCACCATACAAGCCTCGCTGCGAGAAGACAACGGGAGCAGTAAAAATTTTTCACAAATCAGTCCACGCTGCGCAACTACTTGACCCTCAAGGCTTTGCAAAACAAGCCATATTACACTGCCAAACATACCGTTCGGCCATGCAATACGACCTGTTTGGCAGTCCGAAACCTGCCGTTTTGCAACTCAAGACCGCCGGGAGGCGAGTGCACGGATCTCTTTTGTAAGGAAATATACTGCATACAGCCCAAAGCAAAAAGATTGCGCCAAGCCACATCCGGGCCGCCAAGCCACGCAGAACTGCCTAAAATAAACGCTTGCCATGGCGCATTTACGGCAAAAAAGCATTACCTTTGCATCGCAAACGCCGCCATGCCCCGTGGCAAACGCCCATTAAGGCACGGTGCAGCCATCCGCATAAAAACTATGAAGAGACATCTGAAGGGCATCGGCCTGGGCCTCGTGGCCCTTGGCGCGCTTACGCTCGTGGCGAGCCAGCTCGCGGGCTGGACCGACCATAACTGGGTTCAGCTGGCCGGGCTTGGACTGATAGTCGCCGGCATCGTTGGCCACGTGGCAGCGCTAAAGGGCGAAAGCCGTTACTAATCCCAAATCGGTCATTCTTCAGCCAAGCACTTGTTTTGGAGGCTGTTTTCGGCTTCCCATCCACTTTCCGCGCCCCTGCCCACTGATGGACTCCTACCGACCGTGGCAAAGCCAAAGCCAAGCCTACGGCCAGTCCGCTGCCGGACAGGCCTCAACCACGAGCGCACAACACAAACAAGGCGAAGCGCCGAACCTGCCTCAAAGTGCAGTTCCGGCGCTTCGCCTTGTCACTTAGCCTTGCAGGCACCCGCCGGCAAGCCATCCATTCCGGCCATGGCAGCAGGCCCGCACAAAGGGCTCGCCCCGGCCATCAGTCCTCCTCGGGGGCGATGAGCTTGTAGCCCTTGCCGTGGATGTTTATGATTTCAATCTGGTCATCGTCCTTCAGGTGCTTGCGCAGCTTCGTGATGTACACGTCCATGGAGCGCGCATTGAAGTAATTGTCGTCTATCCAGATGGTCTTCAGGGCGAAGTCACGCTGCAGTATCTCGTTGGTGTGGCTACAGAGCAGCGCGAGCAGCTCGTTCTCCTTGGTAGTGAGCTTCGTCTGCTTGTCGCCGATGGTGAGCAGCTGCTTCTGCGTGTCGAAGGTGAAACGGCCTATGTGGTATATAGTGCTCTCCTTGTTCTTCTTGCCACGCACGCGGCGCAGGATGGCCTCTATGCGGAACACGAGCTCTTCCATGGAGAAAGGCTTCGTTATATAGTCGTCGGCCCCAATCTTGAAACCCTCGAGGATGTCTTCCTTCAGCGTCTTGGCGGTGAGGAAGATGATAGGTATCTCGGCGTTGGCGGCTCTGATTTCCTGGGCAAGCGTGAAGCCGTCTTTCTTGGGCATCATCACATCGAGCACGCAAATGTCGAACTTGCTCTTCAGGAAAGCCTTGTAGCCAGCCTCGCCGTCGGGGCAAAGCTCAGCCGAATAGCCCTTTGCCGCAAGGTATTCGCGGAGCAGCATGCCAAGGTTCTCGTCGTCTTCGCAGAGAAGGATTTTCAGGTTCTCGTCCATAATCGTAAAGTTTAATGTGTTAATATTCTGTTGTCATGTCAGTCTTTTATCACAGGCAGGGATATCACGAAGGTGGTTCCCTTGCCATATTCGCTGTCTACGCGAATCTCGCCCTTGTGCAAGTCGATTATCTTCTTCACGTATGCAAGGCCCAGCCCGAAGCCCTTGGCGTCGTGGCGGTTGCCGGTATGCACCCTGTAGAACTTCTCGAAGATTTTCTTAAGGTTCTCCTTCTTTATTCCCATGCCCGTGTCGCGCACGGAAAGGAACAGGTGCTCGTCGTCGTTCCACGTCTTGAGATATATGTCGAGGGGCTTGTCGGGGTTGCGGTACTTAACCGCGTTGTCCATCAGATTGAAGATAACGTTCTGGAAATGCATCTCGTCAACGTATATCTTTGAGTCAACCGCCTCGATGTCGGTGTATATCTTGCCGCCCGTGTGCTCCACCCTCAGCGTGAACGAGTGGGCCACGCCCTCCACCATCTCGTTGAGGTCGAGTTCCTTCTTCTTGAATACGGCCTTCTCCTTGTCGAACATCGACATCTGCAAAACCTTCTCCACGAGGAACCTGAGCCGCTTCGACTCGTCGTTGATCACGCCCCCGAGGTGCTTCATCATGCCCGGGCTCTTGGCCACGCTGTCGTCGCTCAGCATCTGCGAGGCAAGCGATATGCTCGCTATGGGTGTCTTCAGCTCGTGCGTCATGTTGTTGATGAAGTCGTTCTTTATCTCCGTGTAACGCTTCTGGCGGAATATCACGATGATGGTAAAGAGGAAAGTGATGAGCAGCACGATGGTGAACACCACCGACGGAATCATGAACCGAATGCTTGAGAAGATGTAGCTGCCTATGTCGGGGAAGTGAATCTTCAGCACGCCCATCTTCGACGAGGGGTCGTTGCGGAACAAAATCTGCGAGTAAGTGCATGCCTCGCCCTCGTCGGTATAGTCGGGACAGCGGTACACCTCGCGCCCGTCGGTGGTCGACACGGTGAAATGGTAAGGTATGTTTATGCCGTTGTTAAGCAGTTCGGCGCGCAAGTCCTGGTCAAGCAGGCGGAAGTTGATGCGCTCCTTGAGCGGCCTGTCGCTCGCGGTATATAGTATATTGTACACCACCTCGTCGAGCAACGTCTTCTGGTACACGTACCTGTTGCGCACAATTTCCTGCAAAGACTTCGAAGCCTCGTTTATTGTGTTCTTGTCGGAGTGCAGTATTATGGCCTTTGGCACGGCCGAAGGCTTGGTTGCGAGGGTCTTCAGCTGGAACGAGGAATATACCGCCCCGTCCTTGCCGCCAACCGCATAAGGATGCGGATGCTGCGCCCCGCCATCGCCTCCGCCGCCACGCCGCGAGGCCGAATCGCGCCTCATCGCCCGCCGCTCTGTCTCGTTGATGTCTTTCTCGAGGTAGCGCAGCGTCTCGTTCACCTCAAGGTTGCGAGATGCTCGGTACAGGCTTCGGTTTACGGACTCGTCGAACTGCTCTTTCTTCATCTTCGCCATCTCCTCGATGTACGACAGTTGCATGAAGAGCAAGCCCAGGAACGAGAGGCCCATCACCACCGCTATAGCCCATATTGTAGATTTTTTCATGTCGGCAAAGATAGCTTAAAATATTATTGTTTAACCATAAAGCGTTAATTATTTCAGCCAGGATTAACATTGTTAACTATTCTGGCAGCTTTTAGTTGCATATATTCAATTATGCCGCCATGCATTCCCTGCTGCTTATGGTGACTCCTCCTGGCCCCTGGTGCATGGCTTCACGGCATGAGCCTGCACCGATAAGAAAGAGCGGGATGGCTCGGAATGCGTTTGCCCAAGCGGCAAACCTGCTTCATTCCGGGCCATCCCAGCTCACTTGGCAAGGCTTTGCCCCGCCCTGCCGGCACACTCAGGCACCGACGGGCAGGCGCGTTCAGTCGTCAGCCTCAAGCTCAGCCTCGTGCTCCTTCACGAGCTGCTGCTGTATGTCGTTAGGCACAAGCTCGTAGCTTGCGAACTTTGTGGTGAACGAGGCACGGCCTCCGGTGATGGAGCTTAGTGAGATGCTGTAGTTGGCAAGCTCCTTGAGAGGTATCTTGGCCTGCAGCTTCTGGTAGCCGGCCTCGCTGTCCATGCCCATTATCATGGCTCGGCGGCCTTGCAGGTCGCTCATGACGTCGCCCATGAAGTCGGCAGGCACATACACCTCGAGGTCGTAGATAGGCTCGAGCACCTTAGGCCCGGCCTCCTTGAATGCGGCGGCAAAGGCGTTGCGCCCGGCCAGCATGAACGACAGCTCGTTAGAGTCTACGGGGTGCATCTTGCCGTCGTATACGATGACACGCACGTCGCGGGCGTAGCTTCCGGTGAGCGGGCCGCGCTCCATGCGCTCCATCACGCCCTTGAGTATGGCCGGCATGAACCTCGCATCGATGGCTCCGCCTACCACGGAGTTGATGAACACGAGCTTGCCTCCCCACTCCAAGTCGATTTCCTCCTTGCTCTTTACGTTTATGCGATACTCCTGTCCGCCGAACTTGAACACCGTTGGGTCGGGCATTCCGTCGGCGTATGGCTCCACGATGAGGTGAACCTCGCCAAACTGGCCCGCCCCGCCCGACTGCTTCTTGTGGCGGTAGTCGGCTCTCGCGGCTTTGGTGATGGTTTCGCGGTAAGGAATCTTGGGTTCCTCAAACTTCACCTGTATCTTCTCGTTGTTCTCCATGCGCCACTTGAGCGTGCGCAGGTGGAACTCGCCCTGGCCGTGCACGATGGTCTGGCGCAGCTCCTTGCTCTGCTCCACCACCCACGTTGGGTCTTCCTGGCGCATCTTAAGCAGGGCGGCCATCATCTTCTCGGTTTCCTGCTCGTTAACGGCCTTGATGGCGCGCGAGTACTTCGAGTTAGGATACTTGATGAAGTCGTAGCGGTATTCGCAGTCCTTTCCGTTGAGGGCGTTGCCCGTCTTCACGTCCTTCAGCTTAACGGTGCATCCTATGTCGCCCGCGCAAAGCTCGTCAACGGGTATGCGGTTGGACCCGGCGCAGGCAAAGAGCTGCGCCATGCGCTCCTTTGAGCCGCGGTCGGCGTTGGTAAGGTCGGCCCCGGCCTTTACCGTTCCGCTCATCACCTTGAAATAAGACACCTCGCCGATGTGCGGCTCCATGCCTGTCTTGAAGAAGTAGAGCGATGTAGGCCCGTTGCTGTCGGCGGCCACTTCCTCGCCCCTGGTGTTGTGTATCTTAGGCATCTCGCTCACGAAAGGCACCACGTTGCCGAGGAACTCCATAAGGCGGCGCACTCCCATGTCCTTGCCTGCGCACACGCAGAACACGGGGAAGATGCTTCGCGTAACCAGGCCCTTGCGTATTCCCTCGCGCATCTCGTCCTCGGTGAGCGTTTCCTCCTCGAAGAACTTCTCCATGAGGCTTTCGTCGTTCTCTGCCGCGGCCTCCACGAGAGCCTTGTGCAGCTCCATGGCCTTGTCCATCTCCTCTGCCGGTATGTCCTCTATGATGGGGGCGCCCCCCTCTGGCTTCCACGAGTATTTCTTCATCAGGAGCACGTCGATGAGCGAGTTGAAGCCCGGCCCTGTGGCGATGGGATACTGTATCTGCACGCACTTGGGCCCATAGATGTCCTTCATCGAGGCCACGATGGAGTCGAAGTCGCACTTGTCGCTGTCGAGCTGGTTTACGAGGAAGATTACTGGCTTCTTGAGTTTTTCAGTGTATCGGAAGTTGTTCTGCGTTCCCACCTCGGGCCCGTACTGCCCGTTGATGAGTATCACTGCCTGGTCTGTAACGTTGAGAGCCGTTATGGCGCCCCCTACGAAGTCGTCGGCCCCTGGGCAGTCTATTATGTTCAGCTTCTTGTTATTCCATTCTACGTGGAACACAGTGGAGAAAACCGAATATCCGTATTCCTGCTCCACGGGGAAATAGTCGCTCACTGTGTTCTTGGCTTCCACCGAGCCGCGGCGCTTTATTATGCCGGCCTCGTAAAGCATTGCTTCGGCAAGTGTTGTCTTGCCGCTACCCGCACTGCCAAGCAGCGCAATGTTTTTAATCTCGTTTGTCTGATATACTCTCATATCGTCATAGATTTAAGTTGGTACTTAAGATATAATCGGCCTCTAAGTTAATGTTTTTCCGCGAGAACGGCAATTATTGCGGGGCAAAGTTTCGGGCGGTTAAGCAAAATTAGTATTTTTGCATTAAAATTCAAACAATGCCCGGACTGTACATACACATACCCTTCTGCAAGAGCCGCTGCATATACTGCGGCTTCTATTCAACAACCGGCGGCATGGCTGCCGAGCGCTACGTAGACGCCCTCCTGGCCGAACTGGAGCTTCGCCGGGGCTACATCGGCGGGCCGCCCACCACTATATATATAGGTGGCGGAACGCCGAGCCTGCTCTCCCCCTCCCTGCTTGGGCGGCTGCTTGCCGCCATCGACACCAGCCGGGCCGAGGAAGTGACCATTGAGTGCAACCCTGACGATGTCACCGAAGGGTTTGCGTCAGCCATCGCACGCCTGCCGGTGAACAGGGTGAGCATGGGCGCGCAGACCTTCGACGGGGCGCGCCTGCGCTTCCTCAGGCGCCGCCATGGCGCGGCTGATGTGGGCCGGGCCGTCGCGAGGCTGCGCCGTGAGGGCATAGGCAACATAAGCATCGACCTCATGTATGGCTTCCCCGGCGAGACCATGGAGCAGTGGCAGGCCGACATAGCCTGCGCGCTGAGCCTCGCCCCGGAGCACATCTCGGCCTACTGCCTGGCATACGAGGAAGGCACGCCGCTCCACTCTATGCTCCGGCGGGGCCTTGTGGCCGAGGCCGACGAGGAGACCTGCCGCGCCATGTACTACGAGCTGGCCGACAGGCTGGCCGCCGCCGGCTACGAGCACTACGAGATAAGCAACTTTGCGCTGCCTGGGCGGCGCTCGCGCCACAACAGCGGATACTGGCTACAAGAGCCTTACCTCGGCTTGGGGGCGGCCGCCCACTCCTTCGACGGGCGGAGCCGACAGTGGAACGTGGCCGACCTCGGTCGCTACATCGCTGCCATTGAGCGCGGCAAGGTGCCTGCCGAGAGCGAGCTGCTCGACACGCCCACGCGCTACAACGACACGGTGATGCTCTCGCTGCGCACCTGCGAGGGCATCGACCTCGCACGGCTAAGGCGCAACTTCGGCCAGCGCCACCTCGACCTGTGCCTCAACGCAGCCCAGCCCTACCTCTCCGACGGGCTGCTCGAACGCCGGGACGACCGCCTGAGGCTCACGCGGCAGGGACTCTTCGTGAGCGACATGGTCATGAGCGACCTCATGGATGCCTAACCCTCCGTCCGCACGCGCCCCGAGGCCTGGCCCCGGCAGCCACCTGAGCCTGGCCCCGCCGTGTAAGGAAAATTCGCAAACGCCGCCTCGCCATGCGCCTCGCTGCCAACCGCCTGGCATAGAGCCACTTGTGCACAGCAATCGTTTCACGCGCCAAGACAGCCCGTTTGGCAGTGCCAAACGGGCTGTTTGGTAGTGTCAAACAGGCCATTTGGCCAAGCCAAACGGCACCTGCCGACCAGCAGAAGGCGTTTTGTAAGGAAACGTTACCGCCCAATTCTGCCGCGACAAGCTTACAAAGGCATCACCAAAAACATCTCCGGAAAGGTTCCGGCAAGACGAAAAAAACGCCGCCTGCAAGGTGTGATTGCGCCTTGCAGGCGGCGTTGCGACAACACGATGGCGAGCCAAGCCCTGCACCGTGGCAATAGCCTTAGCGCACCGGCACGTAGCCGCTCTTCATCACTATGCGCTGCCCGGCATCGGAGAGCAGGTAGCTCAAGAAAGGCTTGACCACGCTTTCCTTGTCGGCAGTGTAGTAGTAATAAAGCTCGCGGATGATGGGGTATGTGTGGTTCCGGCCAGTGGCCATGCTCGGGTAGACAAAGTTCTTGCCGTCGTAAGACACCTTTATGGCCTTCACGCGCTTGTTCACGTATGCCATGCCTACGTAGCCTATGGCACCGCGCGTCTGGCTCACCGACTGTATCACGGCTCCCGTGGCGGGCATCGAGAGCACTCCGGCCATGTAGTTCTTCTCGTTGAGCACGCTTGTCTTGAAAAACTCATACGTTCCCGACGACGTCTCGCGCGAGTAGACTATTATCTTCTGGTCTTCGCCACGGCGGCCCGTCACCGCGTCGCGCACCTGGTTCCAGTTCGTTACCTTGCCCCTGAATATGTCTTCAAGCTGCTGCCTGGTCAGGTTTGTCACCGGGTTGCCCGGGTTAACCACCACGGCCAGCGCATCGTAGGCCACCACGGCCTCGCGCAACTGCTTGCCGCCCTTCTTCAGCTTCATCCGCTCGCTGAACTTTATGGAGCGCGAGGCCATGGCAATGTCGGTGGTGCCGTCGAGCAAGGCCGATATGCCCACGCCCGAGCCGCCGCCCGTCACGGTGACACGCGCCCCGGGGTGATAGTTCATGTACGTCTCGGCAGCCTCCTGCGACACCGGCAGCACCGTGTCGCTGCCCTTTATCTTCTGCGCCGCGGCCATCTGCACGCCTGCGGCCATCAGCACTGCGGCCATCAGTCTGGTAAGTTTCATGTCGTTATCTTATTTGTGAATGAATTGCCATATCGTTTACGCCGCGAAGTAACAACTAATTTGTTACGGCAGATATACACAAGTGTTACATTAGCGTTACAACCCGGCTGGCCGCCGCTTTGTAGCACAATCGTAACTTGCGTGTCACGCTTTGGTCATCTGCCATGGCTACTTTTGCGCTCAAAAGCAACAAACAGCAAGACTATAACAATGAAAAAGGTATTTGAGAAAATCATCAGCGGGATAATCACCTGCAGCGGATTCCTCACCAGCGTGGTGATTCTGCTCATCGTGGTGTTCCTGTTCTCCGAAGGCCTGGGCCTGTTCTCGCAGAAGACAATAGAGGAAGGCTACACGCTGGTAGTGAACAAAGGCAACCCCGTTGACGAACTTAACGCCCAGCAGATAAAGGAAGTGTTCGACGAGGACATAACCGACTGGCAGGACGTTGGCGGCAACCCGGGCCGCATCATGGTGTTCCGCTTCGAGGACATGCAGAAGCATTTCAGCGAAGAAGAGCTTGGCCCAAACTACGAGAACGCCTCGGCCTGCATAAGCTCGCTCGTGGAGCGCACCCCCGGAATCATAGCGTTTGTGCCTGAGGAGTTCGCCGGCGGCAAGGGCTTCAGCGGCAAGCGCCTCAAGGACCACAAGATATCGTTCTCCGAGGTGTTTGCAGGCGAGGAGTGGTTCCCTACGGCCACGCCCGCAGCGCAGTTCGGCTTCACGCCCCTAATCCTCGGAACTGTATGGGTGACGGTGTTCGCCATACTCTTCGCCTTGCCCTTCGGGCTGTCTGTAGCCATATATATGTCAGAAGTGGCTTCGGCCAGGATGCGCGCCATACTCAAGCCCGTCATCGAGCTGCTCAACGGCATCCCCTCGGTAGTCTACGGCTTCTTCGGCCTCATAGTCATCGTTCCGATGCTGCAGGACGTGTTCGGCCTGCCCGTGGGCGAGAGCGGACTGGCCGGCGCCTTGGTGCTGGCCATCATGGCGCTGCCCACCATCATCACCGTAAGCCAGGACGCAATGCAGAACTGCCCGCGCTCGCAGCGCGAGGCAAGCCTGGCCCTCGGCGCATCTAAGTGGCAGACGATATACAAGGTGGTGATGCCTTATTCCATCTCGGGAATAACCTCGGCGGTGGTGCTCGGCATAGGGCGCGCCTTCGGGGAGACCATGGCCGTGCTCATGGTGACGGGCAACGCAGCTGTAATCCCCCTCTCCATCACCGACCCGCTGCGCACCATCCCGGCCACCATCGCAGCCGAGCTGGGCGAGGCTCCGGCCGGCGGCCCGCACTACCAGTCGCTCTTCCTGCTCGGGGTGGTGCTCTTCTTCATAACGCTGATAATCAACTCCAGCGTTGAATACATATCCTCCAAAAACAAGTAACCATGGACATAAAGACATCAACACCGGGCAACCACGCCCGCAAGATGCTGGCACAGAACGTGGCCTTCGGCCTGTTCAAAGTGCTTAGCGGCGTAATCGTCACCATACTGTTCGTCATCCTGGGCTTCATCATCGTAAAGGGGGCAAGCGTGCTAAGCTGGGACTTCATCACCACCCCGCCCACCGACGGCATGAAGGGCGGCGGCATCTGGCCTGCAATAGTAGGCACATTCTACCTCATGGTGGGCAGCGCACTGTTCGCATTCCCCCTCGGCATCATGAGCGGCATATACATGAACGAGTACGCATCGAAGGGAAAGATAGTCAGGTTCATACGCATGATGACCAACAACCTCGCCGGCATACCATCGATAGTGTTCGGACTGTTCGGCATGTCGCTCTTCGTCGGCTTCTTCGGCTTTGGCGACAGCATCATCGCAGGCTCGCTGACGCTCGGCCTGCTGGCCCTGCCGCTCGTGATACGCACCACAGAGGAGGCCCTGAAAGCCATCCCCGACAGCTTCCGCGAGGGCAGCCTGGCGCTGGGGGCCACCAAGCTCCAGACGATATGGCACGTCATACTGCCCATGGGCATGCCCAACATCATCACCGGACTGATACTCGCCCTGGGGCGCGTGTCGGGCGAGACGGCGCCAATCCTCTTCACCTGCGCGGCCTACTTCCTGCCGCAGCTGCCCGAGAGCGTGTTCGACCAGTGCATGGCCCTGCCCTATCACCTCTATGTATTGGCCACGAGCGGCACCGACATGGACAAGCAGATACCCATTGCCTACGGCACCGCGCTCGTGCTGGTGATAATAATCCTCTTCGTAAACCTGCTGGCGAACGCGCTGCGCAACTACTTCCAGAAAAAACTGAAGACAAACTAACACAACACATAACCGAATTATGAGCAAAATTGAGGCACAGCATGTAGATTTCTTTTACGGCTCTTTCCACGCGCTGAAAGACATCAACATGAGCATAGACGAGCACGAGGTGGTGGCCTTCATCGGCCCGTCGGGATGTGGCAAGTCCACTTTCCTGAGGCTGTTCAACCGCATGAACGACCTCATACCCGACACGCGGCTCGAAGGGCAGATAACCATCGACGGACAGAACATATACGACCGCTCGGTAAACGTAGACGAACTGCGCAAGAACGTAGGCATGGTGTTCCAGCGGCCAAACCCATTCCCAAAGAGCATATACGAGAACGTGGCCTACGGCCTGCGCGTCAACGGGGTGAAGGACGAGGCCTTCATTGCCGAGCGCGTGGAGGAGTCGCTGCGTGGGGCCGCCCTCTGGAACGAGGTGAAGGACAAGCTCAAGAAGTCGGCCTACGCCCTCTCTGGCGGCCAGCAGCAGCGCCTCTGCATAGCCAGGGCCATGGCTGTGCAGCCCTCGGTGCTGCTCATGGACGAGCCGGCATCGGCCCTCGACCCAATATCCACGGCCAAGGTGGAGGAACTTATTCACGAACTGAAGAACGACTACACCATCGTCATCGTGACTCACAACATGCAACAGGCCACGCGCGTGAGCGACAAGACGGCTTTCTTCTACCTCGGCCAGCTCATAGAGTTCGACTACACGACCAAGATGTTCACCAACCCTGACAAGGAGGAAACGCAGAACTACATCACAGGACGATTCGGATAATCACAATCAAAGACTAAGACTATGGTAAAATTTGTAGATGAAGAACTGGTAAAGATACGCAAGGAAGTGCTGGATATGTGGACGCTCGTCTACGACCAGATGCGCAACGTGTGCGAGGCCATACCCACAGCCGACAAGGAAAAGGCATGGGACGTGCTCATACGTGAGAAGCGCGTAAACGCCTCGGAACTGAAGCTCGACTGCGACATTGAGGACTTCCTCGTGCTATACACCCCCGTGGCCATCGACCTGCGCTTCGCCCTGGCCATGCTGAAGATAAACACCGACCTCGAACGCATAGGCGACTTCGCGGAGAACATTGCCCGCTTCGTGATCAAGCTCAACGGCGAGGCTATCGACCCCGAGCTGCTCAAGCGCATCAGGCTGCAGGAAATGGCCGACGGAGTGCTCGACATGCTCGTGACATCGCGCCTCGCCCTTGAGAAGGAAGACATCGCGATGGCCAACAGCTTGTTTGAAAAGGACAACTTGCTCGACGAAATCAACGCCGAGGTGACGGGCATACTGACCGAATATGCAAAGGAACACCCCGACAAGGTGGGCTTCTGCATCGACTTCAAGAGCGTGTTCCTGCGACTGGAGCGCACCGGCGACCACATCACCAACCTTGCCGAGGAGATAGTGTTCTACATCGACGCGGAGGTGCTCAAGCACGCCTCCGACGAGACCAAGATGCAGAAGGCCATCGCAAGCCGCATGAAGGAAGGGCAGAACTAAGCGCAACCGGCATATTGCAACCGCCCGCCGCAGATGCCAGGAGGCAACCGCGGCGGGCACTTTTTTGTAATTTTTTTTTGCGATGCGCACCATATTGCGCAACGCACTGACGGCCAACCACTTGCAAAAGCGCGCATATTGCATTGGGAAACGGCCTGTTTCGCAACGCCAAACGGCCTGTTTCGCAGTGCGAAACAGGCCGTTTCAGAATTCCATTCCGCCACAGAGGCGCAGCCGAATGACTTTTGTAACGTTTTTTGTGCATCAGCGCAAGCATATCGACGCTTGGCATCTGCCCCAGCCTCACTTATCTCATCATCCAGACGTAACTCATATTCCTACAATCCGTTCAATCTTCCTCTGGTCGGCCTCGGGGAAGAGCCGCACCAGGCGGTCGGCCATGCGACGACGCGACTGCCTCGGGGTGCGGCCCTCCACCGCTGCCTGCCAGTCTACCTCATACATGGCTTCGGGGGTGCAGTAGCGCGCCACGCCCCAGCCGTAAGGCTCGCCGCTGCGCGACACTTGGTACTCAAAGTCGGCTATGCACACGTAGGTGCCCATCTGCAGCGTGGCTATGAGCGCGTCGAAGGCCGTTCCGTTGCGCCTGTTGGCAAGCGGGGCCGAAGGGTCATCGGGGTTGAACAGCTTGCGCTTGCGGCTGAGGGTGAAGCCGCTGGCCACCTTGAGCTGCTTCGACAGCATCGACTCCTCACGACGGAGCACATCGAGTATGTAACGCGCGTCGGCCTCCATGGAGCGCAGCGGATAGAGACTGCGCCGCCAGTTCATGAAGTCGGGCAGCCACTCAAGGCTCACGAATCCGGCCTTGCCGCCGAAGAACTTGCCATAGGCGCACTGCCAGTGGCTTATGATGGGGCCTTTCCACTGCCACGCTCCCTGCTCTCCGTGCTCGCCGAAGAGCAGGTCGGGCGGCACTATCTCCTCAACAGAGAATCCCTCGATGCCGTTGCTGAAGAACGGCAGGAAGCCCCACTCGGCTATCACCTCCTCCAGCTGCCCCTGCGTCTCAACCATATCCATAGGCCTTAAAGTTCATTCACCGGTGTAAAACTCTATCATCCGCTCAAGTGCCTGCTGGCAAACGGGGCAGAAGTCTGGCACACTGTTGGTGCGCATACGGCAGTCGGCCGCACCGCGGAACACGCCCTTCTGCTGGTAGCCGCCGCCCTCGATGAGCGCCGCCTTGCCCAGCCTTACCAGGTTTTCCCACTTGCCCCGGAAGTCGCGCTTGGTGGTAAGGTTTGGCTCCCAAGGCTCCGTATCGGCATGATACATGGGGTCGCCATCGCCATACTCGTACTCATCGCCCAGCCCTCCGAAACTGTGGCCGAACTCATGCACAACAACCGGGCGGAAGGCATCGCCCTTGGTGTAGGACAGGTTGTAGGAGTTGTATATGCCACCGCCGCCGTACTTGCCTGTGTTCACGAGTATTATGATGTGCTCGTAGGGCGTTCCGGCCAGCAGGTCGTGCAGCCGCTTGAGGCTCAGCGTGGTAAGGTAGCGGTCGCTGTAGAACGTATCGAAGTGCGACCTGAGCGCCGTCGATTTCCACACCCCGTCGGCTGGGCAGCTCGCCCCGCTGTCTTCCGAGGGCGACATCACGGCCACCACGTTGAAACGGCTGCGCAAACGCCTGAACGGCTCGTGGGCGAAGATGGCCTCGGTGGCCGCCCGCGCATCTTCAAGGTAAGCGTCCATCTCGTCAGCCCGGTAGCCTTCGGCCACGTAGGCGATGTGTATGCAGCGCGTGGTGTCGACCGCCCGCTGCAACGTCTTGTATGGGATGACATGGCTGAATCCGCGCCGGCGTATCATTATGTCGTTGGGGTTGACGGTGTGGGTCATCGATGCCGTAACGCTGTCGTGCGAGTCGCGCAGCTCCACGGTGATGCTAACGGGCTGCTTGGGCCAAGGCACGAGGAACACGTTTTCGAACGACTTGGCCACAGTCTTTGCCTCGGCTGTGAGCAGCCACTCCTGGAAAAGCGTGGAGAACGAGTGGCGGTAAATCACCTCGCCGCTCCCGCAGTCTCTCACGGTCAGCCGCCCGCCACCCCCCAAGGGCAGTTCGCCGAGGCGGGCGCGCCGCCCGTACCAGCGCGGGTTCAAGCCAAGCTCGTCTACATAGATGGCCTGACGCGATGCGTCGCCTGCAAAGATGTAGTCGAGCCTGAGCGTACTGTCGCGGAAAAAAGCGTCGAACCGCTGAGCCACGGCCTGCGAACACGCAATGAGCGCCATGGCCATTGCACACAATAACTTGCTCATATTTCTCTCATTAGTTGTTTGATGTAAGTCCGTTCCCAATCGGCGGCATGGAGGCGGGTGCCGCCATATTCCATTATGTCGATGTCCATGCGCACCAGCCCGGCGGCCACCTCGCCAGGGGTGCGCCCACACTGCTGCTCGATGGCCTTGGTAAGGGCAGTCAGCTCGGGCAGGCCCATGGCCGTGCGTCCGCTCACCAGGCAGTTGAGAAACCTGCCCGTGGCACCCTCAACAGGCTCCGTCCATACGGCCTCGGTGCGCCCCGCCACGTCAAGGTGGCGCGAAAGCAGGCACAAGGCCGTGGCCATGGCCTCTTCCTGCCCTGCGTTTGAGCCCAGCGCAAGGATGAAGCGACTGCCCTGCCCATCACTTGACAAGCTCTGTCTCGATGAATCTGTCAAACTGGTCTTCATAGCCGTTGAATACGTTTATGTCAACGTCGCCGTGTATCCCGCTCACCCTCCCGTCGGGGCAGAGCTGCCAATAAACGAGCTTTATGTCGGGCTTGTACTCCCCGTAGCGTGCTATCCACACGTTATAGTTCTGCTTTATGTCGGGCGCGCGGCCCAAGTACTTGTTCACAAAGCTCTGGCTCACGTAGAGGATAGGCCTCACCCCGGTGTGCCTGCGCACTATGTTCATCCACGTCCTTATCCGCCTGAACAGCTCGTCGGGGCCGCCCAGCTGCGCTATCTGCCTGTCGGTAGGCTCCACATCGAGCACCGGGGGCAGGTCGCCGGGCCTGAACAGCGTGTGGCGGATGAAGTATCGGGCCTGGGCCTTGGCCGGAGTGCGCACCGAAAAGAAGTGGTAGGCACCGCAGCGGATGCCGTGGCGGCGCGCCTGCAGGTAGTCGGCGCGGAAGTATCTGTTGCGCACGGAGCTGCCTTCGGTAGACTTTATGTATACGAACGATACGGGATAGTCTACCCGCCCGCTTATTTTCTTATTGCTGATGCGCCCGAGGTCGGTTATGCGCAGCTGCTTCCAATATATCGGATAGTAACGCCTGCCACGCCCGTGCTGGTAGCGCGAGATGTCGATGCCGTAGATTCGCTCCGACGTGTAGTTGAGCCTCTCGCCCTTGTAAGTGCCTTGCTGCCACTCGCCGGCACGCAGCCTAACGGTGTCTACGGCAAAGCCGAAGCCGTCGGGGCGGTCGGCCTGCCAGCGGCCTTCGTAGTATGAGCCGTCTGCGGCGGCGTAAGAGCCATGCCCACAGGCAAGCAAGCGGGCGCCGAACTGCCCTGTATAGGTGCCTCTGCCGTCAGTCCTGCTGCCCGTCACGAGGGTGTCGGCCGCCCAAGTGCCTGCAATAATCCTCCCAGCCGAGTCCGCCGCCACGCCTGGCCCGTGGCTCGCGGCCCTGAGCCAGCACCCGTTGAGCCAGCGCCCCCCGTTGCACACGGCAAGCACAAGCGGCGCTGCCAAAAGACTGTCGGGGCCGCCCATGGTTTCAGAATGCCTCAACCCGAGCCTTGTTTCCTTGTGGATTGCTTCCAGCACGTCAAGCTCCTGCCTCACGGCAGCAAGCATTTCGGTAGCCTCAGTGGCATGGACGGCCACCATGTCGTAGCCCTCGTCCTGCACCCCATGCACCTTAAGGTAATAGTCCATCTCGCCGATGGATGCCTCAAGCCTGGCGGCCATGCGCCTGAGACTGTCCTTGGTGTACCTCAGCACGGAGCGCAAGCCTGCGCCGTGGAGCGCAATCCGCGGCGCGAAAGTTACATTAGAAGAGTCGAGGCAGAGCCCCTCTAACGTAGAATCGGCACTTATTGAGCTGAAGAAAGCCACATCCTTGCCATCGGCCTGCAAGGCGTTGAAAGAGCGCACGGCCACCCGCCGGGGTGGCTCGTCGCTGCAAACGACGGAAAAGCATAGCCATGCCAGCAAGCCTATGGCAACCGCGCACAGTGCCACGATGGCCCTGGCGAGCGTCTTTTTCCTTATGATGATGTAGCCTTCCATGCAAAGAAAGCCACACGATAGCCCACTGTCGTGCTGGCTACCGTGCGGCCATATATCCTTGTTTATATTAAACGGAAATCCCGTCAGCCGTTCATCGAGAGCAGGAACTCCTCGTTGCTCCTTGTCTGCACGAGCCTGTCGCGCACCGTGTTCATGGCTTCCACGGGGTTCATCTCGCTTATGAACTTGCGGCAAACCCACATACGGTTGAGCGTCGTGGGGTCTTGCAGCAGGTCGTCGCGGCGCGTGCTCGACTGCACGAGGTTGACTGCGGGGAATATTCGCTTGTTGCTCAGCGAGCGGTCGAGCTGCAACTCCATGTTGCCCGTGCCCTTGAACTCCTCGAAGATAACCTCGTCCATCTTCGACCCCGTGTCTATCAAGGCCGTGGCTATGATTGTCAGCGAGCCGCCGTTCTCAATGTTGCGGGCCGCTCCGAAGAATCTCTTGGGCTTCTGCAGCGCGTTTGCGTCAACGCCTCCGGTGAGGACCTTGCCGCTGGCGGGGCTTACTGTGTTGTAAGCGCGGGCAAGGCGCGTTATGGAATCGAGGAAGATCACCACGTCGTGGCCGCATTCCACCATGCGCTTGGCTTTTTCCAGCACAATGCCTGCTATCTTCACGTGGCGGTCGGCAGGCTCGTCGAACGTAGAGGCGATGACTTCCGCGTTCACCGTGCGGCTCATGTCGGTCACCTCCTCGGGCCTCTCGTCGATGAGCAGCATCATGAGGTAAGCCTCTGGATGGTTGGCGGCAATGGCGTTTGCGATGTCTTTCATGAGGATGGTCTTACCCGTCTTGGGCTGCGCCACGATGAGGGCGCGCTGCCCCTTGCCTATCGGCGAGAAGAGGTCTACTATCCTCACGCTCGGGTTTGTGGTGGCCCTGTCGCCGCAGAGCCTGAATTTCTCGTCGGGGAAGAGCGGCGTAAGATGCTCGAAAGCCACGCGGTCGCGCACCTCGGCGGGGTTTCTGCCGTTGATGGCCTGCACGTTGCTGAGCGCAAAGTACTTCTCGTTGTCGTGCGGCGGGCGCACGGTGCAGTCAACCACATCTCCCGTTTTCAGTCCGTATTTCTTTATCTGCTGCGGCGAAACGTATATGTCGTCGGGCGAAGAGAGGTAATTGTAATCGCTGGAACGCAGGAAGCCGTACCCGTCGGAGAGCACTTCGAGCACCCCGTTACCACTGATGATGTCGGCAAAGTCGAACGCAGGTTTCTGCATTGCGGGCTGTTGCGATACATGTTGGAACTCCAAGTCGGCCTGCTGCATGGTAGGACGGTCGAATATGTCGAGCGTTGGCATTGCGCCCTGGTCCTCTATCGGCAGGTCCACCACGGTGATGAAGTCGGTTCCGTCGCCCGGGTCGCCCGCCCAAACGCCGGGCGCGTTGTAGGCAGCCTTGCCCTCCTCTTCCTGGTTGTGCTGCGCCATCTTCTCCTGAAGCTGGGCCAGAAGGTTCTTGTCCGATGGCGCATCGTCGGCCGGGGCGGCACTGTCGAACGCGGCCTCTGGCACGACGTCGGGTGCCTGAGGCTCAGCATCGGCAGCCCCTTCGGCCTCTGTGTCCTCCGGCTGTGGGTCAAGTGCAGCCCCCTCGGTGTCTGTGTCGGCGTCGGCGGGCGCAGCCGTTGCCGGTTCATCGGCAGGGGCAGCCTCAGCCTTCACCCTTTGCGCCCTCGCCTTCTTTGTGGCGGCAGGAGCCTCTGCAGGCTTTTCCCCGTCGGCGGCAGGCACGCCATCGCCTGCGGCGGGCGCAGGGAGGTCAGTAAACAGCGACGCCTGCTTCATCTCGGCAGGCTTGCCTTGCTTGTTCTTAAGGTCGAAGTTCTCTCCATCCTTGCCGTTCACTGTATATACTTTGCTTGTGTCTTTCTTAACTATCCGTGTCCTCTTGCGCTTCGGGGCAGCGGCGGAACTCATGGCACTTTCCTCCGCGGCCTTGTCTAAGATGGCGTAGACAACGGTCTCGAGTTCATCATCAGGCGAGACCTTTACGCCCAATTGCTCAGCGATACCCATCAATTGGAGGGTATCCATCGATTCAAGTTCTTCTTTTGTGTACATACTATGTATGGTATATTATTATCTGCTTGTGAAAATATGAGGCAGGAACGTTTCGCGGATGGAAACGCTGTTTAAAGCAGTTGCAAAGGTAGTCATTTATTCTTAAATGACCAAACATTTCGCAAAATAAGTAAACAAGGTGTCATCCTGCAATCATCGGTGAAAAGGCCTGCCCGCAGTGGCACAAGGCGGCGCGCAAGGCTGCCGGCAGCAAAGCCCCATTACATTTAGGCTTGCGGCGCCCACAGCCATGGCCGCCGCAAGCTATGGTCATTCGGCAGGCTTCAGCAAGCGCTCGTCGACCGCCTTCTTCAGCTCAGCCTTTGGCATCAAGCCCATGGAGACAAAGGGCTCGCCCTTTGCCGGTATCCACAGCAGCATGGGGATGCTCTGCACCCCGAACGCCGCCGCCAGTTCCTGCTCCTTGTCCACGTCAACCTTGTATACCTTTATCTTTCCGGCATACTCGGCCGCCAGCTCCTCGAGCAAGGGCGACAGCTGCTTGCAGGGGCCGCACCACGTGGCGTAGAAATCGACTATGGCCGGGGTGTCGCCGGCATATTTCCACTCGCGTGAGCCAGACTTGAAGTCGAACACCCTGCTCCTGAAGTCGGCCGTGGTGAGATATTCCACCCCGCCACCGGCTTTCGCCGGAGCCTCTGCCTTAACGGTGTCGGCCACCGGAGCTGCGCCCTGCCCCTGACGGGCCTGGCCCCCGCAGGCACTGATGGCCGCAGCGGCAGCCACGCAAACAAACAAAGTCCTCATATTGTACATAATATATTAATGTATTAAAAAACACCCGTAAGCAGCCCATTGGCTGCGGGCAAAAACCATGGTGCCGCCCGTGGCAGGGCCTCTGGCCTCACTGCCGCAGGCGGCAACCATTGCAGTGTCCACCTGATGAGAGGCGCAGGCGTCAGTCGGGATGCACCTCGGTGGCCTCAAGCAGCCGGGCCACCTCGTCGTTTATCGCCTTGGCAAAGTCGGCCACGGCCATCACGCCAACGTCCTCGCCGCCCTGCTTGCGCACGCTCACGGTGCCGTCGGCCTGCTCCTTCTCGCCAACGATGGCCATGTAGGGTATGCGCTTCAGCTCATTGTCGCGCACCTTGCGGCCCACCTTCTCGTTGCGGCTGTCGACGCTGGCGCGCACGCCAACGGCATCAAGCTCGCGGGCCACGCGCGCGGCGTAGTCGTTATACTTCTCCGAGATGGGCAGTATGGCCACCTGGTCGGGCGTGAGCCAAAGCGGGAAGTGGCCCGCCGTGTGCTCTATGAGCACGGCGCAGAAGCGCTCCATCGAGCCGAACGGCGCGCGGTGTATCATCACCGGCGTCTTCTTGGTGTTGTCCTCGTCGGTATATTCCAGCTTGAAACGCTCCGGCAGGTTGTAGTCCACCTGTATCGTGCCGAGCTGCCAGCGGCGGCCTATGGCGTCCTTCACCATGAAGTCGAGCTTCGGCCCGTAGAAGGCCGCCTCGCCATACTCTACCTTTGCCTTAAGCCCTTTCTCCTTGCAAGCCTCGATGATGGCGCGCTCGCCCTTCTCCCACACCTCGTCGGAGCCGATGTACTTCTCGTGGTCGTTGGGGTCGCGGAGCGATATCTGCGCCTCGAAGTTGTCGAAGTGGAAGATGGAGAACACCGTGTGGATGATGTCCATCACGCGCAGGAACTCGTCCTTCACCTGGTCGGGGCGGCAGAAGATGTGGGCATCGTCTTGCGTGAAGGAGCGCACACGGGTCAAGCCGTGCAGCTCGCCGCTCTGCTCGTAGCGGTAAACCGTGCCGAACTCGGCTATGCGCAGCGGCAGGTCCTTGTAGGAGCGCGGCTTCCATGCAAACACCTCGCAGTGGTGGGGGCAGTTCATGGGCTTGAGCATATACTCCTCGCCCTCCTCGGGGGTGTGTATCGGCTGGAACGAGTCCTTGCCGTAGTGGGCGTAATGGCCGCTGGTCACGTAGAGGTTCTTGCTGCCTATATGGGGCGTTATCACCTCCTTGTAGCCGTAGCGCGCCTGTATCTTGCGCAGCATGTCCTGCATCCTCAGGCGCAGCTCGGTGCCTTTGGGCAGCCAAATGGGCAAGCCCTTGCCCACGCGCTCGGAGAACATGAACAGCTCCATCTCCTTCCCTATCTTGCGGTGGTCGCGCTTCTTGGCCTCCTCAAGCATGAGGAGATACTCGTCGAGCATCTTCTTCTTGGGGAAAGTGATGCCGTAGAGGCGCTGCATTTGCTCGCGGGTGGCGTCGCCGCGCCAGAAGGCGCCAGCCACGCTCGTGAGCTTTATGGCCTTTATGGCGCCTGTGTTGAGCAGGTGCGGACCCTTGCAGAGGTCGGTGAATGCCCCCTGGGTGTATGTGGTGATGGTGCCGTCCTCGAGGTCTTGCTCTATGTGCTCGCACTTGTAGGTCTGGCCGGCAGCGGCAAACTCCCTGAGGGCGTCGGCCTTGGCCACCTCCTTGCGCACCACGGGCTCTTTCTTCGAGGCCAGCTCGCGCATCTTGTCCTCAATCTTGGCGAAGTCGCCCTCCTTGATGGCCTCGCCGCCGGGCAGCAGCACATCGTAGAAGAAACCGTTCTCCACGGCAGGGCCGAAGCCGAACTGTATGCCAGGGTAAAGCTCCTGCAGGGCTTCGGCCAGCAGGTGGGCCGAAGTGTGCCAGAAGGCGTGCTTGCCCTCGTCGTCGTCCCACTTGTAAAGCTGCACCGCAGCGTCGGCCTCGATGGGCCTGTTCAGCTCCACGGTCTCGCCGTCAACGCCGCAGGCCAGCACGTCGCGCGCCAGCGCGGGCGATATGCTCTCGGCTATCTGGAGACCGGTAACGCCCTGTTCGTACTCGCGCACAGAGCCATCGGGAAATGTTATCTTTATCATAGTCATTGTGTTTAGTCTTTTTTCAATGCGCAAAATTAACCATTAAAATCCGAATATGCGCACGTTTGCGCGGATTTTTTTGCCTGCCGCTGCGGCAGCCAGTGATAAATTGCGCGAGTTCGGGACAAGCAAGCATTGAGATTAAGCAAAGGGAGTTCTCATGTAGAGACGCAAAATTTTGCGTCTGTCATTGCCGTTTGCATCCGTTTTTCGAGACATTGAGCCTCCGAGACGCAAAATTTTGCGTCTCTACACGTGGCAGGCAGCAGGCCAGAGGATAATGTTTCTTGTTAAACTCATGAAAAAACTTATCCCGAACTCGCGTATAAATTGCGCGAGTTGACGGCAAGAAACTAACAGCCTTACTTGCTATCTGCGGCGCACAGGCGCAAAACCTTGCGGCATCAACACTGATGCGGCAACAGCCCGATGCCTCCGCTTCCTCATGACGAAACAGCACTGCCTCAACAGCTGGAAGCAGGCTGGCGCACTGCGTTGTTGTCGTGATTTTTCAGCAACTACGGCATTTCACGCAACCATCTGTAAACCAATGGCTTACCCATAGCTGCCGTTTGAAGATGCCAAACAGGCCGTTCCGCATCCCCAAACAGCCCGTTTGGGAGGGCGAAACGGCCTGTTTGGCAGACCAATATGGCCGAGGCCGGCCTGCGACACGGCTTTGTAAGCATTTTTGAATGGGCAGGGCGGTGGCCCAATGGGCAGACTGCAAGGGCGCAGAACGACGTGATGGACTGCCGAGCCTGCGCCTGCCACTCACGCCTTACGGCCAATGAGCACAAGGAAATAATCTGTCAAGCAATCCTCAATGTCTGAAATCTTGTAGCTAAAACAGCTCGTGGCATTGGCAAACACCAGCTCGCCGTCAGCAAACAACATACTTACGCCATCGCCAAGACGGTCAACCCCAAGCTCCTTGATGCCTTGGGGCGTAAGCACATCGGCAACGGTGAGCTGCCTGCCCTGCCGATAATCGTATATAAGTCCTTTCTCGTTGGTTGTCACTCTCACCACATTGTATAGCTTACTAATGCCGGTGCCGCCTATGCCCATAAGCCCCGCCCAATAGTATTTGTAGCCAAACACTTGCTCGGGCTCCACATCCATCCTGAACTGACGGCAGTCGGCATCGGCCACGCTGCTGAACGACACATAACGCCCGGGGGCGTAGCTAACAGGCATCAAATGGCGGCGATACACCACTGCCACCTTGTTGCCGCGCTTGCCCACCTTGCGCAGCTTGCCCAAGCTGTCCAACCATTCGTTGTAAGCCACCATCAGCGTGTCGTTATCTATGCCGAACATCATCTGCGAGAGGCTGCGCTGCAAGGCCGCAGGGCTGTTCTTAGGCCATGCAAGATAGACTTCGTACTGCACAGACTTGATGCCTTCGCGAACTATGAAGTCTTTCCTAACCAATTCCACCCAACTTGGAGTCTGCGCAAAGCATTCTCCCAAGCCTGCCGTGGCAAGCAGCGCGAACACCACGGCAAGCACCTTAATCCTTAATTTATCAATTTTCATGTCTTTAAGCTGATTGTTAAATCGATTCACACTTTGTTTTTGCAATGGCAGCACCTTATCTTTACTGTAGACGGAAAGTGACGGGAAGAGTAGATTTCACCCTTACCGGCTTGCCATCTTTCTTCCCTGGCCTCCACTTGGGCATATTCATTACAAGTCGTGAAGCTTCAATATCAAATAGAGGATGCACGGATTTCTCCACGCGCACAGAGGAAAGCGACCCATCAGGCTCTACAACAAAAGCCACGATTACCCGCCCTTGATAGCCTTCTGCTTCTAGTTTCTCTGGATACTTCAAGTTTTCAGCCACCCACTTAAACATTGCATCCTTACCACCAGGGAACTCCGGCATCTGGTCAACGCTGTCCTCGTAAACCTTATCGCCATCATTGAGTCCTTTAGCCATTGTGCTCGACTCATTACTTCCAACGGCGGCCAGTTCCTTGAAGTAGTCCGTAAGATAATCCTCCACAACTGCAAGCCTTGCCACTTGGCAGCCATTTGCATTGCCAAACAGAATTCTCCCATCATGCAGCATCAAGTTGACATCTGTGCCAAGGGTGTCAATTCCAAACTTCTTGATTCCCTCAGGGGTGAACACATCTGAAGCACCAAGAGGCTTGTTCTGCCGGAAATCAAAGATAACAGCACGCTCATTAGTCTTTGTACGCTGCACCTTGTAATACGAAACATGATCCATCCTACCGTCAATGCTATAAGCCTTATAATTCAACGAATAGCCATAACGCTTTTGCGGCATCTGTTCTGTAGTGTATTCCATATAGTCTGAGTCGGCCACGCTGCTGAAAACAGCATACCGCCCAGCCTTATTGTCAAGCATACGCAAGAGCCTACGGTATTTAAAGTCCATATCCCCGAGTGCCTTTGAAAAATCCTTAAGCTGCTTTTTCTGCCCCAGCCACATATTGTAGGCACCTTGCACGGAGTCGCTTTCAATGCCAAACACCATGCGAGACAAGCACCTCTGCAACTCAGGCGAACAATTCCCAGGATACAACAAGTCCACTTGGTATAGCACATTCCACCCATTTTCGTTCACCATGTGGTAATTTTGGATGGACATTGCTCCACTGGCCGTGTGTGAAACACCTTTTCCCTTATTGACTGACACATCTTTGCTTTTTTGCTTGCGTGTCTTTTTTGACATACTCCGAAAGGAAACAGGAACTGTGTACTTCACTCTCACGGCCTTGCCGTTCTGCTTGCCGGGTATCCACTTGGGCATCGACTTTATCACACCTACGGCTTCATCATCGAGCAACGGATGCACTGACTTTACGACATTGACGTTAGTTATAGAGCCATCAGTCTCCACGATGAATGTCAATAATACGCGTCCTTGTGTGCCATTGGCCTCGCACTCCGCGGGATATTCGATGTTGTCTGCCAAATATTCAAACAAAGCTGCATCGCCACCGGGGAACTGCGGCATCTGCTCGCACACGTCGAATAATTTCTCTTCAGTATTTCCTACTGCTGCCGAAGCCACTTTCTTGCCATCTGAAAGACCTATCAATTGCTTGAAATATTCAGTGAACTCTGACTTCCAATCGGCAAAGGCATAAGATGCAAAGCGGTGTTGATTACCTAATTTCAGCTCTCCCTCATGCGCGCCAACGCTGACATAGCCACTCAGAGTATCCACACCAAGTTTCCTTAGCCTTTCTGGAGGGAACACATCTGCGGGGGTAAGTGGCCTATCCTTGCTCAAATCATAAATCATGTAACGCTCATTGGTAGTCTTGAGAAACAGCTGCATCTTCTTCGATGGGCTAACTGCAGTAACGATTTCATACCCAAACATGGCTATGAGCATCTTGTCGGCTCTCTTTTCAACCATCGTGGAGTCGGAAAAGCTATGGAAAACGGCGTATCGGCCGGGCTTGTAGTCGAGCACTTCGAGGTGGCAACGATACTTTATGCCGTATGTCTTAGACTTGTTGTCCATACCCTGCAATTCGCCATACCTGCCGAGATAAGCCTTGTAACCGGCAGCAAAGCTGTCGTTGCCTACGCCGAACACCATCTGCGAAAGGCTACGCTGCAGATTGGGAGAGTAAGCGTCGGAATAGTTCAGGTTTACATCAAGCATCACATATCGCCCATCGACCTTCACCACATGATTTTCTCGGATGGTTTTTAAGCCGTTGCCTGGCTGCGCAAAGCCCTCTCCCAAGCCTGCCGTGGCGAGCAGCACAAACGCCACGGCAAGCACCTTAATCCTTAATTTATCAATTTTCATGCATCAAAAAAATTTGAAAGAATAACCAATGCATCATTTCCCTAATGATGGTATAAGGCTTTATTTATTCTGCCTAAACGTCACCGGGGTGGTATATTTCACCCTCACGGCCTTGCCGCTCTGCTTGCCGGGAGTCCACTTGGGCATCGACTTTATCACCCTTACGGCCTCATCATCAAGCAACGGATGCACCGACTTCGCAACTTTTATGTTAGTTATAGAGCCATCGGTCTCCACTATGAATGTCACAATGACACGCCCTTGTATGCCATCGGCCTCGCACTCGGATGGATATTCGATGTTGTTTGCCAAATGTTCAAACAAAGCCGCATCGCCACCGGGAAACTGCGGCATCTGCTCGCACACGTCGAAGACTTTCTCCCCTGAGCCACCTGAAGCCCTGCCGGCTCCTGCCTGCCTCGCGGAGTAATCTATCAGCTGCTTGAAACCATTGGCCAGATGGGCCTCAACAGCCTTAATCTTTACGTCACTGAACTGCTGCTCGTTGCCGTAAAGCAAGTTGACGCCCCGCAAGCCTACGCTGACGTAGCCGCGCAATGTGTCGAGGCCCAATGCCTTGATGCCCTCGGGGGTGAACACATCGGCCACGGATAGTGGCTTGTCGGCACCTAAGTCGTACACCATGTACTTTTCGTGGGTAGCCAGCCTATGCCCGGTGAAGCCCGTGGCTGGGGCATAGATGTAGTCGTAAACGTAGCCAAAGCCTTTCTCCGGCTCTTTCTCCGATGCGAACTCTGTATAATCGCCGTCGGCCATGCTGTGGAAAACGGCGTAGCGCCCTGGAACAAGCTCAAGCTCTTCGAGGTAACAGCGATATGCCAGACCCTTGGCCTTTTTAGCCTTCTTCACGTCGGCCACCTCCTCAAAACGGCCAAGGTAGCCGGCGTAAGCCTTGGCCACGGTCTCCGCGTCCATGCCGAACACCATTTCGCCGAGGGTGCGCTGCAGTTTGGCGGAATAGCTGCTGGAACTGTTGAGGCGCACATTGAGCACGGCATAACGCCCTCCGTCCTTCACCACGTGCTTCTCGCGGATGGCCGCATTTTGGCCTCCGGCCTGCGCGAAGCTTTCTCCCAAGCCTGCCGTGGGGAGCAACGCGAACGCCACGGCAAGCATTTTAATCGTTAATTTATCAATTTTCATAGAAACAATATTTAGTGAAACATTTTCCTTTAAATGCACCCATGGCACAGCAACAGCGGGCCACAGTCCGGGCATACGCCTCAATGCAGGATCTACTTTATCATTAATTAATATTCAATCTGTTGGTTTACACATTATTATATAGTACGTTTTTTAATTCCTTTTGCCCACCTTCCAAGTGCGGTGGTCAAGGCCGCGCACTACGGCACAGCCACGATTCCACGACGGCGGCGCGCCTCTACTCCACCAGCTTGCCCTCGGCCAGCAGGGCATTGAAGATGGAGTGACGCACGTCGGGGTTTATCCGCTCGGCCTCGGCCAGCATGCGGCGCACGTCGTCGCGGCTCGATGCCGCCTCGTAGGGGCAGCTCTTGAGCAGCTCCTTGTAGCCGCGCGCCTCCGCCAGGGCGGCTATGTCGGCCTCGTCCTCCATGCACAGCGGGCGGATTATGGCCAAAGGCATCTTCCGCATGGCCAGCCTGGCAGGCATGGTGGCAAAGTGGCCCTGCGAGAAAAGGTTCATGAGGGCCGTCTGCACTATGTCGTCCTTATGGTGGCCGAGCGCAATCTTGTTGCAGCCAAGCTCCTGGGCGGCGTTGAAGAGCAGCTTGCGCCTGTACCACGAGCACAGGAAGCACACCGGCTTCTTGCTGTCCTGGCGCGCATCGAAGCCCGTGGTGGCCACGTGCAGCGGCACCCCGAGCTTGGCGCAGAAGTCTTGGAGATAGGCCGTGTCGGCGGCATAGCTCACATTGTCCATGCGTATGTGCATGGCAACCACGCTGAACGAGGGGTGGCTGACGCGCATACGGCGGGCCAAAAGCTCCAAGAGGCACAGAGAGTCCTTGCCGCCCGAGAGGCCCACGAGGACGCGGTCGCCATCGTCAATAAGCCCAAAGGCGGCAAGGGCGCGGTGGAACCGCTTCACCACCCTGCGCTCCAGCCTACCATCAACGGATGCTCCGACAGTCATCAGCGGCTACTTCATGAACACGAGATACACCGCACAGATGATGAGGAAGAACGCCAGGATGTGATTCCAGTGCAGGTTCTGGCCCTGGAACATGATGTTGGCAATCACCGCAAACACCCCCAAGCTGATGCACTCCTGCACCACCTTTAGCTGCACGAGGCTGAAAGGGCCGCCGTTGCCAGCAAAGCCAATCCTGTTGGCAGGCACCTGACAGCAGTACTCAAAGAACGCAATGCCCCACGAAAAGGCTATCACGCCTATCACGGGCCAGCGCGCCGAGACGCCAGTCTCCTGCAACTTAAGGTGTCCGTACCACGCGAGCGTCATGAATACGTTGCTCATTATGAGCAGTATTATAGTGTAAAGGCCGTTCATCTTGCTGCGTTTTGGGTAAGTTGACGATCCATGTTGGCAGCCGCCCTGCGCCCGTCGCCCATGGCGAGTATGACGGTTGCGCCGCCGCGAACGATGTCGCCGCCGGCGAATATCTCAGGCCTGGAGCTTTGCATGGCCTCGTTCACCACGATGGTGTTCTTGCGTCCAAGCTCCAGTCCGGCTATAGACTTAGGCACGAGCGGGTTTGGCGACACGCCGATGGCCACGATCACTTGGTCCACATCGAGCGTAAGGGTCTGCCCCTCCACCGCCACGGGGCGGCGGCGCCCGCTCTCGTCGGGCTGGCCAAGCTCCATAACCTGCAGCACGGCCTGGCATACGGCCCCGCTTTCGTCGGCCTTGTACTCAATGGGATTGTGCAGGGTGAGGAACCTTATGCCCTCCTCCTTGGCGTGCTTCACCTCTTCCAGACGGGCAGGCATCTCGGCCTCGGAGCGCCGATATACCAGCGTGACGTCTGCCCCGAGCCGTTTGGCTGTGCGGCAAGAGTCCATCGCGGTGTTGCCACCGCCCACAACGAGCACGCGGCGGCCGAAGTTGAGCGGCGTGTCGGCCGCCGGGTTGGCCGCATCCATGAGGTTCACACGTGTAAGATACTCGTTGGACGACATTATGTTGATGGAATTCTCGCCCGGGATGCCCATGAAATTGGGCAGGCCCGCGCCCGAGCCAACGAATATTCCCTTGAATCCCTCATCCTCGAGCTGCTCCACAGAGATGGTCCTCCCCACGACGCAGTCGGTCTGGAAGTGCACACCCATGCGCCTAAGGTTGTCTATCTCAACGTCGACGATTCTGTTGGGCAGCCTGAACTCGGGTATGCCATACTTCAGCACGCCGCCGATTTCGTGCAAAGCCTCGAATACGTGAACGTCGTAACCCCTCTTCGCCATGTCGCCGGCAAAGCTGAGGCCAGCCGGGCCTGAGCCTACCACAGCCACCTTGATGCCGTTGGCAGGGGCGATGGCAGGCAGCGACACACTGCCGCTCTCCCTCTCGTAGTCGGCTGCGAAGCGTTCAAGATAGCCTATGGCCACAGCCGGCTCGCCCATCTTAAGGTGGATGCAGCGGCTCTCGCACTGCTTCTCCTGCGGGCATACGCGGCCGCAGACGGCAGGCAGCGACGAAGTGAGCTTAAGCACCTTGGCGGCTGCGAGCACATTGCCGCGCTCTATGTTCTTTATGAACGACGGAATGTCTATGCCCACGGGGCATCCCTCCACGCAGGTGGGCTTGGCGCAGTCGAGGCAACGCTTGGCCTCGGTCATCGCCATCTCCTTGGTAAGGCCCTTGTTCACCTCTTCGGTGCGCGTGGTGGCGCGGTAGTCGGGGGCCAGCTCGGGCATCACCACGCGCCCTATCGCCGTGCGCTCCTTGGGCTTCATGGCCTTGCGCAGCTCCTTGCGCCACTCGGCGTTGCGGTCGGTAAGCTCCCCCACAGGCTCATCTGTCGCCACGACAGCACCCTCGGGGGCGGCCACGGCAGCGGCAGAAGGCTTAGCCTGCACCTTGTCGAGGTGATCCTCGAAGTGCTCCATCTCCTCTTTCTCGGCCCGCTTGAACGTACCCATGCGCTTTAACATCTCGTCCCAGTCGACAAGCGCGCCGTCGAACTCAGGCCCATCGATGCAAACGAACTTGGTCTTGCCGCCGATGGTGAGGCGGCAGGCACCGCACATGCCCGTTCCGTCCACCATTATCGTGTTGAGCGACACGTCGGTAGGTATGCCATACTTCTGCGTAAGCAGGCAGCAGAACTTCATCATTATGGGCGGGCCTATGGCAAACGCCTTGTCAATGTGCTCCTGCTCGATGAGCTTCTCCATGCCCACGGTAACCACGCCCTTCTCGCCGTAGGAGCCATCGTCGGTCATCACGAGCGTCACGTCGCTGTGCTTGCGCACTTCGTTCTCAAGGATTATCAGCTCCTTGGTGCGGCCGGCGAGCACCGACAGCACACGGTTGCCGGCGGCCTTCAATGCCTTTATTATGGGAAGCATGGGGGCTATGCCCACTCCCCCGCCCGCGCAGAGCACGGTGCCAAAGTTCTCTATGCGCGTGGGGTTGCCCAGCGGGCCTACCACATCGGTTATGAAGTCGCCCTCGCCGAGGTTGCAGAGCTTCACCGACGAGAGGCCCACGCGCTGCACCACGATGGTTATGGTGCCCCGGGCCGGGTCGGCGTCGGCGATGGTGAGCGGCACTCGCTCGCCCTTCGGCCCCACCCTCACGATGACAAAGTTGCCCGCCTTGCGGCTTCGGGCTATCAGCGGAGCCTCAATCTCGAAGAGAAACACGTTCTCCGAGAACTGTTCCTTGCGTATGATTCTGTTCATTTGCTTAGTTTTAAGATCATTGTGTGCCATGGCGCATGGCCGCATAGCAAAAGCCCTGCGGCGCGCCCGATGGTGTGCCGCAGGGCTTTGCGGAGCCGTTTAGAAGTTCTTGTCGTCGAGCATCTCGAAGCCGCAGTAAGGCACGAGGCACTTAGGCACCCTTATGCCCTCGGGCGTCTGGTTGTTCTCGATGATGGCGGCCACAATGCGCGGCAGGGCCAGCGCCGAGCCGTTGAGCGTGTGGCAAAGTTCTATCTTCTTGTCGTCGGCGTGGCGGTAGCGGCACTTCAAGCGGTTGGCCTGGTAGCTCTCGAAGTTCGACACCGACGAAACCTCGAGCCAGCGCTTCTGCGCCGCGCTCCACACCTCAAAGTCGTAGCAGATGGCAGAGGTGAAGCTCATGTCGCCTCCGCACAGGCGCAGTATGTGGTAAGGCAGCTCCAGCTTAACGAGCAGGCCCTCCACGTGGTCGAGCATCTCGCGCAGGCTCTCGTATGAGTGCTGCGGCGTGTCGATGCGCACTATCTCCACCTTGTCGAACTGGTGCAGGCGGTTGAGCCCGCGCACGTCCTTGCCGTAGGAGCCGGCCTCGCGGCGGAAGCACGCCGAGTAGGCAGTGCGCTTTATAGGCAGGTCTTTCTCGTCGAGGATGACGTCGCGGAAGATGTTGGTGACAGGCACCTCGGCCGTAGGTATCAGGTAAAGGTTGTCGAGGTTGCAGTGATACATCTGCCCCTCCTTGTCGGGCAGCTGGCCCGTGCCGTAGCCCGACGCCTCGTTCACCACGTATGGCGGCTGCACCTCAAGGTAGCCGCTCTTGCGCGCCTCCTCAAGGAAGAAAGCCTCGAGGGCGCGCTGCAGGCGTGCCATCTTGCCTATGTAGATGGGGAACCCTGCCCCGGTGATTTTCACCCCGAGGTCGAAGTCGATGAGGTTATACTTCTTGCAGAGGTCCCAGTGGCACAGTGCATCCTCCGGCAGGCAGGGCATGGGGCCGCCCTCCTTGACCACCACGTTGTCCGAGGCGTCCTTTCCCTCTGGCACGTCGTCGTTAGGCACGTTGGGGATGGTGCAGAGCAGGTCGTGCAGTTCGCGCTCTGCGTTCTCCATCGTCTCCTGCAGTGCCTTGTCTTCCTGCTTTATCACAGCCACCTTGGCCTTTATCTCGTCGGCTTCGTCCTTCTTTCCCTGCTTCATGAGGTCACCTATGCGGGCGGCCATCTGCTTGGCTTCCTGCTTTGTGCGGTCAGACTTCTGCTGTGCTTCGCGGCGGGCCTTGTCTATGGCAATCACCTTCTCTATTGCTTCCCTGGCACCGTCGAAGTGCTTCTTTTCAAGTCCGCGGATAACGCGATCCGTTTCCTCAGTGATGAGTTTGAGTGTAAGCATAATATGGAACTTTAAAACCTATTATATTGTTTGAGGTGCAAAGTTATATAAAAAAAGATAAACTGGCGCGGCGAGGGGTGAAAAATTTGACATTGCCGGGGCTATTATTGACCTGCCGGGGCGGCGGGCTGAGCCGCGACAACAGCCCGCCTGCACGCACGTACTTAGGCCGCTGCCGCCACCGGCGGGAGCAGGCGCAAGCTGGGAAAGGCCATGTCGGGGCGCAGGGTGTGTAATAATATTTCAAAAACTGGAACATTCCGTGCAACCCCTTGGCAGCCAAGCACTTGCAACAGGTGCTGTTTTACAATGCAAAACAGCCCGTATAAGACGACAAAACGGGCCGTTCGGCAATGCGAAACGACCCGTTTGGCGCGCCAAGGCGGCGCACGGATGCCTATGGAAGGCTTTTTGTAATATTATATTACCACACTACAAACTCGCCCACGGCCGCCTACATGGCAAAGGCATTGAAGCCCCCGTCGACCACGGCCACCGTGCCGGTGACGAACTTGGCGGCGTCGCTCATGAGGTAATGGATGGTGCCGCACAGCTCTTCAGGCTCGCCCATGCGGCCAAAGGGAGTCTGGCGGATAACGTCTTGCCCGCGCTGCGTGTACGACCCGTCGGGATTAGTGAGCAGCGAGCGGTTTTGCTCCGTTATGAAGAAGCCCGGGGCTATGGCGTTTACGCGGATGCCCTCGCCAAACTTCTTGGCGCACTCGGTGGCCATGAAGGCCGTGAAGTTGCTTATGCCTGCCTTGGCGGCAGCATAGCCGCACACGCGCGTCATGGGGCGGAATGCCGCCATGGACGAGAAGTTGATGACCGAGCCGCGCCCCTGGTCCACCATTGGCTTCAGGAACACCTGCGTGGGTATTACCGTGCCGGTGAGGTTAAGCTCCAGCACCGTTTGGAACTGGCGCGCATCGAGGTCGAAAAAGTTCTGGTCGGGGCCTATCGTAGCCCCTGCCATGTTGCCCCCGGCGGCGTTGAGCAGCGTGTCCACGCGCCCATGCTTGGCCACGATGGCGTCGCAGTTGGCCTGCACCACCTCCTGGTTCATCACGTCGGTCTTCATGAACTCGCAGCGGCCCCCGGCCTGCTCTATGTCGGCCACGATGGCGCGGCCCACCTCGTCCTTGCGCCCAAGGATTATGACGCTGGCGCCGTTGAGTGCCAGGTACTTGGCGATGGTGCGCCCCAGCACACCCGTGCCGCCGGTTATGGCTACCACGTAGCCGTTTATGTCGAAAAGATTCTTCATTGTTTATTGTTGTTAACTTATTGATTTAACCCAAACCTTACAGACAGGGACGCGGCGCGCCGCGCCCCTACGCAATGCCCGATAGCCGCGCCTCACTCAAAGAAGCCCGGCTGCTTGTAGTCAATGCCCAGCTCGCGGTCTACCGTGGCCAGTATGCCCTGCACCTGCCCCAGCGCAAACATTCGCCCAAGGAAGCTGTAGCCTGCGTTGTAGCCACGGGCCTCGTCGCCCAGCATGGTCATGCCGTGGTCCACGCGCATGGGCAGCGAGGGGTTGGTTTTCTCGAAGATGCGCGCCAGCTCTATTACGTCGGCGCGCCCGCCGAGGTGGGAAGCCTCTGTGAAGTCGCCGTTGGGGAACACGTGGCAGGAGCGCAGGTGGACGAACCAGGTGCGCCCGGCGTACTTGCGGGCCAGCTCCACCACGTCGTTGTGCGCCCCGGCCGAGAGCGAGCCGGCGCAGAAAGTGAGGCCGTTGTGGGAGTTGTCGACCGCATTGAGGAACCAGCTGATGTCCTCGTCGCACGTAACGATGCGCGGAAGTCCGAGGATGGGGAATGGCGGGTCGTCGGGGTGTACGCACATACGCATGTCGTACTCATCGCAGGTGGGCATGATGGCCGCAAGGAAGTAGCGCAGGTTCTCGCGCAGCTGCTCCTTGGTGATGCCCTTATAAAGGCTGAGCAGCTGGCGGAACAGCTCCACGGGGTGCTCGTCGTCCTCCTTTATGTTGCCGCTCACGAAGCCCTGCGTCTTCACTATGATGTTTTCCACGAGCTTGTGGTCGTCATCGGCGGTCATCGCTTGCTTCAGCTTCTCCACCTCGGCAAGCACGTCGGCGGACCAGTCTTGCTCGGCCCCGTCGCGCTTAAGTATGCAGATGTCGAAATAAGCGAACTGCGCGCGAGAAAAGTAAAGGTTGGTTGTGCCGTTGGGATTGGGGTGGGCAAGGTCGGTGCGGGCCCAGTCGAGCACGGGCATGAAGTTGTAGCACACCGTGTGTATGCCCTCGAGCGCAAGGTTCCTGAGGCTCTCCTTGTAGTTGTCTATGAGTCTGTCGCGCTCGGGCCCGGCGTACTTTATGGCCTCGCTCACGGGCAGGCTCTCCACTACCGACCACCTGAGGCCGTAGCTCTCGATGTACTTGCGCAGGTCGCCTATGCGCTCGCGCGTCCACACTTCGCCGTTAGGCACGTCGTGCAGGGCGGTCACTATGCCCTGCACACCTATCTGCCTTAGCATGGCAAGGGTTATCTTGTCGTTCTTGCCAAACCATCTCCATGTTCTTTCCATAATGGTGTGTTATGTCGTTATTGGTTGTTCTGCGGTGCAAAGGTAGTGTTTTTATGCCATCGGTGTACCCCTGCATAGCTTTTTGTGAAAGAAAACGTTTGCATAAAGACATTTGGACAAAGGAGTTAAAAAGGAGTTAGGGGGAGTTACGAGGAGTTAGAGGGAGTTAGAAGGAGTTAGAAGGAGTTAGAGGGAGTTAGAGGACAAATGCTTTTTCACACATCGCAATTAGCACCGTTAAAGCGGGATGGGCGTCAGGCAAAACAAAATACGACAGGTTGGCAGGTGTGGCCATGGCGCAACAAGACCGGCACGCGACGCTAGCACACATGGCAAAAATGCATCTATCCCAGTGGGCATTTAGTTTTTTTCAGCCTTCATTTCCAAAGCGCAAACTGGCGTTAAGCTGCAAATTTCAAGTGTTAAATTCGGACAAAAGTAAGCGACAAAGTGTCAGTTTTACATTTTTTGCGTCTATATTTGCACACGTCAAAACGAACATTTTAATGAACACAAATGGATAGACGAATGAAAAAAGTAATCAATTACCTGCTGCCGGCAATGTGCCTGGTGGCACTCGTATTCTCGGTTGCGGCGTTCAGCAAGGCTTGCGCCGCATCCCCGGCTCCTGCCACGCCGGCTCCAGCCGGCCAGCCCGTAGACCTTACCTACGCCGCAGAGAAGGCCCTGCCGTCGGTTGTCCACATAAAATATGTGCAGAACAGCAAGGTGAAGACCATCGACGTGCAGAGCGACCCGTTCAGCGACTTCTTCTTCGACCCGTTCGGAGGCTTCTTCGGGCGCGGCAACGGAGGCACGCAGAAGCGACAAGTGCAGACCCCGAAGAAGACTGCCACCGGTTCGGGCGTGATAATATCGGCCGACGGATACATCGTGACGAACAACCACGTGGTTGACGGTGCCGACGAGCTTACCGTGACGCTGAACGACAACTCGGAGTACTCGGCGCGCATAATAGGCACCGACAAGACCACCGACCTGGCCCTCATAAAGATAGACGGCAAGAACCTGCCCGCCATCGTGATAGCCAACAGCGACGACATCAAGGTGGGCGAATGGGTGCTGGCTGTGGGCAACCCGCTCGGACTGAACAACACGGTGACCGCAGGCATCGTGAGCGCAAAGGCTCGCTCGCTCGGCGCCAACAGCGTGGAGTCGTTCATACAGACCGACGCTGCCATCAACGCCGGCAACTCGGGCGGCGCACTGGTCAACACGCGCGGCGAGCTGGTGGGCATCAACGCCATGCTCTACTCGCAAACCGGCTCGTACAGCGGCTACGGCTTCGCCATACCTACCACCATCATGAACAAGGTGGTGGACGACCTCAAGAAGTATGGCACCGTGCAGCGCGCCTGGGTTGGCATACAGGGCGGCAACGTGAAGGACTACGTGGACAGCCAAAAGGACCAGGGCAAGGACATAGACCTTGGCACCATGGAGGGCATATACGTGGCCAAGGTGCTTGAGGACGGGGCCGCAGCCGACGCCGGGATAAAGGAGGGCGACGTAATCGTGGCCGTTGACGGCGAGAAGGTGACCAAGATGGCCGAGCTTCAGGAAATCATTGCAAGGAAGAAGCCGGGCGACAAGATTTCGATAACCTTCCTGCACGAGAAGAAGAAGCGCACCGAGACCGTGACGCTGAAGAACGAGCAAGGCACGGTGAGCGTGGTGAAGCACGCTGACCTCGACGTGCTCGGAGCAAACTTCCGCGAGGTGACCGACGCGCAGAAGCGCCAGCTCGACATCAACTACGGCCTTGAGGTGCTTAAGGTGAACAACGGTAGGCTGAAAGACGCCGGCATAAGCCGCGGATTCATCATACAGAAGGTGAACGACGAGACCATCAGCACCATCGACGACCTGCAAAAGGCCGTAAAGGATGCCTCAACAAGCAAGGAGCCTGTGCTCTACATCCAGGGCATCTACCCAACCGGCAAGAAGGCTTACTTCGCCGTGCCGCTGCAAGACGAGTAAGCTGCGGCTGGCCAATTGAGCAAATGCAAAAGGGTGAGGGCTGAAAATCAGCCCTCACCCTTTTGCATTCATTTAAGTTTTTATACCCGTACCTTAAACCACAACGGAGGGGAAGCATGACAACACATCGTAAAAACGCCAAATGCTACATGCCTGCACAGCCAATGGCAATCGCCGATTACTTGAGCGAGAAACTATATACCACACACTCACTCGAATCACGGCCAATGGCACCCTGCTGCCTACCAGTAGGCCTAATGCCTATGAGCTTGCAGCCGCATTGCCAGCGGGGGAAGAAGGCCTCTCAATGAGGATGAAATTAGTGGAGCGCTCCATCAGTATGAGGATGGCATGGCCATGCGCGTCCACAATCGTGTCTATTCCCAGTCACCGAAGCGTTTGCCATTGGCCTCGGCTGGTCGTTCTTGGATGCTGGTGCGGTTGGCGATGTTGGTCGCTCTGGTCGGGCGGTGTGGCCTCGCGCGTTTGTTGTACTTCAGCTCATGTGGCATGTGCTTCGCAAGTTTCCACGTCATGTCAGCATGGACGTGGTTGTATATGGCCTGCTTGCAGACGCTCACGTCTTCCTTGGACATTCATAAAATGAAACGGCCGAAAGTTTTCATGAAAAGATTTTGCCCTATGGTCAAAAAACACTATCTTTGCAAATAACTATAAACCCACCTTCCGATGAGACAGCTGAAAATAAACAAATCTATAACCAATCGTGAAAGCGCATCCCTTGACAAATACTTGCAAGAGATTGGGAGAGAAGAACTTGTGTCCGTCGAAGAGGAGGTGGAACTGGCCCAAAGGATAAAGAAAGGCGACCGCAAGGCCCTTGAAAAGCTCACGAGGGCAAACCTAAGGTTTGTTGTATCTGTGGCCAAGCAATACCAGAACCAGGGGCTGAGCCTGCCCGACCTCATAAACGAGGGCAACGTGGGGCTGATAAAGGCAGCCGAGAAGTTCGACGAGACGCGCGGCTTCAAGTTCATATCCTACGCCGTATGGTGGATAAGGCAGAGCATACTGCAGGCCATCGCAGAGCAGAGCCGCATAGTAAGGCTGCCGCTAAACCAGGTAGGCTCGGTGAACAAGATAAACAAGGTGCTCAACAAATTCGAGCAGGAAAACGAGCGCAAGCCGTCAATCGAGGAAATATCAGAGAAGGTTGACCTGCCCGAGGACAAGATAGACGATGCGCTGAAGATAAACAGCAGGCACGTGTCGGTGGACGCGCCGTTTGCCGACGGAGAGGACAACAGCCTGCTCGACGTACTCGTGAACAACGACTCGCCCATGGCAGACAACTCGCTGGTGCTCGAATCGCTGCGCGCAGAAATAAACACCGCGCTGCAAGGGCTGAACGAACGGGAGCGCAACGTAATCGAGGCTTTCTTCGGCATAAACCAACCAGAGATGACGCTCGACGAGATAGGCACGAAATATGGCCTGACACGCGAACGGGTGAGGCAGATAAAGGAAAAGGCCATAAGGCGGCTGCGCAACAGCACAAAGAACAAAATACTCAAAGCATATTTAGGACAATAACCAACCAAGAGATGAAACTTTTTAGGTACGCTTTGGCAACGCTGCTCGCCACAATGGCAATGGCAGCAGCCGACGTGAGCGCAAAGGGCAAGGCTGTGCCCAGCATCTACATTTTCGGATTCTCGGCTTCTTTCACCGACTCGGTGGTGTACTTCACCGATGTGCAAAAGGTGGACAGCGCGTGGATAGACACAAAGACAAAATTCCTGCTCGGACGCGACAACTACTCGTACCAGCTCAAGAATTTCCTGGCCGACAAGAGGCAAGAGCACAACCGCACTTGCCTAGTGGTGTATGGACGCACAAGGAAAGATGCCGAAAAGAAGTACGCCAAGATGAAGAAGCTTTACATCGATAAGAGCAAGGGCATGTATGACGTGAGGTTCATAAACGAGAGCGACTTCAAGTTCCTGCCTATCGACATGAGCTACGAGATTGGCGACAAGGTGGTTCAAGCACCCACTGCGCAATAGCCAAAAGGCCTTAGAGTGAGGCGCGGAAGGGCCATGCCGGCAGAGCCAAGGCCAGCAGGGAGGGAATGAACAGATGTACTTCAGCATTGCAGGATTCAAGATATGCCTCAGCGGCGAGGGCGAGCATGCCCTTGCCAAAGGGTTGTTGCCTACGTTCGGGGCATTCTGCGCCGAGACTGCCGACACGAAACCCCTGCTTACGATGCGCGTGACCGACTCTTTGCGCCAAGCCACTGAGCCTCAGGCGGCAATGGACTGCGACACAGGCAACGGACACACCCTCGTTTGCCAATTGGCGGACGGGGGCTACCAGTTTGCCATAAGCGACACCAACGGGCGGCAATGCTGCCTACTGGAGACCAGCAGCAACTTCACAGAATGCAAGTGCGCGCTCAGCGGAACAACAGCCATGCGCTCATTCGGGCTTAACAATGCGCTCATGATGGCATTCGCTTTCGCGGCAGCAGACCATGGGGCTGTGCTCATGCACGCCTCGTGCATAATCAACAGCGGCCACGCCTACCCTTTCATTGCGCGCAGCGGAACGGGCAAGAGCACGCACTCCGCCCTATGGCAGAGACATATCCCCGGCACCGAGCTGCTAAACGACGACAACCCAGTGATACGCATCATTGACGGGAAGCCCGTGGCCTACGGCTCACCATGGAGCGGCAAGACACCATGCTACCGCAACGCAAGTGCGACAATAGGGGCCATAACACGCATAAGCAGGGCCGGAAGCAACTCGATTGAACGGCTTACGCCAGCGCAGGCTTTCGCTTCGCTGTTGCCTTCGTGCTCATCGATGAAATGGGACAAGGCCGTTTTCAACAGTACCTGCGACACGATAACCCGCATCGTAGAGACAACACCTATATACAATCTCCACTGCCTCCCAAACGCGGAGGCCGCCTTACTATGCCACGACACGATAGCAAGATAAGCACAAAACTGGTGGAAAACGCTGCGTTCCTGGCAGAAGTCGTGAGGCTAATAGGCGAAGGCCACACCGTCACCCTGCCACTGCGCGGCTTCAGCATGCGCCCTTTCCTCGAGGACAGGCGCGACAAGGCCGTGCTCGCCGCACCCGGCACTCCGCGCAAGGGCGACGTGGTGCTGGCGGAAATAGCACCTGGCTGCTATGTGCTCCACCGAATAGTAGCAGTAATGAAAGGCCACACCATACTGCAGGGCGACGGGAACCTGACAACCGAAAGTTGCCCTGCGGGCAGCATAAAGGCCGTGGCAACCGGCTTCTACCGCAAAGGCCGCAGCAAGCTTGAACCCACAAGCGGCTTTAAATGGCGCGCTTATTCTGCACTGTGGATGCGGTTGCGCCCCGCCCGCAGGTATCTGCTGGCCATCCACAGACTATTATCAGCTAAACGACAAAGATGAAGACAAAACCGGGATTCAACCTCCGCACAGTATGCGGAGAGAGCATAATCGTGGCTGAAGGCCGCGAGAACATTGACTTCAGCAAGGTGATAAGCATGAACGAAAGTGCTGCATTCCTTTGGAAAGCCGTGGAAGACAAGGAATTTTCCACCGAAGAGCTTGCGCGGCTGCTCATGAAAGAATATGGCATCGACGGATGCACGGCCACAAAGGATGCTGCCGAGATAGCAGAACGGTGGCTTGAAGCCGGAATAACTGAAAAATAAGCGGACTCCACAATGGCCGACAAGGCACGACGCCGCGCAGGCATAATAAAACGCTGAATGATACGTTGAATAAGTAGATGGGCGACACTGAATCAAAGACAAGCTACAGCCACGTGCTGAAATACACGGGGATATTCGGCAGTGTGCAGGGCCTCAACATCGTCATCGGGCTTGTACGCAACAAGCTGGTGGCCCTGCTGCTCGGCCCGTCGGGCATGGGGCTTGTGTCGCTGCTCAACTCCACAATCACGTTCATGTCGCAGGCAACGAGCCTCGGCATCTCGTTCAGCGCGGTGAAGCATATCTCTGAGATATTCGACAGCGGCGACGAGGAACGCATTGCCCACTACATAAAGGTGGTCAGGACGTGGTGCCTAATCACAGCCTTGCTCGGCATACTGCTCTGCGCCATGCTCGGCCCTGTGCTTAGCAACTACTCCTTTTCGTGGGGCGACCACACAATAGAGTTCATCCTGCTTGCGCCGGTGGTGGGGATGCTGGCCATAACCGGCGGCGAAACGGCCATACTGAAAGGCGCGCGCAAACTGCGCGCACTGGCCTCGATACAAGTGTGCTCGGTGTTTGCCGCACTCTTCATATCTGTTCCGATATATTTCTTCTTCGGCACGAGAGGCATAGTGCCTGTGCTGCTGCTCGTGGCTCTGGCCGACATGGCCTTCACCGTGATGCGCTCATACCATTACTACCCGCTCAACCTAAGAGGATGCCGAAGCTCAATAGGCGAAGGCACACCTATGGTGAGGCTCGGGGTGGCTTTCGTGCTAACGGGCATAATGGGCAGCGGGGCTGAAATGGTGATTCGGTCATTCCTAAATGTGAGCGCCGGACTTGACTTCGTGGGCTTTTACAATGCCGGCTACGTGCTCACGATAACCTACGCTGGAATGGTGTTCACAGCCATGGAAACCGACTATTTCCCTCGAGTGTCGTCGGTAAATGGCGACATTGCAGCAACAAACCTGATGGTGAACCGCCAGATAGAGGTGTCGCTGCTCATCATTTCACCCATGCTTACGTTCCTTGTGCTGGCACTGCCCGTGCTCATGCCGCTGCTCTATAGCCACAGCTTCGCCCCGGTGGTGGCCATGGCGCAGGTGGCCGCGCTGTCGATGTACTTCAAGGCGATGACTCTCCCCATAGCTTACGTTACACTGGCACGAGGCGACTCGGTGGCCTACTTCCTGCTTGAGACAGCCTACGATGCACTGCTCGTAGGCCTGGTAATCGTGGGCTATAACCACTGGGGACTGCTTGGAACGGGCTTCGCGCTCACCGCCTCATACGCACTCGACCTCTGCATGATATACGTCTACGCCCACCTGCGCTATCATTACTCAGCATCGAGCCAGGTGTGTCGCTATGCCCTGCTGCAACTGCCGCTTGGGTTCATGGCCTATGCAGTGACTTTCGTGGATTGCCGGTGGCTCTACATCCTCCTCGGCGCCGCTGTCATAGCCACCAGCGCCGCCGCATCGGTATACATACTGCACAAAAAGACATCGCTCTGGAACAAGCTGATACAGAAATATTTGCACCGCCATGGATAAAGTAACAGTGCTTATGGCGGCTTACAACGCCGGGGAGTTCATTGCAAGGGGCCTCGACTCACTTGCCAGGCAGACACACACCGACATTGAGGTGATATGCATCGACGATGCCTCGACTGACAACACGCCTGACATTCTCGACGGATACGCTGCCCGAGACTGCCGTTTCCACACCATACACCTGCCCGAGAACGGCGGGCAGGCCCACGCCCGCAACGCCGGACTGGCCGTGGCAACGGGAGAATACGTGTGTATGTTGGATGCCGATGACTGGTTATCGCCAAACGCCATCGAATTGGCAGTGGCCGAGTTTCACAAGTGCGGAGATACAGACTGTGTGCTCTTTGATGTGGTGATGGAACATGGAACAAGGTCGGAACATTACCCCATGCCTGACTTCACAACGCTGCCCGGCGAAGAGGCTTTCCGACTGAGCCTCACATGGAGAATACACGGCATTTACATGACAAGGGCGGAGATACACAAACGATACCCATACGACGAGAGCTGCCGGCTCTACAGCGACGACAATACCACGAGGCTGCACTACCTTGCCTCGCGCAAGGTGGGGAGGTGCGGCGGGCAATACCACTACCTGCAGCATGGACAGTCGGCCACGCACGCCGTCAGCGCGAAGCGTTTCGACAGGCTGCGGGCCGACGTTAGCATGAAAAAGCAAATGGAAACGATGGGCGTTGACAATGAAGTGATTGCTGGATATGAATCTCAACGCTGGCTCAACCTGATTGACGCATATATGTTTTACCATTGCCACGGCAAGGAGCTTACGCCTAACGAACGCGCTTTCGGTATGGCCGAAATGGAAAAGGCATGGCGCGACATCGACAGGGCAGCACTGCCTACATCGCTTTCACGCAAGCCAGGGCACTGGCCGATGCCCACGTGGAGGCTTTTCCTAATGCAGGAATGGGCTTACTTCACCTTGCGCGACGCATTCGGACGCAACCGCTGAGCTGTGACCACTACGCCAGACAGCAAAGGGCTGCGCACCATACAAACCATTGCTGTGCAACAACGTGCAAAGACAAGAATCCAGTCAGGGCGCAACAGCGTGCTTTTGCGCCAGAAAAAAGCCAGGGATTCATAATCCCCGGGCTTTGTAAATGCGCTCTTTGGCGTCGTTGATTTCCTGGAATTTCTTCTCGGCAGCCTTGCGGATGTCCTCACCAAGCGTGGCCACGCGGTCGGGATGATGCTGGAGCGCCAGCTTGCGGTAAGCGCGGCGCACCTCATCATCAGTGGCTGTAGGCGGCACACCGAGCACCTTGTAGGCAGCCTCAAGGCTGTCACCACCAAGATTTAGCATTGAGTCTACGTCGGTGGATGCCATGCGCATCCATGCAGCGCACTCCCTTATCGCATCCACCTCCTCGGCGACAACAGTTCCATCGGCCTTGGCCACAAGCACCAGGAGATTGAGCAACTGCAACCGCTGTGAATAATCCATGTTGGCAGATATCTGCGCACAACAATCAGCCACAGTGTTGCGGAAAGTTGCGTTGCCGCTGCGCTTATGCTCCTCAAACAGCCTGTGGAGTATGTCGTCGCCCTGCCGCGCCGCCACATCGCCAAAGTTGCTGCGCAAGAAGCGGCGCACAAGCTCCATCTCCGAGTGCATCACTCGACCATCTGCCTTTATTATGTACGACACCAGCACCAACATGGCAAAGAGGAAGCTGTTGCGCTGCCCCTCATAACCATTGCGGTCGCCATACACGCCGCTGAATGAAGAAGTGCCGTCAGAGCCATTGGTGTTCACCGAGTCGATGCCATAGTCAAACATTGCCCCTATTGCCACACCGGCCAATGCACCGAGCGGTCCTCCGGCCATCCATCCAAGGATGCCCCCTATCCATTTGCCTGCTGCCATATTATTACGTTTTTCATATTTACATCAAACTTCATGCCAACACGGAAAGGCTCACTGCCTGTCCAAATCCTTTTTCATATTATTACGAATCTTTGTCAGGTAAGCTTTCATCGCCTTGGCATCCTTTTGCTCTATTATGCCAAGCAGTTCCTTCATCTCGCCCATGATGCGCTCCACCTGGCCCGCAGTGTAGGGGTTGAAAAGTATCTCCTGAAGCAGGTAATCATCCTCGCCGAGCACCCCCTTGGCTATATTCATGTGTCGCTTGAAGGTTGTGCCGGGCGCGTCCTGATGCTTCATGACTGCGGCAAAGACGAAAGTGCTCACAAACGGGATGCTAAGCGAATAAGCAACGGTGCGGTCATGCTCTTCGAAAGTGTACTCATATACACTCAGTCCGAGCCTGCGATAAAGGTCCTTGAAAAAAATTCGCCCCATATAGTCGCCTTCGCTTATCACGATAGCATTCTCCTCGCTGAGCTGTTGCAGGTTGGCAAATGTGGGGCCGAACATAGGGTGCGTTGATACATAAGGATGCCCACACTGCTGGTAGAAATCCCTGAGACCCGTCTTCACCGACGCTATGTCGCTCACTATGCACTCTGCAGGCAGGCAAGGAATAATTTCCTTGAAAGCAGCGATGGTGTACTTCACCGTCACGGCATTAATAACAAGTTCCGGCTTGAACTCCCGAACCTCGTCAAGCGACGTGAAGCGGCGGCAGTTGTATGTAAAGCGCATCCTCAAGGGGTCTTTCTCATACACCGCCATTTCGTGCTCAAAGCTCAGCAAATCGAGGAAAAAGCTCCCCATCTTGCCTGCGCCCATTACCAATATCCTCATAACACAATGAATTAAAAATCAAGAATTAAAAAATTAAAAGAATGTGCATCGCATGGTGTGCTTTGCCCAATTACCATTGGTTTGCAATGTAACTGAAGCTTCCGCCGCCACAACGAGCACGCTCCGCATAGCCTGCAAGCGAGCCTATATTGCACATTCCTTTTATTTTTAACCTTAGTCTCTCACTTGTTTATTATTTCCATCTGCTGTCTCACAGACTCGCCATGGATAAGCTCAAACACATTCGTGACAAAGTCCGGGCTCATGCCGCAGAGCGCGCCCTGCGCCCCGCGCTTGTCGAGAATCTCGCTATAACGGGCCGACTGCAGCACTGTCATGTTGTGTTCCTTCTTATACTGGCCTATCTCGCGGCACACGCGCATACGCTTGGCAAGCAGTTCCATGAGCTGGTTGTCAAGTTCGTCAATCTGCTTGCGCAGCACTGTTATGCCCTCGGTGGTGTTTGTTTCGCTGCGAACGACGAGCAAACTGAGTATGTAGTCGAGCACATCAGGCGTAACCTGCTGCTTTGCATCGCTCCATGCCTTGTCAGGATCGCAGTGGCTCTCAATCAAAAGCCCGTCGAAACCGAGGTCAAGCGCCTGCTGGCACAGCGGGGCGATGAGTTCCCTACGGCCTCCGATATGGCTCGGGTCGCATATCATCGGCAGGTCTGGGATGCGCCTGTGAAGCTCGATTGGTATCTGCCACATGGGCAGGTTGCGGTAAATCTTCTTGTCATAGCTTGAAAAGCCACGGTGAACGGCCGCCATACGCTTGATGCCTGCCTGGTTGATGCGCTCCATTGCCCCTATCCACAGCTCAAGGTCGGGGTTTACCGGGTTCTTCACAAACACAGGTATGTCAACTCCCCGAAGTGCATCGGCCATGGCCTGCATGGCAAACGGGTTGGCCGAAGTGCGCGCCCCTACCCACAATATGTCGATGCCATACTTCAAGGCAAGCTCTATGTGCTCAGGCGTGGCCACCTCTGTGGCCACGAGCATGCCAGTTTCCTTCTGCACACGGTTGAGCCATGGCAACGCCTTTTCGCCATTGCCCTCAAAGCCTCCGGGCTTGGTGCGGGGCTTCCACACCCCGGCACGGAACATCCGGCAGCCTTTCATGGCAAGCTGCCTTGCGGTTTCCATCACTTGCTCTTCGGTCTCAGCGGAGCAAGGCCCGGCGATGACAAACGGCCGTTCGGCGTCGTTCGGGAGTTTCAGTGGTTCCAATTCGAGTTCCATAATCAAATATCGTTTTATTGTTAATTACATGATTAATCGGCAAGCTGCGCCAATCAAGCCTTGCCACCGGCCATCATGGCCTCAACGCGGCCCAAAGCCTCACGCAGTTTTTCTTCCTTGGCGCAGAGCGATATGCGGATGTAGCGGCGCCCGTTCGACCCAAAGATAAATCCCGGCGTGATGAACACACGTGCCTCGTGGAGCACACGCTCAGTCAGTTCCTCGGCATCGCCATACCCGTCAGGGATGCGCCCCCAAAGGAACATACCCACCTGAGAGTGGTCGAACGTGCAGCCCAGCGCGGTCATTATAGCCTCCGCTATGCCCCTGCGCCGGCGATAGGTTTCCACGTTGGCCTGCCTGTGCCACTCTGCATCATTGTCGTATGCCACTGCGGCAGCAAGCTGAATGCCCCTGAACGTTCCGCTGTCGATGTTGCTCTTCACCTTCAGTATCCAGCTGATGAATGTAGCGTTGCTTGAGCACTGCCCCACGCGCCACCCGGGCATATTGTGGCTCTTGGACATAGAGTTGAACTCTATGCAGCACTCCTTAGCCCCCGGCACTTGCAACAGTGATATGGGGTGCTCGTTGAGTATGAACGAATAAGGGTTGTCGTTCACCACGACAATCGAATGGCGGCGGGCAAAGCTTACGAGGCGCTCGTAAGTCTCCATGCGGGCGTTGCCACCGGTGGGCATATTGGGGTAGTTCGTCCACATGAGCTTTACGCGGCTGAGGTCCATCTGTTCCAACCGGTCAAAATCGGGCTGCCATCCGTCAGACCCACGGAGGTCATAGTTCACGACCTTGGCGCCGAGCAGCTTGCTCAGCGATGTGTACGTGGGGTAGCCAGGGTTTGGCACGAGCACCTCCTCGCCTGGGTTCACGAAGGCCAGCGTAACGTGCAGTATACCCTCCTTGCTGCCTATGAGCGGCAGGATTTCGGTCTCGGGGTCAAGCTCCACGCCATACCAGCGCCTATAGAAGCCTGCCATGGCGCGGCGAAGCTCTGGCGTTCCCATGGTGGGCTGGTAGCCATGCGCGTCGGGTTGGCGCGCCACTTCGCAAAGCCTTTCCACTGTCTGCGGCGACGGCGGCATGTCGGGGCTGCCTATGGCCAGGCTTATGATGTCCCGGCCCTCGGCATTCAGGCGGGCCACCTCCTTCAGCTTGCGGCTGAAGTAATACTCGCTCACCAGGCTTAGCCTGTCGGCGGGCTGTACGTTGCTATGCTGATTGCTTCCCATCTTGATATTCTCCCAATATTTTAAGTTCGCGCGTAAGCGGCGTTATGGCGTCGATGCTTTGGCGGTAGCGCGTCAGGTTGTCGTAAGTCACGTCTACGTAGAACAAATATTCCCACTCATGCCCGATGATGGGCAGCGACTGTATCTTTGTAAGGTTGATCTTGTAGAACGAGAGGATGCTGAGCACCTGCGACAACGACCCCTCCTCGTGTGGCAGCGCAAAAACGAGACTCGCCTTGTCTGCCTTTTCGAGCGGGCGCATGAAGTCGGCCTTACCCGGATTGCACGAAACGAGGAAGCGTGTATAGTTGTGCTTGTTGTCCTCTATGTGGTCTTCAAGTATCTTCATGCCGTAGAGCTTGGCGGCATCCGAGCTACAGATGGCGGCCCAGCCTCGGCGTCCGTTGGCGGCTATGTCCTTGGCTGCGCCGGCCGTGTCGTCGCCCTCCACGAGTTTCTTGTCGGCATGGCCCGACAGGAACTCCCGGCACTGCATCAGCGCCACCGGGTGCGAATGGATTTCGGTTATGCTTTCCCACGAGTCGTCGGGCAGGCAGCAGATGCAGTGCGATATGTGCAGCTTATGCTCCCCCACAACAGTCATGCCCGAGTCGCGCAGCAGTTCGTAGTTGTGCAGCAGGCTTCCGGCAATGGTGTTCTCTATTGCCGTCATGCCTATCATCGTAGGGTCTTTCCTCAGGTGCTCAAACACTTCCTCGAACGTAGCGCAGCACACGAGCTGCAGTTGTTCGCCGCTGAAGTACTGGTGAGCCGCTATGTCGTGGAACGACCCCTCGAATCCTTGTATTGCTACTCTCTTCATTTTTATATATGATGTTTTGTTTCTGTCCTCTCACTTACGAGAAATCCCGCCTCATCATTGATGGAGCGGGATTCCGGCTGTAACCTTTCTTTGGTTTTATCTTGCCATAAGTTGAAATTCACACGCAACTTCCCGCTCCGCAATTCCTTGCAAAGTAAAAATAGGAAAAGTAGTAAAAAGATGCGTTCAACTTACTCATTGCTGTTTGCTTGATGTTTATTTGCCTGCAAAAATATAACTTTTTTGCGAACTATACAAATAAAACGATAGTTTTTTATCGGGTGTACGCTTTTTTTGTGTCCTCATTGGCAAGCTGCCCCAAGCATTGGGCTACAGTGCTTCCCTGCTCGCGGTTGGGCCGCGCGCTGCCATCGCCATGTGGCAATGCCTATTCGTAAAGGTGGAACATACGCTCCATGGGCTGCCACTTCTCGGCCGAAGAGGCGCCCGCCTCTGCCTGCTGGAACACAGCCATATAGTCTTCCCACTCCTGCTGGCGGGGCAACGTGGCCAGTCGGGCCATGGCCTCGTCCCAATCGAAGTCGAGCGGTGTCTCCACAATCATGAAGAGCCGTGTGCCAAGTATGTATATCTCCATCTCCAGTATGCCCACCCGGCGTATTCCCTCCAGTATCTCCGGCCAGGCGTTGCCCCGCCCGTGCCGCTTTCTGTACTCAGCTATCAGCTCCGGGTTGTCGCGCAGCTCAAGCGTCTGGCAGTAGCGCTTCACCGGCTCCTGGTATTGCTTCACTCTGTAACCTTCCATGTCATCCTCTCTTTCCGTCGTAAGATTTGTTTTGCCTGCGCCCCGCCGCGGTGGCGGCTTTCCGCGCAAGCTGGGCGTCACTGCGATTGGGAGCTGCCGAGGCAGCCCCCAATCCGTAACAATCAACTTTACAAAATATCATAACCTACGCGGCCAGGCCTGCAGGTCCATGCCGTCATTTATATATGGGCCCGTATGTGGCGCAGGCCCTGTAGTCGGCGCCCTCCTTGTCCATGCCAAAGGCGTTCCAAGCTGCGGGGCGGAATATCTTGTCCTCGTCCACGTTGTGCATGCACACCGGTATGCGCAACATCGATGCAAGCGTTATGAGGTCGGCGCCTATGTGGCCGTAGCTTATCGCGCCGTGGTTTGCCCCCCAGTTGTTCATCACCGAATATACATCGCGGAATGCAGGTTTGTCGCAGAGGCGCGGCACAAACCACGTGGTAGGCCACGTGGGGTCAGTGCGCTTGTTGAGCACCTCGAATATTTCTGGCTCCACGTCGGCCGTCCAGCCCTCGGCTATCTGCAGCACGGGGCCAAGGCCTTTCACTATGTTGAGCCTCGACATGGTGACCGGCATGCCGCCCCTGCTGAGGAAGTTGCTCGAGAAGCCCCCGCCGCGGAAGTAGTCGCGGTCGGCAGGCAGCCAGTTGGTGGCGGCCAGGCAAGCCTCGGCGTCCTTCTCGGTCATCTCCCAGCATGGCTTCATGCAGTGCTCGCCAGCGGCGTTGGTGCTTTCGCCCGTGGCATCGAGCGTGGTTGCGCCCGAGTTTATCAGGTGAATCATGCCGCCCGAGGCAAGCCCAGTAAGTTCCTTGCCCGTGACGCGCTTCACCGCCTCCGGGCTCCAGTACGTGCGCACGTCGCTGAACATCTGCCCGCAGCCGGTGAGCAAGTTGCCGAACAGCATGGCCACAGCGTTGCAAGAATCGTTCTCCGTGGCCAGCACGTAAGCACGGCGTATGCCGTTCCAGTCGAACGTGCTGCACATAAGGGCTTCGGTAAAGTCGCCGTTGGGTTTCCAGTCAGTCCACTGCCGCTGGCCTTGGAATCCCGCGGCTATGGCGTTGTGACCAATGGCCTCTTCCTTGAAGCCCAGCTCGCGCAGCCTTGGGTTGCCCAGCATGAGGTCGCGCACGATGATCATCATCTTCACCACAAACTCCCAGTCGGCATCCTTCTGCTCGCGCGTTTTTTGGCGCTCGGGTCGGTTCTTGTCCCAGCCTTCCTTCGGCTTGCAGTATTTCTCCGTCCACGCCATGGCCCTGGCAAACTCCTCTGGGTCGTATATGCCCTCGTCGATGCGTCGCAGTATCTCGGTCTCATCCACGCTCTCGTTGCGCATTCCGAGGTATTCCTGGAAGAACTCCTGATTTACTATGCTCCCGGCTATGCCCATGCACTGGCTGCCTATCGAGAGATAGCTCTGCCCGCGCATCTGCGCCACGGCCACGGCGGCGCGCGCCCAGCGCAGTATCTTCTCGGCCACATCGGCCGGTATGCTGTTGTCGTCAATGTCCTGCACGTCGCGGCCATATATGCCGAAGGCAGGCAAGCCTTTCTGCGCGTGGCCAGCCAGCACGGCGGCAAGGTAAACGGCGCCGGGGCGCTCAGTGCCGTTGAAGCCCCACACTGCCTTTGGCCAGTAGGGGTTCATGTCCATGGTCTCCGAGCCGTAGCACCAGCACGAGGTAACAGTGATGGTTGCGCCCACGCCCTCGCGCTCAAACTTGGCGGCGCAGGCGGCGCTTTCGCCCACGCGCCCTATGGTGCCGTCGGCTATGACGCACTCCACAGGCTTGCCGTCGGCATACCTCACGTTGGCAGATATAAGCTCTGCCACCGACTTGGCAAGGCTCATCGTCTTCTCTTCAAGGCTCTCGCGCACACCGCCCTGACGGCCGTCTATGGTTGGGCGGATGCCTATTTTGGGATGTTGGCTCATGTTGAAATATAGTTTTAGTTAGCAATTTGGCGGCAGGCCTGTATGCCGAGCCTGCTGGATGCAAAGTTAGCCATTTCCACGCAATCGCAGTGGCATTTGCCCGCCATTTGTTAGTACAATATCGACATTGTTCGCCCTGGGCGGCCAATAAACTGCGGCCCGCGGCTTGGCAGTACCGATTTTTAAGCTATCTTTGCGGAATGACAAGCCGCCCACGGCCAGCCGAGGCAAGCCCGGCCTGCCCCGCCCTGCCTCGGCACTGGGCTCAGCACGCAACACAACCGCCAATGAACTACGACATCGACCATTTGCACTTCCTCGTATTGCACATAGGCGAGGCCCGCTGCCTTGCCAACTGGAACTACAAGGACATCTGCAGCCCGTTTACGCGCATATACTACGTAACCAAAGGCCACGCCAGCATCGAGCTGCCCGGCACCGCACAGGACCTGCGCCCGGGCTTCATGTACATCGTGCCGGCATTCACGCCCCACAGCTATGTGTGCCACGAGGAGTTCTGCCACTACTATATACATATATATAATGAGTCCGACCACGACATACTGGAGGACTGGACTCTGCCCACAGAGATTGAGGCCGAAGCCGGCACGCTGGCGCGCATCAGGCGGCTGCACGGGCTATGCCCTGGCCTGGAACTTACGCAGACCGACCCGCGATTCTACGACAACGACCCTTCGCTCAACCGCAACATACTCAAGAACAAGCAGCGCGAGCTTTACGCAAGGGTTGAGTCGAGGGGCATCATCTACCAACTGCTGGCCGCTTTCCTGCGCAAGGCGCGCCCCAAGCAGTACGCCAGCGACGAACGCATCACTCGGGTGCTGGCCTACATACGCACGCACCTGGCCGACAAGCCCGACCTCGATGTGCTTGCCGAGCTGTCGTGCCTGTCAAAGGACCATCTCATCAGGACTTTCAAGCGCGAGATGAAGATGACGCCACTGCACTACTTCAACAAGAAAAAGATGGACAAGGCCAAGCTCCGGCTGCTCACCGAACCTGCATCGGTAAAGGAGATTGCCTATGCCTTGGGATTCGACGACTTGGCTTACTTCGACCGCACGTTCAAGAAGTTCACCGGCATGACGCCCACCGCCTACCGCAAGGCTGCAGGCCAAGCTGCCGTATGACAGGCCCTGGTTATATGGTCGTTCCGCACCTCTGGTTCAAATGCAAAGGGAAGAACACATGGAACTCATCCCGGCACACCCGCCACCGTAAAATATCCGCAATTGAATATCAGCATTCGGCCAACTTGCAAATATGGAATTTAAAAGTACACACCGGCATCTGTTTTTCTGTATGCGCCATGCAAGGACTTGAAAACGGCACGTTTCGGGCTACGAAATGGCTTGTTTCGGAGACTAAAACGGCACGTTTCGGACATCAAAACGGCACGTTTTGCAATGTTGCTGGAAATCAGAGGGTTAGGCAGGACTGCATTCGCCGCCACGATTAACATAAAAATGTTAACTGTGGCAGAAGCCTGTCGGCAACTGTCGAGGGTGTATGGGGCATTTGCCGATATTCATCATCCGCCCCCAATCTTTAACATTGGCTGGGAAGGTTACTTTGGTTAAACTTGTGCAATTAGTGAATGCATATCTGCCTATGGCTGTAGCGTAACTTGGCAGTTGCACTGTCTCCAACGATGCAGCTTGGCAAAACAAACGGTTACCAATAATATCAGTTGTCAAAAACTGTCTTACCCATATTCCAATAGCCGCCACCATGCAACTATCTTTGCGTCTTCTATGTCAAGGTTTTCAAGCACCCCCTCTGTTTGATTAATTTTGAAATCGAAAGCATACAGAAATATTGTGTGGTCAACCAATCTAACTTCATGGACAAAATAGCCATTCAGATATAGCATTGCCTATCTGCATGGCTTTCCATAAACACAAAGTTCCGTGTTTCTGCAAGTTGCCCCATCCCGCTTTCGCTGCAAGCGCGTCTAACTGCCAGATGGAGACCTCTGCCCAATACCAAACGAGGACAGCCTATATGGCTGCCCTCTACCAACACAAAAACTAAACTAGACTTAACTAATGTCGTATCCGGATTTTCCCAAATCCATGATATTACATATGCAAATATACTAATGTTTTGCCATTTCGGCAAACATTTAACCGTGTTTTTTCTGCGAAAAATCAGTGTGCGCGCACGGTTAGCGCCTGCCGCTAAGCAAGGCTGCGCCACCAGTCGCGAAAGGGCGGCAGCCGTGGAGACATGACCTCAGCCCAGCCTCACCGTGCGGGATAGCAGGTAGTAGTCAAGCAGGGTCATGGCCGCCATTGCCTCCACTATTGGCACTGCCCGTGGCAGCACGCAAGGGTCGTGGCGCCCGCGGGCAGTGACGGAAGTCTCGTTTCCGGCCATGTCTACCGTTGCCTGCTCGCGCAGCAAGGTGGCCACGGGCTTGAAGGCCACGCGGAAGTATATGTCTTGTCCGTTGCTTATGCCTCCCTGTATGCCCCCACTGTGGTTGGTGGCTGTGGCTATGCGCCCGCCACGGTTTACGAACACGTCGTTCTGCTGCGACCCGCGCCCTGCAGCACCTGCAAAGCCTTCGCCATACTCAAAGCCCTTGGCTGCGTTTATGCTCAGCATGGCCGCTCCAAGGGCGGCGTGGAGCTTGCCGAACTCAGGCTCGCCAAGGCCGGGGGGGCAGCCCCTCACCACGCAGGTTATCACCCCGCCAACGGTGTCGCCCTCGGCCTTCACCTGCCTTATCAGCTCCTCCATGCGCGCGGCAGCCTCGGAGTCGGGGCAGCGCACGGCGTTGCGCTCGGCCTCGGCAAGGTTGTAGCGAGTATAGTCGCTGTCGATACAGATGTCGCCCACCTGCGAGGTGTAGGCCACAATGCTTATGCCTGCCCTCCTAAGGGCCAGCTTGGCAAGCGCACCGCCCACGCAGCGGCTTATCGTGACGCGGGCCGATGAGCGGCCTCCACCACGGTGGTCGCGCAGTCCGTATTTGGCTTGGTAAGTGTAGTCGGCGTGCGACGGGCGGAAGAGGCAGCGCAGGTTTTCGTAGTCCTGCGAGTGCTGGTTGGTGTTCCTCACAAGGAAGCCTATGGGCGCGCCAGTGGAGCGGCCCTCGAAAACGCCGCTGAGCAACTCTACGCGGTCGGCCTCGCGGCGGGCCGTGGTTATGTGGCTCTGGCCGGGACGGCGGCGGTCAAGCTCGGCCTGTATGAAGCCAGTGTCAATCTCTATGCCCGCAGGCATGCCGTCTACCACCCCGCCAACGGCCTCGCCGTGGCTCTCGCCAAATGTGGTGAGGGTGAATACATTGCCGAATGTGTTGCGCAAAGTTATTGAATTAAGAATTGAAAGTTAAAAGAATTAAGGAAATATGCCACCCTGGCGCACTGAGATGCCGATGCACGACGCCCCGGCTCACTCGTGGCAGTGGCCGCCACAGCATCCGTGGCCGTGGTGCTCGTGGTCGCCGCAGCAGTCGCCATGGCCTCCTCCGCAGCCATCGCCACAACCGTCGCAGCCGCAACCGCATCCCTCACCGCTCAGGCGGTTCACCATGGCGGTTATCTCGTCGTTGGTAGCCTCGCGGCTTTCGAGCACGCGGCCCGTAAACCATATCGTCTGCCCGGCCAGCGGGTGGTTGAGGTCTATCGTCACCTTGTCGTCGCCAATGCTTAGCACGCGCCCGTTGAAGCGGTTGCCGTCGGCGTTCTGAAGCGGCACAATGGCATCCTTGTATATGTGCTCGTGGTCGAAATGGCCGTTGATGCAGAACATCTCGCGGTCAAGTTCAAGCACACGCTCCGGCTCGTGGTCGCCGTAGGCATCGTCCTTGGAGAGCTGGAAGTCGAACTCCTCGCCCTGCTCCAGCCCGGCCACATGGCGCTCAAAGGCGTCTAGGGTCACCCCGAAGCCGCTGATGAACTGGAACGGCTGCCCATCGGCCGTCTCCTCTATCAGTTCGCGCTCTCCATCGTTCACCGTGTAAAGCTTGTATGCCACGGCTATGTACTTGTTTTGTGCTTTGTCCATCGTTGTAGGTATTGTTTTGATACGCCTGCAAAGTTAGTCATTTTATTCGGAATACTTCTAAATTCAGCTCGGCTAATTGAGCTGCCCCTATTCTTTTAGGTGCTTCCAGCAGTGAGTTTGCCCATATTAACTATCTGGAGGCAGCAGCCGCTATATCAGTCTGGCAGGCTGTAACTGCGCCGACAGTGCATCCCGGCATCATTCTGTAATGTTACATATTGCACAGCTGTTGGCTGCTTGTAAAGATATCAAAGCCAAGCGCAGCATTGCCATACGGCACGCCCAGAACCGCTCCGCAGAGCCAGACAACGCTACATAACCGAAACAGGCATTAAAAATCCGTTATCGCATCGTTTATTTGATAAGGGTCAATTAATATGGCTGTTTGCGCACACAGTAAGCAAAAATCATTGTAATCTATAAAAAACCGCGTATCTTTGCAACGGAAAATCGATAAAGACACAACACAAGACACTGACCGGTTAGTAAGTAAAGTGAGTAGTAACAAAGTAAAAAAAGAAAGGGTAACAAAATGAAAAGATTGTATTTGACGGTTGTGGCTGTGCTCAGCATGACCATGACTTTTGCAGGAAACGAGAACGGAATGGACAACATGGCTGCCGGCGCACCAGCCGAAACTGCAACGGAGACACGCGCTGACAGCACTGCATCTTACGACATCAGCTACAACCTGCGCCGACTCGGCGAGACGCTTGGGCTGACGCTTGAACAGATGAACAGCGTTGAGGCTCTGAACCGCACATTCCGCAGCGACTTGATGAACGCCGCCAACGCCGGCGAGACCGACCGCAAGGCTATGCTCGATGGCGCAGTGGCTAAGGACATCCGCTATATGAGCTACGTGCTCACGCCCGAGCAGCTGGGCAAGTACAAGACTCTGATTAACACTACGCTGGCCAACCGTGGCATCGAAAGATAACCGCGCCGAGCCGCAATTTATACAGCAAAGAGGGTGTACCGCCACAAAGCGGCACACCCTCTTCCTTTTTTGCCAGGCGGCAGTGGCAGCGCCCCTATGCCCTACTCAACCGCAACCATGATTGTGGCGGCTCGCTCGCCACTCCGGCACTTCACTATGTACACGCCTGGGTTTACGCCAATGCGAGTCTCGCCAATGGCATCTTCGGCTGTGGCTACGGCAACGCCAGACAAGTTGAACACCGTCACTGCATCAATAGCCATAGGCGAACTTTTGAACTTTTTCTTATCCCGAACTCGCATATTACTCCTATTGCTCACATTTCTCGAAGCCTCCCAGTGTTCACAGCTCTCCCATTACTCCTATCACTCCCAGCTCTCCCATTGCTCCCATCACCCCCAGCCACAAAAAAAGGTTCCCGTGCGGCCGGATGGCCACACGGGAACCATGTCAACAAAAAGGC
>CALUEY010000001.1 GCA_944319915.1 uncultured Prevotella sp. | reverse complement strand
AATCTGAAGTGTGGCCGTTTTAATATTTCTTAACCAGAACTTTAACACAAAATACTTGCTTAAGTCTTAGAATACAGACCGTTTCAGGGTCCAAAACGGGCCGTTTGAGGGCGCAAAACGGCACGTTTTGCAAACCCGCTGAGGCCCAGGTAGTTACGCAAGCCACCCTGGCGGCCCCACAATTCACGGTTTTGTAACACGCTTTGCAACGCGCGCCTCGCGAAAAATGCGTACTTTTGCAGCGATTTTACAAACGACTGAAACAAGAGGGAAACAGCAATGAACAAGATTACCACTGCCGCCTGCGCCTTTGCCTGCGCACTTGCGACGGCGCTGCCGGCCACGGCGCAAACGCGCGCCGAGCGCGACCTTAAGGCCAACCCGCGCCTGGCTGCAGGCAAGTATTTAGCCTACGAGGCTCCTACAGAAGAGCTTACGCCCGCGCCCGAGGGCTACCAGCCCTGCTACATAAGCACCTACGCCCGCCACGGCTCGCGCTACCTCACGGGCGAAGACAAGTACGGGCCTGCCCTCACGGCCCTGGCCGAGGCCGAAAAGGGCGGCGGACTGACAGCCGACGGCCGGCGCGCACTGGCCGTGGTGACGGCCCTGGCACGCGAGTGCGGCGACCGCTACGGCGAGCTTACCGCCAAGGGGGCCGAGCAGCACCGCGCACTGGCGCGCAGGATGTATGCTAACTACCCGCAGATATTCGCCGACGGCACCCACGTTGACGCCCGCTCCACCTACAAGACGCGCGCCTTCCTGTCGATGGCGGCGGCCTGCGTGGAGCTTAAGGGCCTCAACCCGCGCCTCAACATCACCACCGACGCCAGCGAGCACGATGCCTACTACCTTAAATACAAGAACCCCATCTACTCCGACAGTTGCCAGCAAAACGCCGACTCGGCCTTCGCTGCTGCACGCAGCCGCTTCGTAAGGCCGGAGCGAATGATGCGCCAGCTGTTTACCGAGGACTATCTGCCCAAGGTAAAAGACCCGCAGAAGCTCATGACCGACCTGTTCGAGTATCACGGCATCAGCCAAAGCTCTTACGGACAGCCCGACCTCGGTTTTCTTTTCACTCCCGAAGAGCTTTATCAGCTGTGGCAGCTCAACAACTTCGAGTGGTACTACGAGCAGGGCCCTTCGCCTCTGAGCGGAGGCCGTATGCCATGGCTGGCACGCAACCTTCTGCGCAACATTGTGGAGACGGCCGACACCGCACTTGCCTCACCCCGCCCTTCGGCATCGCTACGCTTCGGCCATGACACCAATCTTGCACCGCTCGTTGCCCTAATGCAGATGGAGACGTTCGACAGACCGACGGCCGTGTGGGACTCTATAGCCGAATACTACCAGACATACCGCATAATACCTATGTGCGGCAACGTGCAACTGGTGTTCTTCCGCAAGCCTGGCAGCACCGACATACTCGTAAAACCGCTGCTAAACGAACGCGAGGTGCATCTGTCCAACGTCAGCACCGACATGTGGCCGTACTACCACTGGACCGACCTGCGCCGCGTATGGATGCGCACGGTGGAAAGCATTGAGCTGCCTGCCAAGCCTAAAGGCACGAAGAAAGACTGAAAGCTGCCTCCTTATCGTAACACTACGACACACCACATAGCAGCCCGCACCGACAGCATGCCATACAGACATGCCGGCAGGTACGGGCTGACGCCTGCATGTTGCAGACAAATCCACAAGCAACGGACTGTAAAACAAACCCCACATCAACATAAAGATATGCGGAAAAACACCACGAACACAAGTAAAGCAAAGCCACGACACTGGTAGCCTACTGATTGTCAACGCAGTACAAAGACCAAGCCACGAACAAAAATAAAGCGCGCAAACACATCGTTTTAAATAAAAAAAAGATTAACTTTGCACTACTAACCACATTGTAAATTATAAACTTAATACTTAATATAAAGTAACTTATGAAAATCACCACTACATTGATTGCCATGCTGCTGGCATGGCCGCTCATGGGCCAGGCCGCCATAGGCAGTATGGCTGTAGAAGAAAACAGAAACGCAACAGCCGTAAAAGCTGACACCACAACGACTGACACCAACCAGCAAAAAGCCACTGACGAGAAGAAAATCTTTAGCAATCCGGAAACGATGCCACAGTTTCCTGGCGGCACCAAGGCTCTGGCCAAATATCTGTCAACCAAAATCAAATACCCCCAAGAGGCCCGAAAGGCCGGCGCGCAGGGCCGCGTGATACTGAGCTTTATAGTAGGAGCCGACGGCTCCATATCGAACGTGAAGACCTTAAAGTCTGTCCATCCGGCACTCGACGCCGAGGCCATACGCGTAATAAAGGCCATGCCTAAGTGGACTCCCGGCAGGCAGAACGGTAAGAATGTAAGAGTGAAGTACACCATACCCGTAAACTTCAAGATGCCGACAGGCACCATCGTCGACCCACAAGCCTACAAAGCATGGAAAGAATATATGAAGGCGCAGTCTGACAGCATAAAGGCTGCACGCCAACAAAGGGCCGCAAACAGCAAAAAAGCTGCAAAACAGGCCGCTGAACAGAAATAAATGGTTAACTTTGTGCACCGACTATAAAACCAACAACCACATAAATTATGAATCGCAGACTGCTGACTTGTGCCTTGGCACTATCATCCGCACTGGCCTCAATGGCCCAGACGCACGTCATGGACGTGAACACCAAGAAGGCAGGAGCCACCGTGCAGAACACCATGTACGGCCTGTTCTTCGAAGACATCAACTATGCCGCCGACGGCGGACTATACGGCGAACTGGTGAAGAACCGCTCGTTTGAGTTCCCGCAGGCGCTGATGGGCTGGCAGGCATTCGGCAACGTAACGCTGAAGGACGACGGCCCCTTTGAGCGCTGCCCCCACTACGTGAGCCTGGCATGGCCCGGGCATACCGACCGCCGCACGGGCCTCGTGAACGAGGGCTACTTCGGCATAGGCGTCATCAAGGGCGAGGACTACCGCTTCAGCGTGTGGGCAAGGGCGCCCAAAGGCACTGCCCGCATCCGCGTGCAGCTCATCGACGCCAACACCATGGGCGAGCGGCAGGACTTCGCCACGGCCAAGGTAGAAGTGAAAGGCACGGAGTGGAAGAAGTATGAGGTGCGCATCAAGTCGCCGCGCACCGACAACAAGGCTTCGCTCCGCATCTTCCTCGACGGCCGCAACCCCATCGACCTTGAGCACATAAGCCTCTTCCCCGTAAACACATTCAAGAACCGCGAGAACGGCATGCGCCGCGACCTGGCGCAGGCCCTGGCCGACATGAAGCCGGGCGTGCTGCGCTTCCCCGGCGGATGCATCGTGGAGGGCGAGTGCCTGGAAAACCGCTACCAGTGGAAGAACACCATCGGCCCGGTGGAGAACCGCCCGCTGAACCGCAACCGCTGGGAGTTCACCTTTGAGCACCGCTACTTCCCCGACTACTTCCAGAGCTACGGGCTGGGCTTCTTCGAGTTCTTCCAGCTATCTGAGGACATAGGCGCCGAGCCGCTGCCAGTGCTCAACGTGGGCATGGCCTGCCAGTACCAGAACCGCAACAACGAGAAGGCGCACGTGCCTGTGGACCAGCTCGACCCCTACATACAGGACTGCCTCGACCTCATAGAGTTCGCCAACGGCGACACCACCACCACTTGGGGCCGCAAGCGCGCCGAGATGGGCCACCCAGCACCGTTCAACCTTAAGTTCATCGGCGTGGGCAACGAGCAGTGGGGCGAGCTTTACTTCGAGCGTATGCAGAAGTTTGTAGACGCCATCCGCGCCAAGTATCCCAAGATAAAGATTATCGGCACGAGCGGCCCCGACTCTGAAGGCACTAACTTCAACCTGGGCTGGGAGGCCATGAAGAAGCAGAAGGTGGACTTGGTAGACGAGCACTTCTACCGCCCTGAGTCGTGGTTCCTCAGCAGCGGGCTGCGCTACGAGAAGTACGACCGCAAGGGGCCGAAGGTGTTCGCCGGCGAATATGCCTGCCACGGCAAGGGAAAGAAGTGGAACCACTACGAGACTTCGCTCTACGAGGCTGCCTTCATGACCGACCTGGAGCGCAACGCCGACGTGGTGCAAATGGCCACCTACGCCCCGATGCTGGCCCACGTGGAGGGTTGGCAGTGGCGCCCCGACCTCATCTGGTTCGACAACGTGCGCATGTTCAAGTCAGTGAGCTACTACGTGCAGCAGATGTACGCCCAGAACAAGGGTACCAACGTGCTCTCCATGACCATGCAGGGGCAGCCCATAGCAGGCCAGGAGGGGCAGGACGGCCTCTTTGCCAGCGCGGTGATCGACAAGCCGTCAAGCACCGTGATAATCAAAGTAATCAACACGAGCAAGGAGAAGCAGCCCGTGGCCATCAACCTGCAGGGCATGAAGGGCGAGCGCACCGCCGAGACGCTGACGCTCACCTGCCAGGACATGATGGCCGAGAACACGCTCGACGAGCCGGAAAAGATTACGCCGCAGGCCGGGACGATAGACTGCACCGCCGGCAAGAAGAGCACCATGATAAACGACGAGATAGCCCCGATGACATTCCGCCTCTACAAGGTGAAGAAGTAAGAAGCTGATTGGGGTTTATCCGCAGCAACCCGCCCTGGGTTGCTGCGGACTTTTGTTTATACTTTTGTTTATACCACTCCAAGAGCCATAAAGCCCACAAGGAATTAGCACCGTTCGTTTTTTTTTCGTAAATTTGCAGCGGATTGTATATTTACGTCACATGGCAGTAACGGATTTGATAAACCAGGACGGCGGGCAGCGGCACTTCTCCTTCGAGGTGCTGCCGCCGCTGAAAGGCACTGGAACGGACCGGCTCTTCGCCACGATAGGCAAGCTGAGGGAGTTCAGCCCGCTGTTCATCAACATAACCACCCACCACAGCGAGTACGTTTACAAGCAGATGGACAACGGGCTGCTTGAGCGCCAGCGCATACGCCGACGCCCCGGCACCATAGCCATAGCGGCGGCCATACAGCAGAAATTTGGCATACCGGTGATGCCACACATCATATGCAGCGGGGCCACGGTGGAGGACATTGAGTATGAACTGCTCGACCTGCAGTTCCTCGGCATCACGAGCCTGCTGCTGCTGCGCGGCGACAAGGCCAAGGAGGACCGCTTCTTCATCCCCACGCCGGGAGGACACGAGCACACAACTGACCTCATCAAGCAAGTGAAGAGGTTCAACGAGGGCTTCTTTGCCAACGGCGAGCCGATAAAAAGGCCGGGCGAAAAGTTCGACTTCGGCGTGGCCTGCTACCCCGAGAAGCACGACGAGGCGCCAAACCTTGAGATGGACATGGCTTACCTGAAGGAGAAGCAGGACTTGGGGGCGCAGTATGCCGTGACGCAACTGTTCTACGACAACCGAAAGTACTTCGACTTCGTGGCCAAGGCCCGCGCCATGGGCATAACGCTGCCCATCATACCGGGGCTGAAGCCGCTGGCGAAGATGAGCCAGCTGAGCGTGGTGCCGAAGACGTTCCACTGCGACATCCCGCAGGAACTGGCGCAGGAGGCAGTGAAGTGCAAGACCGACGAGGACCTGCGGCTGCTCGGCGTGGAATGGACGGTGGCGCAGTGCCGCGAGCTTTACGCCCACGGAGTGAACAACATCCACTTCTACACCGTTTCGGCTGTTGACTCCGTGGCTGAAATCGCGAAGCAACTACTTTGAGAATTAAAGGTTAAAAGTTAAAAATTAAAGGAATATGCCTCTTCCCTCCCTCGCCACCGGCGCAGCGGTTTCTCCCCGCAAGGGAGACGGGAGAGGGGCTGAATGTTCTTCTCCTCTCACCACCGGCGCAGCGGTTTCTCCCCGCAAGGGAGACGGGAGAGGGGCTGGAAGAGAGGCAAGGAGAGCTGTGACAGGAGTTTTTGCTAAATGAAGTTCAGTGATGTGATAGGCCAGGAAGAGGCCAGGAAGAGACTGGTGGGGATGGTGGCGGAAGGCCGCCTGCCCCACGCGCTGATGCTCTGCGGACCGGAGGGCAGCGGCAAGATGGCGCTGGCGTTGGCCTTCGCATCCTACTTGCTGTGCGAACGGCACGACGGGGCCGACGATGCCTGCGGCGAGTGCCGCCAGTGCAAGATGGCCGCCAAGTGGGAGCACCCCGACCTTCACTTCACGTTCCCCACGATAAAGCTGCCATCGATGGGGCCGGAACACAAGCCCGTGAGCGACGACTTCGCCACGCAATGGCGCCAACTGCTAGCCTCAGGGCCTTACTTCACGATGAACCAGTGGATGGAGATGATGGGCGGGGAAAACCAGCAGGCCATCATCACCGCAGGCGAAAGCGACGAGCTGGCGCGCAAGCTGAGCCTTAAGTCGAGCCAAGGCGGCTACAAGGTGGCCGTAATCTGGCTGCCTGAACGCATGAATCAGGAGTGCGCCAACAAACTGCTGAAGCTCATTGAGGAGCCGCCAAGCATGACCGTATTCATAATGGTGAGCGAAGAGCCAGACAAACTGCTCGACACCATACGCAGCCGCACACAGCGCATAGACATCAAGCGCACTGACAACGAGAGCATCAAGCGGGCGCTCGTGGAGCGAAGAGGCATCGGCAACGACACGGCACAGCGCATAGCGCGCATAGCCAACGGCAATTGGCTGAAGGCAACCGAAGCCCTCGACGCCAACAACGAGAACGAGATGTTCCTCGACTTGTTCCAGCAGCTGATGCGACTGGCTTACATGCGCAACGTAAAGGAGCTGAAGCGATGGAGCGAGGCACTGCAACCCCTGGGGCGAGAGAAGCAGAAGCGATTCCTTGGCTACTTCCTCAGGCTCGTGCGCGAGAACTTCATGTACAACTTCCAAAACCCGGAACTGACTTACATGACAAAGCGCGAAGAGGACTTTGCACGCAACTTCGCGCGATATGTAAACGAGGCCAACGTGCTGCAAATGAACGACCTTGCGAACAGGGCAATACGCGACATCGGCCAAAACGCCAACGCAAAGATAGTGTTCTTCGACATGGCCATGCAGATGATAGTGCTGCTGATGGCGCGATGAGAACGCCACGGCAGCCACAGTAAGCGCACACCCTGCATACAATACTTACCCACAAGCAAACGACATTAATCAAACAACTACATATATGGACTTCAACAACCTGGAATACGAAATATGCCACGACTGCGACAGAGGACTGTGCAAGCAGGCCATAGGGCGGCAGGACAGGCAACTGAACACTTACGACTGGCTGGCCGACATACCGGGCAACGCCATGAGCACCGACCTCGTGGAGGTGCAGTTCAAGCACACCCGCAAGGGATACTATCACAACGTGAACCACCTGGAGCTGAAGAAAGGCGACATCGTGGCCGTGGAAGCCAACCCAGGGCACGACATCGGGGTGGTCACACTGACCGGACGGCTGGTGAAGATGCAGCTGAAGAAAGCCAACATCAAGTCGCCCGACGACATAAAACGCATCTACAGGATAGCGCGCCCAGTGGACTTGGAGAAATACAACGAGGCTAAGTCGCGCGAACACGCCACCATGATAGAGAGCCGCGAGATAGCCAAGAAACTCGGCTTGCAGATGAAGATAGGCGACGTGGAGTATCAAGGCGACTGCAACAAGGCCATATTCTACTACATCGCCGACGAGCGCGTGGACTTCCGGCAGCTCATCAAGGTGCTGGCCGAGACGTTCCACGTGCGCATCGAGATGAAGCAGATAGGCGCAAGGCAGGAAGCAGGGCGCATAGGAGGCACGGGGCCATGTGGCCGCGAACTGTGCTGCGCCACTTGGATGAAGAACTTCGTGAGCGTGAGCACCAACTCGGCGCGCTTCCAGGACATATCGCTCAACCCGCAAAAACTGGCCGGGATGTGCGCCAAGCTGAAGTGCTGCCTCAACTACGAGGTGGACAGCTACGTGGAAGCAGGGCGCAAGCTGCCAAGCAAGGAGGTAATCCTGCAGACGAAGGACGCCGACTACCACTTGTTCAAGACCGACATCCTGGCCGGACTCGTGACTTACTCCACCGACAAGAACATGGGCGCCAACCTCGTGACAATAACAGCCGAACGAGCCAAGGAAATAATAGAACTTAACCGCAGCGGCGAAAAACCGCTGTCACTGCAGGAAGACGGTGCCTTGAAAGAAACGAGGAAGACCGTGGACTTGCTTGCCAACGAGAACATAACGCGCTTTGACAAGGCCAAGAAAAAGCGCAAGCAAGGCAACAAGAACAAGCAGAAGGCCGCCGCAGCCAACGACAAGCAACAACCGCAGCAGCCCGCCGCACGCAAAGACGAACAGCGCAACGACGGCCAAAGGCAGCAGGAAGGCGAACGCACAGCCCCCCGCGCCGAACGCCTAAGGGGGAAAGGGGAAAATCAAGGGGAACGCAAGGCCCAGCAACAACGCCCCGCACAAGACCGCGAAGGCCAGCCCCGAGGCGGACAAAGGCGCCAAGCAGGCCGGCAGCAGCGCAACCAGCAACCACGCAACGACCAGCAGCAGGATGCCAAGGAATAAGCTTCGGGCAGCCGCAGTGGCCATGATTGCAGCCGGAACGGCCATGACGGCCTGCACCGGCGGCACCATCTACGCCCACTACAAGCATACACGGGGATGGGAACGCACCGACACGGCCATCTTTGAGCTTCCGCCCATGGCCGAAGGCGGAACGTACTCAACGGCCGTAGGACTGCGAATAAACGCCGGCTATCCATTCGCCGACATCTGCCTCATAGTAGACCAACGGGCAATGCCCGGCGGAACAACGCGCAGCGACACGCTCTACCGCCGCCTCATAGACAGCCGCAACCGTGCCTTGGGCAACGGCCTGAACAACTTCCAATACGAGTTCCACGTGGGCGACAGCAGGCTGCGCAAGGGAGACACGCTCATGGTGGCTGTGCGCCACTACATGAAGCGCGAGACGCTGCCCGGCATCGAAGACATCGGCGTCATGGTAACAAGGAGATAAAGCTAAATGAAGCGACACCCCTTGCGGGCTGGATTGACTTTCGACACGAAATGGCACAAGCTCCGGTTTGTGCCATTTTTCTTTCATGCCACATAGGGAAAAGCCTACGTCCGGACGAGGTTGCGCCCGGCGTCTATGCGCAGGAAGATGAAAAGCAGGATGGTGAAGCCCCACAATGAAGAGCCGCCATAGCTGAAGAAAGGCAGCGGGATGCCAATCACCGGAGTAAGCCCAAGCACCATGCCCACATTGATGAACACGTGGAAGAGGAAGATGGAAAGCACCGAATAGCCATAGATGCGCCCGAAAGCGAAGGGCTGCCTCTCGGCAAGGTGGATGAGCCGCAATATAAGCGCAAGGAACAGCAAGAGCACCCCGGCCGAGCCAAGGAAGCCCTCCTCCTCGCCAACGGTGCAGAAGATGAAGTCGGTGTCTTGCTCCGGCACGAACTTCAGCTTTGTCTGGGTGCCGTTGAGGAATCCCTTGCCCTCAAGCCCGCCCGAGCCTATGGCAATCTCGCTCTGGTGGACATTGTAGCCCGCGCCGGCCAAGTCCTCGTCGAGGCCGAGCAGCACGTTGATGCGGGTGCGCTGGTGAGGCTCGAGCACATTGTTGAGCACATAGTCTGCCGAGTAGAAGAAAGCCACCGAACCGATGGCGAAGGCCGTGATGAGCCAAAAGTTGCGCAAGCGCGAGCCAAGGGCAGCCAGCACCAGCCACCCCACCATGAGCGCCGTGAGCGCCAGTTGCACCCACACCACGTTGAACGGGATGACAAACACCGAAAACAGCAAGGCCACGAGCGTAAGCCCAACGCAATAAGCCACCATGGCCCAGGCCATGCCCCGTGCCGACGTGTAGGCCCACACCATGCCGGCAGTGAACACCTGGACAAGCAGCAACACCACAAACCTGCCTACAGAAGTGGGAGTGCCGAACAGCAACACTTGCTCGAAGCGTATGCCCACAACGAAATACACTACTGCCGCCACGCCCGTGAAAAGCACGCACCCAGGCATGCCCTCGCGGTAGAACACGAGGAAGAAGGCCAGGTAGACGAGCGCGGAGCCCGTCTCGCGCTGCAGGATGATGAAGAGCATGGGGGTGAGGATGATGGCCAGCGTGGCGGCAAAGTGCTTCCAGCGGTGTATGGCATAGCCGTAGGCACTCATGAACTTGGCAAGGGCCAAGGCCGTGGCAAACTTGGCGAACTCCGCCGGCTGCACCCTCAGCGGCCCAAGCACGAGCCACGAGCGCGACCCCTTTATCTGGTGGGGATTGAAGATGGTGACAAAGAGAAGCGCGAGCAGCACCCCGAAGATGACGTAGGCAAACGTATCGTAGAAGCGGTCGTCGAGCATCAGCAGCACAAAGCCGAGGCACACCGACGTGCCTATCCACACTATCTGCATGCCCGAGCGGGTGTCGAGGCTGAAGATGTCGGTATCGCCGTAGGTGTAGCTTGCGCCGCACACGCTCAGCCAACCGAAGGTGAGCAGGGCGAGGTAAATGCCTATGGTCCACCAGTCGAGCGAGCGGAGCACTCCCGGCTGCTTATCTGTTCCTTGAGTCATAAGTAATGCGTCTGTGCTGGAACTCGTCCGCCTTTTTCTCCGATTCGGGCGAGAGCCGGCCGTTAATGTATTTCTCCATCATCAGCGAGCCGATTGGCACGCCATAGTCAGCCCCCCAGCCACCGTTCTCCACGTATACTGCGATGGCAATCTTGGGCTTGTCCATGGGCGCGAAGCCCATGAACACCGAGTGGTCGTGGCCCCTGTTCTGGGCCGTGCCGGTCTTGCCGCATGCCTCGTATTCGGGGCGGTTGGCCGCGCGGCACGTGCCTCGCAGCACCGAACTACGCATGCCTGCCACCACCGTTTCGTAAGCCGAGCGCGGAGCCATGGAATAGTGGCGGCGCGTGAATGCCGTGTCGAGCGGCTCGCCCTGCACCTTGCGCACCACGTGGGGCACGTAGTAATAGCCCCTGTTGGCAATGGTGGCGCCGAGGTTGGCTATCTGCAGCGGGGTGAGCGTCACCTCGCCCTGCCCTATCGATATGCTTATCACCGTGAGTCCGTTCCACGAGCCGCTGTAAGCCTTGTCGTAGAACTCGGCGTTAGGTATAAGCCCGCGCTTCTCGCCGGGCAGGTCGATGCCCAGTCGGTAGCCAAAGCCCATGCTCACCATGTAGTCGCGCCAGCGGTTCATGGCCTCCTGCACACTGCCATACTTGCGCCTGTTGCCTATCATGTAATACAGCCCCCAGCAAAAGTAAGCGTTGCACGAGGTGCTTATGGCGTCTACGAGTGCCAGCGGCGACTTGTGGCCGTGGCAGCCCACGTGCAGCCCACGGTAGTAAAAGCCGTGATGGCAGGGGAACATTGTGCCGGGGGTGATGATGCCCTCGCTGAGGAAAGTGAGCGCCTGGGTGGTCTTAAACGTGGAGCCGGGGGGATAAAGCCCCATTATGCTGCGGTTGAGCAGCGGTTTCCAGGGGTCGAGCGCCAGCTTCACGTGGTTCTTGCTGCGGTTGCGCCCCGACATCACCCGTGGGTCATACGTTGGCGACGACACCATGCACAGCACCTCGCCCGTAGACGGCTCGATGGCCACTATTGAGCCTATCTTGCCCTCGAGCAGCCGCTCGCCCAGAGCCTGCAAGCCAAGGTCGATGCTGAGCGTGAGGTTCTTGCCTGCCACGGGAGGGCGGTCGAGGCGGCCCTCCTGGTAGCGGCCCTGTATGCGCCCGTGGGCGTCGCGGAGCAATATCTGCACCCCCTTCTCGCCGCGCAGCTGCTTCTCATACTTGCGCTCCACGCCCAGCTTGCCTATGTAGTCGCCCGGCTGGTAGTAGTCGTCCTCCTCAATGTCAGCCGGCGACACCTCGGCCACGTCGCCAATGACGTGGGCGGCGTATGGATATTCATATTGCCTCACGCTCCGCTTCTGCACGTAGAACCCCGGGAAGCGGAACATCTTTTCCTGGAACTTGCTGAACTCCCAATCGGGAATCTGGCCCATGAAGAGCTGCTGCGTAAAGCGCGAGTAGCCGGGGTTCTTGGCGCGGTCCTTGATGGCGGCCATGCGCTCGTCGAACTCGCGGCGCGTTATGCCCACGGTGCTGCAGAACTCGGCCGTGTCGAGCCGCCCGCGGGCCTCGTTCATCACCACCATTATGTCGTAGGCAGGCTGGTTGTACACCATCAGTCGGCCGTTGCGGTCGGTGATGATGCCGCGCGAGGGATAGTCCACGCGCTTAAGGAAGGCGTTGGAGTCGGCGTTCTTCTTGTAGTCGTCGCTCATTATCTGGAGCGTGAAGAGGCGAACTATGTATACCACGATGATGAGCGTGGCCACACCCCCTATTACATAACGCCTGTTGCTAAGCCCGTAGTCCATCACCCTTTCCTTGCCCCCTCAATGGTCAAAACAAGCAGGATGGTGACCAGGGCGCTGCCGCCTGCGCACTCGAGCCACCTCAGCCAGTGGAAGAAACTAAACATCTCGAGCGCAAAGAACACCACGCAATAAAGCAGGATGAGCGCAGAAGCATAGAAAGAGTACTTGAGCATGCCGAGCGACCTCACCGAGGGGCGCTGCACCTCGGGGGCGTCGCGCTGCACGAACAAGGCGAAGAAATAAGGCTGCACTGCCCCGAGCAGCGTGAGCGACGCCGAAGCCACGCCCGGGGTGTTGGTAAACATATCGACGGCAAGGCCCAGGCCGAAGCACCACAGCAGCACCGCCCACTTGGGGTAGCCCAAGGGAAAGGCAAGCACCATGTAGACATAGAGCAGCGGCGTGGCGCAGCCAAGGAGGCGGATGTGGTTGAGCACCAACGCCTGGGCAAGGCACAGCCCGCACACTATCAACAGTCGGCGAAGCGTATCGATTGCCATCGTTTGATTGGTTTACATTAAGTAGCTATTCAAAATTAATCGATATCATGCTTATTTTAGATGCTCTCCATGTCTTTACAGAAGATAAGCTGCGCCCGGGAAATTGTGAGCAAGCTCCCTTTCCGCTCGCTTGCATTATCTTTACAGAAGATAAGCTGCGCTCGGGAAATTGTGAGCAAGCTCCCTTTCCGCTCGCTTGCATTATCTTTGCCACCATCTTGCGCTCTCTTTAGGGCTGCAGACAAAAGCCTCATTGGCCGTGTAGCACGCCACGCTCCCTCTCCGGGCTTTGGCCTGCGTCTCCTGAATAGCGCACAATATGATGGCAATTAATTTTGAACATCTACTTAACATGGTTACTCCTTGGAGCCAATGCGCAGCGAGTCGCGCGCGGCATCGAGGAGCCTGGCGCGCTCGGGCACGCTCCCGTCGCTGATCACGAGCACATCGCGCAGGTTGCCGAAATCGGTCGAGAGCCTCACCTTGAGCCTGTAAGACAGGCCGTCGCGCGAGTTGTACACCTGCAATATCTGCCCCACGGTCACCCCGGCGGGGAAGATAGACGAGTAGCCGCTCGTTTCCACCCAGTCGCCCCGGCTGAAGCGCGCGTGGCGCGGTATATCCTCAACGTAAGCCACGGTAGGGTCGCCGCCGTACCACGCGAGATAGCCCACGTAGCCCCGGCGGCGTATGGTGCAGCTCACGCGCGACTTGAGGTTGAGCACCGGCATCACCACCGAATAATGGTCGGATACGAGGTAAACTATGCCCACTATGCCGCTGCCGCAGGCCACGCCCATGTCGGGCTTCACGCCGTCGAGCCGCCCGCGGTCGATGGTCATGAGGTTGTATGGCCGGTGGAGCGTATTGTCCACCACCTTGGCCCTCACCACGTCGTACTGCGAGAGCAGGGCCTGGGTGGCGCGCTCGGCAGCCGAGGTGTCGCGCGTTAGCTCGCCGTAGAGCCTCGACAGCTGGCTCACCTGCCTCTCAAGGTAGAAGTTGCGCAAGGCAAGGTCTTCGTTGACGCGGGTGAGCGAGAAGAAAGACTCCACGGCCGAATCCCACTCATACACCTTGCCGGCCACGGCGTTGGCCGTGGACACCCACACGCTGCCCTGGTACGTGTTGTAACGGAACAGGAGCACCGCGCTCACCACCTCGAGCGCAACGAACAGCAGCCAGTGGTTATGCCTGGCAAGGAACTCCAAAAGGTTTCGCATGTCACTTTATCGATAATGGGCCACCCGCACGGCAAACGCCCCTGGCCAAGCCCTGACTGCGGCACACAAGGCACAGCCCCCGGGGCCGTCACCTCATGAGGAACGAGAAGCGGTCCACGTTCTTCAGTGCTATGCCCGCCCCCTTGGCCACGCTGTGCAGCGGGTCCTCGGCTATGTGGAACTTGATGCCAATCTTGTCGGCCAGGCGCTTGTCGAGGCCGCGCAGCAGGGCGCCGCCGCCGCTGAGGTAGATGCCGTTCTTCACGATGTCGGCATAAAGCTCGGGCGGGGTGTTCTCAAGGGCTGAGAGCACGGCGTTCTCTATCTTGGCCACCGTCTTGTCGATGCAGTGGGCTATCTCCTGGTAGCACACAGGCACCTCCATGGGCAGGGCCGTGATGCGGTTGGGGCCATGCACCACGTAGTCCTCGGGGGCCTCCTCGCCGAGGTCGGTGAGGGCGGAGCCCACGTGAATCTTTATCCTCTCGGCCATGCGCTCGCTCACCTTCACGTTGTGCTGGCGGCTCATGTATTCCTGGATGTCGGCCGTGAGGTCGTCGCCGGCTATGCGTATGGAGTTGTTGCTCACGATGCCGCCGAGCGAGATGACGGCAATCTCGGTGGAGCCGCCGCCGATGTCTACTATCATGTTGCCCTCGGGAGCCTCCACGTCGATGCCTATGCCTATGGCGGCGGCCATGGGCTCGTAGATGAGGTAGACGTCGCGCCCGTCGGCGTGCTCGGCGGAGTCGCGCACGGCGCGCAGCTCCACCTCGGTGGAGCCGCTCGGCACGCCTATCACCATCCGCAGCGACGGCGAGAACAGGCGGCTGCCCGTGTGCACCATCTTGATGAGCCCGCGCATCATCTGCTCGCAGGCCGAGAAGTCGGCTATCACACCATCGCGCAGCGGGCGTATGGTGCGTATGTTGCCGTGAGTCTTCTCATACATCATCTTGGCCTTCTCGCCCACTGCTATCATCTTGTCGGTGCGCCGGTCGAGGGCCACCACCGACGGCTCGTCCACCACTATCTTGTCGTCGCTGATGATGATGGTGTTGGCCGTGCCGAGGTCCATTGCTATTTCCTGGACGAAAGAAAAGAATCCCATAAACCTTCCTTGATGCTAATATATGATTGATATGCGGGATTAACGTGCGAACCAGTTGTGGATGGCCGTGTCATAATGGCTGCTTACGCCAAAGGCACGCTCGGCAAACATCTTGCGGTCGGCCAGGTCAGTCTGTGCGCCTTTCCTGTTGAGTATGTCGAGGAGCACGCCATACTCGGCCTTGCTCGGCACAATCACCACGTCGTTGAAGTTTTTCGCACCGGCGCGGATGAGCGAGATGCCGCCTATGTCTATCTTCTCGATGATGTCGGCATCGCTTGCGCCGCTGGCCACGGTGTCCTCAAAGGGATAGAGGTCTACTATCACGAGGTCTATCTCTGGTATGCCGTACTGTGCCATCTGCTCGCGGTCGCCCTCGTTGTCGCGGCGTGCCAGTATGCCGCCGAACACCTTGGGGTGGAGCGTCTTCACGCGGCCGCCGAGTATGGAGGGGTACGTCGTCACGTCTTCCACCTTCTGGCACTGGTAGCCGAGCGACTCTATGAAACTCTGCGTGCCTCCCGTGGAGAGGAACTTAACGCCCTCGTCGTTGAGCTTCTTTAGCAGCTCGTCGAGCCCATCCTTGTGGTACACCGATATGAGGGCGGTCTTGATCTTTTTCGTATCAGCCATAAATCTTTAAATATAACGTTATATCTTTATCAGACTGCAAAGTTACGAAAAAGCAGCGACTAAGCAACACTTTGGCGGCGAAAAATGTTTTGCGGAGCAGCCATGCGCTCAAAGTGCGCTCAAAAGTAGCTGCGGCGGGCACCGGCACGCACGCTGCCGGGGGAAGACACAGCGCACCGGCAGATACGGACTATGTAAAGTTTTATTACGCGCGGCTCCGTCATCCGGCAGCCGACGGCAAACCGCTGGCACACAGACACTTATGCGGGTCACAGATTCCGGGCTGCGAAACAGCCCGTTCGGCACGGCGAAACAGCCCGTTTCAGCTTGCGGAACAGGCCTTTTGGCAACACAAAACGGGCCTTAAAGGCGCACCGCAGCACGATTGTAAACAAACCCGAACCGGCCTTTAGACCTCCGGGGCTGATTTTACCGCGCCGAACAAGGCTCTTCGTCTGTCTTGCCCGTCTATGTCTGCGCCTTGCTCACGAATTAATATCGCCGTAGCACGCTACGCATTCGGCAAATCCGGCAACATTCAACTGAACATAAGCGGACTATCCGGCAAAAGCATGATGATTTGGGATGACGTGATTGGTGGTTATTGGTAGTTATTGACGCACACTAATAAGTTAATTGCAAAAGACTTGGCAAATTCAAAAAACATTTATATTTGCAGAACAACTAACCCTAAAAAAATATTCAAGATGAAAAAGAAAAGCATTATCATCGAGGTGATATGGGCATCGTAGTAAGTGGCATAATTGCGTAGTAGGGCAACACAATAGTCAAAAACTCATACGAGGATGATATCTTCATGCAAAACGTTGAAGCTCTTGCCAGTGGCGAAGGTGGCTCGTCTGACCAATGGTCTTGCTGGAGTCTGGCTCCAGAAGAAGGATGTGGAATCTGGATATGTGGAAATCCGTGCGAATACGACAAACACGGAAAATCTTCAGCACCTTAAGACGGAGTATGTTACAAGAACTAACATAACTACCGCAGGAAACTATTAAGGCGGCGATGCAGCATAAGCATCAGCCGCTTAAATTTTTACACTAACAACACAAGTATCCAATATGGGTATTCCGTAAACAACCGCTAAAAGCTAAAATTATAATGAAAACTACAAAACTACTATCAATAGCACTGATAGCAGCCCTTTTCGGATGCCATGGAAACAATGGGAAAAGTTGCTTCTGCGAAAACCACGAAACAATAGCATCACCGCCAAAGGCGACCACATTACAGGGAGAGCTGCTAATCAGCCAGAACGAGATTCTTGGCGTAGGTGACATGAATTGCTTCAAGGACTACATCATAATAGACTATGCACACAACAAAGACTCAATATTCACAATCTATACAAACAAGGGAGAGAGAATAGCACAATTTGGGAAAAACGAGAGGCGGTAAACGAATTTACAACCGGGCTAAGCATTAACGGCCAAAGCAGCGACAGCTGTGTGTATGCAAACGACGTGAACCAAAGTATGCTAAAAGCCATAGACATAATAAGTTCTATTGACTCAGGCAAATGCGTCGTAAACCGAAAAATACCAACAGGGGGAAGGGTAATGGATGCCTTCATGCTTAATGACTCTGTAGTGCTTTATTCTCAAGAGACAAATGACAATTAACGCCTTAACTACATAAATGTAAAGAACAGAAAGATAATCAATGGCACAGACCTTTTTACGCCACACAAAAACGCATTCTCCATCTATAGCCAAAACATGTGCATCAACGTGGGAAAGAACAGCTTGGCAATGGGGATGAACTCCATCAACCAAATGAACTTCATGACGCTCGACAATAAACACAGGAAGTCTGTTAGCATATACGAAAATGCAAAGACAGACTTCGACAAGGATGAAGAAATGCAGTACTACTGCAAGCTGAGCGGCAATGACGAGTATGTGTATGCGCTGTACATGACCCAAACATACGAAGATAGCTTTGCCAAACCAAAGGAAATGGAGATACACGTGTTCAGCTGGGATGGCAAACTTGAGAAAATACTGAAAGTGAAGGAATACCTGTTGACAATAGCCGTCGACGACGAGAACAAGTTTCTCTATGGGCGGGACAACAATAACAACATATTCAAATACCAACTATGAGGAAACAGAAGATGCCCAGCCAGGCCGCAACCTGACGGGGCATCTTTCTGTGTATATGCCTCAGACGGACTATGGTCTTTTGCAAAGTCCTGGCAAATGGGAACACAAAACCTCCAATTACTTTGTGGTAAGCGTAAGCGCCTGCTTGGCTATCTCGTTGTTGGGGTCGATGGCCAGGATCTTGTTCCAGTAAGAGGTTGAAGTCTCCTTGGCGGCAGGGTCTTTCTCCATCTGCAAGAGATAGTAGTAGCCCAGGTAGCGGTAGCACTCCACGAGGCGGGCGTTGTCGGAAGCCGACTTCTCTGCGCGCGGCTCAATCATGCTCACCACCTTCTCATAGTATGGCTTGGCCAAGCCTTCCTTTGTCTCGGGGTCGATGTACGAATTTACGCGGGCGCGCATGAAAGTAATGTACTCAAGCGCATCGGGGTACTTCTGCTCCATGTCTATGTACACCTGCTCTGCCTTCCTGAACATTTCGTTGCGGGTGGAGTCCTTCAGCGTGTCGGCATACTGGATGTAAATCTGCGCAAGGGCAGCCACATCGTTGGCCGAGGCGTTGCCGAGGGTCTTGAGGTAGTCCTGGTAGGACGCTATGGCGTTGGAGTAGTCTTCCTGCTCAAGGTAGCAGTCGGAAAGCTGCTTCACCACGCCTGCGCGCTTCTCGTTGTTGTCTATTTCCTGCTCAAGTGCCTTCTTGTACATCTCGACGGCCTTGTCGAACTGCTTGTTGCCGTTGTAGGCGTTGCCGTAGTAGGTGTAGTCATAATAGGAGAACTTGGCGCTGTCGGACTTGTTGAAGAGCGCATCGGCATACATCAAGGCATTGGGATAGTCCTTGAGGTCGGTGCAGTTGAAGAACGCAAGGCGGTTGAAAGCGGCATCGCGCGGCATCTTGCCCAAACCAAACTTGGCCACCTCAAGGCTCTCGCTGTACTTCTGGCCGAAGTAAAGGGCCATGGCATACTCGGTGAGCTGATGCTCGTCGAGGGCGTTGCGGTCGGCCTTGGCATAGCTCTCGGCAGCCTTTGCGAACTCGTTGGACACATAATGGATATGGCCAATCATGGCATCTACGGCGATGTCGGGACGCTGGGTGCGCAAATCCTCAAGGCGGCTAACAGCCTCGGTGGGGCTTATCTTGCGGTAAACGTTAGCATACTTGTAGTAGGCATCGGGATTCTTGGGGTCGAAATAGATAGCCTGGTTGTAGTAACCGGCTGCCTGCCCGCCGTCATTGTTGAGAGCTGCGATGTCGCCAAGGAGTATGAACACGGGAGCAGACTTCTTGTTGGCTTTCAGTGCATATTCAGCGTAAGCTGCGGCATTAACGGTGTCCTTGACGTCAAGGAAGGCCCGGCCCATGGCCACAAGCACATCTTCGTTCTTCTTGTTCTTCTTGTAAATTGGCTTAAGCTGATCTTCAAGGTCAGCCGGCTTGCTCTTTATAAGCTTAGTGGCATCATCAATGACAGCTGCATTGTCGTCCTGAGCCACGGCTGGCGCACAGAGGGCCAGCATGAACGTTCCAATCAATAAATACTTCAGTCTCTTCATATTAATCTCTCTAATTGCTTTTTCTTGTTTGAAATTCAAACCGAGCCTTGGCCCCAATCACGCGGAAGAGACGGCCAAGAGCCTGGCTAAGCATGGGTCACTCCTCGGTTACATTGACTTCCCTAACGGTCATGTTGCCCCTATATGGCAAAAGACCTGCCTTGAAGAATATCCTCTGACCGCGATGGTCAGCAGACATGAAATTGGCAAAGCCCCATGGCAGGCCCATGCGTGGGTCGTTAAGCAAGGCATAGATGGTGCGCACAAGCGGGTAGTTGCCGTTCCATAGGTAGTACTGATAGGGCTTCCAGCTGCTTGCCACCGTGGCAGGGTGAATTTTGCTCACCCCCATCACGCGGATGTTGCGCTTGAAAGTAACGTTGGTTGTGTCGCGTTTGTCGTTAAGCCAGTTGGACCCGATTATGCCGATGGCATTGGGATGCCTCTCAACAAAGTCGATGACCTCGGCGGATTTGTCCACGGCGTAAATGTTTGGACTGTTGATGGGCTTGCCGTCAAGCAGCGAATCGACACAGTAATGCACCGTGCTCGACTGCTTGTTGTCAAAGGCCACCTCGATGCTGTCAAGCTTTGAGTTGGGATAAAGGGCTTTCCACTTGGCCACCTTCCCACTCAGGACCTGCTTGATGTCATGGATGGAAATGATGGTGTCGGGGTTGGAGTTGTTGACAATCAGGGCCAACCCGTCGAAAGCCAACGGTATGGCAATGGGGCGGAAACGCCTTGCCTCAAGGTTCTCTTTTTCCCTTTGTGTGAAATTGCGCGAAGTGATGGCCAAGTAAACCTGCTCCTTCATGAGCATGTTCACGCCGTCAAGCTCATTGGTATAGATAGGGGTTAGCTTGGCTTTCGGGTAAATGTACTCGAAAATCTCGCGCTGCTCGTCGATAATCGGGCTGAAACTCTCATCAGAGACAAACTTAATTGTCCCTGATGAGTAAGTGTCAGTCCTTCCATTCTTCGGCTTCTTGTCCTTGCATGAGCCAAGCAAGCCAAAGACGAGAGTCAATCCAACAAAAACGTTGAATGCGTTTATCTTCATTATTGCAGTCTGAAGGTCACAGGCACGGTGTACTTAACACGCACAGGCGCACCATTCTGCTTACCGGGAATCCACTTGGGCATCCCCTTCACAACGCGCGAAGCCTCCTTGTCGAGCGACGGGTCAACGGACTTGACTACCTGCACGTCGGTGATGGAGCCATCGCGCTCAACAACGAACGTCACAATGACACGACCCTGCACACCATTCTCCTCTGCAATCGTAGGATACTTGATGTGGGAAGAGAGGTATTCGAACAGCGCAGCGTCGCCACCAGGGAACTGGGGCATCTGCTCTACTACGTCGAACACTTTCTCCTCAACAGGAGCTTCCTGGGCGATAACCTCCTTGGCCTTGAGCACCTCGCCTGCTGCCTCATCGTTACCTTTCACATCGAAAGAACCGATGGCTACGGCAGTCTTGGCAAGCTCATCCTGAGACTTCAGCTCGTCCTCAGGGGCAACGTCCTCATCCTTCTTGATGACAGGAGCCGTGAACTTCACGGAGCTTTTAACCTTCTCCACGACCTTCTGCTCCATCTCAACCTTGACGGGTTCCTTGCGCTCAACCTTGGCCTCCTTCTTCTTTGCCAACTGCGAAAGCTCCACATCAGTGGTGATGGCAACCTTCTTGGGCATGGCGTTCTCAATGGCGACCTTGGCTATGACGATGAGGAAGATAGCTGCAATGACCACAAGAACGGTGACAAGCGCAAGGAAATTGCGCTTTCCTGTGCTTTTGCGCAGGCGGTAAGCACCGTAAGATTGGTTTTTGCCTTCAAAGACGAGATCGACCCAGCTATTGTCTATAAGATCTATTTTCGACATAATTCTACTTTTTTAATCTTCCAAAGCCATTGATTACTTAATTCCCTTTGCCGTGAGAAGCTTCTCGTCATCGGGAGTTATCTTGTCAATGACATACTTACCAATGCTGCATATCTGCATCTCGTCGAGAGCCTCGACCATGTTGTTGTATTTGGAGGAATCCATCGGCTTGATGATTATGGTCAAGGTAGGAATCTTCTCACCATTGATGTTTCCCTTGCGCAACTCGTCAAGCTCCTTGTCATACTGGGCGTCGGTCATGGTTGACCCCGGAGCGGTCTTACGCTCGTCGAGCTTGGCCTTAGCCTGCATGATGCGGGCAACGGGGTTGATGCCTTCCTCGGTGGTGTGCTTGATGAGCACATCGCGGATGCCCTTGCGGCCCCATGTGGTTTCCTTCACGCACGATGGATCATCGTACTGCGGGATGCCAGCCACATAGTATATCTTGTCGTTGGAGGCAAGGTAAATGGTGATGGTATGCGAAGCCTTGGTCACAGACTTCTCCTCGTTAGACAGCTTGTCGTCGTTGGCCGGCATGGTAAGCTGCATTGCCGAGGGCTTGCTGAGGGTGGTACAAAGCATGAAGAACGTGATAAGAAGCATCATCATGTCCACCATAGGCGTGAAGTCCACGCGGGTGTTCATTTTCTTCTGCTTGCTTGCTTTTTTCTTTGCCATGGTTTATTCCTCCCCCTGTTTAAGATTCGTTATAAGCCTGTAACGGTTCTCGTTCATGTCCTGAAGCTCAGACATCATGGTCTTGACGACCTTGTAAGGTGTCTTAGCGTCACACTTGATGGCGATGGTGATGTCGGGGTTGGCCTCCCTTGCGGCCTTCACCCACTCCTGGAACTCGCTCATTCCGCCATCGATGCTGTCAGTGGGGATGCCAAGCTTCTTGATTTCCTCTGCCATCTTCTCCTTCTCAAGGCTCAGGTAGTTGCCCAGCACATTGATTGGAGCACCTAACATAGACTCCTGGCTGAAGTTCTTAAGCTGCTGGCTGTTGAAGGACAACCCGAACTTGTCTGCAATGGTCTGCAGCATGGCGTTCATGTTGTTCTTGTTCTCGGTGCCCAAGAATATCTTGCCGTCATTGCCGACAAGGATAGTCAGGACATCGTTTTCCGGCACCTTAGCCTCCGACACCGAGCTTGGCGTGTTGACTTGTATCGGCTCTGGCTGCAAGAATGTTGAGGTCAACATGAAGAAGCACAGAAGCAGCGTCATCACGTCAGACATAGGTGTCATGTCAATCCAGACGTCTTTTTTCTGTATTTTTATTTTACCCATTAGAAAAGATTTAAAAGGTAAAACAATTAAAGCTCGTCGGTGTGGTTAACGTCGTATGTAGCAGCTATTGTGTAACCTACCTCGTCGAGTGCGTATGTCAGCTTGTCGATCTTGTTGGTGAAGAAGTTGTAAACAACCACAGCCACCCAAGACGTTGCGATACCAGAAGCCGTGTTCACAAGGGCCTCGGAAATACCCTGGGAAAGAGCCATGGAGTCTGCACCGCCACCGCTTGACAGGGCCTGGAACGAACGGATCATACCGAGCACAGTACCGAACAGAGCGGTAAGAGTACCAAGCGTTACGATAGTTGCCACGATGGGGAGGTTCATCTGCAGGGTAGGCATTTCGAGCTGGGTAGCCTCCTCGTGAGCCTGCTGTATCTTGGCGATCTTCTGAGCCTTCTTTACGCCCTGGAGACCCTCAACGTCCTTGTAAGCCCTGATGGAAGCGCTCACCACGTTGGCCACAGAACCACGCATCTTGTCGCAAAGAGCCTGAGCCTCGTCGAACTTGCCGGACTTGATGAGAGCCTTAACCTGTGCGGTGAACTTGGAGAGGTTCATCGTGCCGAATGCAGAGCGGAGTGCGAAGTAGCGCTCAACGCCGAGCATAACCACCGTGAGGAAGAGGGTGAAGATAAGACCTACCACAGGACCACCTTTGTAAACAGTACCCATGAGGTTTGCGGGGTGGCCGGCCTTGTCGCCGCCAACGAAGTTGTCAGGGCTTCCAAGAACGAAAGCATAGAAGCTATAACCGATAATCAAGCAAATCACCATGAGAATCCATGCGTCCTTGAGACCTCCGAACCCTGATTTTTTCTTGGCTGGGGCCACAGCCTTTGTTGTTGTTGCCATAATTGATTGATGTTTTTGTTTATTAATAATATGAATTTGTTTTTTAGTCGAGTTTACGGCTTGCGCCAGCCGCACGGATAGAAAGTGGTTTTCGTTTCGGTGCAGCAAAGATAATAAATATTACAGAGACCTTAGCCCATGCTTAACATCTTTTAATCCATTTAGCGTAAAACTCACCGCTTTTGTCAGTTTATGCGGGTCATCTCAGCCTAGCGAGCGCGTCCTTGATGCGCTTCATGGCCTCGATGATGCAGTCCTCGCTCGTGGCATAACTCATGCGGAAGCACTCCGGGTCGCCGAAGGCGTCGCCTCCAACTGTGGCCACATGAGCCTTGTCGAGCAGGTAGAGCGCAAAGTCGGTGGACGTTGAAATCGTTGTCTCGCCGTCGGATTTGCCGAAGAAGCCGCTGCACTTGGGGAACACGTAGAACGCGCCCTCTGGCACATTCACCTCAAGGCCGGGGATTTCGCTCGTGAGCTTTACGATGAGGTCGCGGCGGCGGTGGAAAGCCTGGCGCATGGCCTCTACGCACTCCTGGCTTGAAGAATAGGCAGCCTCGGCCGCCTTCTGGCTGACGGAGCACGGGCCGCTGGTGTACTGCCCCTGGAGCTTGTTGCAGCCTTTCACTATCCATTCCGGCGCGGCGATGAAACCTATGCGCCAGCCGGTCATGGCATAAGCCTTCGACACGCCATTTACTATTATGGTGCGCTCCTTCATTCCCTCGAACTGGGCAATGCTCTCGTGATGCCCCGTATATATAATGTGCTCGTATATCTCGTCGGCGAGCACAAACATATCCTCATGGCTCTTTATCACGCGAGCCAGTCCCTCAAGCTCGGCCTTGGAATACACGCTTCCAGTAGGGTTGCTTGGCGAGCAGAGTATGAGCAGGCGCGTCTTTGGCGTTATGGCAGCCTCGAGCTGCTCGGGCGTCATCTTGAAGTTCTGGTCGAAGCCGGCGTTGACAATCACCGGCACTCCCCCCGCGAGCTTCACCATCTGCGGGTAAGACACCCAATAAGGCGCAGGAATTATCACCTCGTCGCCATCGTTGACGAGCGCCATCACCGTGTTGCACACGCTCTGCTTGGCTCCATTCGACACAAGAATCTCGTTCACAGAGTAGTCAAGCCCGTTCTCGTTCTTAAGCTTTGCTGCAATGGCCTTGCGCAAGTCGGGGTAGCCAGGCACCGGCGAATACTTAGAATAGTTATCGTCGATGGCCTGCTTGGCGGCAGCCTTTATGTGGTCAGGCGTGTTGAAGTCAGGCTCGCCTACGCTGAGGTTTATGACATCGATGCCCTGGGCCTTCATCTCCGAGCTTTTCTGCGACATCGCCAGCGTGGCCGACGGCGCGAGCCTCTGCAAACGTTCTGATAGTTGTGCCATGATAGTCTGTTTTACTCTATTTATCTGCAAAATTAGTTATTTTATTCGTCTTCCAAAAGAAAATATATTGTTTTTTATCGTTTCGTAAATGAAATGTAACGAAAGGGCGCGCTGCGGCACATCCCGCCCCCAGGCCAGGCACCGTTGCAAGCCTCTCAGCCGCAGGCCAGGCCGAGGGGCATCACAGGTGCAGGGTATGGCCCATGCGGTCCTTCTTTGTCTTGAGATACTTGTAGTCATACTCGTTGGGAGCCACCTCGATAGGCACGTTCTCCACTATCTCAAGTCCGTAAGCCTCCAGGCCCACTCGCTTCGTGGGGTTGTTGGTGAGCAGCCTCATCTTGTGTACTCCGAGATGGCGCAGCATCTGCGCTCCGCAGCCATAGTCGCGCTCGTCGGGCTTGAAGCCCAGGTGCACGTTGGCGTCCACGGTGTCGAAGCCCTGCTCCTGCAGCTTGTAAGCCTGTATCTTGTTCATCAGGCCGATTCCGCGGCCCTCCTGCTGCATATATATCACCACACCCTTGCCCTCTTTCTCAATCATCTGCATCGAGCGGTGCAGCTGCTCGCCGCAATCGCAACGCTTGCTGCCGAGGATGTCGCCGGTGGCGCACGACGAGTGAACCCTCACGAGCACCGGCTCGTCAGGCCTCCAGTTGCCCTTGATAAGCGCCATGTGCTCCAGACCGCTGCTTTTCTGGCGGAAAGGTATCAGGCGGAAATGTCCGTAAGCCGTGGGCATGTCAACCTCGGCGCCAACCTCTATGAGCGACTCCGTCTTGAGGCGGTAGGCGATGAGGTCCTTGATGGCTATTATCTTCAGCCCGTGCTTGTCGGCAAAGGCGCGCAGCTCCGGCAGGCGGGCCATGGTTCCGTCGTCGCTCATTATCTCCATGAGCGCCCCGGCGGGGTACAGCCCGGCGAGCTTGCAAAGGTCCACGGCAGCCTCGGTGTGGCCAGAGCGGCGCAGCACACCGTGGTCCTGGGCGTAGAGGGGGTTGATGTGGCCCGGCCTGCCAAACGTCTGCGGCGTTGATGCCGGGTCGGCCAGTGCGCGGATGGTGGCAGCGCGGTCGTGCGCCGACACGCCCGTGGTGCAGCCCTCAAGCTTGTCGATGGTGACGGTGAAAGGAGTGCCGAGCACCGACGTGTTGTCCTCCACCTGCCTGGGCAGGTCGAGTTCGTCGCAGCGGCTCATGGTAATGGGTGCGCAGAGCACCCCCCGGGCGTTTTTCAGCATGAAGTTCACGGCCTCGGGCGTTATCTTCTCGGCCGCCATGATTAGGTCGCCCTCATTCTCCCGGTCTTCGTCGTCAACCACTATCACGAACTTGCCCTCGCGGAAGTCGGCGAGAGCATCTTCTATCTTGTCTAACCTTGTGTCTGCCATATCTTTGCTTTATTGTTGGTTCTTGCTGAAGCCCATCTCCACAATGCGGGCCACGATGGCCTCGTTGGCGGAGCGGATGGCCCTGAGGTCGCGCAGCAGGCGCAGGCGGAAGCGCAGCATCCTTATGTAAAAGAACAGCCCCAGCGGCACTATGATGCCCACCGTGGCGTTGAGCCACTTGCGGCGGAAAGGGCGCGTATGGGCGTGTGTGGCCAGTATGGGGTATTTGTTTAGTTCGGCCAGCACCGCCTTGTCCTTCGTGTTCGACAGGTCTTCTATCACTCCCTCCAGCTCGCCGTTTATCTCGCGTATGCGTTGGTCGTCGCCCTCACGGAAAAACACCTTTATGGGGTTAGGCGCGCGCAGCAGGTTGTGCTGCCTCGAATAATCCGTTATGTCGCGCGTCAGCTTCCTCAGCAGCTCAGCGTCGGCGGCGTAGTCGGGGTCGTTGATTATCACCTCCTTGCGGTACACGTGGCGTTTAAGCCTCAACCCGAGCATGGAGTAGAGCAGCGAGCGGTAGAGGTCGATGTTGAACACCACGGAGTCGTTGTTGGCCTTGTAGGTGAAGAACACGGCCAGCGGCGTGAGCACTGCCGTGGATATGAGCTTCCCGAACCACACCGTCCACACCCCGTCGCGCGCCATCTTCATGCCCGAATTCTCGAAGATGAAGTAAACGATGAACACCAGCACCGAGATTATCACCGGCACACCCAGGCCCCCCTTGCGGATTATGGCCCCAAGGGGCGCGCCAATGAAGAAGAAAATCACGCACGACAAGGCGAGCGTCACCTTGCCTATGGCCTCTATCTGGTGGGTGCGCACGTTGCGGTTAAGTCCCTTCATGTAGTCGCCCTTCATGTCAAGCTCCGAGGCATACATCTGCACGTTGTTGAGGGCGGCCTTCACAGCCTGCTGCCTCAGCTCGGGGCTTTGCTTCAGGTAAATGGAGTCTATGTCCACGGTATCGGCCATGGCCGTGGCCAAGGCCCTGGCGGAGTCCTCCCGGCTCACGTCGGGGCGGCGGAATGCCGTCCGCCTTGAGTCGATGAAGAACGAGTGGGCCACGCTGTCGTTGAACTGCCTCATGGAGTCGAGGTCGAGCAGTATCTTGCCTATGCTCTTCGTCTTGGCGTCGGATGCTATGCTCGCCACGTCGGCCATGTTGAAGCCGCCGTCAAAGTCGAGCACTATCTGCTTCGTTGAGAACGTCTCGCGGCGGTAAGGCACACTTGCGCTGCCCGCCAAGTCCTGCGACTGCATGTTCTCAAACCACTCGCCGCTGTACAGCGTAAGCAGCAGGTGCTTCTTCTCGGCGGTAGACTGCAGGCGGCCCGAGTCGGCAAGGATGATGGCCGCGTCCTCGTAGCTGCCGTTCATCCTGTATATCATAACCCCATAGAGCATGCCCGTGCCCACGGCCTTCTTCTGCACGTATAGGTTGCAGTTGGGTATTCCGTCGTAGAATATCCCCTCGGGAATCTCCAGCTCGGGGCTCTTCTGCTTCATCGACAGCAGCAGCTGGCTGAACGAGCGGTTGGCGTCGGGGGCCACCACGTTCTGGAAGTAGAACGAGCAGCAGGCTATCAGGCACACCGCAACGATGAGCGAGCGCATGGCCTGCATGAGCGATATGCCCGCCGCCTTGATGGCCGTAAGCTCAGAGCTTTCGCCAAGGTTGCCGAAGGTGATGAGCGACGACAGCAGGATGGCCAGCGGGAAAGCCTGAGGCATGAGCATCAGGCCCATGTACCAGAAGAACTGCGCCAGCACCTCCAGCGACAGCCCCTTGCCTATCAGCTCGTCTACGTAGCGCCAAAGGAACTGCATCATCAGCACGAACTGGCAGATGAAGAACGTTCCAAGGAACAGCAGGCCGAACTGCTTGGCCATGAATATGTCTAACTTCTTTATGCGGAGCATCGGTTTGCTTGGTTGCCATGCTTGGTGCTTACCAACCTGCAAAGTTAGCACAAAAAAGTCAGAGTGGGCATCCTTTTGGCGTTTTTTGCAGTTTTTTACAGTCACGCTGCACACGCTGCCTGCGCCATCACAGCCCGCTCACGTTGTGCAGGCGGGCAAGGTTTCCGCTCCACAGGCCGCGTATGCACTCCTCGTCGTCGGCATCGGCAAAGTCGGTTATGACCAGGGCCAGGCTGCCCGTGTGCTCGCTCTGCTCTATCCTCATCTCCCAGTACTCGTCCTCGCCATGGTCGGCCTCCCAGCGCAGCCGCAGGTAGCTGAACTTACGGCTACCTATCACGTGCGACACCTTGACGTCGTGCGCCCGCCAGCTCTCGCCCCAGGTAAATGTCATCGTCTGCCCGTCTTCCGACACACTGTCGGCCACCCACTTCTGCAGCCCTGCGGCGTTGCCTATCAGCTTCCACACGATGGAGGGCGATTTTGCCGCCAGCGGATACTCGATGGTGATTCTCTTTCGTTCCATATCCAGGATTGCTATATATTAATAATATGTGCAAGCATTGGTTGCTGCCGCAAAAGTATATTTTTCCCGCAAAAAACCTAATAAAATCGTGCTAAAGTTTTGTGAATTAAAAATTTTAGCCTACCTTTGCACCCGCAAACAAGTCATGGCGGGATAGCTCAGCTGGTTAGAGCGTCGGATTCATAATCCGGAGGTCGTGGGTTCGGGTCCCACCCCCGCTACAACAGAGCCTTGCAAGCTTGATGCTTGCAAGGCTTTTCCTTTATATGGCCCTCCGCATAGAATATGCCACCTTTCCTGCTATAAACGGGTCAGCGGAAATCCCGGTTGGTAAGCCATCGCATATCAGTTTTCGCGCCCCACTCCGAGACGGCTGGCGGGGTGACGCCTTGTTGGCCGGAGAGCCGCATGCGTGCAAGATTCCTTTCAGACAGGAACAGCTTGATTTTGTCCAAGTCGCCCATCCGAGCCTGCATCTTGGTGCAAAGTTAGCGATTTTATTCCACTTAAAGGCACAAAAGGAAGAATAGTTTCAACCGCTTCTCCCGATGGGCAGGAAAGCGGGGCAACGGGCGCTGCGGGCGCGGGCATGGGCATGGGCAAGCCCGGCAGGCTTGGCGCATTGGGAAAAATCGTTACAAGGCAGGCAAGCAGGGCCAAACGGGGCTGCCAAACGGCACTTGCCGCCCTGCAATATGGCCTGTTTCAGACTACAAAACGGGCCGTTCCGCAACGCCAAACGGCACGCCCACGCAATACTCTGGCTGCCAGCCACTTGCAGAAACGGCGGCAAGCAGGGCCGATTGTTCCTTTTCATTTACAAAAGGCTAAGCCCGCCGCAAGGCCTCCTCCCCCCCGGGCAAGCACGAAAAAAGGGATTCCCGTGGGGGAATCCCTGTTATCTCGATTCAACGAATATCCGATTAGCCAAGATGAATAGCCTCTGACGGACATACGTCAGCGCAAGTGCCACACTCCGTGCAGGCATCGGGATTGATTGAATACTTCTCGCCCTCGGAGATTGCTCCTGCCGGGCACTCATCGATACATGTACCGCAAGCGATACAGTCGTCACTAATTACGTAAGCCATAATACTATTTATTTAATGAATTAATACCTAAAAATTGGTATGCAAAAGTAGCAATTAATTTGCAACGTACCAACTTTTGGAGTGCCTTTTTCGCTTATTTATACTCTATCGAAATAAGCAGCGGCCCATGGCCCACCGATGCCGCAAAGCCTGGCGGCAACCAATCTTGGGCATCTACTTAGGCCCCGACATAATAAGCGGCGAAAAAAAACGTTATCTAAAATATGAGGTTAAAGTACACGATGGCTATCATCATTGCCATGGCCGCCACGCTCGCGGCCACGGCACAGGAAAGGATTGCGCAGAACAAGCCCTACATAGACCTGCGCCCGCTCCACTTCGGCATACTCGTGGGCATGCACCTGCAAGACATAGAGCTTGAGAACGTGGGCCCGCAGATGGTGACCGCTGCCGACGGCTCGCAGCAGGAGCAGCTCATACTATGCGACGCCGACCGCTGGAACCCGGGCTTCAGCGTGGGCGTGCTGGCCGACCTGAGGCTAAGCCAGCACCTCTCCGTGCGCTTCACGCCAACGATGCACTTCGGCGCCAAGCACCTGCGCTTCATCAACCTCAGCCAGACTGACGAGAACGGGCGGCCCCACCGCGAGACGCAAGACCTGAAGAACACTTACATATCGCTGCCCGTGGACCTCAAGTTCAGCGCGCAGCGGTTCAACAATTACCGCCCTTACATCATGGCCGGGATAAACCCCATGATCAACCTTACGGGCGAGGACCAGGACTACGTGCGCCTGAAGCGTTACGACACGTTCGTGGAGGTGGGCATAGGCTGCGACCTCTACCTGCGCTTCTTCAAGCTCATACCCGAGCTTAAGTTCTGCTACAGCCTGTCGAACGCTCTCGACCGCGACCACGCCAACAGCATGCAAGACCCCACCCAGAGGGCTTACGCCAACTCGGTGAGCGCGGGCCACTCAAAGATGTTCGTGCTTACTTTCTACTTCGAATAGCCATCTCCACCTTGCCCACGAACACGCCGTGCTTCCCGTTGTGGTCAACAGGCACGCGGCGGCCGTCGGCATCGGCCACATATTCAAGCTTTTCCATGTACGTATGCGAGTGCCCGCCGAGCACGAGGTCGATGCCCCGTGTGCCGGCTATCATGACGCTGTCGCTCACGTCGGGCGGGGTCATGCCCCAGCCTAGGTGCGACAGGCACACCACCACGTCGCACCGCTCCTTGCCGCGCAGCGTCTCAGCCGTGCGGCGGGCCGCCTCCACGGGGTCGGCGTAGCCCACCCCGCCGTAGTTCTCCTTGGCCACAAGGCCATCGAGGCGCGGCGAGAGGCCGAACACGCCTATCCTCAGCCCGCCGCGCTCTATCACCACGTAAGGCTTCACGAGGCCCTCAAGGGGTGTGCCGCTGAAGTCGTAGTTGGCGCACACCACAGGGAACTCGGCCATGCGCAGCAGCCTCGCCAGGTTGTCCAGCCCGAAGTCGAACTCGTGGTTGCCCAGCGTGGCGGCGTCGTAGCCTATGCGGTTCATCAACCCCACCTCCACATCGCCCTTGAACAGGGTGTAGAAGGGCGAGCCTTGCGAGAAGTCGCCGCTGTCGAAGAGCAGCAGCCCCGGCTCTGCCTCGCGCTCCCGGCGCACCAGCTCCATGCGGCGCAGGTAACCGCCGCGCCCTGCCAACAGCGTGTCGCCGAGGTTGCGGCTGAGCGGCACTATGGTGCTGTGGGTGTCGCTGGTGTGGAGCACCACGAGCTTCTGCTGCCCCCACGCCGCCACTGCGGCCATGATGGCCACACATATTATATATAGTCTTGTCTTCATGCCTGCTTGGTTTTCATTCCACCCTTATCCTTCCTTCCACCTGCGCCCTCACGGCCTGGCCCCGCGATGCCTTCTCGCGGAAGTAGGCCGAGATGATGAAGCGCGTGTCATTCTCCTTGGCGCGGGGCGCGTTGAGCGCTGTTTTCAGCTTGAAAGCCTCCAGGCGGTCGTTGCCTTCGGCCAGGTAGTCGATGGTGGCTATGCGGTAGTGGGCGGCGGGATCTATCGCCTTGCCTCCCAGGCGCGCGCTCTTCAGCCTGCCATCGGGCGTTATCACCAGCTCCACGCCCCGGCTCACGCCCTCGCCTCCCACCGCAGCCATCTGGCCGAAGAGCTGCAAGAGGGCGTCGCCCGTAAGCGTGAGGAAGCATATCTTGTTCTCAAACGGGGCCACCTGCAGCACGTCGCCATAGGTAACGTCGCCCTTGGGCAGCGACGCCCGCATGCCGCCCATGTTGTACACGGCCATCACCGGCTCCTCGCCATAGTCCTTGGCGGCCCACAGCAGTATGTCGGCCAGCAGGTTGGAGAGCGGGCTTTCGGGCCTGTAAACGTCAAGCTCGGCCTCCGTGCGCCCCACCACGGGGCTCATTATGCTGTCCACCACCCTTGCATACGGGCGCATGAAAGCCTCCGTGGCCGAGTCGGGGGCCACGTCGTAGCGGCTGTCAACGAGCAGCCGCGTGCGCTCCACGCCGCCCACCGCGCAGCGTTGCGCGGCCATGGGCATGGCCATGGCCGCCAGGAGCGCGGCCAGAAGCATCGTCTTACCTGTCATCTCTTTATGCATATACGTACAAAAAGCAGCCCCGCAGCGCGGCGCAAGTGCATCCACGCGCCCTCCGGCAGAGCCTAACAGCCACAAAATTAGCCAAAAACGGGCTAACAGGCAAAAAAAAGAACGGCAAAATTGCCATTGTCGGCAAAATGTAGTAACTTTGCAACCGCTTTCCCGCGTAATCGCTGTCAGGAAGTAACGAGTTGCCTGTTATGTTGCGCCGGAACGATAAGAACAAATTTAATTACACAAGAAATGGATTTAATTAAAGTTGCTGAGGAAGCATTTGCAACCGGCAAGCAGCACCCGAAGTTCAAGGCGGGAGACACTGTAACTGTCGCTTACAAAATTATCGAGGGTACAAAGGAGCGCATCCAGCTCTATCGCGGCGTGGTAATCAAGATTTGCGGCCACGGCGAGAAGAAGCGTTTCACGGTGCGCAAGATGTCGGGAACGGTTGGCGTTGAGCGCATTTTCCCGCTCGAGTCGCCCAACATCGACCACATCGAGGTGAACAAGATCGGCAAGGTGCGCCGCGCAAAGCTCTACTACCTGCGCAAGCTCACCGGCAAGAAGGCTCGCATCAAGGAGAAGAGGGGCGCCGTTGTCACGGCATAAGGCAACGCAGCAAAGATACGCAAGGAGGCGGCTTCGGGATTTCCCGGAGCCGCCTCCTTGCGTTTTATGCGCAAGCCAAGCTACCCGCCAGGGCCAAGCTGCACCCCTATGCCACGCCCTTCGGCATGACAACCTAAGCCGCTCACGCCTGCGTCTTGCCGCCACGGTAGTTGGTTGAGCCGTCGGCATCGCCGTGGAGGGCGTCGCGGAACGACTCCCAGCTTTGGAAACCGGCCAGGAGCGACAGTCGGTCGAGCGTCTCGCGGCTCGGCTTTTCCATGCCCCGCAGGTAGCCGCCCAGCTTGTCTAAGGCCAGCGCCCGCATCGGCTTTTTCACCACGTTCTTCTCAATGGCCTCGCAAAGCTTGGCCAATTCGCGTTGCAGATTTTCCATGACATCATCTCCAAAAGAGCCTGCGCAACCCTTTAGGCGGCAGTGGCCCACATAGGCCGAGCCGCCTGCGTCGCGCGCTAAGGTGGTGCAAAGATAACGCAAATTAACGAAAACGAACGCAAAAAAGTATTTAAATTTCGCGCAAATCGCCTTGCTCCCCCACTGCTAAGCGCGCCATGCCGCCTACAGCCGTGGCCCTGACCGCCGCCAGCAAGCTCAGAAGCGCAACCGGCCTCCGCGATAGAAGTCAACAAGGGCTGCCTGGTAAAGACATTCGTAACGCGCCTGGGCAAGGTCGGCCTGCGCTTTCATCAAGCTGTTTTTCACCTCGTTGAACTCGGTCATCGTGGCTTTACCGTTCTCATACTTAGCTTCCATGAGCCTGAAAGCGTCCTCGCCGCTGCGCAATGCCACCCGGCAGCTCTCATATTTCGCGCGCCCGTTGCGTGCATTCTGGCAGGCAGTCTGTACCTCCTTGTACAGGTTCTTCCTCACGTTCTCAAGCTGCAGGGCCTGCGTATTGCGCTCTATGCGCGCCGAGCGCACGCTGTTGCGCGTCTGGAAACGGCTGAAGAGCGGCACCGTGAGGCTAAGGCCGACATACTGGCTGAAGTTGTTGCGCATCTGGCTGCCGAAGTCCGCCGCCGCGTATCCCGACGTTTTATAGTAATTGGTGCCCAGTCCGGCAGACAGCGACAGTTGCGGATAGAATGCCGACTGCGCCACCTTTACACTGTACTCGGCCCCTTGCAGGCGCAGCTGCTCGGCCTTCACCTCTGGCATGAGGCCGATGGCATCGGCATAAACGGCGTCTGCCGATGGCACCTCTGCGGCGAGCCACCCTGCCGAAGCCGTGTCGGGAACGGCTATGGCGAATCCCTCTGCCGACTGAAGCTCCAACAGTTGCGACAGCGTGAGGAGCGAAAGGCGGCGGTTGCCGTCGGCCTGCGTGGCCGTGAGGCGGCTCTGCGCCAGCGTGGCCTCCTGCTGCGACAGCTCTGCCTCGCTCGCCTTGCCATGCTCCTTCATCGCCCGCAGGCGCACGGCCTGCATGGAGTCGATGGCCACCTGCCGCCTCGCCACGGCGAGCACCTCGGTGTCGTAAAGAGCCTGCACGTAAGCCTGGGCCACCTGTATGCTCACGTCGTTCTTGGCTTTCTCAAGGTCTGCCGTGGCCGCCTCGAGGTTCAGGCGGTCCAGCCTTATCGAGTTTGTTATCCTCATGCCCGTGAACAGCGGCATGCTTGCGCCGAGGCTGAACGACGTGCTGCTCGTGTTCGTATTGGTATATGTATTATCCTCGGTCAGCCCGCGGCCGAACGAGAAGTTCTGCCCCGCCGACGCGTCGACCGACGGCAGGCGGCTCCACCTGTCGGTGTTGAGCTGGATGTCGCGCAGGGCGCGCTGGTTCTCGCCCTGCCTCACGCCCACATTGTGCTCCACGGCGTAGTCGATGCACTCCGCCAGCGTCCACACCTTGCCACCATCGGTGCCATCCGCCTGTCTCGCCCACGCCCCGGCTGTGCCGGCAATCAACGCAGCCGCAATGAATATCATGCCTTTGCCTGTCATAATATGCCCTCCTTTCAGTTGTCGCCGGTGGCCACCTGCTGCGGCCCGCGCACAGTGTCGCCAGCCTTCAGCCCGCTCTTCACCTCGATGTTCACGCCGTCGCTAAGCCCGGTAACAACGCTGCGGCGCACGTAAGCGCGCTCCTTGCCCTCACCACTGGCCACATATACCAGCGTGGAGTCGCCACTAAACTCTATCGCGCTCTCAGGCACGGTGAGCACGTGCTTGGCCTCGGCGAGCACAATCTCGGCGTTGGCACTGTAGCCCGAGCGCATGCGGCCTCCGCCGGCGAGGCTCACCGCCGCCTTAATCTCAAACTGGTTGGCCCCGTTGTTCTCCACTGCCTTTGGCGAAATGTACTCCAGCGTGGCGTCGAACGAAAGGTTCTCAAGCGCGCCCACGGTTATCTTCATCGGCATCCCCGGCTCAAGCCGGCCCACTTCGGTCTCGTCCACGTTGCCTCGGAAGATGAGGTCGCCCATGTCGGCCACCGTGGCAATGGTCGTACCGTCGTTGAACGTGTTGCTGAGTATGACCGAGTTGCCCACCTTCACCGGAATGTCGAGTATCACTCCCGATATGGTTGAGCGTATCAGAGTGGAGCTGGCATTGGCATTGCTGCGCGAGATGCCGTCGCGCACCACCTGCAACGCGTCCTCGGCGGCAGCCATCTCCTCGCGCGCCTGCTCCAGGGCCTGCCTCACCTTGTCATACTCCTCGTCGCTCACGAGGCGCTGGCTGTACAGCTCTTTCTCGCGGTTGAAGTCGGTCTCGGCCTGCCTCAGGTTGATGCCGGCCAGGCGCACGCGGCTCTGCGCCGAGCTTAGCTGGCTCATGTCGGGTATCACCTTCACCTTGGCTATCACCTCGCCGGCCTCCACCCTGTCGCCCGGCTCCTTCATTATCTGGCTGATGATGCCGCTAATCTGCGGCTTCACGCTCACCTCGTCGCGCGGCTCTATCTTGCCGGTGATGATGGTTGTCTTGCGTATGTCGCCCACGGTGGCCTTCAGTTCGGTGTAGGCCACCGGCTGCGGGCGCGACTTCTGGTAGAGGAACACGAACGTCCCGATGAAAGCCAGGGCAGCCACGGCCCCGACAATGACCCTTGAGTACTTCTTCTTCATATCTGGTTTCTTTTTAGTTTTCTGTGGGAGGGATGGGTGGACTGGGGGTAATGGGAGAACTGGGAGGGCTGGGAGTCATTGTATTACCGGGAAACATGGGCGGGCACCAGGCCACACCACGCAGCCCCCTCTTGCCTTCTCACTACCTTACCGTTCTTCCCTTACGTCACTCTTCGCGCATTGCGTCTACCGGCTTCACCTTCATTGCCCGCCAGGCAGGGGCCAGCCCGGCCAGTCCGCCGAGCAGGCAGAGCATGGCGGCAGCCCCGGCCGCCGTGGCAAACCCCACCTGGAAGCGCGCCGCCGCCACGCCGTCGGTGGTGTTGGCCAGCTCCAGCATCTGCAGAATGGCCACGGCCAGCATTATCCCGGCCATGCCCGCCACGGCTGTAAGGGCCACGCTCTCAGACACTATCTGCCCCATTATCATTCGCGGTGTGGCCCCGATGGCACGGCGTATGCCTATCTCAGATGTGCGCTCGCGCACGGTAACCATCATTATGTTGCTCACGCCGATGGCGCCGGCGAGCAGCGTGCCAGTGCCTACGAGCCACACGAGGAAGTTAACCCCGCTGAAAAGGTTGTCGAGCATGGCGAAGAGCACCTCGGTGTTGAACACCATCACGCCCTGCTCGTCGGTGGGGTCAATGCGGTGCGCCCGCGCCACCACGCTGCGTATGCGCCCCGCCAGACTGCTCATCACCACCCCACTGCGGCCCGTCAGGGCTATGACGTCCACCTCCGAGCCGCGGTTGTAAGCCCTCTGCAGCACGGTTATAGGCACGATGACGTTCTCGTCGGTGGGGCCACCTATGCTTATTGAGTTGCCCGTGCGGAAGTCAACGCCCACTATCTCGTAGTACACGGAGTCGATGCGCAGCGAGCGTCCGCAGGGGTCGCCCCCGCTGGGGAAGAGGTCGTCGTAAACGTGCTTGCCTATGACGCACACCTTGCGCCCCTGCTCCATGTCGAGCGGGTTGAGGTAGCGGCCGTAGCGTATCTTAGGCACGAGTATCCCTGCGTATTCGGGCGTCACCCCCGACACGTTGCAGGCCGACGTCAGCTCGCCGTTGACAGCCGTCTTTTCCCCGGCGAAGAGCAGCGGCGCCACCTTGTCGAGCTGCGGCACCTGGCTCGCCATCCGCTCCACGTCGCGGTAGTCCATGCTCCAGCGGCGGCCCTTTGGCAGCCCCTGGTAAGCTTTCGACGTGGGCTGCGCCCACACCATGGCCGAGTTGGTGGCGAAGCCGGCGAAGTTGTTCTGCAGCAACTGGCGCAGTCCGCCGCCCCCGCCTATCAGCACCACGAGCATGAACACGCCCCAGAACACGCCGAAGCCCGTAAGCAGGCTGCGGCTCTTGTTGCGCATGAGCGAATCGAACACCTCTTTATAATTCATGATCCACAATACTTTACTCATTTTTATTGCGCGCCCGGGGCTGGTGGTTTTGCGAAACCGTTTCACCCCGCTGCGCATTTCGCGCAAGCGCCAGGCCCTCAAAGCCTTGCAGCTGCGGCTGCGCCACACCCACGCCGCGCAGCCTCAGCCAAGCGGGCGCAGCCGCCTCAGTTCTCCTTCAACGCCTCGATGGGCCTCACTCGTGCGGCGCGGCGCGCCGGCACAAGCCCCGCCAGCGTTCCGGCGAGCACCATCACGAGCGTGGCCTCCACGCACACGTCGATGCCCACGGTGGGGTTGACGAACATTGTGGCGCGGAAGAGGCCCGTGTCCACCACCGTGCGGCCTATCGTAGCGTTCATGTACTCATTGGCAGCTATGCCGCAGAGCATCCCGATGTAGCCGAACACGGTCGTGATCACCACGCTCTCAATCATGATGAGCCGCAGTATGGCCCATGGCTTGGCGCCTATGGCCTTGCGTATGCCGAACTCCCGCGTGCGCTCACGCACCGTGATGAGCATTATGTTGCTCACGCCCACCACGCCGCTGAGCAGCGTCAGCAGGCCCACCACCCACAGGGCGGTGCGCAATATGCCTATGCCCCGGGCCATCTGAATGTTGTCCATGAAGCGGTTCCATAGCCTCACGGTGCTCCTGTCTGACGGCGCGGCGCGGTGGTTCAGGTTGAGCTTGGCGCGGTAGTCGGCCTCAAAGGCCCGGTTCTGCCCCTCGGTCTCAAGCCCGGCGAACGTGAACTCGATGTTGCCCACGCGGTCGCCGTTCCAGTAAACGGTGCTTACGGTGGAGTGCGGGGCAAAGGCCTCGTTGGCCTGGCTCATGCCGTCGCCCCTGTATATGCCCACCACGAGCCACGCCAGTCCGTCGGCCGTCACGTAGCGGCCCACGGCACGGCCCCTGCCCCCGGTCAGCTCGCGCTCCTGGTCAGTGCTCAGCACCACCACCTTGCGCCTCTCCCTCATGTCAATGTCGTTTATGAAGCGGCCCTCCACCACCTCGCGCTTGTTTATCCTGGCGTCAGCCGGGTAAACGCCCGTGATGCCCTGGCCCGTCATGTACCCGCTGCCCATGGCCAGCGTCAGACCCCGCTGACTGTACACGGCGGCCACGTCGCCCACCACGGGGCCAGATGCATGGCGCGTGGTGGCCATGTCGAGGCCGTTGAGCAGAATCTTCCTGCCCTTGTCAAGTCCGCCGTAAGGCACCGACGTGCGCCCCCCGAACACCTTCATCGAGTTGGCCAGGTAGCGGTCGGAGCTTTGCATCTGCGCGTTTATCAGTCCGTTGCCCGCGCCGAGCAGGAATATCAGCATGAAGATTCCCCACGCCACGGAAAAGCCCGTGAGCGCGGTGCGCAGTTTGTTGCGCCTCGCCGTGGCCCATATTTCAGTCAGTATCTCGCGCATTGCTTTCAGTGTCGTGTTGTCATTTCATCAGTCCGCCCGCGCCGAAAGGCGAGGCGTGGTGGTCGCGGTTGTCCTCAACGAGGCCTATCACGCCGTCCTTTATGTGTACTATGCGGTTGGTCTCGTTGGCCACGCCGCTCTCGTGGGTCACCACCACTATCGTCATGCCCTCGCGCTCGTTGAGTTCCTTGAGCAGCTCCATCACCTCCACGCTCGTCTTGGAGTCGAGCGCGCCGGTAGGCTCGTCGGCCAGTATGAGCCGGGGGCGGGTTATCAGGGCGCGGGCTATGGCCACCCGCTGCCGCTGCCCACCCGACATCTCGCCCGGATAGTGCTCCGCCCAGGCGGCAAGGCCCAGCCTTTCGAGGTAATCCATGGCCCGGCGGCGGCGCTCGCGGCGGCCCACCCCCTGGTAGTAGAGGGGCAGCTCAACGTTCTCCACGGCCGTCTTGAAGCCGATGAGGTTGAACGACTGGAACACGAAACCTATCATCTTGTTGCGGTATTCGGCGGCGCGGGCCTCGCTCAGGTTCCATATAAGCGTGCCGCCGAGGCGGTATTCGCCCGAGTCATAGTTGTCGAGTATGCCCAATATGTTAAGCAATGTAGACTTGCCCGAGCCCGACGCGCCCATTATCGACACGAACTCGCCGCTCTCCACGCAGAGGTCTATGCCCTTGAGCACGTGGAGCGGCTGCGCCCCGCGGTAGGTCTTGTTCACGTCTCTGAGTTCTATTACCTTGTCCATTCTTCAGCTTTCATGTGTAGCGGCCCGGCTTCCGGCCCCTGGCAGAGGGCAAGTGGCCGCCGGTTTCCGCCCTGTTCACGCTATATAGACGCTGCGGCAGGCCGGAATGTTGCACGGGCGGCCACTTTTTTTCATTGGAGCCGGAATGGCAGTCACAAGCCTTCGCCCTCCTGCCAGGCCTTCGTCACCTCGTCGATGCCTATGCCAAGCAGCCTCATCTCGCGCAGCACGGCGGGCAGCGTGCGCCCCATGAACTCGCTGCGGCGGGCCTGCATGATGCCCTCGCGCGCCCCAGGGGCGACGAAGTAGCCCAGCCCCCGGCGGTTGTATATTACGCCTCGGCGCGCAAGCTCGTCGTAAGCCTTCACAGCCGTGTTGGTGTTCACCTGCAGGAGCACGGCATACTCCCTCACGCTCGGCACGCGGTCGTCGGCCCGGTATGTGCCCGCCAGTATCTCGTCGCACAGGCGGTCGGCCATCTGCAGGTATATGGCCTTGTCTTGATTGAACGCAGTCATAGGTTGAACCATTTGTGGTTGGTTATCTGCATGCGGCAGAAGAGGCGGTAGCTGAGCCAATAGAGGGCGGCAATGGCTGCCAGGGAGAGCAGCAAGACAACCGCCGCCGTGAGCGACGAGTAGCTTATGGCCTGCGTCATGCACTTGAACAGGTTTATGCCCAAGGCTTCGTCGAGGTAAGCAAGGAGCATGAAGGCGAGCACGGTCAGCGCCACCGGCCAACGCCTGAAGAACATCCCGCCGAGCAGGAAGAACGCATGGGAAGCCAGCAATAGCAGCAGCACGCACACCGTGTAGGCCACATCGTCGGCCGAGGCGAACGCACGGCGTATGGCACCATCAGCGAACAGCCTCCCTGCAAAGTCGGCCGTAACCGAACAGAACGACCCTTTCACTCCGCCGGTGGCCAACAGTGCCACGGCCATCTGCACAAGGTCGGCCACGGTTACGGCGCATACGGCCACGACAACCAGCCCCGCCGTGGAGAGGAGATAGCGCGAGAGGAACTTCTCTATCTGCGTGGCGGGCAGCGCCATGCAGGCCAAAGCCTTGCGGCGGTTGCCGAAAGGCAGGCCGGCCATGGCCGGGCCGGCAACGGCTATGGCAAAGATGGCCGCCCAGCCCATAGTGGCGATGCGGTAGGCACCGTCATCGTCGAAGTGGAGCACATCACTGTATGCCATAATCCTGACCAGCCACGGAAGGTAAACCATGGCCAGCAGGCCCATCACAAGAAACAATACGACCACAGCTGTGTGCCTGTTGGCCACCATGTCCCAGCGCAGCAACTGCCCGAAACGCTTTATGCTAAACACATCATTCATAGTTTCCATACATTAAGTTATACGTTTATCCACTTCCGCCCCACCAATTGCATACGCCCGAACAGGCGGTAGGCCAGCACGTAGTCGGCCGCTATGAGCACCGGCAGCACCGCAGCGGCCACCTCGAAGAAGGCAAACGGCACCCGCTCGCGTAACAATGAAGGGAACGAGAAGCCAAGGATTATGTAGCAAACAAGCATCCCCATGCAGGTGAAGGCAAACTGATAGCGGGTGAAGAGCACCGACCCTACAAGCATCAGCGACTGGAGCCACACGAACGCCGCCACAAAGTAGATGCCCAACGCCGCGTTGCTCTCGCCGGGGTCAAGCTGCCGCACAAACGGCTCGCTTACGGCCTCGGCCAACCGCCCGGCAAAGAGGACGAGCACGGAGTGAAGCCCACCGTTGGTGCCAACGATGAGGCAGAACACGAGGTAGAGGGCATCGGCCACCGCCACCGCCACAACGAACATGAAGGCCAGGCCCACCGTGAACTGCAGGCAGCGCGCCACGAACTTTTCCAGCTGCGTGGCCGGCAGCATGAAGAAGGCCGCGCGGCGCGACTTGTCGCCAAGGCCAAGGGTGGCGAACGACGCCCCGCAGACCATGGCGAACACAAAGGCCGAAAGCACAAGGTCGGCTTTGTAGCCCATGCTTTGGGCATCGGTAAGTGCCACGAGGCTGCCGCCGATGACCCGCGAGTTGACTATAAACATCAGCAGCAATAGCGACGCCGCTGCCCACAGCCCAGCCAAGTAGCCGCGCCAGCCTGACGCTACGTCCCAGCGCACCACCCGCCAAAGCCCGTTGAAACTGAAACTGCGCGTCATGGCCTCACCTCCTTTCCTGCCTCAAAGTCGCCGCTGCCTATCTTTCCCTGCACTACGGCGTCGAAGAGCAGTTCGAGCCCCAGCTGCGTCTCTGGCGCGCCGTCGCGGCGGCGGGCTATCACGGCGTTGCCCTGCAGCGCCGGTTCGGAGTAAACCACGTCGCCAAGCGGCTCGCCCGGCTGGCGTATCTCAAACGAGTAGCGGCTGCACACGTCGCTGACGGAGGCATCGAGGAGCATCCCGCCGTCTGAGATGATGAGCAGGTGGTCGAGCAGCGGCTCCACGTCGTGTACCTGGTGGGTTGAGATGATGAGCGTGCGGTCGTCGGCCATGCACTGTGCCACCACGCGGCGGAAGGTGCTCTTCGATGGTATGTCGAGGCCGTTGGTAGGCTCGTCCATAAGCACGAGGCGCGTGCCGGCGGCGAGGGCAAAGCTCATGTACACCTTCTTCTTCTGCCCCATCGACAGCTTGCCAAGGCGCAGCGGCCCGCCGAGGCCGAAGTCGGCCAGGCAACGGTCGAGCACCTCGCGGCTGAAGCACGGGTAGAACGGGGCGTTGGTGCGCACGTATGCGTCGAGGCTCACGTCGGGCAGGTAGAACTCTTCTGGCACGAGGAACATCTCGCGCAGCACGTCAACGCGCCTGCGGGCCGTATCAACGCCATCGAACGTCACGTTGCCGCGCTGCGGCCTGAGCAGACCGGCCATGAGATAGAGCAACGTAGACTTGCCCGTGCCGTTCTTGCCGAGCAGTCCGCAGATGCGCCCCGAGCCTATCTTGAGGCTGAAATCGCTGAACACCGGGGCCTTGCTCCCGGCATACCTAAAACTGATGTTGCTTACTTCAATCATAAATCTCTATGTTTTTAGTTGGCCCTTATTAGTGTACTATTGTATTAGTACACCGCAAAGATAGAACATTTCCGTCTTTCCTGCAAGTCGTTGGGGAAGTTTTTTTGGGGTTAAACGAAAATTAACACAAGGTGGAGGGAGGAAAGGGGGCATGGAGCAAAGGAGTTGCAGGAGCAAAGGCGAAAGCAAATCCAAGAGGCGGTTGGCCGGTAACAAAACCTTACATTATCGCCCGCGCCTTGCCATCCATGCCACACCGCAGCGCAAAACGGGCTGTTTGGCACTGTAAAAGAGGCCGTTTGGGGCCGCGGAACGGGCCATTCAGCACAGCAAAATGACGCATGGCGGCAAGCCACTGACAACCAAGCACTTGCAGGCATCGGCCTAACGGCCATGCCATCAACGAAAAATCGCGACAGAAGTTGGGCAGGGTGCCGATTTGGGCTAAACAAAAATCGCGATTTGGGTTAAACAATGCTAAACCTGCGGCGCGCCATGTCACAAAAGTCGCTCCCGAGTGTCATATAAGCAAATATGGAACAACGGGAATTCGAGACTGAGGTAAGGCGCATACGCCCACGCCTGCACCACGAAGCCATGAGGTACGTCTGCAACGAGGCCGACGCCGAGGACATAGCCCAGGAGGTGGTGCTGAAGCTGTGGGTGATGCACGACAGGCTCGAGGAGTACCGCTCCATGGAGGCCTTGGCAATGGTAATGGCGCGCCGCATGAGCCTCAACCACCTGCGCTCGGCCACCGTGCCTACGCGCGAGGCAAAACCCGCCGACGCGGCCACAGCACTGACGCCCGAGGCCTGCATGATATGCCGGGAGGACGAGGAACGGGCGCAGAGGCTCATCGACGCCCTGCCCGGCGCGCAACAGGCGGTGCTCCGCATGAAGCACCAGGAGGGCATGGAGGTGGCGGAGATAGCCCGCATCACGGGCAGCTCGCCCGAGGCGGTGAGGCAGAACCTGTCGCGCGCGCGCCGAAACATATTGAAACACTTCGTAAACGAACAGAAATGAGCATAAAGAAACACAAGGACATTGAGAGGCTCATAGCCCGATTCCTCGACGGCGATACCACCAACGCCGAGGAGCAAAGGCTATACAGCTACTTCGCCGGGCGTCACGTGGCGCGCCGACTGCTGAAGTACAAGCCCATGTTCTGCTGGTATGCCGCCGGCATGGCCGGGCCGCTGCCCAACGCCATGGCCGCCCAGGCCGCCCGCCCGCGCCTCGTGCCGCTATGGGCCAAGGCTGCCGCCTGCGCCGCTGCCGCAGTGCTTATAGTGGCGGGGGCCACCGTGGCCTACCTGCGCCACGCCTGCACCGAGCGCCTGTATGCCACCTACGAGGGCAGCTACATAGTGCGCGGCGGCAAGAAGCTCACCGACATCAAGGCCATAATGCCCGAGCTGCGCCGCATAGAGCGCGAGGCCGGGGCCATGGCCGAACGCCACAAGGGCATAAGCAGCATGGACCCCCGGGAGATTTTCAAGATGATGGAGAACGCCAACAAGCAATACGACAACGGACCTACTATATGACAACAACTATGAATACTGTGTGCAAAGCACTGCTCGCAACCATCGTGATGTGCCTCGCCGCTGCCACCAACGCCCGGGCGCAAGGGCGCATAGAACAACAGATACGCGACCTTGAGGGCAAGAACGTGATGACGGACAAGATAGTGAAGCGCGACCCCGCCACGCGGCGCGTGGGCATGGAGACGAAGAACTTCCACTTCTACAGCCAGGGAGGCACCGTGGCCGACGCGCTGCGCGAGGCTTTCGAGGCCGACGCGCGGCAGGCCACCAACGTGGAGCGCGAACAGAGGGGCGACAGCTACGAGTGCGTGCTCACGTTCGTGCAGGGCCGCACGCGGACGGTTTACCGGCTGTCGATAAGCGGCGACAAGCAGCGGCCCGAGGTGGACGTGCAGACGTACTTCCGCGACGAGAGCGTGAACATCGACGAGTCGTCGGTGGAGACCGTGCGCAGCCATGCCGCCGACATGGCTGCCGCCTGCCACGGCGCCACATCCCGCCCGTCGGCATGAACAAAGGATATGTTAGCCATAATGGATTTAGTTAATAGATGCAATAGAGATCTGACTAAGCAAAACGTCTTATAGCGTTAAGACAAACACAAGACATTCCCCAACAGCGCCCCGTCGGGAGACGTGGCCTACAAGGGTGCGCCCGGCCAGCAGCCGGGCGCACTTGCATATTTTCTTAATTCTTCATTCTTAATTTCACTGCCCTCCGAGCCGGCTGAAGTACTCTATTACCTCCTCCCATGTCTTGAACGTTTCGGAGCCGAAGTCGATGCGCGTTCCCATGAACGAGGCCGAGCCACAGTCGGTGCCGCCGTCAATGAGGTAGTCGCCGTAGAGCAAGTCCTTGCGGCTGGTGAGCACCACGTGGCGGAACGACGGCACGCCCACGGCCTCGAACACCCACCGCTGCACCTCGGCGGCATAGTCGGGCTGGTTGGGTCGCGGCGCGGCCACGAAGTAGAGGTCGTACCATTCGAGCAGGAAGCGCACGGCCTTGGCCAGGCTCGGTGCCGGCTTGCCGCCGCGCTCCATGGTCTGCTCCACGCATATATATATAATGTTGCGCTGCCGCCGTTGCTGGCTGTCGTCAATCCACTGCACCACGGGCAGCACCGAGTGGAGCAGTATGCTGTCGTTCATGCGGTGCTCGCCGTGGAAGCGCAGCGCGTTGCGGTAGTGGGCGGCAAAGAGGTCGAACGTGTGCACCACGGGGTCTTCAATACCGAAGAGTCCCCACACGCGCCCCTGGTCGTCGGCCACGGGGCCGGCGAAGCATCCTTCAGTGGTAGCGCGGTACTCCTCCATGAGCTGCTTGGTCATCATGAACTCCTTCAGGCCGTCGGCGCGCGGGTTGAGGAAGGTCACCTTGCCCAGCATGTTGTTCTTAAGTATGTCGTCGGCCATGAGGAAAGCGGGGTTTACCAGTATGCGGTCGAAGCCGTAGAGCATCTCTGCATACATGCCGCCCATCGACGTGCCTATCACCAAGTGGGGCTTCTCCTCGGCGCAGATGCCGCGTAGCAAGGCCATGGCCTCGGCAGGATGCACGGGCAGGTCTGGGGCCACGACCTCGGCGCCGGGCAGCAGCTCGCGCAGTTTGGCCACCGTACCCGACTGCCCCGACGAGGCGAAGCCGTGCACATAGAGTATCTTCTTGCCCGCCATGACGCCGGGAAACGACTTTACGTATGCATTCTCCATATCCGCTGCAGATTATTTTCCACCCGCAAAGTTACGCCAAAAAACCGTTCCGGCAAGCCCCAACCGCAGCAAAGAGGGGCCGCAGCCCGCCTGCCTTACGTTTATTTAACCATCGGCGGGCGGCGGGAAACGGCCGAACACCTTAACTTTGCACTCAAAACATACACTTACTGCACCATGACAAAAGATGAACTGCGGCAGCAATATGCCGCTAAGGCTCGCTCGATAGAAGCCGACATAAGGCGGCTGAAGCGGCGGGCCAGCCTGTGCCTCGGCACCGAACTGGCCACGTTCGTGGCCGCCGTGGGCTGCGTGGTGGCCTTCACCGTGTGGGGCGGCTGGGCGTGGCTTGCCGCCGCGGCCCTGCTCCTGGCGGCTTACATAGCAACCAGGAGGCTCGACCAGGCCAACAGCTGCCGAACGGAGCGGCAGGAAAGCCTGCGCAACGTTTACCTGAACGAGCTGAAATACCTCGACGGCGACTTCTCGCCATTCGACGACGGCAGCCGATACACTGACCCCAAGCATCCGTTCACTTACGACATGGACGTGTTCGGGCCGCTCTCGCTCTACCACCGCATCTGCCGGACCGTGACCTCTGGCGGGGCCGACTGCCTCGCCAGTATGCTCTCTACCATAGCCCACGCCGACCCTGAGGGAGCCAAAGCCCGCGCCGACAGCCGCCGCGAAGCCTTGGCCGGACTGGCGGCCATGGAGCCGCTGCGGGCGGAGTTCATGGCCGCCGCGCGCCACGGCCACATTGACACCGAGGCAGTGAAGGCCGCACTGAGGCGCACCGCCGAGCTTGCCATACCCACGTTTGCCCTCTCGCCGGTGGCGGTGGCGGTGGCTGCCGTGGCCATGGCGGGCTTCGCAGCCGCCATACTGCTGGCCGCGCTTACGCCAGTGGAGGCCGGCCTGCCCGTGGCATGGGGCGTGGCGCAGTTCTGCGCGGTCTACCTTATATGCTCAAAACCGCTGCGCACGACCGCAAAGGCCGCCGGCAACCTGCAACGGCAGCTCGGGGCCTACGCCGAACTGATAAGCCTCATCTGCACCACCGACCTGCGCCTTGCCAGCCGCTCGCAATGCGGCAAGCGCGACTGCACCGCCGAGGACGGGGCAGCCAGCAAGGCGTTCGGCGAGCTGAAAGGCATCATCGACGGACTCGACCGACGGGGCAACGTGCTGGGCCTGGTGCTCTTCGACACGCTGCTGCTGAGCGACTTCTTCCTTGTGCGCCGCTTCCTCGTGTGGCGCCGCAACTACGTGGGCCGCATGGAGAGGTGGATTGACGGCGTGAGCGAGATGGACGCGCTCGTATCGATGGCCACCTTCAGCTACAACGAGCCGGCCGCAGGCCGCGCGGAGATAAGCACCGGGGGCGGGGCGAGGCTTGAGGCCGAGGGCATGTGGCACCCTTTCCTGGGCGAGCGGGCCGTGAGCAACGACTTCACCATTGCCAACAACAATTACTACATCGTCACCGGGGCCAACATGGCGGGCAAGAGCACGTTCCTGCGCGCCATCGGGGTGAACTACATCCTGGCCATGAACGGTATGCCGGTGTTCGCCCGGAAGCTGCGGGTTACGGTGTTCAACCTCTTTTGCAGCATGCGCACAAGCGACGACCTGAGCCACGGCATAAGCTACTTCAACGCCGAGCTGCTGCGCCTCAAGCAACTAATAGGCAGCTGCAAGCAGGCCGCCCACACGCTGATAATTCTCGACGAGATACTGAAAGGCACCAACTCGCTTGACAAGCTGAACGGCTCGCGAATGTTCCTCGACGCCATCGCGGCCCTGCCCGTGAGCGGGGTGATAGCCACACACGACCTCGAACTGTCGCGCATGGCCGACGAGAGGCCCGACAGATTCCACAACTGGTGCTTCGAGATAGGGCTGGCAGAGCGCATAACCTACACCTACAAGATAACGCCGGGCGTGGCGCGCAACCAAAACGCCACATTCCTGCTACGCAACATAATCGCAGAGATAGCCGGAAGTTGACATACGTCAAGAAAAGGCTGCAAGGCGGCATATTTGCAACGGGCCGGAAAAGCCTTACGGGAATAAAGCCCTATCTTTGCCACAAGTGTTTTTCATGGTATTAGATTTAGGACAAAAATGATTTGGGGGAACTCAGCGGAGTTCCCTTTTTCGTACCCCGCAGCCGCCCAAGCCCAACCAGACAGCCCCTGGCAAGGCCTGCGGCAAGGGCATGGTTAAGCAAAAGTAACGCCTTTGCAACACGAAAAGGGTGGCAAAACTTTGGGAGTGCGGAATTAAAATGCTAAATTTGCAATCAGAAACAAAGTGGATATTTTTCTATCAAAACATAAGAACTATGGTAAACTACAAGGATTTAGGTCTCGTGAACACGCGCGAGATGTTCAAGAGGGCAATCGACGGCGGATGGGCCGTTCCCGCCTTCAACTTCAACAACCTGGAGCAGCTGCAGGCCATCATCAAGGCTTCATCAGAGCTTAAGTCGCCCGTAATCCTCCAGGTATCGAAAGGAGCGCGCAACTACGCCAACCAGACACTGCTGCGCTACATGGCCGAAGGCGCCGTGCAATACGCCAAGGAGCTGGGCTGCAAGCACCCGGAGATAGTGCTGCACCTGGATCACGGCGACTCGTTCGAGCTGTGCAAGAGCTGCGTAGACATGGGCTTCTCGTCGGTGATGATTGACGGTTCGGCCCTGCCCTACGACGAGAACGTGGCCCTTACGAAGAAGGTGGTGGACTATGCCCACCAGTACGACGTAACCGTAGAGGGCGAGCTGGGCGTGCTCGCAGGCGTTGAGGACGAGGTGGCATCCGAGGTTTCGCACTACACGAAGCCCGAAGAGGTGATCGACTTCACCACGAAGACCGGCGTTGACTCGCTGGCTATCTCCATAGGAACATCGCACGGAGCCTACAAGTTCAAGCCCGAGCAGTGTACCCGCGACCCGAAGACGGGCCGCCTCGTGCCGCCGCCATTGGCATTCGACGTGCTCGACGAGATAATGCAGAAGCTGCCCGGCTTCCCCATCGTGCTCCACGGCTCTTCATCCGTGCCGCAGGAGTATGTTGACATGATCAACCAGTACGGCGGCAAGCTGCCCGACGCCGTGGGAATACCCGAGGAGCAGCTGCGCAAGGCAGCCAAGAGCGCCGTATGCAAGATAAACATCGACTCCGACTCGCGCCTGGCCTTCACCGCCGCCGTGCGCAAGACGCTGGCCGAGAAGCCCGCCGAGTTTGACCCGCGCAAGTACTGCGGACCGGCCCGCGACCTCATGGAGGACATGTACAAGCACAAGATTATCGATGTGCTCGGCTCTGACAACAAGCTGGCGCAGCTCGACTGAGCAACAAAGCAAGACTAAAGCAGGAAACTGCGAGGAAGGCATGATGCCACCACAACCGGGCATCATGCCTTTTATTGTATGTAAACGGATCGGAGAAATGCGCTTACACAAATGCGCTTACACCTTGGCATCAAAACCTTTCGTGGATTTTTTTATATATAAACACTGCAAATTTCAATATTATTCCGTATCTTTGGGCCATGAACTAAAAACCATGCCAATGAAACAAGTTGCTATCTCGCTATTGGCTTCGCTTACCTTTGCGCTTCCAATACATTCCCAGTTTAGAATATACCAAGACAACAAGGTCGGCGTGAGCAGGACGTTACAAAACTCAGGTGCCACACTATCTGTTGGAAACGGCAATATGCCCACCAACTACACTATCGGGCTTCAAAGTGACACAGAAGTCAATGGCACGGATTTTTATATTGCAGTAAAAGGTTATGTAAACGGGAAGGAGAATGCAAGACGTGGACGTGCGATCGGAGTTACTGGGTTTGCTGGCAATTCCACGTCCGGCTATAACTATGGCGTCCTCGGCACAATTATTGGAACACAAAACGGGGCAGCGATATTCGGTACGTTGCACAACTCCGTAGGGTTGAATGTTGAAGGGCGCTATGCTGGATATTTTGACGGACCGACATATTTCAGTGATGCCATGACAGCCAAGTCTATCTATACCTTGTCTGACATTCGCTTGAAAGAAAAAGTCGTTTCATTGAGCGACCTGCCAAAAGAGCAGCCATCCGCCCTGGAAAATGTGGAACGCATGAATGTCATCGAATACAATCTAAAACCTGCTGACCGTTTGGAAAATGCAGACACTGCCTCCACAAACGTATCTACCATGTCCAACGCCACGTCAGCGAAAAATGAGAAAAGGCATTACGGGCTTTCGGCGCAAGAACTGCAAAATATTTACCCTGACCTTGTATATGAGGGGCAAGATGGATACCTGGCAATAAATTACATTGAACTTGTGCCTATACTGATTAGGTCTATACAAGAATTGAAACAAGAAATCAACGAAATACGCAGCGAAAGTACAAAAGGCGGAGTCCGGCTTGCAGCCCCTGCAACAGCCACATCAATAGAGCTAACAAGCGAAGAAACAAAATGCAAACTGTTTCAAAATACGCCAAACCCATTTACTGACAAAACGGTGATTGAGTTTGTTTTGCCAGAGTCTTCAAGTTCGGCTTACATTTACATCTTTGGCATGCAAGGCAACTTGGTGAAACAGATTCCAGTTTCTGCCAGTCAAGACTCATTGACTATTAACGGGTATGAATTCACCCCGGGATTATATCTTTACTCTTTAGTCGTAGACGGCAGAGAAATAGACACTAAGAAAATGATAATAACAGAATAGGCTTCAGTATGAAATATAAAGTTAACATTATATTGTCCTTAATCTGCATCTTTGGTATCAATATCCAAGTCCTTGCACAAAAAGCCGACCTGCAAATCGGAACTAATGAAATTGTCTCAGAAAGCACCACAATAATGAGCAATGATTCCATAACCATGACTGGCATCACGGTTGCAAATGGTGGCAAACTAACCGTTGTGGCAGGAAAAGGTGTGTCCATTCACTATCCTTTTATGGTACTTGCAGGAGGGCAAGCGAACATAAACGGCACCACGGTGGTATATCGGTACACATACGACAATAACGGAAACAGAATATCAAGGAAGTGATTGATGGCAACATGAAGGCAAGACTTTTTTCCATAATTGCATCTACATTAACCTCCGTTTCTCTTTGGGGGCAGAATGCAGTGACTGTGTGCGACACTGTTGGTTCCGTATTTTCTGCCATTCTGCTCTCTCAGAATGCAAGTGAGGCAAATACCACTGTTTATGATAGCGTGTCCGGCTTCTCCGTTAAATATGCAGACGGCAATGTCAAAGCAATAATACCAGACACAAAAAAAGAGGTTGGGCAAATCCGAATCATACCGGGCTTCTCGCCAACAGGCGCAAAAACCTATGATGTGCCTATTAATGTATACACTACCGACGGCTGCCTTTCGCCGACTTTGTCTCTTTCATACAACAGCCAACAAGGGAATGGCATACTGGGAGTCGGGTGGTCACTCAGCGGGCTACAAGAAATAGCCCGGGTTGGGAACATTCCCTATTACGACGGCAGGACACGCGGCGTACGCATGGACAACGAGGACGGCTTCATGCTTAACGGCATGAGGATGATAAAGATATCCAATGCCACAGAACCGATATACCAGACTGAACAAGGCAACATAAAAGCTAAAGCCCATGTATCAAGGAATGCGATAGCTTATTTTGAAGTGTATTTTCCCGATGGCGCAAGGGGAGTCTTTGGCTTTAAGGAAAATAAAGAAGCACGACTATATTATCCACTAACATCTTATACAGACTCAAGAGGCCGTTCAATCACATACAATTATCATTTCTATAACAATCACTATAACATTGAGTCTATACATTATGGCAATGCCTCTGTAGAGTTTGAATACACGGAGAACACTATTTATGACTCACGGTGTGACTTTGTGTCGGCATATATCGGTGGGCTGGACATAACTGAAGAGCGGCGTTTATGGATTATTACAAGTAAGCATGGCAATAACGAGATATGCAAGTATTTATTAGGGTTTCAAGAGAACTTGAACAAATCCTTTCTTTCTACCATTCGGTACAGCAGTGCATGGAAAGAAGTTAACCAAATCAACTTTGGGAGTACGATTGCTTATGTCAACTACACCTATAAATCGAAAGACGCCAAGCTACAGGACAAGCTTGATTATGTTGACAGGCACGGGCTTGTTTGCCTAACTGGCAGGTTTTTGCAAGGAAGCCGTAACGATGCAATAGCTACATATCCAAACAAAAATCCATATTGCGTAAGAAACGGCTCCGTTGGAAACACGTATGGCCCAGATGAAACCATATCTGTGAGGTTTGACATTGGCAAAGAAAGTATATCAAACAGTGATGCAATAAAGACAGGACCTTACTTCATCGGCTTGCAAAGGATGCGCCTAAGCAACAAGAACGAGGACTGCATAGTCAAGATAAGCAATCAGCTTACAAGTTCCGAAAGCCAGTCTATAACATTCAAGACTTATTCATACACACCAGATGGAGCCGTGGTCAACATTGGCAGCCACACATTTGAAGTCAAATCCGGGAGGAAGTTGCAACCCAAGTCTTTTTTCGCGGGCGATTTTGACGGCGATGGGCGCGAGGAAATGCTAGTCATTTCAGGAAAGTTTTCCTTAGACCCTGCAGCACAGTCTGAATATTATTTGTTTGACATAGAGAACGACAGGCTAATATGCAAATGTACGGCCTTTGACTACTCTCTTGACTATAGCAACAACTCCGAAAGTCCGACTGAAGATTCCGACCGATTGCAAGTCTTGGATTTTGACGGGGATGGCAAGATGGATGTATGCCTGATTGATGAGAATGGCGCACATTTTTATTCTTTCGAAAGTACAGGAGCAAGCGTCAGTCTTAATCACATTGCAAGTTATCCTGAAATTAGCAAAGGGCTTATACGATACCGCAAGTTGCAGCTTGGCGACTTCAACGGCGACGGCCTTTCCGACATCTTCATAAGCCAGCCATTCGAAGGACTGCAGGACAACAGCGCCTTTCTTTGCATCTCTAAAGGCAATGGAGACTTTGAAAAGAAAGAACTAAAATTCAACTATGTCGTGGATGCAGATGACGACTATTTGCTTCAAGACGTGGATGGAGATGGCGTGTCGGACATAATTTATAGAAATGGCGGAGTGTTTTACACCCATTTGATAAAGAATTTGGAGGTCAAGCGGACTGTAGAGACAAAATTGCCGACTTCAGACGCAATACTTCTGCCAACAAGCATAAACACACTCGAAGGCAACAGCCAACTGATTGCTTTTCATGGCGAACACGCAACCAGGTACTCTTTCTCACTTGGAGACCGCGAAGAGTGGCTCATAACCATGATGACGAATAGCAATGGAGTCATGGAGCGCAATGAATACCATACCATAGGGCAAGAAAGCTATGTGTCAACTCCCGACGAAAATGTTTTTGTGGCCGGTGACGGAGCATCTTTCCCCTATGCCAACAGTTATGAGCCAATACATGTGCTTGCTTCCACCCAGACATTGTTGGGAGATAAAGTCGTAAGTTCAAGGAAATACAATTACAAGAACGCCGTACTACACAGGCAAGGGCTCGGCTTTAGGGGATTTGAGCAAATTGGCAGCATTGATGAGAGAGGCGAAGCATTAAACCTGCGATATGACATATATAGCTATGGCGAACTCGTATATGAAAGCTGCGACAGGTACACACGCCAGTATTCCTATGACAAGGAGATGACCAGCAACAAGTTGCTTAGAATGCGATTGGCGTACAAGTCGGAAAAAGACAATGCCGCCCAACGTACAACCTCAACTATTTATGAATATGACGAATATGGGAACCTGACGAAAGAAGAAGTCACGTTGGGCGGCAATTGCTCCGTGACTACCCGCCTTGCCTATGCCAATAACGATGACATCGCCACTACATATCATATAGGAACACTCATTGAAGAGAGTGTGGAGAAAACCAACGGCAATGGTACGTATGCGGAAAAAAACATCGCCACAAGCTTGACTGAAAAGCTATTGCCAACATCCGTAAAGCGGTTTGTAAACGGGAACTTGGCACAAACCACGACATTTGAATATGACGGTATGGGGAATGTTGTAAAAGAAGCAACGACTCCATACAGCTCTTCAAACGCAATGGTGTCGAGACATGAATACGACAGCATGGGCAGACTGCTGAAAAGCACAGACCCTTACGGACTTTCTTCCACGTATACCTATGATGGTTACGGTAGGCTTGCCGGCTACTTAGACCCGCTTGGAAACTTGACCACATACGAATACGATGCCATGGGAAGGCTATGCAAAACAAGCTACCCAGACGGGACGGTGGCTTCCACTGAATATGCATGGGTGAAAAACGGCGGGGATGCCTTATATTCCGTAACCGACAGCATGACAGGCAGCTCTGCTGCATTGACAGAATACGATGCCCTCGGGCGAGAAGTGCGCAGCGGCAGGCTGCAAGCCGATGGCAAATGGCTGTATACAAAAAAAGAGTATGACGACTTTGGGCGCATGAAAGCTGTGTCGCGCCCGCTAAAGGATGATGCGGCTCTGCAATGGACACAATATGAATACGACAAGTTTGACAGAGTTGCGTCATACACTGACTACCGTGGCAGGACAGTAAGATACAGCTACTCTCCCCTCATGGTTGTGGCTGACGACGGGCGTTCGCCTGTAACGCGCATATTCGACCCTTTCGGCAATGTGGAAGAAGTCAGGGATGGAGGCGGCACCGTGAAGTTCGCGCTAAGGCCAGACGGCAAACCGACAAGGATTGAGGCTGTAGATGGCGTTACCGAAATTGCTTACGACGGATACGGCAGGCGCACGAACGTCAACGTATTGACGATTGGAGACAACACTACAAAATATGCGGACAATGGCGAGATTGCCAGCGAAACAAATTCAAGGGGAGAGACCGTCACGTACAGATATGACAACCTCAACAGGTTGGTTGCAAAAACCACGCCTGAGTTCAATGCCACTTATACCTATGACGATTTCAACCGCACATCCTCAGTTTCATCGACCAATGGAACGTCAAAGCTACTCTCATACGACAAGTTGGGTCGTGTCGAAACAATAAGGGAATCATTGAATGGCAAATTCCTGCAAAAGCGTTTTGCCTATTCCGACGGAAACGTAAGCTCAATAAGTTACCTTTCAGACAAAGGTTCCCTCGGCACAGAATACTTCTATTACTCTAACGGCACTCTTGTGGAGTCAAACCTAAATGGAAATGTTCCCATATTCACCTTAAATGCCGAAAACAACCATGGGCAAACCACAGAAATAACGACCGGCCCCGTTACGCGCAGTTACGGCTATACTGAAGCAGGCTTGCCATCATCGCGCAAGGCAACTGGCTTCAACAGGGTTTTACAAAATTTGGCTTATTCGTATGACGCAAAAACCGGCTTCATGCTAAGCCGCACAAACTACACAGTTAAGGAAAACAGGAATGAAGCCTTTGGCTATGACCCCATCGGAAGGTTGGTCAAAGCTGGAGACACCGACATTACATACCAGGCGAACGGAAACATCCTAAAGAAAGATGACTACGGAGAATACATATACGGAGGCTACAATCTTTATTCACCAGAAAGATTGAGACTCACACCGGAAGCAACACCACACGCCTTTGCGCAGGACGTTGCCGTAACCGCGTTCGAAAGGCCAAAGTCAATAAGCAATGGCGTTAAAAAGTACACTTTCACTTACAATGCAGACTATGAACACGTATGCATGACAACATTAAGCACTCTGTCGCCCATACCAGGAGCATGGCGGTATTATTTCGGCGGCTGCTATGAGGCAGACGTGCGACAGTTGTCATCGGATGCCACCGAGAGACTGTACCTCGGTGGTGGTGGGTATTACGATGCCGTGGCCGTGCTCGTAAGGAAGAACGGCACAGACAGCATATATTACATCATGCGCGACAACCTCGGGAGCATAACCGACATAGTGTCGTCCGACGGAAGCGTGCATTACAAGCAAGATTATGACGCATGGGGAAAGCCGCGCGGAATAGAGAATAGCCCTACGCTGAAACCTGTATATCATTTCTTGAACCGAGGGTATTGCGGGCATGAGCACTTGCTCGACATGGATGTCATAAACATGAACGCGCGCCTATACGACCCGTCCATGGGGCGGTTCCTCTCGCCAGACCCATACGTCGCCAATCCCTATGCATCGCAGGCATACAACCGCTATTCCTACACACTCAACAATCCGCTTACGTTTGTGGACAGGGACGGGGAAAACCCTATCGCCATATTGGGGATAATCGCCGGAGCATACCTTGGCGGCGTTGCTGCAAACGACTTTAATTTCAACCCATTGAAATGGGATTACAGCTCGTTGTCCACTTATGTTGGAATCGCTGTAGGAGGGGCCGGAGCACTATTCATTGCACAGAATATCGCATCCGGAGGCCTTTCGCTTGCAGCGAACTTATCAACTCCATACGCCACCATTGGGATTGAGGTATGGCAAGGCAGCAACGGCTTAAGGTTCATTGGGGGCATGGGAACAATTGCAGGTGGTGTGGCTGTAACCTATGACAAAGACGTGGAGAAAAATGTTAATGATGCCATTGAAGATTTTGTATATGAGTACTCATTGACCCACTACTTCGAGAATGAGATTTCGTTAGTTCCTGGCGATGCTTTCGACTTTGGGAGCTATGAGGAACAAATTATTCCTTATCCATATTCTGACCCATCAACAACACTCCCGTGGACTGAGCAAGAACTTACATACAAAAAGGTAAAAGAGATTGTTAAGTTGAAAAAGGGGAAGAGAAATAAAAAGCCTGGATATGTGTATTTCTTGAAACCAAAGAAGAATGGACTTTACAGAAATTACAGGACTAATGACCAAGTTTATCTTACAACCAAAGATATATGGAAGATTGGGGAATCTACTGTTGACCAAAGATACAGGAAATCGTCTTATGAGTACAGCAACTTCAAAATGGAAAAGGTCTATTTTGGAACGACCACCACAGAAATCAAGGTCATGGAAAAAATTTACATTTATGACTATGTGTTGAAAAATGGAGTTTTGCCGCCAGGCAATAGAATATTCAGATAAAATCACTTAAAAACATTTACAGCTTATGACATTTGTACAGACACAAGTCGAACGATATAGGATTAATTCCTATTTCATCGACAGCTTGGATCCCCATAACAAACAAAGGCAAACAGGGCCTTTATGTTGGAAACTGGAACAATTCTTGAAAGCCAAAGGCCATCGTTATTCAAAGGATGTTGCGACCATAGAAATTGTTTTTTTCTGCGGGCGGTTCTTCAAGGCACACCTTAGGCCGAGATATATAGAGGGCAAGGTTGTCAAAAACTGGAGCAATCGGGATGTTGACATGTACTTTTCACGCGAACTCCAAATAGACATCGACTTGAATGCACATTGCAAGGAGTTCTTCGAGGCCGACAAGATGGGGAGCTACAACATCATTGCCCGCACAACGCTGGAATACATTTCAACCATGCCGCTGCCAGTAAAGATTCGCAAGACGTTCGACAGGGAGCTGTTCGTGAACGACCTGCGGGAGTTCTTCGTGAGCCTTGGCTGCGATGTGTAAATTGAATTATTATCATTTTGACCACGCAATCATACTGATAGATATCAAGTGAAATGGTGTTTTGCCCCCAGACAACAGAATATTAAGATAAAATCATTTAAAAGTATTTACAGCTTATGACATTTGTACAGACAGAAGTGGAAAATTATAGAGTAAATTCCTACTTCATTGATAACTTGGACACCCAAGACAAGCAAAGGCAAACAGAACCTTTATGCGAAAGCCTGGTGCGTTTTTTGGATGACAAAAGCCATCGTTATTCAAAGGATGTTACGACCATTGAGATTGTTTTTTTCTGCGGGCATTACTCCAAGGCACACCTTAGGCCGAGATATATAGAGGGCAAGGTTGTAAAGAATTTGCGCGACAGAGACCTTGATATGTACATTTCACGCGAACTCCAAATAGACATTGACTTGAATGCACATTGCAAGGAGTTCTTCGAGGCCGACAAGATGGGGAGCTACAACATCATTGCCCGCACGACACTGGAATACCTTTCTACCGTGCCACTGCCAGTAAAGATTCGCAAGACGTTCGACCGCGAGCTGTTCGTGAACGACCTGCGGGAGTTCTTCGTGAGCCTTGGCTGCGATGTGTAGCAAGACCATGGAGCACGGCAACCATCTGGCAGTTCCAGTGTTTGCGCATTTGCAACATGATGCGCTGCAGGACAGGCATATAAGTGTGCGAAACCATGGCAAAATAACGCGGGCTGCCCGCCATGGCAGCCCGCATCCTTTACATTCTTCAATAAATTGTACACCCTAAAGACTTGCAACAGCTTTCCCAAAACATTATCTTTGCATCCATATAAGCACAAGCGGCATTGCCGCAGTTGTCACTTGGGCTGCTCGGCGTCGAGCTTGTCGATGGCGCCGGTGGCGGGATTAAGCGTGAGGTGGGTGGTGTAACGCTTGTTGAAGAGTTCGCCACTGAGCAGTTCGGTGTAGCCGTACTGGGCGGCCGAGGCGCTGAAGGTGTCGAGTTCCTCTGCACCTTTGTATATGGCGACACTTATCTTGCCGGGTATGTTGACGTAGATGCCGTCCTCCTTGTCTTTCTTTTTCTTGCCACCATCAGCCTCGGGAGCCGGGTCGGGCAGGCTGCGCTCGTCGGTGACGGTGATGTAGTAAGGCTCGCCGGAAAGGTCGTCGGCATCCACGAGGCCCAGCTTCTGCGACAGGCGGAAGAGCACCTGGCGCTCCATGCCCGGCTGCGGGCACACGGTGAGCACGTACTCGGCGGTGTCCTTCGTCACGGTTCCTGCGAAGAGCCCCGTCAGGGCGCGGTCCTGGCGGTCGAGGTTGGCCAGCATTATGCGCAGCTGCTCGCCGTCCTTTGGCATATAGTCGGCCTCGCCGCGGTTGAGGTAGTTCTTGCTGTCGCGTATGTCGTAGATATCTTGCGCTGTGAGTTCGGCCATCTTGGCCGTGCTGCCGGCGGCAAGCACCTCCTCGCTGAGGAACTGGCGCGGGTTCACCGGCGCGGGCTTCGACGCGGGCTTGAATGGCTCAGGAGCCTCAGGGCGGCGCGGCGCGGCGTTGACGGCCAGCAGCGTGCCGTCGTCGGCCAGCGCGATGTTGCAGGCAGAAGTCTTGGCATTGAACTTCACGGCGTAACCTTTCGACTTGTCGGCCTCGCCGAATGTGGTCATGTCGAGGCCCACGAGCTTGTAGTTCACGGACGGTTGGTCGCTCACACCTGCCAGCCTAAGGTAACGCTGGGCATAACGGCAGAAGTCGCCCGGCTCGTAAGTGGTCTTCTCCACCCGCACGACGAAGCGCAGCACTGTCTTCGGCAGGAAATACACGGCACCCTCGGGCGTAACGCCCGGCCTATAGATGCTTGTCTCGGTCTGGGCGAAAGCCACGCTGCATATCATGAGCAGACCCGCCATCAATAACTTTCTCATATCTCGGTATGTGTTTCGTTTGTGTGTGTATGCGTCAGCCCTGGAGGCTCATGAACGCCCGGGGCAAATACTTTATGATGTCGCCGGCCACGAGACTCTCCTGCCCCATCTCGCGCGCTGCAAGGTCGCCGGCCAGCCCGTGGATGTACATCCCGGCCACGCAAGCGTCGGCCTGGCGGTAGCCACGCGCCAGCAGGGCCGTTATTATGCCAGTGAGCACGTCGCCGCTGCCGGCCGTGGCCATGCCGGCATTGCCCGTGGGATTGAACGCCACGCTGCCGTCGGGCATGCAGAGAGCCGAATAATGGCCCTTGAGTATGATGTAAGCGCCGAGGCGGGCTGCCATGTCGCTGGCCTTGCAAAGGCGCTCGTAACTGTCGTCAGAGCTTCCGGCCATGCGGTCGAACTCCTTGGGGTGCGGGGTCATCACTATGCCCCCGGGCAACTGCTGGAGCCACGCGCGGTGATTGGCAAGCAGGTTGAGGGCGTCGGCATCGGCCACGATGGGGCATTGCGTGCGCCTGAGCTGGGCTATGAGGGCTATGGCTGTGGCCTCGTCATGCCCCAGGCCGGGGCCAATGGCCAGCGCGGTGAAAGGCCCGGAATCCACGGCCTCGGAGAAAACGGACTCTTCCTGGTCGAACTGCACGACGGCCTCTGGCACGGCAATCTGCAGCACCGGCCCGTTGCACCGAGGCGTATGCACAGTAACCTTGCCAACGCCGGAACGCAGGCAAGCCCGCGAAGCAAGCACCGCCGCGCCCGCCATTCCATAGCTCCCGGCCACGAGCAAGGCGTGGCCCATGCTGCCCTTGTGGGCAAAGTCGCCGCGGCCCTTGACAAGCGGGCGCACCTCGCTCTCTTCCACTATGCGGTAACGAGCTTGGGCAGCGGCCATCCCCTCCTTGCTTATGCCTATGTCGAGCACCTCCAGGCGGCCTATGTACTGCTGGTTCTCGGCGAAGAGGAACGAGAGCTTGGGCTGCTGGAGGGTCAAGGTGACATCGGCACGTATGGTATTGGCACGTACACAGTGCGCATTGTCCTCGCCCATCAAGCCCGAAGGCACGTCGATGCTTACCACAGTGGCCGGCGAAGCATTGATGTACTTCACCAGCGTGGCGAAACCTCCGGCAAGCGGCTTGTTGAGCCCGGAGCCAAACAGTCCGTCGATGACGAGCGTGGAGGCATCAAGCCGAGGCGGGTCGAACTCCTGCCTCACCTCCACAAACTGCCGCACGCGCTCCACTGCGGCAATCCGATCCTTGTTGGCGGCACAGTCGGCAGACAAATGGCCGCCGATGTTGAACAGGAAAACAGACACGGCATAGCCGCGCTCGGCCAGCTGCCGCGCCACGGCCAGCGCATCGCCGCCGTTGTTGCCCGGGCCGGCAAACACCACCACGGGCGTTTCTGCGCCCCACCTGGCTGTTATGGAGCGCACCATGGCACTGGCGGCACGCTCCATGAGGTCGATCGACGCTATCGGCTCGTGCTCTATAGTATACTTGTCTAGCTCATGTATCTGAGCGCTCGTGAAAATCTTCATACCGTGCAAAAATACAAAATTAATGCTAACCGCTGGTTATTCTTCGGATGATTTTTAGTAATTTTGCCACAAATTATCTAAAAACAGAGCATGAGTGTAGTCAAAATCCACGACAAGTCGTTTGAGACTTCGATACATGAAAGCGAGATAAAGCAGCGAGTAAAGGCCGTGGCCAGCCAGATAAGCCGCGACATGGAAGGCAAGAACCCACTGCTGCTGGCAGTGCTCAACGGGGCGTTCGTCTTCGCGGCAGACCTCATGCGCGAGATGACCATCCCCTGCGAGATATCGTTCGTAAAGCTGGCATCGTACCAAGGAGTGACCTCGAGCGGCACGGTGAAAGAGGTAATCGGCATCAACGAGAACCTGGCTGGGCGCACCGTGATAATCGTCGAGGACATAGTGGAAAGCGGGCTGACGATGAAAAGGATGATAGAAAGCATCGGGACGCGCAATCCCGCGTCAGTACACATCTGCACACTGCTGCTCAAGCCCGACCGCCTGCAAGTGCCGCTCGACATCGAGTACGTGGCCTTCAAGATTCCGAACGACTTCATACTCGGCTACGGCCTTGACTACGACCAGCAAGGAAGGCAGCTCCGCGACATCTACACACTGGTAGGCTAATGGCCGCGCGGCTGCCACTGCCACGCAAGCCACCATGGGGAAGCCAGCAACCAACGACACTAACATATACAAAAACAAACATAAAAGACTTACGATGAAGAATATTGTGATATTCGGCGCGCCGGGATCCGGCAAGGGAACACAAAGCGACCTGCTCATAAAGAAATACGGTTTCGGCCACATCTCCACCGGCGACGTGCTGCGAGCCGAGATAAAGAACGGCACCGAACTTGGCAAGACGGCCAAAGGCTACATCGACAACGGGCAGCTGATACCCGACGAGCTGATGGTAAGCATACTCGCAAGCGTTTACGACAGCTTCGGCGCCGACCACGCTGGAGTGATATTCGACGGATTCCCACGCACGATAGCCCAGGCCGAGGCACTTAAGGCCATGCTCGCCGAGCGCGGACACAGCGTGGCAGCCATGGTTGAGCTTGACGTGCCTGAGGACGAGCTTATGGCTCGCCTCATAAAGCGCGGACAGGAGAGCGGACGCTCGGACGACAACGAGGAGACGATAAAGAAGCGCCTGGACGTTTACCACAACCAGACATCGCCGCTCATCGAGTGGTACGAAAAGGAAGGGATACGCAACCACATCAACGGCCTCGGGGAGCTGGACCGCATCTTCGGCGACATCTGCAAGGTCATTGACAACTTATAACACAGCCAATGGCAGCATCCAATTTCGTTGATTACGTGAAGATATACTGCCGCTCCGGCAAGGGCGGCAGGGGGTCGATGCACCTGCGCCGAGCCAAATACAACCCCAACGGAGGCCCCGACGGCGGCGACGGAGGGCGCGGCGGCAACGTGTACCTGCGCGGCAACCATAACTACTGGACGCTGCTCCACCTGCGCTACGAGCGCCACATACGCGCCGGGCACGGCGGCAACGGAGGGCGCGACAAGTGCCACGGCACCGACGGCAAGGACGTATACATCGACGTGCCGTGCGGCACGGTGGCCTACAACGCCGAGAACGGCAAGTACATCTGCGACGTCTCGCGCGACGGGCAGGTGGTGATGCTGCTCAAGGGAGGGCGCGGCGGACTGGGCAACTACCAGTTCCGCACCGCCACCAACCAGGCACCACGCTTCGCCCAGCCCGGCGAGCCAATGCAGGAGATGACCGTCATCCTCGAGCTGAAGCTGCTTGCCGACGTAGGCCTCGTAGGATTCCCCAACGCCGGCAAGTCCACGCTCCTCTCGGCCTTGTCGAGCGCGCGGCCCAAAATAGCCAACTACCCCTTCACCACGCTCGAACCCTCGCTCGGCATTGTGGAATACCGCGACCACAAGTCGTTCGTAATGGCCGACATCCCGGGCATCATCGAGGGCGCAAGCGAGGGCCGCGGGCTTGGCCTGCGCTTCCTGCGGCACATAGAGCGCAACTCGCTGCTGCTCTTCATGGTGCCGGGCGACACCGACGACATAAAGCGCGAATACGAGATCCTGCTCGGCGAGCTGCGCAACTTCAACCCCGAGATGCTCGACAAGCACCGTGTGCTGGCCGTGACAAAGGCCGACCTGCTCGACGACGAGCTTATAGAGATGCTCCGCGAGACCGTGCCGACAGACATACCGGTGGTGTTCATCTCCGCCGTGGCGCACTCAGGGCTCGACGAGCTGAAGGACATACTCTGGCGAGAGCTCAACAGCGAGAGCAACAAGCTGAAGGAAATAACGGCCGAAGACACGCTCGTGCACCGCGACAAGGACATGAACGCCTTCGCCGCCGAGCTGGCCGCCGAGGGCGAAGACCTCGACGAAGGCTTTGACGACGATGCCGCCGAGGTTGACGTCGACGAGCTTGAGGACTTCGACGACTTTGAATACGAAGACGAGGAGGACGCCAATGGTTGAGCCTCAGCTGCTGTTCCACGACATAGCCCCCGGCGTGACGGCCTTCAGCACCACGCGCCACGGAGGCTTCAGCCGTGGCAACTACGCCGAGCTAAACATTAACCAACATTGCGGCGACGCCACCGAAGCCACCGAAAAGAACCTCTCGCTGCTATGCAGCACACTGAACATCAGCCCCGGGCGGGTGGTGATGCCCCACCAAACGCACGGCACTGAAACAAGGCAGATAGCCGAAGAGTTCTTCGGCCTGCCGCAATCCACACGCCGGATGCTGCTCGAAGGCGTGGACGCCGTCATGACCGACGTGCCCGAAGCGTGCGTCGGGGTGTCCACTGCCGACTGCATCCCCATCATCCTCTACGACACTGCCCACCGCGCCTGCTGCGCCGTCCACGCCGGATGGCGCGGCACGGCAGGCCGCATAGCCCAAAAGGCCGTGGCGGCCATGTGCCATGCCTACTCCACCCTGCCCAGGCAGCTCCGGGCCGTCATAGGCCCGGGCATATCGGCAGATGCCTTCGAGGTGGGCGACGAAGTGTACGGGCAGTTTGCCGCCGCCGGGTTCGACATGGGGCGAATAAGCCACCGCACAGACAAATGGCACATAGACCTGTGGGAATGCAACCGACTGCAACTCCTGGAGGCGGGCCTTCTGCCCGATTCCGTGGCTGTGGCGGGCATCTGCACATACAACAACGCCGGCGACTACTTTTCCGCCCGGCGCCTTGGCGCGGCCTCGGGCCGCATCTTCACCGGCATAATCATCAGACAAAGCCCATGACAAGAAATCCCCAACTGACAATGAAGATAAAGCTGCTGCTGCTCGGCGCGATGGCCACCATCACGCTGACATCGGCCAAGAAAGACAGCTTCACGCTGCCCGAGCAGCAGCAGATAAGCATCGAGACCCCCGGACTGTTTGCCCGTTCCAACGCGTTCACGGTAGACTTCGCCGCCCTCGGCCAGGCAGAATACTGCTTCCCCTTGCCCGTTGGCAAGGCCAGGCAACTTAAGGACAACACCCTCGAGATATCCACCACCAAGGGCGACGCCGTGAAAGCCATGTTCAACGGCATCGTGCGCCTGGCCCGCCACACGCAGGCCCACGGCAACGTCATCGTGGTGCGCCACGACAACGGCCTTGAAACCGTCTACGCCCGCAACGCACAGAACCTCGCCAAGGTGGGCCAGCGCGTGAAGGCGGGGCAGACCATAGCCATAGTGGGAGGCCGCGACGGCCGCACCTTCTGCTCGCTGGCCATCATGGTGAACGGCGGGCGAATAAACCCATCCACCATACTCAGCCCCGAGAGCCACCGGCTGCTGCGCCAAACCATACTCTGCAAGAAGGAGGGGAGCCACGTGAGCCTTACCGTGACCCACCCCGACAGGGAGCAGCAGGCCCTGGCCGAAGCCAAGGAGCGCGAACGGCAGGCCCGCCAGTTCACCGCCGACCCTTTCGGCACTGACGGCAAGTTCAGCATCAACCTGGCCGGACTCACCCCGCGCGAGTGGTGCTACCCGCTGCCAGGGGCAAAGGTAATAAGCCGCTACGGACGCCGCGGCGGGCGGATGCACAGCGGCGTGGACCTGAAGACCAAGCCCAACGACAAGATACTGGCCGCCTTCGACGGCGTGGTAACCATGTCGCAACGCTACTACGCCTACGGCAACTACATCAAGATACGCCACGCAAACGGACTGGAGACCTGCTACAGCCACAACTCAAAGAACCTCGTGAAGAAAGGCGACGTGGTAAAGGCCGGGCAGGTGATAGCCCTCACCGGGCGGACCGGGCGCGCCTCCACGGAGCACCTGCACTTCGAGTGCCGCGTGAACGGCCAGACCTTCGACCCGGCCAAGATCTTCGACCACGCCAACCAGTCGGTGAAGATGGAGCAGCTCACGTTCACCAAGCGCGGGCGCAGCATATCCATAAAGGCCGAAAAGAACTACATGGCAAAGGGCAAATGAGGCCCGGCGCACCACCAATGCCGCTGCCACGAGCCATGCAGCAAAACCACCTGACAGCCAACCAATTTCGCGCACACAACATTTTAGGTTGCGAAACGTGCCGTTCTGCACTGCCGAACGGCACGCTCCATCATCCAAAACAGGCCGCCCGGGACAGCCGGGCGGCCTGCGTCGTTTTCCGCAACTGGCCTTGCAAAACAATGCCATAGGCCGCGCCGCCGTCAGCCAAGGCGCAGCACTTGGTCGCAGTAGTCGATGACGGCAGGGCGGTGGGTAATGAATATCACCGTCTTGTCGCGCCTGCCGAGTATGTTTTGCAGCAGCCTGCGCTCGGTGTCGGGGTCGAGGGCACTCGTAGCCTCGTCGAAGAGCATCACGCTGCGCCCCCGCAGCAGCGCTCGGGCTATGGCTATGCGCTGCGCCTGGCCCTCGCTAAGGCCTCCGCCGCCCTCGGCAATCTTGGTGTCGAGCCCATGGGGCAGCTCGCCCACAAAGTCGGCGCAGGCAGTGCGCAGCGCGTCGGCCATGGCCTGCTCGGTGGCCCCGGGGTCCGCCAGCATCAGGTTCTGGCGTATGGTTCCGCTCAGCAGCGTGTTGCCCTGCGGCACGTATACGAAGTTGCATCGCACAGACGGCGAAACGGGCAGGCTGCCGCCGGCATTGTATAGCTCAATGCTGCCCTCAGAGGGGCGCACGAGGGCGAGGATGAGGCGCACGAGGGTGGTCTTGCCCGCGCCCGTCTCGCCGAGTATGGCGGTGCAAGTGCCGGGGCGGAAGTCGAACGACAAACGGTCGATCACGTTCCCGCGACCATCGTCGTAGGCATAGCTCACGCCGCTCAGGCGCACCCCGCACGGGGCGGCCATAGTCTCGCCGCCCCCGGTTTCCTCCTGCGGTATGTCCTCAAGCTCCATCAGCCGCTCGGCTGCGGTGAACACGGCCACGAACGCCGGGGCCAGGCGCGTGAGGTCGCGGGCGGGCGACTGTATGCGGTACACGAGCTGCAGGAAGGCCGTCATGCCGCCAAAGGTAAGCGTGCCTTGCTGCAATCGCAGCGCGCTCCAGAGGAAAGCCACGAGGTAGCCCACGGAGAAGCCCGAGTCGAGCAGCAGCTTCGACATCACCGAGAACACCGTGCGGCGGCGCACATGGCGGCGCAGCGCCCCCTGGGTGGAGCCGAGGCGGCGCACCATCAGGCTGTCGCACTCCAGCGTCTTTATCACCATGCGGTGCTGCACGGTTTCCTGCAGCAGGCTCTGCACCCGGCTGTCGCTGCTGCGCACCCTGCGGGTGAACTTGCGCATACGCGCCACGTAGAATCGGCTTCCGGCCATGAAGAGCGGCAGCATGCCCACGGTGACAAGGGCGAGCACGGCATCCATGCCCAGCAGATAGCAGAACGCCCCCACGAACATGGCCGCCACGGAGAGCGCGCCCGGCAGCGTCTCGGTGACGAAGCCCACCACAACTGCCACATCTTGCTCCAGCCTGTTAATCACGTCTCCACTGTGATAGCGCTCCTTGCCGCGCCACTCTGAGCGCAGCAGGCGGTCGAGCATGCGCTGCTGCATCAGGTTCTGGGCCTTTATCCCGAGAATGTTCCTTATCCACACGCGGCTCACGCCAAGGCCAAAATCGCAGGCAATGAAGAGCGCCATAAGCCCCACGGCCCCGTAGAGCGAGCCGTGGCGCGCCCCGGCCGCTATGTCGACGGCCCGCTGCACAGCCCACACCGAAGCCAACGTTACGCCCACCCCGGCCAGGCCCACGCCCGCATTGAGCAATGCCTGCAGGCGGTTGCCCCTGAGGGCAATCCACAGCCACCGCATGATTTCGGCCACGCCGTAGCGCGACTTCTGCAATCGGAGTATTTTGCGTATTCGTACCATTGGCTTGGTTTTCTTAAGGTAAATGGGAGTAATGGGAGTGCTGGGAGTAATGGGAGCACTGGGAAGCCTCTGCCCAGTTGAACGGCGCAGCCCCAACTTTTAACTTTTAACTTTTAATTTTCAACTTCCTTCCTCTCTCCCGTCGGCTCCCCACATCATCTTCTCTCGCAGGGTGTCGTAATAGCTGGCTCCGCGCCGCTTCACCACCCTTACGTTGTACGGAGCCTTGCGCAGCTTCAGGGCCACACCGTCGGCGCATTTCTCCGACCGGCCGTCAACGGCAATGAGGAAGTTGTGGCTGCGGCTCTCCACCCTCAGCGTGATTTCCGAGCGGTCGGAAACCACTATAGGGCGCGTGTTGAGGCTGTGTGGAGCCACCGCCGTGATGGCAAACACAGGCGTGCCTGGCACTATTATAGGTCCGCCGTTGCTCAGGGAGTAGGCCGTAGAGCCGGTGGGCGTACACACAATGAGTCCGTCGGCCTGGTAAGTGGCAAGGCTCTCGCCGTCTATCGAGGCATGGATGGTAATCATCGAGGCATCGTCGCGCTTCAGTATGGCCACGTCGTTGAGCGCGCAAGCCGGCCCGGCGAGACTGCCGCCCACGGGCTCCACGAGCAGCGCGCCCCGGTCTTCGATGGCATAGTCGCCCCGGTGCAGCGCCTCTATGCACGCCTCTATGTCGCCTGGGCTTACGTCGGCAAGGAATCCCAGCCGCCCCATGTTCACCCCAACGATGGGAATCTGCTTGGGGCCTACGCGCGAGGCAGCCTTGAGGAAAGTGCCGTCACCCCCCATGGAGATTACGAAGTCGGCCTCGAAGTCGCCGCCGTCGAACACCCGCGCCACGCCTATGGCCTCGCCGCAGCAGCGGCAGAGGAAGTCGTAGAAGGCCCTGTCCATTGCCACCTCGTCGCCGTAGCTGCGCAGGCAAGCCAGCAGCCGCCTGATGGAGGCCGACTTCCTTGGCTGGAACACATTGCCGAAGATGGCGAACTTAAGTATGTCCGTTGTCATGCAAAACAGTATTTTTATATATCTTTAGCCATGCCAAATGCCGTCGTTTGGCAAACATTTAGTACTTTTGCGCCATGCAATGCCACGCAAAACGTATGCAAAAATACATAATTATCGCGAATATGGCATTAAGACAAGACACATAATTGCACAAAGATGACCAAATTAAGCGTTAACATCAACAAGGTGGCAACCATACGCAACGCCCGGGGCGGCAACAACCCCGACGTGCTCCGCGTGGCGCAAGACTGCGAGCTGTTCGGCGCCGAGGGCATAACCGTACACCCGCGCCCCGACGAACGCCACATACGCTACGCCGACGTGAGGGCCTTGAAGCCCCTCATGGCAACCGAGCTTAACATAGAGGGCAACCCCATAGACCGCTTCACGAACCTCGTGCTTGAGGTGAAGCCCACGCAGGTGACGCTCGTCCCCGATGCCGCCGACCAGATAACGTCGAACCACGGATGGGACACCAGGGCCAACCGCACGCTGCTCACCGACGTGGTGGGCCGCTTCCGCGAGGCCGGCATACGCACGTCGATATTCGTTGATGCCGACCCGGCCATGGTTGACGGAGCCAAGGACTGCGGTGCCGACCGCGTGGAACTGTACACCGAGCCTTACGCCTCGGGCTACGCCGCCTGCCGCGAGCAGGCCATCGCCCCCTTCGTGGCCGCCGCCGAGCAGGCCCGCGCCATAGGCCTGGGCCTCAACGCGGGCCACGACCTGAGCCTCAAGAACCTCCACTATTTCCTCAGCCGCATCCCCTGGGTTGACGAAGTGAGCATTGGCCACGCCCTTATATGCGACGCCCTCTACCTCGGGCTGCGCCAGGCCATAGCCATGTACAAGGCGGCGGCGCACGTTCCAGAGGCTCAATAGGCAAAGGCCACGAGGGCAAGCGGAGAGGATTGATACACTACGATCCGAGCGGCAACCGCCAGCCAACGGCCCACCCGCAGCCCACGACGGGCAGCACAAAGGCCTGCCTACATATTTTCTTAATTTTTTTAACTCTTATTTTTTAATTCTAAAAGCATGGTTTACGAATTTCTTGCAACGGGCTTCGAGGAAGTGGAAGCCCTCGCCCCGGTAGACATACTGCGCCGAGGCGGAGTGGAGATAAAGACTGTAAGCATCACGGGCCAGCTCATAGTGGAGTCGGCCCACGGCGTGGGCATCAGGGCCGACGTGCTCTTTGAGGACATCGACCCCACCTCGGCCGACCTGCTGATGCTGCCCGGCGGACTGCCCGGGGCCACCAACCTCAACGAGCACGAGGGCCTGCGCCGCGCCCTCATGGCGCAAAACGAGCGCGGAGGGCGCATAGCCGCCATCTGCGCCGCCCCGCTGGTGCTGGGCGGCCTGGGCCTGCTTGAGGGCAAGAAAGCCACGTGCTACCCCGGCTTCGAGAAGTACATGACGGGTGCCACCTATACCGCCGACCTCTGCACCGTTGACGGCAACATCACCACAGGGCGCGGCCCGGCTGCCGTGCTGCCTTACAGCTACGCCCTGCTGGAGCAGTTTGTGGGCGCCGAGGCCACCAAGCAGGTGCGCGACGGCATGATTTACACCCAGCTGATGGAGGGCAAGTAAGCCGCCACCGGCCTCAGCCCGACCATTTGCGCCGCCCCTTGCAGGCCTCACCATGGCCTGCAAGGGGCGGCGCTGTGCATGTAATGCGGCATGGCCCAGAGTCGTGTCGCTCCACTGATTTGCACTGGCAGCCAACGCCCACCCCTAATTTTTGACCCGTTTCAGCCATCGAGCCAACCCATTGAGCCTCAGACTGTTATCAATATATACCATTTTGCGCTCCAAAACCTGCCGTTTTAGAGGCTGGAACGGCCTATCAGGCAATGCGAAACGGCAGGTTTGGCAACGCAACGTGGGCTACCCTGATTTTTGACACGCCGTGGGGCGCAAGCTGGCAGCAACAGTGCAGAAAGTGGTGGAGAGCCAACCTACGGTGTCAAGTAGGTGTGATTGGCGCCCTAATGCGATTTGGGCCAAAATAAAAGAAGCTGCTTTGGAGCCAAAGTTAAATTAATTTAGTAACTTTGCACTATATGGACAACAACACCAACAACACCGCCCTGCCCCGCTGCTACGCCATCATCGTGGCGGGAGGCAAGGGCCTGCGCATGGGCGGGCCGCTGCCCAAGCAGTTCATGTGCGTGGGCGGCAGGCCCATACTCATGCGCACCATCGACCGCTTCCGCGAGGCACTGCCAGGCGTGGGCATAGTGCTCGTGCTGCCGAGGGAGCAGCAGGAACTGTGGAGTGAGCTGTGCCGCGAGCACGGCTTCAGCGCAGGCTGCCCCGTGGCCGACGGCGGGCCCACGCGGTTCCACTCCGTGCAGAACGGCCTCAAGCTCATACCCGAGGGGGCGCAGGGCGTGGTGGGCGTTCACGACGGGGTGCGCCCGTTTGCCTCGGTGGCCACCATCCGCGCCTGCTATGAGGCGGCGCGGCTCAGCGGGGCGGCCATACCGGTGACCCCCGTGGTCGAGACGTTGCGCCATGCGGGCGGCCACACCGTGCCGCGCTCAGACTACCGGCTCGTGCAGACGCCCCAGGCGTTCAGCCTCGACGTGCTCCGCCGGGCCTACGCCCAGCCCTACCGCGATGCCTTTACCGACGATGCCTCGGTGGTGGAGGCCGCCGGTGCCGAGGTGACGCTCGTGGAGGGCAACCGCGAGAACATAAAGATAACCACTCCGTTCGACCTTGCCGTGGCCGAGGCAGTGCTCAGCCTGCAGGGCCGAGTGGCGGCCGGAGCGCAACGGCAAACCACATAGCAAGCAGCCGTGACCGACATACTGAGCCAAGACATACAGTTCCTGCCGGGCGTGGGGCCGGCCCGCAAGAAGCTGCTGGCCGAGGAGGCAGGCATCAACACCTACGGCGACCTGCTCACGTACTACCCTTACAAGTACGTGGACCGCAGCCGCCTGTACTCCATACGCGAGCTTACGGGCGACATGCCTTACGTGCAGGTGCGCGGGAAGATACTGAGCTACGAAACCTTCGTGATGGGGCCGCGCAAGGAGCGCGTGGTAGCCCACTTCTCCGACGGCACCGCCGTGATGGACCTCACGTGGTTCAACGGGGGCAAGTATGCCAAGAAAACCTACCGCCCGGGTACACCCTACATAGTCTTCGGCAAGCCTACGGTGTTTGGCGGGCGCATCAACGTGGTGCACCCCGACATCGACGAGGCCTCCACGCTGGAGCTTTCGTCCATGGGCCTGCAGCCTTATTACCCCACGACGGAGAAGATGAAGAAGGCCGGACTGACCTCGCGCTCCATCGAGCGGCTTACGAAGGGGCTCGTGGAAAGGCTCAAGACGCCCCTCGCCGAGACGCTCACCGAGGGGCAGCTGGCGCGGCTCCACCTCATGGGGCGCGACGAGGCGCTGCGCGCCATACACTATCCCAAGGACGCGCGGCAGCTGGAGCGCGCCCGCGCCCGGCTCAAGTTCGAGGAGCTTTTCTACGTGCAGCTGGGCATAGTGCGCTACGCCAGCGACCAAAGGCGCAAGTACCGGGGCTACGTGTTCGCCCGCGTGGGCGGCTGCTTCAACACGTTCTACAGCGAGCGGCTGCCCTTTGCGCTCACCGAGGCGCAGAAGCGCGTCATGCGCGAGATACGCCGCGACGTAGGCTCGGGCCGCCAGATGAACCGCCTGCTGCAGGGCGACGTAGGCTCGGGCAAGACGCTCGTGGCCCTCATGTCGATGCTGCTGGCCATCGACAACGGCTACCAAGCCTGCATAATGGCCCCCACCGAGATACTGGCCGAACAGCACCTGGCCACCATACGCGCTTTCCTTGGCCCCATGGCGGTGCGCGTGGAGCTGCTCACGGGCATCGTAAAGGGCAAGCGCAGGCGCGAGGTGCTCGACGGACTTGCCTCGGGCAGTGTGCAGATACTCGTTGGCACCCACGCCGTGATAGAGGACTCGGTGCGCTTTGCGCGCCTGGGCTTCGTCGTGGTAGACGAGCAGCACCGCTTCGGGGTGGCCCAGCGGGCCAAGCTCTGGGCCAAGAGCGACCGCCCGCCCCACATCCTCGTGATGACGGCCACGCCCATACCGCGCACGCTGGCCATGACCCTGTACGGCGACCTCGACGTGAGCGTGATCGACGAGCTGCCCCCCGGGCGCAAGCCCGTGGCCACGCAGCACGTTTACGACAGCCAGCTGCCGCGCCTCTACGACAGCATCAGGCGGCAGGTGAGGCTCGGGCGGCAGGCTTACATAGTGTTCCCGCTGATAGAGGAGAGCGAGAAGAGCGACCTTAAGAACCTCGAGGCGGGCTACGAACAGCTGCGCGAGGTTTTCCCGGAAATGCGCCTCGGCAAGGTGCACGGGCGCATGAAACCGGCCGAGAAGGATGCCGAGATGCAGCTGTTCGTGAGCGGCGAGACCCAGATACTCGTGGCAACGACGGTGATAGAGGTGGGAGTGAACGTGCCTAACGCCTCGGTGATGGTGATACTCGACGCGCAGCGGTTCGGCCTCTCGCAGCTCCACCAGCTCCGCGGGCGCGTGGGCAGGGGCGCGGAGCAGTCGTACTGCATCCTCGTAACCCCCTTCAAGCTGAGCGACGACACCCGCAAGCGCATCGACATACTGTGCGAGACGAACGACGGGTTCCGCATAGCGGAGGCCGACTTGAAGCTGCGCGGCCCGGGCGACCTTGAGGGAACGCAGCAGAGCGGCATGGCCTTCGACCTCAAGATAGCCGACATTGCGCGCGACGGGCAGCTCGTGCAGATGGCACGCGACGAGGCGCAGCGCATCATCGAGGCCGACCCTGACTGCCATGACCCGCGCCATGCCCTGCTGTGGGAGCGGCTGAGGCAACTGCGCAAGGGCCAGGTGAACTGGGGAGCGATATCATGAGGCGAGGCCGCAAGGCCTTGCCGCCACCACGCGGCGCACAACCGAGCCCCCTTGCTGGCCATGCCAAGGATGGTGCAACAGCTTTCTGACACTTCTTTTCAACCATTTTGACCAAACGATATGTTAGGAGCGATAGTAGGAGACATTGCCGGCTCGTTCTACGAGTCGTGCGGACTGAAAAGTTACGAACCCGAGAAGATAAACCTGTTCATGGCGATGAGCCGCTTCACCGACGACACGGTGATGACCCTCGCCGTGGCCCGCTGGCTGACGGAGAGCAAGGACAAGGGCGCAGCAGACCTCACGAGGGCGATGCAGGAGCTGGGGCGCAAGTACCCGCGGGCGGGCTACGGCCCTGCCTTTGCGCGCTGGCTGGCCTCCAGGGAGCCACGCCCTTACGGCAGCTGGGGCAACGGCGCGGCAATGAGGGTAAGCCCCGTGGGGCTTTACGCCGGGTCGATGGACGAGGCATTGCGGCTGGCCGAGGTGTCGGCGGCAGTGTCACACGACCACCCCGAGGCCCTTGCTGCAGCCCGGGCCGTGGCCGCGGCGGTTTACATGGCGCGCCATGGCGAGGGCAACGATGCCATACGGGCGTTCGTGGAGAACCTGGCCGGCTACGACCTCAGCCGCACGATAGAGGAGATAAGGCCGGGCTACAGGTGGGATGTGTCGTGCCGAGGCTCCGTGCCTGAGGCCATCACGGCCTTCCTCTGCGCCGACGGCGTTGAGCAAACCGTGCGGCTGGCCATCTCGCTGGGCGGCGACGCCGACACGCAGGCCGCCATCGCCGCAGGGATAGCAGCCGCGCGGTGGCCCGTGCCGGAGTGGATGGAGCGCGAATGCCGCGCGCGGCTCACGCCCGAACTGGCAGCAATCATGGACGAGTTCGAGCGGACGGCAGGGTGAGAAAGGCGTTGCGGCCCCGGGCAGAGGCACTGCCCGGGGCCGCAAACGCAATATAAAACCACGGCTCACGCCATAAGGCTCAGAGCTTCAGCTTGCCGGGGAAGCTGCGCGGGTTCTTCTTCCAGTGCTCCTCGAGCCTCTTTGCCTCGTCGCGGGTGAGCCACGTCACGGCTCCGTGCTTCTGGCCGTCGAAGTTGGTGCGGCGCATCACGCCCTCATCAAAGCGGCCTATCGGCGTGAAGTGCTCCAGGTCGGTGGTCTCGGAGAAACCGAAGTTCATCGGGTTGGCGCGGTAAACGTCGTACATCAGCACCCAGCGGTCCTCGCCAATGAGCTTGAACACGCTTGGGGCCTCGCACCCTATCTTCTCAGGGTCAACAAGTTGGTCGCGGAACTCCCACGGGCCGGTGATGCTCTCCGACGTGGCCTGCTTTATCCCGGTCTTGCCGTCGTGCGAGCAATAGAACAAGTGGAACACCCCGTCCTTGCAAATAATGTTGCCGTCGATGGCCTCCTTGCCCTCCTTGGGGTAGGTGAAGAGTACCTCGGGCTTGCCCTCGGGGCGGTTGAAGTCGTCGTTCACGTAGAAGTAATAGAGCTTGGTCTTGCCGTTGCGGTGGCGCATGGTGAAGTGCACCATGAGCTTCCTCTTGTCGGGGTCATAGCAAGTCTCGGGCGCCCAGGCACACCCTATGTCGGCAAGCGAGGGGTCGAGCTGGTCAACGCGTATGTTGGCGCGGGTCCAGTTGATGAGGTCGGTCGACTTCATGAGCACGAGGGCGCGGTTGTTGCCCCACCCGTACTGCTTGCCATCGCGCTCCCACTGGCCGAGGCGGAAGCCCGCCTGCTTGCCATAGATGTGGAGGTCGGTCATGGCGAGGTAGAAAGCCCCGTCGGGCCCGCGGAAGATGTGCGGGTCGCGTATGCCGCGCTGCAGGGCGATGGTGTCGCCGGCAATCACCGGCTCGTTGTTGTTTACTGCAGTAAACGTGCGCCCGTCGTAGCTCACGGCCATGTGCAGGCTGTGCGTGTCGTCCTTGTGGTAAACCATGAGGTAGGCTCCCATGTCCTTCTCCTTGGGGGCGCCGGCCTTCCGTGCCGACGCGGGCGCGGCGGCGCAGAGTGCCGCCAGCGCGATGATGGCCAAAGTCTTTTTCATAAGATATGTAATGCTTGTTTGTCGATGTTGCGCTTGGCTCAAGCGGCAGGCATGCAAGATGCCCCGCCACCGCCTTGCAAAGATATGCAAAATCCTCCGTTCCGCCAAGCCCCGCGCCGCCAAGTTTTGCTCCAGGGCAGCCGCTGCGCCAGCCTGCGAGGGCGCGCGGGATGCCTCTACAATGTCGTGATTTTTCACCAAACGGCTCTGTCCGGCCAACCACCTGATGCCCAGCCGTTTAGCCCTACGTGCCGTCTTGCATTGCGAAAGAGGCCGTTTCAGACCCTGAAACAGCCCGTTTCGGCGCGCCAAACAGGCCATATCGCAACGCCAAACGGCAGGGGTGGGTCGGCGGGCGCAACTTTGTAAACATTTATCCCTCATCTGGCGGCAAGCCCATGAGCACATGGCCGCCGCACAGCCACCGCACCGGGGCCGCACCGCCCACCATCACCGAGCCGGCCGCAAACCAGCAGCCACACGACTTTACGTTTCGTTAACATCCTGGCTATCAGCGAGGCCGAAAGTGTTAAATAACAAACAAATAGTGTTAACCATGATGGATTTTCACGAAATATTTGCTACCTTTGCAACGTTCATGCTGAAAAGGAGAAAATGGCATGGCTATAATTGGGTTATAATTATTATGCCTTTCTCCCCGTGTTGGACGCTTTTCTCACCGGAACCAATAACGATATCAATGATCAGAAAATTCAAGACAGCCGTCATAGCAGCATTATTGTCAGTTAGCACGCTCCCCACGATGGGCCAAGACCTGCTGGCGCGCCAGGCACCGATAGACAGAAAGATGAAAGCAGTGGACTCCGTCGCACTGAACAGACTTATCCAGATAGAGCAGACAGGCTCGCCCGCAGCCGACCTCTATGACGACTGGGACAACAAATACGCACACCGCGCCACCGAGCTTCCCGACTCGTTCCGCATCGACCTGCGCGGCTTCTGCATGCCTACCACGAGCCGCGTGCTCACGTCGAACTTCGGGGCGCGCTGGGGAAGGCAGCACAAGGGCCTCGACATCAAGGTGTACATAGGCGACACCATACGCGCCGCATTCAGCGGCAAGGTGCGCATAGTGCGCTACGAAGCCCGCGGCTACGGCAAGTACGTGGTGATACGCCACTACAACGGCCTCGAGACCATCTACGGCCACATGTCGAAGCAGCTCGTAAAGGAGAACCAGGAGGTGCGCGCCGGGGATCCGATAGGCCTCGGCGGGAACACCGGCAGGAGCACAGGCTCGCACCTGCACTTCGAGACAAGGCTCTGCGGGGTGGCCCTCAACCCCACGCTCATGTTTGATTTCGTAAACCAAGACGTTGTTAGCGACTTCTATATGTTCCGCAGCGACACGTATCAGGCCGAGGGGCACGCTGCCAACCGCCTGCGCGGGGTGGGCGCACAGAAAGTGAGCGGCGACGATGGCGACGACGAGGAGCTGGCCGCCACGGCCCCGGCAGTGAAGGTGCAGGAGACCATACGCTACCACAAGGTGCGCAAAGGCGAGACGCTGGGCCACATCGCGCGCAAGCGTCACACCACCGTAAACGCACTCTGCCGCCTCAACCACATAAGCAAGACGTCGCGGCTGATGCCCGGGCAGATACTGAAATACAAGTAACCGCATACCCACCAAAAGCGCGCCGGGGCCTCACTCATCTGTGAGGCCCCGGCGCGCTTTTGGCTGCAAGGCATCCACATCCGCAATCATGCAGCAAACTGTAAGGGGTGCAGAAGCCCAGGGGCGCCCTCCATAAGTTTCCCCGAACTCCCGCGGAGTCACCCGAACAGCACCACGCCCTCCTGCTTCTTGCCGTCCATCATTATCTTCAAGGGGCGGTCGAAGCGCACGTGGCGCACAAACTGCGTTTCCTCAACGGCCGGCATGGCGTCGAGCACGTCGCGGCGGAAGAGGCCGTCGCCACGGTAAGTGTTGATGGTGAAGTAGCCCACGCCAAACGAAGTGAGGTTTTGGAAGAAGTGGGTGCCTTGGCTCGGGTCAACGCGATAGTTCTTCAGACCGGCCTCAACGATTACCTTAGCCCCGCTGATGTGAGGCCATTTCACCGGGATGCCCAGCCAAGGGTCGCTCGACCCCCACCTGCCCGGGCCAACGAGCACATAGCCCCGGCCCTCGGCAACGAACTTGCGGTTCAGCCGCTCTATCTCGCTCGCAATGGCAGGATTGTTGGCCGCCGTGAAGTCATCGCCCGTCTTTACATACACAACGTCGGCCACGTCGTCGCTGATGCCATGGCCCAGCGAGTTGTGCGAGCGCAAGAGGCACCGCTCGTCGGGCAGGGCGGAAAGGTCTTCGTCGAGCACCTGCTTGCTGTCCACTATCGGGCGAATCTGCAAGAGGTTCAGCTCGCCAGTCCTGTCGGCGCCGAGGTTGCAGGCAAACTCAATCTCCACGGGGCGGCGCATCTCCTCAGTTCCGAGCCGCTGCACCATCTGCAGCAGCTCAGGCAGCGGGAACACGCCGTGCTGGAGCACCCCGCAGAAGGTGATTACCTTGCGCCCTCCCTCGTAGATGCCGTCGCGGATAACCTGGTCGTAGGGGTCGAAAGTAGAGGCGATGTACTGGAGCGAGCCGTCCTTGTCGGCCTCCTTCACGCGCAGGTTGAGTATGTTGAAGCCGTCGTCCACCTTGAATCCGCCGCCCACGTGCGTCATGTCGAGCGCGTAGAAGCGCGTCTGGGTTTCCCTCAGGGCCATTTCCATCTCGCTGGTCTGCAGCACCTGCCGCGGATGGTAGGGGCTTACGCGCAGCGTCAGCCCCCCGTCTACGATGTACTTGCCCAAGCCCAGCGCGAGGTTCACTATCCCCTCCTCGGCCTTCTCCTCCCCTATGGGGTAGTAGTTGAGCGAGCGGAGCACGCCGCTGAAGCTCGGGTAGAAGCGGTCGCCGTAGCGGCGGCCCACCACCTCCTGCAAGATGACGGCCATCTTCTCCTGGTCTATGATGTTGCGCGTGGCGGTCATGTAAGCCTTCGAGTCGCGGTAGTAAACCGAAGCATACACCGCCTTGATGGCGGAAGCCAGCATCCGCAGCATCTCATACTTGTCGTCGAGATACGGAATCATGTAAGTGGAGTATATTCCGGCAAAGGGCTGGTAGTGGCTATCCTCCAGCAGGGATGACGAGCGGATGGCTATGGGAGCCTTCACGGCATCGAAGAACGTGAAGAAGTCGGCTATGAGCGAGTCGGGCAGCTGCGCCCTGAGGAAGTGGTCAAGTATCTCCTCGTCGCTGGCATCGCTCAGCGCAACCTGGTAAAGGTTGTTCTTGTCCATGAAATCATCGAATACATCGGTGCATAGCACGAGCGTCTTGGGTATGCACACGGCCGCCCCGGGATACTGGTTAAGCTCCGGGTGGCGCTTGATGATGTTGTCGAGGAAAGCCAGTCCGCGCCCCTTGCCCCCCAGCGAGCCGTCGCCGATGCGGGCGAAGTGGCCGTATGCGTCGAACTTGCCCCGGTCGAACACCGCCACCACGCCGATGTTCTTCATCCGGCGGTACTGCACGATGGCGTCGAAGATAATCTGCCGGTGGGCGTCCACGTCCTGCAGCTTGTGCCAGGTGACGTGCTTGAGGAAGGCCGACACGGGGAAGATGGCCCTGGCGGAAAGCCAGCGGCTCATGTGGTTGCGGCTCACGTGGTAGAGCATGGAGTCGTTAGGTATGGTGAAGATGTTGTCCTGCAGCTCCTTCAGCGTGCGTATGCGCAGTATCTCGCGGCCTGTCTTGGGGTCGTGGAACACGAAGTCGCCGAAGCCCATGTGCTCCTCCATGAGCTTGCGCAGGTCGATGTCCATCTTCTTCGAGTTCTTGTCTACGAAGCGGAAGCCCTCGGCCTCTGCCTTGGCTCGGTTTTCCGACTCGGCGCTCTGCAGTATCAGCGGCACGTACTCGTCGCGCTTCCTTATCTCGCGGAGCAGCTTCAGCCCCGCCTCGGGGTCCTTCTTTCCCTCGCGGGGGAAGCGTGCGTCGCTTATTACGCCGAGCGCATTGTCGCCATACTTGCCATACAGCTCCATGGCTTCCTCGTAAGTGCGTGCCAGGAGCACCTTTGGCCTGCCGCGCTTGCGCTGCGCCGCGGCGTGTGGGTTGAGCGCCTCGGTGGAGAAATTGCGCGACTGCAGCAGTATGTAGTTGTAGAGGTTGGGCAATATAGAGGAGTAGAATCGTATGCCGTCCTCCACGAGCAGAATCATCTGCACGCCCGCCTCAGCCATGTCGTGCTCAATGTTCATCTTGTCCTCGATGAGCTTTATGATGGAGAGTATGAGGTTGGTGTTGCCCAGCCAGCAGAAAACATAGTCGAATACCGACAGGTCCTCGTTCTCCATGCGCTTGGTTATGCCGTGCGAGAAAGGCGTGAGCACCACGCAAGGCGTGGCAGGCGAGGCGGCCTTCACGGAGCGCGCCACGTCGAAGGCATCGTTGTCGGCGTTGCCCGGCATGCATATCACGAGGTCGATGTCGGTGGTCTTGAGCACCTTGTCGGCCTCCTCGATGGTGGTCACCTGCGTGAACGTAGGCGGGTAGCGCAGCCCCAGGTCCATGTACTCGTCGAAGATTTTCTCGTCCACGCGCCCGTCGTCCTCGAGCATGAAGGCGTCGTAGGGGTTGGCCACTATCAGCACATTGAATATGCGGCGCGTCATCAGATTGACGAACGACACGTCCTTAAGGTAGAACTTGTTCCACTCTGGCGGTATCTTTGCTCTCATAAGCGTTTGGTTTTCAGTGTCATTGCGCCTGCGGCCGGCTGCCTTGCACCAGCGTAGCCACGGCATGGCCACACGGCATCATCCTGCCAAAGGATTGGCGCAATGCAAATGTAGGCATAAAATCCGACATACGCAAGCCTGCCGCACTATTTTGCGCAGCGGCGCGCCAAGAAAACAAGGCGGCGGAACGCGCCTGAGCACATTCCGCCGCCGGTCAATCCGTCCATCAATCCACGGGGCCTTTACGGCAGGAACTCCGCCTGCCCGTCGGCCGTTACGCGCAGGTGGCGCTCGGGCCTCTCGGTCTCCACGAGCCAGTAGCTGCCCGTGGGTTCCTCAATGAGGTCGCAGTCGTCGATGAGCGCCCCGGGCAGCAGGCGCTCAACGGCCTCGCGCACCACAGCCGGCACGTTGCGGCTGCAGTCGGTCTTGGTCCTCAGCCAGTTGCCGTCGCTGTCGAACGCCACCTCCACGCTCGCGCCCTCGTGGCGCAGGTCCACCTCGTAGTAGCCGCCGTCCTCGCGGTCGAAGTCAACGATGGCGGCCCCGGGGAAGTTAGCCTCGATGTAAGCCTCGATGCCGCCGGGGAGTGTGCCGTGAATCATGCCGCTGTTATCGTGGCCCCGCCCGTCGTCCTGCACGTCGCGGAAGAGCGCGCCGCCAAGGTCGAAGTAGAGGTCGCGGTCGGGCTGCCCCTGCTTTTCTATCTCAATCTTGTAAACCGTTTCATATCCCGGGCGCTGAATCTCGTCGATGTCGTCCACCGTCCAGCCGCCCTGCGCGTATGTCGTGGCGGCATACCCGTCCTGCACCGCCTGCGGCAGCCCTTGCAGGTTGCGCCCGTAGTCGGCCTCGGTCATCACCCACGTGCCGTCTGCCGAATACCACGCCTCGCACTCGCGCCCGTCCTTGCGGAACTCGGCCACGATGTACCCGCCGCGCTCAGTGTCCCACTCCACGCCCCGCTGGGCGCCATACTGACTGTTGAAGGCCGCCTCAACTGCCGCCGGAACGCGGGTGAAACCCTCGTCCTCATCATCGTCGCACGCCGTCATCAGCAGCGCGCCCACGGCGCAGAGCGCCGTCACTCTCATCCATTTCCAGTACTTCATGATGGTGTCTCCTCTTTCTTTGGTTTGTTACTAATGCTTGTCTTTTCACGGGCAAAGATAAGGGGCGATTCTGAAACGAACCTGAAAAACGCCGCGAAAAGCGAAACAAATGTTGCGGATGCTTTTCAGCGCACTACTGCCCGGCACGGCGCAGGCCGCTCCACAAGGCGCAAGTTTTGTAAAACTTCGTTACCAAGCGCGGCGCATAGCGTAACCGCCTGGGCCTCAACGCATTGCAAAAGCGGCCGTTTTAGGCTCCGAAACGGGCCGTTTGATGCCCTGAAACGGCCCATTTCGCACGGCCAAACGGGCTGTTTCGCGCGGGCAAACGCCACGGGGCGGGATGCGGCAGTGCGTTTGTAAGCTTTTCTTACCGCCATGGCAAACCGCCCCACCCCCGCCTGCCAAGCATGGGCGCAAAGCAAGCGCAAGGCGGCCTGATGCGGATTTGGGTCAAATATAATTCTGATGCGTATTTGGGTTAAATATAATTAAGAAAGCAAGCCCCACCCCGCCAAACAGCAAGAAAACAGCTACCTTTGCACCATATAGGCGCGCCCACGGGGCCAAGCCGCCCAGAGGCCCGCGCCGCGCCGCCATGCGGCAAAACTAACCATGCCATATCACTGACACAACACCACCTGCAATGATAAAGAAAACCATGCTTTGCGCCGCCCTCTTGGCGGCAGGCGCCGTCGGCGCAGCGGCGTCAGAGCCAGCGCAAGACTCGCTGCTGCTCTTCTCCTACACCACCTCGAAGGCCAACAACACCACCGGGCTCCACCTCGCATGGAGCCGCGACGGGCAACAGTGGAACAAGATAGGGGGCGAGTTTGCCTTCGTAAAGAGCGACTACGGCCCCTGGGGCAGCGGCAAGCGGATGTACGACCCCGTGCTGGAGCGCATGCCCGGCGGCACGTGGGCGTGCTCGTGGCTCGTCAAGAAAGACGGCAGCACCATGGCGCTCACCGAGAGCCGCGACCTGATGCTGTGGAAACCGCAGGACTATGTGTCGGCGAGGGTGAAGATGGGGCCCAACCGCAGCGTGCCGCGCGACACCGTTACCTTTGCCGACGGCAGCCGGGCCGTGGGCCGGGTGCTCCGCGTGGAGAAGCAAGTTGTGGAGCAGGCAATGGCCGGATGCGAGCTGGCAGCCGCCCGCGCGGCCAAGAACGCCGAGCTGATGGGCGACGACGCGGCGCGCTTCAAGGGGCTTGGCAACGTGAGCGTAGACGTAACGGCGATGCCTTCGGCCGAGAAGGCCATCAGCCCGCTGCTCTTCGGAGCGTTCTTCGAGGACATCAACTATGCCGCCGACGGCGGACTGTATGGCGAGATGGTGCAGAACCGCGACTTTGAATATACCACCGAGGGCCTGAAGCGCCACAAGGACTGGGGTCCCACCTACGCCTGGCGCACCACGGGCGGCGCACAAGTGGAGATAAAGACTGACGACCCCATACACGAGAACAACGCCCACTACGCCCTGCTCACCGTGGGCAAGGCGGGCGGCGCGCTGGCCAACACGGGCTACGGAGGCATAGCCGTGGAGGCCGGAAAGAAATACCGGGTGTCCGTATTCGGCCGCATGGTGAACGGCGACAACCGCCGCGTGCGCCTGGCCCTGCGCTGCAAAGACGGCCGCACCATAGGCTCGGCAGCCGTAAGCCTGCCGCGCGAGGGATGGAAGCGCATGGAGGCCACCATCAAGGCCACGGCCACAGACCCCGAGGCCGAGCTGGCCGTGATTCCCGAGGAGCCGGGCAGCTATGCCATCGACATGCTCTCGCTCTTTCCCCACGACACGTTCAAGGGCCGCGAGAACGGACTCAGGCGCGACCTCGCACAGGCCATAGCCGACCTCCACCCGCGCTTCGTGCGCTTCCCCGGCGGCTGCGTGGCCCACGGCAACGGCCTGCAGAACATCTACCGCTGGAAGAACACCATAGGCCCGCTGCACGGGCGGAAGGGCATGTACAACATCTGGAACTACCGCCAGTCGATGGGGCTGGGCTTCTACGAGTACTTCCAGTTCTGCGAGGACATAGGGGCCGAGCCGCTGCCCGTGGTGGCTGCGGGAGTGCCGTGCCAGAACTCGTCGATAGGGGGCGACGGGCAGCAGGGCGGACTGCCCCTCGGCCCGGAGATGGACGAGTACATACAGGACGTGCTCGACCTCATCGAGTGGGCCAACGGCGACAAGTCAACCAAGTGGGGGCGCCTGCGCGCCGAGGCCGGCCACCCCGAGCCGTTCGGCCTCAAATACATAGGCATAGGCAACGAAGACCTCATCTCGGAGGTGTTCAAGGAGCGTTTCAAGCTCATCTTCAACGCCGTGAGGGCCAAGTATCCCGACATCACCGTAATAGGCACGGCGGGGCCGTTCTACGAGGGCTCCGACTACGAGTATGGCTGGCAATTCGCCAAGGAGCTGGGCGTACCCTTGGTGGACGAGCACTACTACTGCCCGCCGGGATGGTTCATACACAACCGCCACTTCTACGACGGCTACGACCGCCGCGGGCCCAAGGTGTACCTCGGCGAATATGCATCACACGCGCCGCGCAGGCCAAACAACATGGAGACCGCGCTCACCCTGGCCATCTACATGACCGACCTTGAGCGCAACGCCGACGTGGTGAGCATGGCCAGCTACGCGCCGCTCATGGCGCGCCGGGGCGACACGCAGTGGACACCCGACATGATGTACTTCGACAACACGTCAATACGCCTGACCACAGATTACTACATACAGCGAATGTTCGGACAGAACGCCGGCGACACCTACATACCCGCCACCGTGGCCGTAGGCAACGCCCGCGAGGACGTGGCCCTGCGCATAGGCCAGTCGATAGTGCGCGACAAGGAAACCGGCGACATCATCGTGAAGCTGGCCAACCTGCTGCCCGTGCGCGTGGAATACAAGCTTAACCTCGGCTCGCTGGTGGCCGACGGCACGCCGGCGCTGCGGGAATGCATAGCCGGAGCGCCCTCCGACTCACGCGCCAAGCCCGCAACGACCGAGGTGACGATAAGCAAAGCGGATGCCGTAAGCGTGGAGCCTTACTCCTTTACAGTGATAAGGATAAAGGCGAAGGGCAAAAAGTGACGGGCAGCCCTCCCACCCCAAGGCTCCCAGCCTTCCCATAGCTCCCAGCCCTCCCAAAGCTCCCAGCCCTCCCAAGGCTCCCTAAATTGCACAACAACCAAAAAAGAACAACATGAAAAAAACCTTGATTTCCATCATGGTGGCCATAGCTGCCGCCACTAACGCCACGGCCCAGAACCCGCAGCTGGGCGACTACGGCTACCTGTTCTGCCACATGAGCGGGCGCGGCGAATGGACTGCCTACGCCCTGAGCCGCGACGGCCTAAACTACCACGACCTGCGCGGGGGCGGCCCCGTGTTCGACCCGGCGCAGCACGCCCGCATAGAGGGCGGCACACGCGACGCCTACATCTGCCGCAAGCACGACTGCTCGGGCTACCTCATGGTGACCACGGATATGTGCGTGGGCAAGAGCAAGGTGTGGGACAACTACGGAATAGACCTCCTAACGAGCGACGACCTAATAAACTGGAAGTCTGTCACGTTCGACTTCCGCAAGGGGCCGGCCATCTTCTCCGACAAGAGCAGCCCCGACCCTTACAACGACTACTCCAAGATAAACCGCGTATGGGCGCCGCAGATATTCTGGGATGCGTCTTACACCTGGCCCGACGGCCGGCGCGGCGGCTACCTGATATACTTCTCCATGCTCAACCGCGCCGAGGAGGGCTACGACCGTATGTATTACTCTTACGCCGACGAGTCGTTTACCACGCTCACCAAGCCGCGCCTGCTCTTCGACTGGGGCTACGCCACCATCGACGCCGACATCAATTACCTTGCCTCCGACGGCCTCTTCCACATGATGATAAAGAAGGAGGGGGGCCAGCGCGGGCTCTTCACCGCCACCGCGCCCAAGCTGACAGGGCCGTGGAGCGAGCCCGTGGACGACGACTACGTTGACTTTGAGGGCAACAAGAAGTGCGAGGGGGTGTCGGCCTTCCAGCTGGCTGGCGACTCTACGTGGGTGATAGGCTACATCGAATACTCATCGAAACCCAAGCGCTACCGCCTCTGCCGGGCCGACAAGTACCTGCGCAACTTCCACTCGCCGCAGGACATCACCGGCGTGGAGGCCCCGCAGCACGGTTCGTTCATGCGCCTCACCAAGGAGGAATACGACCGCCTGGAAGCATGGGGAAAGGAGAAATAGGAGCTTGGCATCGGGAGCCAGGAACATGGGCTGCGCGCAAGCCGCTCCCATAATGCCTACAAGCCCCACCATCCCCATAGGCCCTATGGCCAAGAGCCACTACATCCCGCGCCCCGCCGGGGCGCGCACAACATCATAATCAGCACAAAATGGAAAAGAAACTAAGACCGGCCTCGCTCTGCGTGCGCGCAGGGTGGACGCCAAAGAACGGCGAGCCCGTGGAGCCGCCCATCATCCAGAGCACCACGTTCAAGTACGACGACAGCGACGAGATGGCCATGCTCTTCGACCTGAAGAAAGAGGGATACTTCTACACCCGACTGCAAAACCCCACCAACGATGCCGTGGCGGCCAAGATAGCCGCACTCGAAGGCGGCGTGGGCGCAGTGCTCACGTCGTCGGGCCAGGCCGCCAACTTCTTCGCGGTGTTCAACATCTGCGAGGCGGGCGACCACATCGTGACCTCCAACGAGATTTACGGCGGCACGTACAACCTCTTCGGCGTTACGCTCAAGAAGCTCGGCATCGACTGCACCTTCGTAAACCCCGAGGCCAGCGACGAGGAAATAAGCCGCGCCTTCCGCCCTAACACCAAGGTGATGTTCGGCGAAACAATCTCTAACCCGGGCTGCAAGGTGCTCGACATCGAGCGGTTCGCGCGCCTGGCCCACAGCCACGGCGTGCCGCTCATAGTGGACAACACATTCGCCACGCCCATCAACTGCCGCCCGTTTGAGTGGGGGGCCGACATCGTGACGCACTCCACCACCAAGTACATGGACGGCCACGCCATGCAGGTGGGCGGCTGCGTGGTGGACAGCGGCAACTTCCCCTGGGCCGAACACGCCGACCGCTACCCAGGCCTGTGCGCGCCCGACGCCTCGTACCACGGCATCGTATACGCCGAGAAGTTCGGGCGCATGGCATACACCACCAAGCTCGTGGCCCAGCTCATGCGCGACCTCGGGGCTATACCGGCACCCATGAACTGCTACCTGCTCAACATTGGCTTGCAAACGCTCCACCTCAGGATGCGCCAGCACTGCCATAACGCGCAGAGGGTGGCCGAGTTCTTGCACGGCGACCCGCGCGTGGCGTGGGTGAACTACCCCGGCCTGGAGGACAACCCCTACCACAAGCTGGCCGAGAAGTACCTGCCGCAGGGCAGCTGCGGCGTGATTGCCTTCGGGCTTAAGGGCGACCGCGACACGGCCGTGAAGTTCATGGACTCGCTGCGCATGGTGAGCATCGTCACCCACGTGGCCGATGCGCGCACCTGCGTGCTCCACCCCGCCAGCCACACTCACCGCCAGCTCTCCGACGAGCAGCTGCGCGAGGCCGGCATAGCGCCCGACCTCATCCGCCTCTCCGTGGGCATTGAGGACGTGGAGGACATCCTCGACGACATCCGGCAGGCTCTCGACAGGCTCTGAATGACGCCAGCACAAGCCTCAACTCATTAAGCCACCCGTTCCGGCGCTCCTTACAAAAAGCGCCTAAGCGGGTGGCTTTTGTTACTTTTTTACTACAAAAAGTCCATAATACCGCCTTTTTGTAGGCAAAATTTCGCTATATTTGCACCATGAAGCAGGCACAAACCGTAATAATCGCCATGCTCGCCCTGCTGCTACTGGCCGCCTGCGGACACCACAGATACCCGCAAGCACTGCTCCGGGCCGACAGCATGGTCGCCAAACGGCCCGACAGCGCGGAGCTGCTATTGGAAAAAATGGCAAAGGACACAGCCTCGTGGGCCGAGGACGCGCGGATGTTCTACCGCCTACTGTGCCTTGAAACTGCCGACCGACTGTACCTTACGCCAAGCTCCGACTCCGCCGTGCGCCCGCTGCTCAGCCACTACGAGCACGATGGCGACCACCGCCTGCTGCCCCGCGCCTACTACGCTGCAGGGCGGGTGTACTCCGAGATGAACGACGCGCCGCAGGCCATAAACTGCTACCTCGAAGCCATTGCCGCAGCCGACACCCTGCGCGACCGCCTGCTACTGTGCAAGGCTTACACGCAGATGGGCTACCTCTACTCCGACATGAGGCTCAACAGCCGCGCCCTCGAAGCCTTCCGGCAATCTTACCGCCTGCACAAGGGCTTCGCATCGCCTCGCCGCATGGCCTACGTGCTGCGCGACATGGCACGGGCCTACGAAGACCTCGGCCTGCCCGACAGCGCGCTGATGTATTACACAAAGGGCTTGCGCATTGCCGAACAGAACGGCATCCATGAGATGGAGGCCAGCATCCACACCCAAATGGCGGGCCTTTTTGTCAACCAAGGCAAGTACGAGCTGGCGTGGAAGCACCTGAGGCCAGCACTGGAATATGGCGACACACTCGAACACGAGGCCGTATACTCAATAGCGGCACATCTGCATAAAGCCACAGGACATCCAGACTCTGCAATGACTTACTATTGCTTGCTATCCAAAACAAATTCAACCAAAGCAAAATGTTACGCATTCATGAAAATGGCAGAATATCTTTCCGACAAAGGAAAATACAAGGAGGCCACAAAATATTATAATGAAAGCAATGAACTCAGAGACTCAATATATGACAACAACGCCACAGAAGCCATTGCACACACTGGCGCTCTTTATGACTACTCATTGAGAGAGAAAGAGAACGAGAGGCTAAAAGCCAAAAGCACAATCGCCAGTTATAGGCTTATAGGGCTGGCATTCCTCGGATTAGCCATCATATCGGCCTTGGCATACTTTCTTACCAAGACATTAAAGAGAAACCGAAAACTGTCCACAGAGATTAAGAATTACGAAGAACAGCGTGAGGAACAAATAGCAAAGCCAACACACCAAATGATAGTTGGGTCAGAAATCTACAAACACATAAACGCACTCTTGAGGATTGGCAGGAACTTGAAAGTCGATGACTGGCGACAGCTCGATGCACTGGTAAACGAACAATACCCTGGATTCCGCGAAAAGCTGTACGCCATGTGCAACATGAGCAAAAACGACTACCATATATGCCTGCTGCTAAAAATAAAGCTGAAGCTAAAGGACATCGCGCAGCTTACCAACCTCGCACTGTCGAGCCTCTCCTCGGCAAGAAGCCGCCTATACTTCCGTGCATTCGGGAAGAAGGGCAGCGCAACCGACTGGGACAGCGTAATTGACAATCTGTGAGGCCGTTTCGCTACTAATGCGAAGTTTTTGCGAAGTTGATTTCAGTCATAAAAGGCAATTGCGAAGTTTTTGCGAAGTTGATTTCTTGGCTTTCCAACTTGAAAATTCCACCTTTGCAACGAACAAAAAGCTCAACGCAATGAAGAAACTAAGCGCAACCTGCTTCGCCACTTTAATAAGTATGGCAAGCCTCGCAAATTGCGGCGTTGTGACGCTGCAAACTGACGACAAAGATTTCAAAGGCCACAAAGAAAGAACAGAAGGCCAAATCCCAGTCGTGCCGTTCGACGACAACTCCGTTTACCTGCGCACCGACTCGGGCGCGGTGGCCGCCCACGTCACCATCACCGGCACCAGCGGCACGGTGATGTACAGCGGCACAACCGTCATCACGCCAAGCGTACAGGCCATCAGCGCGCCAAACGCCGCAGGCGAAGAGAAGTACATGATAGAGATAACCACCGACAGGCGGCGGCTCTACGGATACTTCATGTAAGCACGGCCAACCGGCACTTACACCGCAGCAGGCCATCCATGCCCTGCACACGAACGCATGGGAGCATCGCCTCCATCGCTTCAGGAGAGGCAAAGAAACTTTTTAGCTGCATGAAAAAAATTATTTCGCTTTCTTCTTGTACTGTATTGTTTTTAATGGCAAATTTCTCCGCCTGCAATACAAATGAATTGCCACAAGATTTTCCCCATAAGCCAAAGGCTCCTCAATATCAAAACACAGCCTCATTCTTCAATTCTGTAGACAGCTTAAACAACGAATTTAACTTAGATGCAAGCACCAGAGCGCCATCTGGATGGGGAGCACTTACCTATGCAGTCGATGGCATTTTAGGATTTGTTGGAGGTGCTTGTACGTCGGGCTTTGGTGGTTTCTTGATTGGGTCCGTGGCATCTGAAGCATACGCCAGATATGGAGATTACGTCGAAAAGAAGTTAAATTCATCATCGATTATCAATGTAAACGACGATTTGATTCCCAAGAAATTCGACACTCCAACAACAACAGCCTTTGTTGGCAATGTGGGAACAACCTCATTAGGAGTCATACACAACCATGTTTTAACAGACTTGGCATACTCAACGGCAAGTTATATTGACATCAACGGCAATGTTGCTTACAACGAGCTTTTAGAGGATTGCTGTGATTCGCTGAAGAAATACGATGTTGATTGTAGCGACCTGCTCGCCGACCAGACACAAAAAAAGAACATAGTAGGCCTACTGGACGTTAGCATAAAGACATTTAGCGAATGTGGGCAAGGAAGCATTTCATTTGACGAAAGTTTTGAAATTCTAAAATCAGAAATACTCAAACGATATGGCGATGTTCCTAATTTTGACTTTGAGATGCTCAAAGACATGGAAAAAAAGTTATCCATCTTGCCACTTATGCATAATGACAGCATTTATAACTATGCAACCAAATTAAACAAAATAATAGAAGACTCAAAACTTACCACAAGTCAGAAATCAGACGTAAAACAGATATGCGACATTAGCGTAAACAGTGCCTTGTACTGGAATGCTGTCAATGAAGTATCCAAATAAATACCCCACACACCTCTTGCCGCCACTTCCCGTGGTGGCAAGAGGAAACAAAATAACAGAACCATGACATTACCTTACGACAAGCAAGCCGCCCACATCGCCACGATATGCGGGTGCGCGGCAATCATGGCGCTGGCACCCGCGTCGGGCGCATGGGTGTTAGTTGACGGAGTGCTGATAATATCATCCGTTTGTGCGGTGTTTGCCATGAGCCTGCGCTCACGCCACGACACCGAGACATGGAACCTCACGCTTTCTTCAGACGCGGCCTTGGCAGGTTGTGCCATGCTTGTGCCATGCTTTGCACAGTCGCATAAGTGGCTGGTGGTGTTGCTCCTGCTCATACCAGCCACAGATGCGTTTATGTATTTACGCAAAAGGCAACGAGACGCCGAATTGCCTGCCGCACAAAGGCATACGCTCTTGGCCTTGGAGGCCGTACTTATCGGCATCGCCATTGCGTTAGCACTGGCATTTGGCGTTGACGACTGGAACGCGCTTAGGCTGGTGTGCGCCTCCGTCGCTGTGCTATTGTTTGCAATCGCAATATGCACAATGGGCGGGTGCGCTCCGTTGCGCGCGCTGCAAAAAGAGCGGAAGCTGTCGCGCAGCCTCATATCCATCCCCATTGCCACCTGCGTTTACGGCTTGGCTTACAGCGGAAATGCAACAAGCCAAGCCGTATGCCTGGCGATTGCTGTTGCATGCGCCGCCGTCATAGAGATAGACAGGCATAGGACTAAGCCTCAACAATCAAAGCCTGGCAAGTGCGCCACGCCCTAATCAACAGCAACAACCGAGGGTTGCCTACGACAAAAGGCAGCAGGGCAGAGATGCAAAAACAAGCTGAAACAAACAAAAAGAAAGTGAAAGCGCGAAATTTTTCGCTCTTTCACTTTGCGCATTTCAATATTTTCAGTACATTTGCCTCGTCTTAATGACACAATGACACGACTATTACTAAACCTTTAAAACATCGGATTACTATGGAAGTGGAGAAGATAATGCAAGCCCTGGAGCAAAAGCATCCGGGCGAGCTTGAGTACTTGCAGGCAGTAAGGGAAGTGCTCGTTTCGGTGAAGGACGTTTACAACCAGCACCCGGAGTTCGAGCGCGCCAAGATAATAGAACGCATAGTGGAGCCCGAGCGCGTGGTGACGTTCCGCGTGCCGTGGGTAGACGACAAAGGCGAGGTGCACGTAAACCTCGGCTACAGGGTGCAGTTCAACAGTGCCATCGGCCCGTACAAGGGCGGACTGAGGTTCCACTCGTCGGTCAACCTCTCCATCCTTAAGTTCCTCGGCTTTGAGCAAACGTTCAAGAACGCGCTCACCACGCTGCCCATGGGCGGCGGCAAGGGAGGCTCCGACTTCTCCATCCGCGGGCGGTCGGACAACGAGGTGATGCGCTTCTGCCAGGCCTTCATGACCGAGCTTTACCGCGTTATAGGCCCCGAGGAAGACATCCCAGCTGGCGACATAGGCGTGGGCGCCAGGGAGATAGGCTACCTCTTCGGCGCATACAAGAAGCTCACCCACCGCTGGAACGGCGTGATGACGGGCAAGGGCCTCGAGTGGGGCGGCTCGCGCATACGCCCCGAGGCCACGGGCTACGGCGCGCTCTACTTTGTAAACCAGATGCTGCAGGAGCACGGCCACGACATCAAGGGCAAGACCGTGGCCCTGAGCGGCTTTGGCAACGTGGCCTGGGGCGCCGCCAAGAAGGCCACCGAGCTGGGAGCCAAGGTAATCACCATATCGGGGCCCGACGGCTACATATACGACCCGGCAGGGCTCGACGACGAGAAGATAGCCTACATGCTTGAGCTTCGCGCCAGCGGCAACGACGTGTGCCAGCCCTACGCCGACGAGTTCAAGGGATCGGAGTTCCGCCCGGGCCGCAAGCCGTGGGAGGTGAAGTGCGACATCGCCCTGCCCTGCGCCACGCAGAACGAGCTTGACGGCAACGATGCCGACCAGCTGCTGGCCAACAAGCCGCTCTGCATAGCCGAGGTGTCGAACATGGGATGCACGGCCGAGGCAGCCGAGAAGTTCGTGGCCGCCAGGCAGCTCTTCGCCCCGGGCAAGGCCGTCAACGCCGGTGGCGTGGCCACCTCGGGCCTGGAGATGACGCAGAACGCCATGCGCCTTGTTTGGAGCGAGGCCGAGGTTGACGACAAGCTGCACTACATCATGCACAGCATACACGGGCAATGCGTGAAGTACGGCAAGCAGCCCGACGGCTACGTAGACTACGTGAAAGGCGCCAACATCGCCGGCTTCATGAAGGTGGCCAACGCCATGATGGCCCAGGGCATAGTCTGACCCCTGCGCCACAAGCCCGCAAGGGCCGCCAAAACGGGGCTAACCGCAGCCATATTGCCGCCCGGCACCGCACGGGAAGCAATAAAACCGCGGTTAACCCCGTTATTTATATTAAAACCTAAGGCAGTGACACATAAGACTATAGCACTCACACTGGCGCTCATGGCGCTTGCGCCCGCCGCCACGCCCGCACAAAACGTGCAGCGAGGCAAGGCCACCTACTACTCAAAACGGGCCACGGGGGCGCGCACAAGCAGCGGCGAACGCCTGCACCACGACAGCCTTACCTGCGCCCACCGCACCTACCCCTTCGGCACGAAGCTCAAGGTGACCAACCCGGCCAACGGCCGCTCGGTGGTGGTGAGGGTGACCGACCGCGGCCCCTTTGGCCGCGGCAGGATCATCGACTTGTCGTGGCGGGCGGCCAAGGAGCTGGGCATGCTCTCGCAGGGCGTGGCCATGGTCGAGGTGGCGCGGGCCGACGAGATTGTGGTGCCGTTCAAGCCGAGCGACGACAAGCGGCTCGTGGAGTTCGACTTTGAGAGCACCGACATCGAAGACCACCTGAGGCCGTCGTGGCACGAGATGAAGGAGGTGAACCGCCGCCCGCCGCGCAAGGCCGCCCAACAGGCAAGCCCCCCACACAAGAAGGCCAAGGCCGAGGCAAAACACGGCAAGCACTCCGCGCCGCACAAAACCACATCAACCGACAAGAAGGCGGGCCGCTAACCCCACGCATGGGGTTGGCAGCCCGCCTTCAGCATTCGCCCGCAAGCCTCAACGCTTGTGCAATGGCACACGCAGTTCCCTAACCTGCGACGTTATCTCCTTGTTGCCCTGCTCCACGGCCACCCGCAGCACGGCCTCGCCGTCCTTAAGACGCGAGTCGGCAAACACCGAGGCCGTGTAGCGAACGCCGCGCCCCGGCGCAATGCTCTCCACGCGGAGCGGCGGCGACACGTGGATGTGCTTATTGCCCGTGGCCTCCATCACCATCGGGCATACGTCGTAGATGGTGGCACCGGTGTAGTTCATCACCTCAAACGACAGTTTCGCGCTCTCGCGGCGGCTCAGCGCGCCGTCGCCACTGGCATCGGCAAAGCTGATGCGGCGCACCTCTATGCCCTTGTTGGGAGCCAGCGTGTAGCCCGGCATGGTGGCCCGCAGCTCGTCTACCGACACCGACGGGGCCGCCACTGGCCGCCCCGCGTGGGTTGCCGAGCCTGCCCCGCTGCCCTCCGGCTCCATCACTATGCGGTCGTCGCCGCTGTGAGTGGGGTCGAAACCGCTCTCGTCGGCCTGCTGCCGCGGCGGAACGTAGGCGCTGTGGCCGCCATTGCCATAGCCGCCATGGGCATAGGCATCGCCATAGCGCGCTTCGCGGTAGTCCATGTAGCTCTGGTAGCGGTCTTCGCGGGCCTTGTCGGCCGCAGAGCCTATGGCCCCGCCAGCCACTGCCCCGCCAGCCATGCCTACCACGGTGCCTATGTCGCTGCCCCTCGGGCCGCCGGCGATGCCGCCTATGGCCGAGCCGAGTATGGTGCCGAAGGTGGCCCCTGTGGCCGCGCCCTGCCCTGCGTATGAGCCGCACGAGGCCAGTGCCAGGGCGGCGCACAATGTGATTAAGATGCCCTTTTTCATGTCATCACAAGTTTGTATCAGTGTGCTAAGATACAAATAATAATCCAATGGCGCATCATAAAAAAGGTGAAAAGAGCCACGATGCCTGCCCAAAGCCCAAGCGCAACGGCCATTTAGGCCACAACTGCGGGAATGGAGAACAGCGGCCATGCCCCCAGAGAAGCAGGCAAAAGAGACGCAAGAGCAGCACTGCGGGTGACTGCACACCGCCAATATGGGCTGAAAGCCGTTTGTGGAAAAGCACTTGCTTATGGAATCCGCCCCGCAACCTTTTTTAGTTAAACAAACATAAAAACACGCTGCCAGCGGCGCATTTTCACCATTCCATACACGCCAACAATATTTTTTTATTATCTTTAACGCCAGAAAATGAGAAAGCAATGAACAATTTCCCCTGCACCCAAGGGGGAGCGCAGCATTTGCGCCACGAGACTATATCATACGCACGGCATGCTTGCCGCCTACTGTTCACACCTAACCACAAAACAACATGAAGCGAGTACTATCAGTCATCACGCTCCTGCTCTGCATCACCACAATGGCGGGCCAAGAGCAAAAGTACGGCCAACTGTACGTGGCCGACCACCTTACGCGCGACTCCATCAAGCTGGAGGCAGTGGAACAAAACCCCGAAGCCAAGGGAAACGCCACCATCATGGTGCCCAACGGCGACACACTGAGGCTGGCGGGCATGGACGGCGAGGCCGCCATAGTGGAATACCAGGGCAAGCAATACAAGACCTACGGCAGCTTCATGCGCTTCGTGAGCGACAATGAGGCGGGCGACGGCAACGTGGCCCAGGACGAGTACGACGAGCGCTACCACTCGGCGATGGGCGACTTCTTCTACAGCCCGGTGCCGCTTATCATCATCTTTGTGCTCCTTGCGGTGGCCGGGGTAGCCATGCTGATGGTGAGGCGAGCCGACACCATGGGCAAGGCCCTGCCATCGCTCGCCACGCTGATGGGGTCGCTGCTGGTGGCAAGCATAGTGGAGGCCATGTTCCTTGTATATACCGACGATATCACCTGGTGGTGCGACTCCGATAGCTTCTGGGCTTCACTATTCTCACTGCTGCCCGCCATGCTCGCCCTGGCCGTGCAGCTGTACGTAGGCATAGGCATAAAGAAAAAGCTGGAAGAGCTTACGGGCAGCTCACTGTCGCTGAAGACGGCCTTCCTGAGCATCCCGCTGGCACTGGTGCTTACGTTCATCGTGGCCATAATGCACTACGGCGACTTCGTGCAAGGAACAGTGTTCCTGGCCACGATGGCAGTGTGCGCCCTCTATTCGTGGTACAAGAACGGCCGCGGGCTTGGCGTGGCGTCGGGCCTGGCCTACACCTTGTTCAACTTCGTATATGCCCTCGGGGCTATAATCGCCGTGGCTGTGCTGTTGATCCTTGTATGGAACATGTTCATGATCGTGCTGCCCTACCTGCTTATGGCCGCAGCGGCTATAGTGGCCTACGCCTTCATGTCGAGCAGCTCGGGCAGCAGCAGCGGCGGTGGCGGCTACAGCAACAATGGCGACCAGTGGACAAACATCGACGGCAACTGGGGAACGAAACACTCCGACGGCTCGTTCACCACCGGCGGCACAACCTACAAGCGCGACGGCCTCACGGGCGAGTGGAAAAAGAAATAAGCCCATGGCCTGGCATCCGCCTGGCTAAGCACAACGCCTCAACAACACTCACGCCAAGGCGGGCTTGCGGCCATTTGTGGCCGCAAGCCCGCCTAAACGTTGCCGCGCGCAGCAAGCCGCATCCTGCGTTGGCCAAAGCATGGCTGCGCTTCAACCCCAAATCGCATCAGACTTCAGCCGGATTTCGCGCTGCCAGTCAGATTGACTTCCGGTTTTGCCGAAGATACCATGGCAGAGACGCGGCGCGCCGCGTCTCTACTGCGAGAAAAGGCGGAAGGCAAGATGCCGGCAGCGGTGCGGAAGATGGCTGAAGAGACAACAATCAAGTGAAAATGTAGTTTTGGCGGCCTAACTACCGATTAGGGATAATTGCGAATATGCAAGCAAAGACGCCCCGCGGCACCGTGGCTTTCTTGATGCCGCACACCGCTGCGCGAAACGGCCCATATTGTGTTGCAATATGGCCTGTTTCGGAAGCCAAAACGCGCCGTTTCAAGAACCCAAACGGTCGGTTTTGCAACACGCTGAAAGTCAAGCGCATAACCGAATCAGACATCGCCGGCGCTTTTAACACAAAAACGTTAAAAACACAAATCGTTAGACATCACTCAGACTTCGTGCTGATGACATGCGGATTGCTTTCCGCCTTTTCCGAACATTCAGCAGGCGGCACCGGAGACAAGCTGGCGGCAGCAGCAAGAAATCCGGCCTAAGCGATTATGGCTTAAGTGGCATGGATGTTACACAAGAGCTTACACGTTGCCGCGGGCTTGCAACCCGCGCCATCTGTGGCCAGGCCTGCTACCCGGGGGAAGGAAAAGCTACGCGACCTTAGGAGGTCCGCATCCTTGCGGCACACCCCCTCCAGAAATGGGCTGACGCGGGTTGCAAACCCGCAACAGGATGCAGGCGGGTTGCAAACCCGCCTGAACGTGGAAAATCCATGACATACACCAATTCGGGATTAAAAAGCAATTTACCACAATCGCATTAGGGTTCAGAACGATTTCATTACATTGCCATGCAAATAGGCTGCCGTCCTTGCTAAATGCGTAGCGGACTGCGTCACAACAATATGCGCACAGCCGCAACAATTACGGCAATGCCGGCAAGCAAAGCCACCGCGCTCCACACGAACAGCGCCCGGGGCATGACACCCACAACGTGGCGCAGGCCCTCGTCGCGCAGCTCCGGCGCGCTGCCGCTTGTGCGGCCCTCCCTTTTGGACATGGCCCTGTTGCCTCCACTCATAGTTCCAACTGATTCTTGACCAACCTGTAATAAGCCCCGCGCAGAGCCGCAAGCTCCTCGTGACTGCCTTGCTCCACGATGCGCCCACGCTCCATGACCACTATGCGGTCGGCGCCGCGCACGGTGCTCAGCCTGTGGGCTATCACGAGCACGGTGCGCCCGCGCATGAATGCGCCAAGCCCCTCCACTATGGCCCGCTCGTTGCTGGCGTCGAGCGAGTTGGTGGCCTCATCCATGAAGATGAACTCCGGCTCCTTGTAAATGGCCCGCGCTATGAGTATGCGCTGCCGCTGGCCGGCGCTAAGGCCCATGCCGTTGCGCCCCACGCGGGTGTCGTACTTAAGGGGCAGGCGCTCTGCAAACTCGTCCACGCGCGCCATACGTGCGGCGCGCAGCAGCCGCTCCATGTCCACCTCGCCGTCGCCCACGGCTATGTTGCGGGCTATCGACTCCGAGAAAACCACACCGTCCTGCATCACCACGCCAAGGCGGCTGCGCCACCACTGCGGGTCGTAGTCTGAGAGCGGCCGCCCGCCCACGGTTATGGTGCCGGCCTCGGGCGCATAGTAGCCCAGCAGCAGCTTCAGCAGCGTGGTCTTGCCACTGCCGCTCACGCCGACGATGGCCGTGGTCTTGCCCTCGGCAATGTCGAGGCTTACGCCGCTGAGCGTGGGGGCGGGGGCGTTGGGGTCGTAGCGGAAGGTTACGCCTTGCAGGCTCACCGTGCGCTCAGCAGTGGCGAAGGCCGTGAGCGCGCCCTGGCGCACCTCGCCCTTGGCCTGGTGCACCTCGCCTATGCGCTCAAGGCTCAGCCTTACGTCCTGCAGCGAATAGACGAAGCCAAGCAGGCTCTCCACCGGGGCCGACAACTGGCCGATGATGTACTGCACGGCCAGCATCTGCCCGAGGGTCATCCGCCCGTCGACCACGGCCATGGCTGCAAGCACCGTCACCACCACGTTCTTCACGCCGTTGATGAGCACTCCGCCGGCCTCCTCGGCCTGCTGCAGCTTCAGGCCCTTCATGCGCACGCCGTAGAGGGCGGCCTCAGCCTCCTCCCACTCGCGGCGGCGGCGCAGGCGGCAGTCCTGCAGCTTGGCCTCCTGCATGGTGGTGACGAGCTGCCACGTGGTGTCCTGCGCCTCGGCGGCCTTGCCAAAGCGCTCGCGGTCGAGCACGCGGCGGCGCCCCAGGAAAGCCCTTATCCACAGGCCGTAAAGCAGGCTGAAGGCCATGAACACGCCGAACACCACGGCATCGTAGGCCAGCAGCACGAAGCCGAACACGCAGAACGTGGCGGCGGAGAACAGCACCGTGAGCGCGCCGCCGGTGAGAAACTGCTCCACGCGGTCGTGGTCGCCCATGCGCTGCATGATGTCGCCGGTGTGCTTGGTGTCGAAGAAAGCCATGGGCAGGGTGAAGAGCTTACAGAGGAAGTCGGAGACGATGGCCAGGTTGACCCTCATGCTCACGTGGAGCAGCAGCCAGCGGCGCACGAAGTCGATGGCCGTGGAGCTGAGCGTGAGCATGAGCTGCCCGGCGAGCACGAGCCAAACGAAGCCTATGTCGCGCAGGGCGATGCCACGGTCCACTATGGCTTGGGTGAGCAGCGGCAGCAGCAACTGTATGGCACTGCCCACGGCCAGCCCCGCCGCCACGTGGGCCAGGGCGCGGCGGTGGCGCCCCATGTAGCCCAGCAGGAAGCGCAGTGAGCGCGGCCCGGGGGCGCGCCCTGCGCCGCCGTCGGGCATGAAGCCCGCCGACGGTTCCAAGAGCAAGGCTATGCCCCTGTCCTCGCCACCGGAGCGCGCGCTGAGCCAGCACTCCTCCATATCGCCGCGCCCGCACGCCACAAGGCCCCGGGCGGGGTCGGCCAGGCAGTAGCGCGCCCGGCAGCCGTTGCCCTTTATGCGGTAAAGCACCACGAAGTGCTGCTGCCGCCAATGGAGGATGGCGGGCAGCGGCACCTTGCCAAGCGCGTCGAGCGAAAGGCGGCCCGCCACAGTGTGCAGCCCCATCGTTTCGGCTGCCCGGCTCAGCCCCAGCAGCGACGCTCCCTCGGCCGTGGGCGGGCAAAGGGCCTCAACCCCGGCCATGGACACATGGCGGCCATAGTGTTCGAGCACCATGCGGAGGCAGGCCACGCCGCACTGCATGGCATCGTGCTGGAGATACAGCGGAAAGCGGGGCATGATTCAGAGCTGGGAGATTTGGTAACTTTGGGAGAGCTGGGAGTTATGAGGGGTATAAGACATCACAGTCGCATTATTCCCGACGAGCCTTTCTCCACGTTGAGCTTCTCGCGCTCCACTTTCTTGCGCCCGAAGTCGAAGCTGTACGACAGGCTGACGTAAGCCTTACGGCCGTTGAGAGAGGTTGTGGTGCTATTGTCGAAGCGATAAACGCCGTGGTCGGCCCAGGTGCGCAAGGCGAAGCTGTCGTCAAGGAAGAGCTGGCTGCCCACTGCCACGTGCAGCCCCTTGTGGTGCCACGACAGCTCCACCATGTAGAATTGGGGCATCTCATGGATGTAGCTTCCCCACATGATGCTGCGCCGCTTGGTAACGTACTGCGCCATGATGCTGAAGTTCTTTATGTAGTAGTTGCCTGTGAGGGCGAAGAGCGGGCGGCCGGAATCGGTGGAGTTTAGGCCCGTGATGCGCTGCCACGAGTACTGTAGCGTGGGCGTGAGCTGCAGCGAGCGCTTAAAGAAGAACAGCGAGGCCGACACGCCGGCGACATAAGAGACATACTTGCCGTCGGTAATGTAGGTGCTCACCAGCGTTCCGCCCTCATCCATGTAGTAAGGCTTCGTGTAGTCGGTATATATCGTGGAACTGCCATATACCGAGATGTTGGCGTTCTTGAGCGAAAGGTTGTATGAGGCGTTTACGAAATGCACCTTGGTTATGTCCAAGTGGGGGTTGCCCCGCTGCACGGTGTACTGGTTTACGCGCTGCTCCGTGTTGTTGTAGTTGGCCATCTGCGGCACGTTGCTCGCCATGTACCAATATGCATATACCGAATTGCGTTCGTTTATCTTGTAGTTTATGGTTGCCCCGGGGCGTGGCAGCAGCTTGCTCACGGTGCCAATGCCTTTCACGCGGTAGATGTCCCAGTACAGCCCCATGCGCAAATAAAGCATGAGCCGCTTGGCAAAAGTGTGCGAGTAGCCGGGTTCAAACAGCACCACACCGTCATCAATCCTTTGGTCGGCAGCCATGGTACCCGTGTATGTGGTGCGGTTGCTGCTGAAATTTCCATACAGCATTGCCCCTATCGAGTTGTCGTGCTTCAGGTCGGCGTTATAGTTGAGCATGGCTTCAGCCCAGTATTGTTTTTCCTTCGAGTCGGTAACGACAGCGGGCAACGCCCCCTCGGTGTATGTTCGGCTATAGGTGTTGTCGCCGTACCAGCCGTTGGCCTCCACCCGCAGCTTATGCCCCTTGGCCACTTCCGTCGCAAGGAAGAAGCGCGCCGAGGGCGTGGCGTTGCGGCTCCGCGTATCGGTCACGGCGTCGGATGCGGGATAGGCCTGTGGCGAGTAGCTCACCAAGGTACGCTCGTGGTTTGTAGGCATCTCGCTCCAGCTAAAGCCAAGGTCGAGAATGGCGGTGGTCTTTTCCGTGCGGTACTTGGTGCGCAGCAGGCCGTAGTGGTTTCGCGTTTTTGTTTCCATGCCGAGGGCAGTCGCCTGCTTGGTAAACGGATTGGCAAGGCCAACGTATTCAGTGCCGGTGGGGCCGGGAGTATCCTCCCTTGAGAAGTCGGAGCCTGCGTAGAGGGTTACGTTGAATTTGTTAACGTCGAAGCTCGCCTGCAGTGAACAGTCGCCGTAGTCGGGCCACGGGTAGGCATAGGCACTTGTGCGCAAGTCCACGTAGCCGCCGCGGTCGTACTTGCGCGTGATGAAGTTGAGCACGGTTTGGGAGCCGGGGAAGTCGGGCGACGGGCGGTCGTAGTACTCCACCCGCACTATGTCCTTGGGCCTCAAGCGGTCGGCCTCTGTGGCGTCGGCCATGCGGTTGTCTATATAGATGGTGGGGGCGGTGCCGTCGGCGTTCTTCACGGTCTTGCCTATGTGGTCTACCAGCAGCTTTGGTATCATCATGCGCGCCAGCAGGCTTATGCCCGAGGCCGAGGCATCCACCTGCCGCTTGGTGGGCATATAGTTGGTGTGGTCGTCCTTCTGTATGGCCATGCGCCCCTCCACGGTAACGCCACCGAGGTCTACTTCACGAAAGATGCTGTCCTGCCCTGCCGCCTGCGCCGTGCTGTCCGCAGCCGCAGCGCGAGCCTCAATGCCCGCAAACGCCAGCAACGCAACAATTATTAAGCAAAAATCCCTCATAAGCAACAGTTTTACGGTTTAGATGCAAAGATAGAAAAAAAACATTACCAACCAAACCTTTTGTACTACTTTTTCGCAAATGCTACTAACGTTGTTAAATTAAAATCTTTCAAAAATGAAGAAGCACTGAAAGCACTTCTTCATTTCTGAAAGAGAATATTGGCAAATCATCAACAGCCATAGTTAACACTGCAACCACTACAAACTTTGTTTCCACCACATCCATCTTGAGACACTTGGCATCCGCCATTAGCCCCCAAACCACCAAGAACTGCGAGGGATTCCCCATCGCTTAGACGCTGAATGATGCTCAGTTCGTCCAACCTTCTTTTAATTTCCATAATTGTTATTTTTAAAGATTAAACATTAGTCAGTGCCACTCGTAAGGATAGCACTGTTTATATTGCGGTCTATTTCTTCGTTTATCCTATCGGTCTTGCGGCCAAAATCAAACGTGTATCGCAGCGAGATGGAAACAAAGCGGCTCTGGCTTCTGTCGAATGTGCTCGTGCCTGCCCAATATACATCGGTGTCGGTGACACGATGGGTACGCCGCTTGGCAAACGGGCAGCCCAAATACAACTGCGCGAAAAATCCCTTGTGGCTGTAGGAGCAGCTGAAGTCGTAATCAATAGGCTCTGTCACGATGGCTGTATTCCGGAAATCAATGAATTTCCGTCGAGAGGTGACATTGGCCGCCAGCATAAAGTCGCCAAGATAGTACAATACACCTGCATAGCCCACATAGTGGGTGTGAGACATTGACGTGGAACCACGCAACGACGTATACGACACGGCACCATTGCATTTCACTTGCAGTTTGTCCATAAGGCGGTAAGACACGCTCCCCCAGAACGAAACTTCATGCATCTCAATGTCGTTGGCAAACGTTTTCAGCACCCGTGAGCCATCTTCCACAAGCCCATAGCTGTTGAGCACGAGGTTGTGGCCATAGAAATATTGCGGGTTAGCCATGACGCTGAGCTTGCCGAAATTCTGGCTGTAATATATGTTAGAGTTAACGTTGCTCGCACGGCGCAGGCTGCCCGTTCCCCTCATGGTCATGTAGGGAGACATTTCCACCTGCGCATTGTTCAGTACATTCATGCCGTAAGTGGGGTTGGCATAAAACGCCTGCCACGACAGCAGACCGTCATGCAGGCGCAACTGCATGGCCACATTGAGCCGCGGGGTAAGCTGGCTGAACTTGCTGCTACCGTGCAGCCTGAACTGCATCCAGTCGAGGCCCGTGCGCAGGCGCAGGGAGAGATTGCGCCCAAATTTCCGCGTATACGATACAAGAGCCAGCGACTCACCTTTCCACAAGTGCTGCCACAAAGGGTTGTCGCCTGTGTAAGAAGAAATCCATACATCGTGATAGTGGATTGCCATGCCCGTAAAGGCATTCTTGCCCTTGGCGTATGAGTACGTGACATCGGCCATGAAACGGTACGCGTCTTCCTCCGCATGGGTTGCGGAGGCAAACGTGGCCTCAGTGTAGTTGCGGTCGTAGCTGTTGCGCGAATATGAGCCGTTTATGGCATAGTTGAGTGTGTGGAATTCCGCCAAGCTCACCTGCCCGGAGAAGTCGATCTTCGGCGACAACCCCTGCCGCGAAGTCACTGCCCCGAACTCCGAAAGCGAGCTGCCATCGCGCAGCCACCCTTCTTCCGCATCCGACGGTGTGCTCTTGTTGTATAGCGTAAGCTTGCCCACCCAATATGACTTATCCCTTTTGTTCTGCGCCCTAAACTGCACATACTCATCGTTTTTGCGAAGTGACTGCGCGGCATTGCGTTCACGAAAAACATTGCCTGCCGGCAACTTGTAAAGCTCTGAGCCTACAGTCTCGCCGCTACCAACGTTCTTGTAAGACGCTCCGGCAAACAACGAGTATGTCATGTTTCCGCTGCTGAGCGTGGCTGCCGCAGAATAATAGCCCGAGCTGAAACCAACAATCTGTTCTGCGGATGCGGAAACATAACCGCCATAACGGTACGTGCGCAGCACAAAGTTAATGGCGAACTTGTCGTTGGCATACTTGCCGTCGGGCATATCCATATACTCTATGCGCAAGATGTCCTGCGGCCGCATCATGCTCACCTCGTTGATGTCGCAAGGCTGCCCGTTGACATATAAGGTAGCCTCGACACTCATCATGCTTACTTTTCCGCCTTTTTCGTCCACCTGCAAGCCAGGCAGCATAAGGTTGCGCAGCACACCAAAGCCATTGGCGGCATGCTTGCGCTGTGATGCATTGGGGAAAATCCACAAGCTGCCGTCATGCTGCCTCTGCATGTTCGAGCCAGTGACCGTGACCTCGCGCACTGAAAGGTGTGCATCAACGGAATCACGAGTCACGCTGTCGGCTCTCTCTGCCAACAGACCAAGGATGTTGACAAAGCTCAGTAGCAAAACGGTAGCAATTCTCAGCATAGATTTCTTGTATTAAAACCTAACATATCCCGCTGGAAGCCAACAACACAGGCAACCTACGAGAGTCAGCCATTCAGCAATTTCCGCCTGCAAGCCTCGCTCACCACAAACTCCTCAACCGTAGACTGGGAGTTTTCAACCACGCATGGCATTGGAAAGCCTTTGTCGCGAGCCTCCTTGCACTTTGCTATGCATGGCCCCATGCAGATGGGCAACAGCTTGCAGGCCAAGCACCGCTCGTTATCAAAAGTAGGGTGAGAAAACAAACTCGACCGCAGCTTATCGTTCCATTCTATATGCCCATCCTGCTCCAAGCGACCTAACACCTTGTCGTTACCATAATCCTGCGCAGTACACTTAAACACCCTCCCATCATAGTTAATGATATAATGATGCAGTCTGTCTGCATAACACCGATGGAACATTCTTGGAGTAAACACCCAAAAGTCCGCACAAAAGCCATTGTCCGTAAACGCCTTGCGCACCATGCGCAAGCGCTCCAAGTCATCCTCATTGCATTTAATCTGCCAAACCTTTTGGAAATCGACCGTAATGTGCTGCTTGGCATTCTCCGTAAAAAGAGGTATCACATCCTCTATGCCGCGCAAGGTCTGCTTGTCAAAGTTTATCCGCAAGATTATATGCGCATCAGGTATCATCTCCGGCAACTTGTTGATGTTACAGACTATTGCCTTGAAAGTGCCGCTCTTGTCAGCTTGCCGCTTTATGACATTGTGATGCCGCTCATTGCCGTCAAGCGGTATCTGGAAGCTCGTGAAATGCAGTTCGGCCATCCTTTGCATCATCTCTTCAGTCATGAAAACAGAGTTTGTGGTCACGTGCTGAGTGAACGCAATGCCATGTTTGCTTACCAGTTCGTTGGCAACGGAAGAAACCGGGTCTACAATGCCGTCGAAATACATCAATGGCTCTCCACCAAACCAATCCAAGTGCAAGGCCGTTATGCGTTTCTTTTCCACAAGGTATGCAAGATGAGCCTTTACAGCCTCAATTGTTTCTGCCGTCATGCATCCTTTATGCTGTGCCTTGGCGTATTCCGTGGAGCAATACCAGCACCGTAGGTTACAGTCGAGCGTTGGGTTTATGGTTACATGATAGCGTTGGTCTTCATAAACCACCTTGTTGTTCTGAAGCCTTATGTAAGCAAGTTCATCGAAATCGCCATCAACAATGAACCCTGCTTTCTTGAAGCTATCATACAAAGACGGATAATCATGACTAAAGCCGTCAAGGTTGTCTGTGTATCCTGACATAACAGAGTGTTCGTCAGCCGTCAAGCAAACAAGTGAGTTTGTCAATGTGTTATACACTAACTTATATGCACCATACGGCACAACGACATTATAGTAGCTTAATTTATCCATAACTAAAAAGCTTTATTATCCGTTCTTACACTGAGCATATTGCCCTCACTCTATCTGTACAGAATCGGCCAAGCGCGGCACTCCATCAGTCTCTACGACAACTGTGCATTGGGCGGCATCAGTCCCGGCAAAGGTATATCCTATGACAGTGTTCTTGTTTGCCGTCTCCTTGTCATCTACAACGAGCTTGCCCTCCTTGAATATCTTCACGCGAACATCGTCGGACTGATGGTTGAAAGCAATGGTAATGGTGCGGCTGCCGCTTTCGTGGAACACCTCCACTGGGTTAGAACCAACATTCCAATTTGGCTTGAAACCAATATCCTTTGTCTTTGTCACCTCATCACTTGCCTGCATAGGTGAGCAAAAGAATTGCACCAATAGCAGTGCTGCAATAATAAAAATTACGTTTCGTGTCATAATATATTCAATTGATTCTTGCAGGCAAATTTATGGTTTATAATCAAATGCTCCAAAAGTTTTGATGGAAAATAAAATTCAACTGTGAACTTTTAAAAAAGTAGAAATCCCCATAAACAAAGGGTTTTCTATGGTTTTCATGGCAAAAACGCCCTTAAAATTTTCACACTCATCATAGAGGCATTTGGCCATTCCGCATGAATTTCATACTTTTGCAGAAGTTAATCTAAGTCATGACAGATATGAACAAAAAGACCAAAGGCACAACCCTATGGCATAAAAAATATTTCTTGGCGGCAATTGCTACCATTGTTGTCGTTTGCACTGCATTGAGTATATACCGACAGGATGAGCAAATCCATGCCGACACAGCCCTAATAGACACCTTATTAACACACGGCAAGACCGATTCGGCATATCAATCATTGAGAAAACTGAGAAAATGGGAAATACAAAGTAAAAGCGAACTGGCATATTACAACTTGCTTCAGGCAGAAATAATGTTCAGGAAGAACATAGCTCCGCCAGAATACGCTGGCATAAACCAAAGCATTGAATTTTATGGGAAGGCAAAAGATTACAGCAAACTCGCAAGGGCGTATTACGTAAAAGGGCGAATTGCGGACTTGAACGGCAACATAAAAGAATGCGTAAGGTGCATGACCATGGCAGAAAGCGCGGCCTCTAATACAAACGACAACACGCTTAAATGCAGGATATACATAACGATCACCTCTACTTGCATAAATGGCGGGGAACGGCACCTCGCACTTGAAAACGGGAGGAAAGCCATATACTTTGGCGAGAAATCGGGGAACAAGGAACTGCTCACGTACTGCTATAGCAACTTTGCAGCAATATATGCCAGATTCGGGAATCAAGACAGTGCCATATTCTACACTGAGAAATATATTCCACTAATAAGATATTTACCAGACAGCAGCAAGATGTTTGCACTGACCAATATCGGGGCCGCCTACGAGTTCCGCGACCCTACCAAGGCGAAGGAATATGCAAGGAAAGCGTTGGAGATAAGGCCGTATGCCAACGCATACCACTTGCTCGGGGCCATCGCATACAGGGAGGGGCGCACAGAAGAGGCCATGGGGCTGCTGAAGCGTGGCATAAAGGCGAGCGCAGAACTCATGCGCACCATAAGCATGACGGAAGACTTGGCCGAATACGAGCAAAAGGAGGGCAACAGCGGCGAAGCGGCACGACTCTTGAAAATGGCAACAACCATGCGCGACAGCCTTACGCGGAAGAACACGGCTGACAGCATAGCAGGGGTGATGGCGGCGCACGAGCTGCTGCAAGCAGAGCGCGATGCCGAGGCAGAGCGCGGCAACTGGATAGTCATAGCGACGGCACTGGTCATTGTTGCTGGGGCGGCTGCCTTGGCAACTGTGGCATACATTAAGCGCACAAGGCATGACCTGCGACAGGCAAGGATACAGGTTGAGAAGAGCGAAAGTAAGCTGAATGCACTAAAGGTGAAACTCGCGGCACTAAGGGCCATGGGCAAGAAAGAGGCCGACGCACACCAAAAGGAATTGCGCAAGATGGAGGCTCGGCACAAAAAAGCCGAGGAGGAGCTGAACAAGGCCATGGAGGAGACCATGGCCAACGGCCACCGCTTGAGCGGCCAGGTGGCACGCGGCGAAAGCATAGCACAGTGGAAGAAAAGGGAGATGCGCTGGTTTGCCGAATACTACATGGCAATAAACAAGGACTTCGGGCTCGTGGTAGAAACCGGCTACACGGGGCTTACATACAGGCAAACAGTATTCCTCATACTGGAGCACATGGGCAAGACGCAAGAGGAAATAATGGCGATGATGAACATAAGCTACGACAACCTACGCAAGATGCGCTCGGTGATAAACACGAAGAAAGCATAAACCCCCGCAAAACAAAAAGCAGGCGGCAGCAGTGCGGAAGGCGGGTGTTTGCAAGCCAAAGCGGAAGCCTTTGACTAAAAAAGCTCCGCCGGGCAACCTCTGCCCGGCGGAGCTTATAAATGTATTGACAATCTGTTTATTCAGAGCATCATTCAGCCTTGGGAGCCTCTTCCTTGGCAGGAGCCTCGGCGGCTGCCTCAGCCTGTGCAGGCTCGGCTGCGGGTGCCTCGGTTGCCTCGGCGGTCTCGGCAGCTGCCTCAGCGGCAGGTGCCTCGGCCTTGGCTGAGCGGCGCGAGCGGCGGGTGGCCTTCTTCTTGGCGCCGGTCTTGGCCATGTTCTCATCGAAGTCTACAAGCTCGATGAAGCACAGCTCGGCTCCATCGCCCTTGCGGAACCCCAGCTTGATGATGCGGGTGTAGCCACCGGGGCGGTCGCCCACCTTGGCAGCCACGGTACCGAAGAGTTCCTTCAGGGCTTCCTTGTTCTGCAGGTAGCTGAACACCACGCGGCGCGAGTGGGTTGAATCATCCTTGCAGCGGGTGATGAGGGGCTCGGCATACTTCTTGAGAGCCTTTGCCTTGGCGAGAGTCGTAGTGATTCTTTTGTGCATGATCAGCGATATTGTCATGTTGGCAAGCATGGCAGCGCGATGGTCTGCAGTACGACTCAGATGGTTGAATTTCTTGTTATGTCTCATTTTGTTGTTTACTTTTCAAGAGGCGGGGCGCAGGCGCGCACTGAGGACGCACCTGCAAAGCCCGTCATTCCTTGTCTAATTTATACTTGGAAATATCGGTTCCAAACGACAGATTCAGACTCTCGAGCAAATCATCAAGCTCGGTGAGCGATTTCTTGCCGAAGTTGCGGAACTTGAGGAGGTCGGTCTTGTTGTACTGGACGAGGTCGCCAAGCGTCTCTACATCGGCTGCCTTGAGGCAGTTGAGGGCGCGCACGCTGAGGTTCATGTCAACGAGGCGCGTCTTGAGCAGCTGGCGCATGTGCAGCACTTCCTCATCAAACTCCTGGTTGCCGTCAACGTCGGTGTTCTCGAGCGTTATCTTCTCGTCGGAGAAGAGCATGAAGTGATAGATGAGGATCTTGGCTGCCTCCTTGAGCGCATCCTTCGGGTGAATGGAACCATCCGTCGAAACTTCAAGCACCAGCTTGTCGTAGTCGGTCTTCTGCTCGACGCGGTACGGCTCTACTGAATACTTTACGTTGCGGATAGGAGTGTAAATAGAATCGATTGGAATTACGTTCACATCGGTGCAGAACTCCCGGTTCTCGTCGGCGGGCACATATCCGCGGCCTTTGTTAATGGTAAGGTCAATCTGCATTGAAGCCTTTGAGTCTAAATGACAAATCACCAAATCTGGGTTTAACACTTCAAATCCAGTAAGATACTTGCCTATGTCGCCAGCCTTGAACTCGGTGGCGTTCTCAACCGTGATGCTTACTTTTTCGTTCTCGAATTCTTCTACTACTTGCTTGAACCTCACTTGCTTGAGGTTCAGGATAATGTTGGTCACGTCTTCCTTTACACCGGGCACTGACGAGAACTCGTGCTCCACACCCGCTATGCGGACTGTGTTGACAGCATAGCCCTCAAGCGATGAAAGAAGAATGCGGCGAAGGGCGTTGCCAATGGTGACGCCGAAGCCAGGCTCCAACGGACGGAACTCGAACTTGCCGAATTTGTCCGTGGCCTCCAGCATTACGACTTTATCGGGTTTTTGAAATGCTAATATCGCCATTAATTCAATGATTTATTTAGAGTACAACTCAACGATTAACTGCTCCTTAATGTTCTCTGGGATGTCAGCACGGTCGGGCTTGTGAAGATACTTGCCCCCCTTGATGTTCTCATCCCACTCGAGCCAGGGGTACTTGCTGTGATTGAAACCGGCAAGGGCAGCCTCGATAACCTCGAGCGACTTCGACTTCTCGCGCACTGCCACAACCTGGCCGGGCTTCACGGAATACGAAGGTATGTTGACCACCTCACCATCAACGGTGATGTGCTTGTGGCCCACGAGCTGGCGGGCAGCGGCACGGGTGGGAGCGATGCCAAGGCGGAACACAATGTTGTCGAGGCGGCTCTCCAGGTTCTGCAGCAACACCTCGCCGGTGATGCCCTCAGCACGGGCGGCCTTGTCGAACATATTGCGGAACTGGCGCTCAAGCACTCCGTAGGTATACTTGGCTTTCTGCTTCTCTGCCAGCATGACACCGTACTCGGAAGTCTTCCTGCGACGGTTGTTGCCATGCTGTCCAGGAGGGAAGTTTCTCCTAGACAAAACTTTGTCTGCGCCGAAGATGGGCTCTCCAAAACGACGCGCAATCCTTGATTTCGGTCCTATGTATCTTGCCATAATATGTTATGCTAAAATGTTCTGATTTGCTCGTTGACTATACTCTTCTTCTCTTCGGGGGGCGGCAGCCATTGTGCGGCAGCGGAGTAACATCCACTATCTCCGTAACCTCGATACCTGCACCATGCACGGCACGAATGGCCGACTCACGGCCGTTGCCCGGGCCCTTTACGTATGCCTTTACCTTACGCAGGCCAAGGTCGTAGGCCACCTTTGCGCAATCCTCAGCGGCCATCTGGGCTGCATAGGGAGTATTCTTCTTTGAGCCGCGGAAGCCCATCTTGCCGGCCGAAGACCATGAGATGACCTGGCCCTCGCTGTTGGCCAAAGACACGATGATGTTGTTGAACGAGCTATGTACGTGAAGCTGACCCATTGCGTCAACCTTTACGTTCCTTTTCTTTGAAGCGACTGTTTTCTTTGCCATAATTCAAAATTCCTAAATCAAAAATCCTAATTACTTAGTGGCCTTCTTCTTGTTTGCAACAGTCTTCTTCTTTCCCTTGCGGGTACGAGCATTATTCTTTGTGCTCTGACCGCGGACAGGAAGACCGAGACGGTGACGGATTCCCCTGTAGCAACCAATGTCCATGAGGCGCTTGATGTTCAACTGGATCTCCGAACGGAGGTCACCTTCTACCTTGTATTCAGCACCGATGATTTCACGGATCTTGGCTGCCTGGTCGTCAGTCCACTCGCTGACCTTCAGGTCGCGGCTAACGCCTGCCTTATCCAATATCTTTGCTGAACTACTTCGACCTATACCGTAGATATAGGTCAATGCGATTTCGCCACGCTTGTCCTGGGGCAAATCTACTCCAACAATTCTTATTGCCATTTGTTAATTGATAAAATAAAAAAGATAAATGTTTGATTGTCTTGATCAACCCTGACGCATCTTGTACTTAGGGTTCTTCTTGTTGATAACGAACAGGCGGCCCTTGCGACGCACAATCTTGCAGTCGGGGGTGCGCTTCTTCAATGATGCTCTTGTCTTCATATTATGCCTAATGATTATTTGTATCTGAACACTATCCTACCCTTGGTAAGGTCGTAGGGACTCATCTCAACCTTAACCTTGTCGCCGGGCAGTATCTTGATGTAGTGCATACGCATCTTGCCCGATATGTGGGCGATGATCTGAACGCCATTCTCAAGCTCCACGCGGAACATGGCATTCGAAAGCGACTCAAGTATCGTTCCGTCTTGCTCTATTGCGGATTGTTTTGCCATATCAATATAATTTGCCTTCTATTTTTTCTATTTCGTCAAACGAGGATAATATGTCTGCCTTGCCTTTCCTTATGGCAATGGTGTGCTCAAAGTGGGCAGCCGGCTTTCCGTCGCGGGTCTTGACAGTCCAGCGGTCGGGCATAAGCCCTATAGCCCTGTCGCCCATGGTTATCATTGGCTCTATGGCTATGCACATACCTGACTTGAGCATCACTCCGTTGCCACGCCGCCCATAGTTGGGCACCTTTGGGTCTTCGTGCATCTCGCGGCCAATTCCATGGCCAGTAAGCTCCCTTACCACTCCGTAGCCAAAGCCTTGGCAGTAATCCTGCACGGCACTGCCGATGTCGCCAATGTGATTGCCGGCCATGGCCGCCTCGATGCCGAGGTATAACGACTCCTTTGTGACCTTGAGCAGCTGCCTTACTTCTGGCAAGACCTCTCCGACACAGAAAGTGTAGCAGGAATCACCGTTGAAGCCATTGAGCAGCACCCCACAATCCACTGAAATGATGTCGCCATCCTTCAAGACTGTGGCGTCGTCAGGAATGCCATGCACCACCACGTCGTTGACCGACGTACAGATGCTCGCAGGGAAAGGGCCGCCATAGGGATTTGGGAAGCCCTTGAAAGTAGGCTCCGCACCGTTGTCGCGGATAAACTCCTCGGCTATGCGGTCGAGCTGCAAGGTAGTTACACCTGGCTTTATGTGGTGTGCCAATTCGCCAAGCGTCCTGCTCACGAGCAGGTTCGCTTGGCGCATTAGCTCAATCTCATCCTCTGTCTTCAGAAATATGTTCATCGCCGAAGCTCATCAATATGCAGAAACACCTCCACGACCATGGATGCGGCCAGAATTGAGGAGGCCGTCATAATGGCGCATGAGCAAGTGGCTCTCTATCTGCTGAAGGGTGTCGAGCACCACTCCTATGAGAATCAAGAGCGACGTTCCGCCAAAGAACTGCGAGAAGGCATCCTGCACATTGAGCAGCCCGGCCAATGCCGGCATGATTGCAATGAATGCTATGAACAACGACCCAGGGAAAGTGATGCGAGACATCACTGTGTCGATATACTCGGCGGTATCCTTGCCGGGCTTTACACCCGGGATAAAGCCGTTGTTACGCTTCATGTCCTCCGCCATCTGCGTAGGGTTCAGCGTTATGGCCGTGTAGAAATAGGTAAAGGCTATGATGAGCACAGCAAATACCACATTGTACAGCAGGCTGCGGTGATCCATGAGCGAGCTCATAAACCAGCTGGAATTCTCGGGTGCGGAATATTGCACTATGGCAAGTGGGATGAACATAATGGCCTGGGCAAAAATGATAGGCATCACGTTGGCTGCAAACAGCTTGAGGGGGATGTACTGACGCGCCCCGCCGTACTGCTTGTTGCCCACGATTCGCTTAGCATACTGCACAGGTATCTTGCGAGTTCCCTGCACCAGGATGATGGCTGCACATACCACAGCGTAAAGTATGAGAATCTCTATGAGGAACATCACGAGTCCACCACCGGTTATGGCGGTGAAGCGCGAAGTGACCTCCTGGATGAACGCCTGAGGCAGGCGGGCAATGATACCTATCATGATGATGAGGGAAACACCGTTGCCTACACCCTTGTCGGTTATGCGCTCACCAAGCCAAAGGATAAACATACTGCCAGCGGCAAGGATGACCGTGGCCGGAATCATGAAAACAGACCAGGAAATGCCCGTGGCAAGGGCACCTCCAGCCTGCATCTTAAGGTTTATCAGGTAACTCGGGGCCTGGAAAAGCAAAATTGCCACCGTGAGCCACCGAGTATACATGCTGATTTTCTTCCGGCCGCTTTCTCCCTCGCGCTGCATCTTCTGGAAATAAGGCACAGCGACTGCAAGAAGCTGCATGACGATAGAAGCTGAGATATAAGGCATTATTCCCAAGGCAAAGATAGAAGCATTGGAAAATGCACCACCAGAGAACATATCCAGAAGCGACATCAATCCCCCCTGGGTCTGCGACTGTAGCTTGTCCAACATTGCCGGATTGATACCCGGAAGCACAACGAATGACCCAAAACGGTATATTGCCGTGAAAAGGAGAGTGATGAGGATGCGCTGGCGCAAGTCCTCTATCTTCCAGATGTTCTGTAGTGTCTCAATTAACTTCTTCATTGTCTCAGATTATAGTTGTGTTACCTCCTACTGCCTTGATTGCTTCTTCTGCTGTCTTTGAGAAAGCGTTTGCTTCAACATCAACTTTTGCGGAAAGCTCACCCTTGCCAAGAATCTTGACGAGTTTCTTGCCATTGGTCACCCCTGCCTCACGAAGTTCGGCCAATCCAATCTTAGTGAGCTGCTTCTCCTCAGCCAAAGCCTGAAGGGTGGAGAGGTTGACAGCCTGGTACTCCTTGTGGTTGATGTTCTTGAATCCGAACTTAGGCACACGGCGCTGCAAAGGCATCTGGCCACCTTCGAAACCAATCTTCCTCTTATAGCCAGAACGAGCCTTGGCACCCTTGTGGCCACGGGTTGACGTGCCACCAAGCCCTGAACCGGGTCCACGACCAATCCTGCGGCGGTAATGAGTGGAGCCTGCTGCTGGCTTCAAATTATGTAGTTTCATATCGAATCGTTTTAAAGTTTGAATTTATTAGTCTTCTATAACGGTAACCAAGTGGTGAACCTTGCGGATCATCCCACGGAGCGAAGGGCTGTCCTCCTTCTCTACCACATGAGAGATCTTGCGCAAGCCCAAAGCCTCAAGTGTCCTTTTCTGGTCTGCTGGAGCACCAATTTTACTCTTAATCTGCTTGATCTTTATAGTTGCCATAATAATCTCCTTTTATCCTCTGAACACTTTCTCCATGCTGATGCCACGTGTGCCAGCAATGGTATATGCATCTCTCAACTGGGTAAGCGCAAGAATCGTCGCCTTTACAAGGTTGTGGGGGTTAGAAGAACCCTTTGACTTGGCAAGCACGTCCTTGACGCCCACACTCTCGAGCACAGCGCGCATAGCGCCACCAGCCACAAGGCCGGTACCGGCAGCAGCAGGACGAAGAAACACGTCTGCACCGCCAAAGCGCGCCTCAGTCTCGTGAGGCAGGGTACCATTGAGCAGCGTAACCTTTACAAGGTTCTTCTTAGCTGCCTCAACGCCCTTGGCGATAGCTGCGGTAACCTCGCCAGCCTTGCCCAGGCCACAGCCAATGACGCCATTGCCGTCGCCAACAACAACTATCGCAGCAAAAGTAAAGGTACGGCCACCTTTCGTAACCTTGGTCACACGGTTAATAGCAACCAACTTGTCTTTCAACTCAACGTCACTATTTACTTTAACTCTGTTCATTGCCATAATCGTTTAAAAATTAAGTCCACCTTTACGTGCTGCATCAGCAAGCTGCTTAACACGGCCGTGATAGAGGTAGCCGTTGCGGTCGAAAACAACAGCGCTTACGCCTGCCTCAACTGCCTTCTTTGCAATAAGCTCGCCAACCTTCTCTGCCTGCTGAATCTTGGGCATGGCCTCAAGGCCAAGCGAAGATGCGGAAACTATCGTCTTGCCCTCCTCGTCGTTGATTACCTGCGCGTATATCTGCTTGTTGCTGCGGAAAACGCTCAGACGGGGACGCTCCGGTGTACCAAATACCTTCTTGCGAATTCTGTATTTTATCTTTATTCGTCTTTCTATCTTCTTTGTTGTCATAATCGTAATAAATTAAAGTTACTTAGCTGCGGCCGTCTTGCCAGACTTCCTGCGGATAACTTCACCCTGGAACAAGACACCCTTTCCTTTGTAAGGTTCGGGCATACGGAAAGAACGAATTTTTGCACAGATAAGACCCAGCAACGCTTTGTCGCAAGACTCAAGGATTACGAGAGGATTCTGGTTTCTCTCAGACTTCGTCTCAACTTTCACCTCCTTGGGGAGCTGGATGAAGATGGGATGGGTATAACCGAGAGAGAACTCCAAAAGATTACCTTGGTTGGAAACACGATAACCTACGCCGACAAGCTCGAGCACCTTCTTGTAGCCCTCGCTCACGCCAACAACCATGTTGTTGACAAGCGCACGGTAAAGGCCATGGAAAGCCTGCTTCTGCTTGTAGTTGACGGGGCTGTTCTCGTCAACCTCGAACGTAACGTGACCGTCGGCTATCTTAACGATGATGGAAGAATCTACTTTCTGAGAAAGCTCACCCTTTGGCCCCTTGACATTAACTACACCGTCATTGAGGGTAACAGTCACACCTGAAGGGATAGCGATTGGCAATTTACCTATTCTTGACATATTCAATCCTCCAAATTAATATACGTAACAAAGAACTTCGCCACCTATCTTCTCGACAGCAGCCTCCTTGTCAGTCATTACACCCTTGGATGTAGATAAAATCGCAATACCTAATCCGTTAATTACTCGCGGCATATCCTTGTAGCCGGTATACTTACGCAAACCGGGAGTGGACACTCTCTTCAGGCACTTGATGGCACTGGCCTTTGTGGCCGGGTCGTACTTGAGGGCAACCTTGATTGTTCCCTGAGGGCCATCCTCAATGAACTTGTAGTTCAGGATGTACCCTTTCTCGAAGAGGATCTTCGTGATTTCCTTCTTCAAGTTGGAAGCCGGTACTTCAACAACACGGTGATGAGCCATGATTGCGTTTCTCAACCTCGTCAGATAATCTGCTATTGGATCTGTCATAAATTGATTGTTTAATTAATCGGGCCTTTCCCGACAATATTAAAAACTTGTGTAATGCTTTCTTTTGATTACCAGCTGGCCTTCTTAACGCCAGGGATGAGCCCCTGTGAAGCCATCTCGCGGAACTGTATGCGAGAGAGACCGAACTGGCGCATATAGCCACGTGGACGGCCTGTAATCTTGCAACGGTTGTGCAGGCGGATGGGGTTGGCGTTGCGGGGGATGCTCTGCAACTTGCGGGCAGCCTCATAAGCCTCAGCGGGGTCATCGGTAGTAGCGATGATTTTCTTGAGTGCGGCACGCTTCTCGGCATAGCGGGCAACAAGCTTGGCACGCTTCACCTCGCGGGCCTTCATTGATTCTTTTGCCATATCTCTTTAATCGTTTTTAGCGTTTTTGAACGGCAGGCCAAAAGCCTTGAGCAATGCGTATCCCTCCTCGTCAGTCTGTGCAGAGGTGACGAAAGTGATATTCATACCCTGAAGACGGTCTACAGCGTCGATGTTAATCTCCGGGAAAATAATCTGCTCCTGTATGCCAAGAGTATAATTGCCACGCCCGTCGAACTTAGACTCAATGCCCTTGAAGTCGCGGATACGGGGCAGAGCCACCCTGATGAGCTTCTCAAGGAACTCATACATACGCTCGCGGCGAAGGGTAACCATCACGCCGATGGGCATCTTCTTGCGGAGCTTGAAGTTAGCGATATCCTTCTTGGAATAGGTTGCCACGGCCTTCTGGCCTGTGATGGCAGTAATCTCGTTAACTGCCACATCAATTATCTTCTTATCCTGTGTGGCGCTACCAAGACCCTGGTTAACGACAATCTTCTTCAACACAGGAATCTGCATGGAGGAAGAATAGTTGAACTGCTTCTTCAAAGCAGGAGCAATCTCCTCCTTATAGGTTTTCTTAAGCTGTGCGGTGTTCATTACTTTATTTCCTCCCCAGACTTTTTAGCGATACGGATTTTCTTGCCATCCTCTGTGCGCTTGATGGCCACGCGAGTGGGCTCGCCACTCTTCGGGTCAACAAGGCTCAGGTTAGAAAGGTGGATAGGAGCCTCCTGCTTGATGATGCCACCCTGCGGATGCTTTGCCGAAGGCTTCATGCTCTTCGAGACAATGTTGACACCCTCAACGATAGCGCGCTGCTCCTTAACGAGCACCTTGAGCACCTTGTGAGGAGCAGGGTACTTGCCGTTTTGGCCCTTTACATCCTTGTCGTTGCCGGCCAGGACAAGCACCATATCGTTTTTCTTTATCTTGAACTTATTCATCTCTCTTTTCGCAATTAAAATTGTTAAAGAACCTCAGGGGCCAACGAAACGACCTTCATGTTTACAGCGCGCAGCTCGCGAGCCACGGGGCCAAAGATGCGGCTACCCCTGATTTCGCCTTGGTTGTTGAGCAACACGCAGGCATTATCATCAAAGCGGATATATGATCCATCGGCACGACGGACTTCTTTCTTAGTGCGTACCACCAAAGCCTTAGATACCGCACCCTTCTTCAGTTCGCTCGAAGGTATGACATTCTTGACAGCTACGACAATAATGTCACCCACACTTGCATAACGGCGGCCGGTACCACCGAGCACGCGAATGCACAAAGCCTCGCGGGCACCGCTGTTATCACATACTGTAAGTCTTGTTTCTGCCTGTATCATAATTACTTAGCCTTTTCTACAATTTGAACCAATCTCCATCTCTTAGTCTTGCTCAGAGGACGAGTCTCCATGATGAGCACAGTGTCGCCCACCTGAGCCTCATTATTCTCGTCATGCACGTGATATTTCTTCGTCTTCTGCACAAACTTTCCGTAAATAGGGTGCATCTCCTTGAACTTAGAAGCAATAACGATGGTCTTCTGCATCTTGTTGCTTATAACCACACCCTGCCTTGTCTTTCTTAAATTTCTTTCCATCTGTGACCCACAATTATTTGTTAAGCTCTCTCTCACGGAGCACAGTCTTCATACGCGCAATGCTTCGACGTGTCGCCCTTATCTCCGACGGATTCTCGAGGGGGCTTACAGAGTGATTAAACTTCAGCTGATTGTACTTAGCAATCTCAGTCTGCAGCCTTTCTTCCAAATCCTTGGTATCCAGCTCTCTTACTTCCTTGATCTTCATAATTAAGCGTTTTTATCGTAATCACGTCTAACAACAAACTTAGTCTTCACGGGCAACTTCTGTGCTGCAAGGCGCAAAGCCTCTTTGGCAATGTCAAACGAAACGCCCTCGACCTCAAAGAGGATGCGACCTGGAGTCACAGGAGCAACCCAGCCTGCGGGGTCACCCTTTCCCTTACCCATTCGCACGTCGGCCGGCTTGCGGGTAATAGGCTTGTCCGGGAATATGCGGATCCATACCTGTCCTTCGCGCTGCATATAGCGGTTGACAGCCACACGGGCTGCCTCAATCTGGCGGCTGTCGAGCCACTTGGCCTCAAGGGTCTTGATGCCGAACGAGCCGAAAGCCAATTGCGTACCCCTGTGGGCGTTGCCTTTGTTGCCACGGCCGTCTTGGGGTCTCCTATATTTTACTCTCTTAGGTTGTAACATGATAGCTTCTTACTTTAAAAAATTACTTGTTCTTTCTCCCGCGGAACTTCCTGCCACCATTGCTACCGTTAGAGCGTCCGCTGCCCTTCTCCTGGGTGAAGTTAGGCGAAACGTCCTGCTTGCCATAAAGCTCGCCACGGCATATCCATACCTTGATGCCCAGCAGGCCCACCTTGGTTAGTGCCTCGGCCTGGCAATAGTCAATGTCTGCACGGAATGTGTGCAACGGAGTGCGGCCTTCCTTGTACATCTCCTTACGTGCCATCTCAGCACCGTTAAGGCGACCGGTAATCTGAACCTTGATGCCCTCTGCACCAGCGCGCATCGTATTTGCAATGGCCATTTTGATGGCGCGGCGATAAGCAATTTTGCCCTCCACCTGACGCGCGATGTTGTTGGCCACGATAGTGGCGTCAAGCTCAGGCTTCTTTACCTCGTAGATGTTGATCTGAATCTCCTTGTCATAGAGCTTCTTCAGCTCCTCCTTGAGCTTGTCGACATCCTGTCCACCCTTGCCAATGACAACACCCGGACGGGCTGTACAAATAGTGATGGTAACCAGCTTGAGCGTGCGCTCGATGACAATGCGGGATACGCTTGCCTTGGCCAGGCGCTCGTTGAGGTACTTGCGGATCTTCATGTCCTCAACGAGGTTGTCACCGAAGTCCTTTCCTCCAAACCAATTTGATTCCCAGCCTCTTACAATTCCAAGGCGGTTGCTTATCGGATTAACTTTCTGTCCCATTCTACTTGTTATTTATCATTAGTTTTAGAGTCAACATACAAGGTAACGTGGTTGGAACGCTTGCGTATCCTGTATCCACGGCCTTGTGGCGCGGGCCTCATACGCTTCAATGTCACACCTTCGTCAACAAATATCTTCGTGATGAACAGTTCGCCATCCTCTGCCTTGCGGTCGTTTTTAAACTCCCAGTTGGCGATGGCAGAGCGGAGTAGCTTCTCAACGTCGGCCGCTGCTGCCTTCTTCGTGAACCTAAGCACACCGAGTGCGCGGTTCACCTCCATGCCGCGGACAAGGTCAACGACATAGCGCATCTTGCGCGGAGAGGACGGACATCCTTTCAACTTTGCAAAATACTGAGTTCTGCGGGCTGCCTTTCTTTCTTCAGCCTTTATATGTTTTCTTGCTCCCATTTTATTCTGTTTTTTCTTTGGATAGCCTGTTACTTCTTGTTACCTGCATGGCCTCCGAAGCGGCGGGTAAGAGAGAACTCACCCAGCTTATGGCCCACCATGTTCTCAGTGATGTAAACAGGAATGAATTTATTTCCATTGTGGACTGCAACGGTATGCCCCACGAAATCGGGGGAAATCATCGAAGCCCTGGCCCAGGTCTTGACAACGCTCTTCTTGCCGCTCTCGTTCATGGCAAGGATTTTCTTCTCGAGCGAGACATTTATGTACGGGCCTTTTTTTAATGAACGACTCATAATTTACGCTTGGTTAAGTTGATTACTTCTTGTTAGCTCTTTCGATTATGTACTTGCTTGACAGCTTTCTGGGCGAGCGTGTCTTAAGACCCTTAGCATACAAGCCCTTGCGTGAGCGTGGGTGACCACCAGACTGACGGCCCTCGCCACCACCCATCGGGTGATCGTGCGGGTTCATCACAACACCACGGTTGTGAGGACGGCGACCGAGCCAGCGAGAGCGTCCTGCCTTACCCGACTGCTCAAGCGCATGGTCGGAGTTTCCAACGCTACCCACAGTTGCCTTGCAAGCACTAAGAATCTGACGAGTCTCGCCTGAAGGCAGCTTGATGACACAGTAGCTACCATCACGAGAAGTCAACTGAGCGAAATTACCTGCCGAACGAACGAGCAGCGCGCCCTGCCCAGGGCGAAGCTCGATGTTGTGGATCACCGTACCAACAGGGATGTTGGCAAGCGGGAGGCAGTTGCCGATCTCAGGGGCGGCCTCGGCACCCGACATCACCGTCGTGCCTACCTGCAGCCCATTGGGAGCAATAATATAACGTTTTTCACCATCAGCATAGTAAAGCAAAGCGATACGAGCCGAACGGTTCGGATCGTACTCGATTGACTTAACAACTGCTGGCACACCATCCTTCTCTCGCTTGAAGTCGATCAGACGGAACTTCCTCTTGTGGCCACCGCCCCTATAGCGGACAGTCATCTTACCGGTGTTGTTTCGACCGCCGGTAGAGCGCTTGCCGTAAACGAGAGACTTCTCTGGCACGGATGCAGTAATTTCCTCGAACGTGCCAATAATCTTGTGTCTTTGACCCGGAGTTACCGGTTTAAACTTACGTACTGCCATTTCTATTATTGAATATTGCTGTAAATGTCTATGGTATCACCCTCCTTAAGAGTGACGATTGCTTTCTTGTAAGCATTGCGCTGGCCTTTCACAAGACCTGCCTTCGTGTAGCGCGAGGAACGCTTGCCCGAATAGCGCATCGTGTTCACATTGATCACGGTAACATTGAACATCGCCTCAATTTCCTTCTGGATCTCAATCTTGTTAGCCTCGGGCTTAACGATGAAACCATACTTAGGCGTAGCAACCTTCGTCACCTGCTGGCCCTTGTTCTTGCCAGCCTTCGGAGTATAAGTCTTGTCTACAGACGTCTTCTCAGTGATCTTGGTCATCTTCTCAGTGACCAAAGGTTTGATTATAAATGCCATAATTCCTTAGTCTCCTTATTTGATTAATACGCCTTCTATCTCCTTGAGCGAGTTCTCCGTGATTACAAGCACATCTGCATTCAAAACTTTATACGTATTGAGCGATGATGCAAGCATAACTTCGGTGCGCTGCAAGTTGCGAGCTGACAAATATACGTTTTTATTTATATTTGGCAAAAGATAAAGGGTCTTCTTGCCGTCAACTTTGAGATTTTTAGCGATATTTACGAATTCTTTAGTCTTTGGGGCTTCCATTTCGAAGTCCTCAACCACAACTATCGCATTCTCCTGTGCCTTATAAGACAGAGCACTCTTACGGGCAAGAATCTTTACTTTTTTGTTGAGCTTGAAGCCGTAGTCACGGGGTACCGGACCAAACACGCGGCCACCGCCTACGAGCAGCGGAGAGTTGATGTCGCCACGGCGAGCGCCGCCGCCGCCCTTCTGCCTACCGAGCTTGCGGGTAGAACCCGAGACCTCGCTTCTCTCCTTGGTCTTTGCCGTTCCTTGGCGCTGGTTTGCAAGATACTGCTTTACGTCCAGATACAGAACGTGGTCATTAGGTTCAATTCCGAAGATGCCTTCGTTTAACGTAACCTTTCTCCCGGTCTCCTGGCCATTGATATTTAATACGTTAATTTCCATTATTTCTCAATTAAAACGGTTGAACCATTATAACCAGCAACACTACCTTTTACAAGGATAAGGTTATGCTCCGGTATCACTTTCAAAACTCTCAGATTCTGCGTGGTTACCCTCTCGTTGCCCATGTGGCCTGCCATGCGGAGACCCTTGAACACCTTTGCGGGATAAGAGCAGGCACCGATAGAACCCGGCCTGCGGGCGCGGTCATCCTGGCCGTGGGTGCTCTGGCCTACTCCGCCAAAGCCATGGCGCTTGATTACGCCCTGGAAGCCCTTACCTTTTGATGTTCCGACAACATCAACAAACTGCGTGTCATTGAAGATATCCACAGTGATGGTGTCGCCGAGGTTATACTCCTCGTCAAACTTGAACTCGGCCAAGTGGCGCTTAGGTGTCGTACCGGCTTTCTTGAACACGCCCATCATCTGCTTGGAGGTATTCTTCTCCTTAGCCTCAGCGAATCCAAGTTGCACAGCCTTGTACCCGTCCTTCTCGACGGTCTTCACTTGGGTAACGACACAAGGACCAGCTTCGATAACAGTGCACGGCACGTTCTTGCCGTCGGCACTGAAAACGGATGTCATTCCGATTTTCTTTCCAATTAAACCTGGCATTTCAATTAAATATTAAGAACTGTAAATAACTATACTTTGATTTCTACCTCAACACCGCTGGGCAACTCAAGCTTCATCAGCGCGTCTACGGTCTTGGCTGTAGAGCTGTAAATGTCGATGAGGCGCTTGTAGTCTGAGAGCTGGAACTGCTCACGAGCCTTCTTGTTTACAAACGTACTGCGGTTTACGGTGTAGATGCGCTTGTGCGTGGGCAATGGGATAGGCCCGCTAACGATTGCGCCCGTGGCCTTAACGGCCTTAACGATCTTCTCTGCCGACTTGTCTACGAGCTTGTGGTCGTATGACTTCAGCTTGATTCTGATTTTCTGACTCATGTTATTTTTGCTGTTATTGATTCTGTTAGGAATGGCGGCACTGCTTAAGAGTCATTCGCTAAGCAGCGCCGCCCAATCCTTGTTTTGTTTGATTGCTGTTATACGAGGTCTGCGCGTCCCTTCACTTCCTCAAGCACTGCCTTGGCTATAGAGCTCGACAGCGGTGCGTGGTGGTCATACTCCATGGAGCTGGTGGCACGGCCAGAGGTGATAGTACGCAGTGCGGTGACATATCCAAACATCTCAGAGAGTGGAACCTTGGCCTTGATGACACGGGCGCCACTGCGGGCCTCGTCCATGCCCTCTACCTGGCCACGGCGCTTGTTGAGGTCGCCAATCACGTCGCCCATGTTCTCCTCAGGAGTGATGACCTCCAGCTTCATGATAGGCTCCATCAGCACGGGGCCTGCCTTCACGCAGCCGTTCTTGTAGGCATTCAAGGCAGCAAGCTCAAACGAGAGCTGGTCAGAGTCTACCGGGTGGAACGAGCCATCAAGCAGTGTAACCTTCAAGCTGTCCATGGGATAGCCGCCCAGCACACCGTTCTTCATTGCGTTCTCAAAGCCCTTCTGAACCGAAGGGATGAACTCCTTGGGGATGTTTCCGCCCTTCACCTCGTTAACGAACTGCAGGCCGCCTTCCTTGAAGTCCTCGTCCACCGGACCGATGTTCACGATGATGTCGGCAAACTTACCGCGACCACCGCTCTGCTTCTTGTAAACCTCGCGCAGGTTGACGGTCTTGGTGATGGCCTCCTTGTAGTTCACCTGAGGCTTGCCCTGGTTGCACTCCACCTTGAACTCGCGCTTCAGGCGGTCGATGATGATGTCGAGGTGAAGCTCACCCATACCCGAGATGATGGTCTGGCCGCTCTGCTCGTCTGTGCGCACAGTGAAGGTAGGATCTTCCTCTGCCAGCTTGGCAAGGCCGTTGTCGAGCTTGGCGATGTCAGCCTGGCTCTTAGGCTCAACAGCAATGGAAATCACTGTGTCGGGGAAGGTGATTGACTCAAGCACAATCGGGTGAGCCTCGTCGCACAGGGTATCGCCAGTACGTATATCCTTGAAGCCCACACCTGCGCCGATGTCGCCAGCGTCGATTGTGTCCATAGGTATTTCCTTGTTCGAGTTCATCTGGAACAAGCGGCTCACGCGCTCCTTCTTGCCGGAACGTGTGTTGAACACATAGGATCCAGCCTCCACCTTGCCAGAGTAAACGCGGAAGAACACCAGGCGGCCCATATACGGGTCAGTGGCAATCTTGAATGCCAGCGCTGCCGTTGGGTCAGACTCCGAAGGCTTGCGGTCTTCCTCCTCGCCGGTGTCGGGATTGGTGCCAACGATGTTCTCGGTGTCAAGAGGCGACGGCAGGAAAGCGCAAACATAGTCGAGCAGAGGCTGCACACCCTTGTTCTTGTACGAAGAACCACATATCATCGGAGTGCAAGCCATCGACACAGTACCCTTGCGGATAGCGCTGATTATCTCATCCTCGGTTATGGTGTTGGGATCGTCGAAATACTTCTCCATGATGGCCTCGTCGTACTCGGCAGCGGCCTCAAGCAGCTTGCCGCGCCACTCGTCGCACTCATCCTTCAGGTCGGCAGGAATATCCTCAATGGAGTATTCTGCGCCCATGGTCTCGTCGTGCCAAAGGATGGCCTTCATCTTCACGAGGTCAACCACGCCCTTGAAGTTCTCCTCAGCTCCGATAGGCACCTGCATAACCACAGGGTTGGCGCCGAGGATGTCCTTCATCTGCTGCACGGTCTCGAAGAAATCGGCGCCAGAGCGGTCCATCTTGTTCACATAGCCAATACGCGGCACGTTGTACTTGTCGGCCTGGCGCCACACGGTCTCCGACTGCGGCTGAACGCCGTCGGCAGCCGAATAAGTGGCCACGGCCCCGTCGAGCACGCGGAGCGAACGCTCCACCTCGGCGGTGAAGTCTACGTGTCCCGGAGTGTCGATGAGGTTTATCTTGTACTGCTTTCCACCCCAGGTCCAGTTGCACGTGGTAGCTGCGGAGGTAATGGTTATACCTCGCTCCTGCTCCTGAGCCATCCAGTCCATGGTAGCGGCACCGTCGTGTACCTCACCAATCTTGTGGGTCTTTCCGGTGTAGAACAGGATACGCTCAGACGTAGTGGTCTTTCCAGCATCGATGTGAGCCATGATGCCGATGTTGCGAGTCAAATGTAAATCGCGGTTTGCCATTGTCTTTTTACCTTTATGCTATTTATTAGAATCTGAAGTGGGCGAAAGCGCGGTTAGCCTCGGCCATACGGTGCATATCCTCCTTGCGCTTGAAAGCACCGCCCTGGCTGTTGTATGCGTCCATGATCTCTGCTGCGAGCTTGTCGGCCATCGACTTGCCGCTGCGCTTGCGGGCATACGAAATCATGTTCTTCATCGAGATGCTTTCCTTGCGCTCCGGGCGGATTTCAGTAGGCACCTGGAACGTAGCTCCACCTATGCGGCGACTCTTCACCTCCACCTGCGGGGTGATGTTGTCGAGTGCGCTCTTCCATATCTCGAGGGCTGACTTCTCCTCGTTGCTCATCTTGGCCTTTACGACCTCAAGTGCATGATAGAAAATCTTGTATGAGGTATTCTTCTTGCCGTCATACATCAGATGGTTCACAAACTTCGAGACCTTCTGGTCATTGTACACGGGATCCGGCAGGATCACGCGCTTCTTTGGTTTTGCCTTTCTCATTTTAGTCTTAAATGTTTATTCTGCATGGGGCTGTCTATTGTTCTTCAACGCCCGCTCTCGGGCATTTACTCAACCTTTTAACAATTCTCCAGCAAAACTAATCCAATAAAATCTTCTTGTCCTCTGCGGATTGTCGGTTACTTCTTTGCCTTAGGACGCTTTGCACCGTACTTTGAACGACGCTGCGTGCGGTTGGCCACGCCGGCGGTATCAAGCGTACCGCGAACGATGTGGTAGCGCACACCGGGCAGGTCCTTCACACGGCCGCCACGCACAAGCACTATGGAGTGCTCCTGCAGGTTGTGGCCCTCGCCGGGGATGTAAGAGTTAACTTCCTTCTGGTTTGTCAAACGCACACGGGCAACCTTGCGCATTGCCGAGTTAGGCTTCTTAGGAGTTGTGGTGTAGACACGCACGCAAACGCCACGGCGCTGCGGACATGAGTCCAGCGCGGGCGACTTGCTCTTGTCTGCAAGCACATTCCTGCCCTTTCTTACCAATTGCTGAATTGTAGGCATTTTGTTTTATTTTTAAATTTTTATGTATTTGTTATTATTGTCAATATTGGATTAGGGCACTTCCACCCTTTTTGGGGTGCAAAGGTACAAATTTTATTTCATTAATCCTAATGTTACATTTGTCTTTCACGCCACTTGTTGTTGATTTTAATAATATATAACATATTTAACATTACACAACTTATTATTGTTCCATATTCGCCATTACTCGCCTATGCCTCAACCGCAAGAACAGCGGCATCACAAGGACAATGGCCGGTTATCACCCACGTTCTGGCGGGTTGGTAACCCGCCAGCGCCCGTGGCCGGGTCTGCGACCCGGAAAAGTGAAAGAAACAAGCATGGCACTGGTTGCAAACCCGCAACAGGCAGCTGGCGGGTTTCAAACCCGCCAGAACGTGGGTGAGAACATGGATGGAACGTGGATGAGAGTTACAAGGAGTCAGAGGGAGTTACGAGGAGTCAGAGGGCAGATGCTTATCGGCCTCAACATTTACATTTGTTTGGCAAACTGCTGACATCCATCAAAGAAAAAGTAATGCGTCTACACGGAATGACAAGGAAATGGCTAACTTTGCATGAGATTAAGCTGCGCCCGGCAATCCGTGAGCAAGCTCCCCATTGCCCCCGCTTGCATTATCTTTCCATAGAATACTTCATGAACAAAACTACAAGGAGAAAATGACCATGAACGAAACTGAAACGAAAGGCGTATCGAAGGTTTACTTCACCGACTTCCGCTGCCGGCCAAACGAAGGGCCGGCGCACAAGCTCAAGCGGCTAATCAAGGCCGCCGGCTTCGATGACATTGACATGGACGGCAAGTTCGTGGCAATAAAGATGCACTTCGGCGAACTGGGCAACATGAGCTTCCTGAGGCCCAACTACGCACGCGCCGTGGCCGACATGGTGAAGGAGCGCGGTGGCAAGCCGTTCCTCACCGACTGCAACACCCTCTACCCCGGCAGCCGCAAGAACGCCATCGACCACCTCTACTGCGCCTGGGAGAACGGATTCACGCCGCTCACCGTGGGCTGCCCCGTGATAATAGGCGACGGGCTGAAAGGCACCGACGACGTGGCCGTGCCTGTGGCCGGAGGCGAATACGTGAAGGAAGCCAGGATTGGCCGGGCGGTGATGGACGCCGATGTGTTCATCTCGCTCACCCACTTCAAGGGCCACGAGATGACGGGCTTTGGCGGAACCATAAAGAACATCGGCATGGGCTGCGGCTCGCGCGCCGGGAAGAAGGACCAGCACAGCAACGGCAAGCCGCAGATAGACCCGCAGCTGTGCCGGGGATGCCGCCGCTGCATGGCCGAATGCGCCAACGACGGGCTCTGCTTCGACGAGGCCTCGCGCAAGATGAGCGTGGTGGCAAGCAACTGCGTGGGCTGCGGGCGGTGCGTGGGAGCCTGCAACTTCGACGCCATCTCGTTCGCCAACGATGCCGCGGTGAAGGAGCTTAACTGCCGCATGGCCGAATACACCAAGGCGGTGGTATGGGGGCGGCCCTCGTTCCACATATCCATAGTGTGCGACGTGTCGCCCACGTGCGACTGCCACTCGGGCAACGATGCGCCCATGCTGCCCGACGTGGGTATGTTTGCATCGTTCGACCCGCTCGCGCTCGACCAGGCCTGCGCCGACGCCTGCCTGCGCCAGGCGCCCCTGCCCAACTCGCAGCTCAGCGAGGCCATGGCCGACCCGCACTTCTGCGACCACCACGACCACTTCGACAACGCCAACCCCAACACCGAATACAAGACGTGCCTGGCCCACGCCGAGAAGATAGGGCTGGGCAGCAGGAAATACGAAATAATAAAAAGGTAAGGGTAATCATACCGAACCTGCGCCGTTACTCCCACGTGCTCACCCGCCTTAACGTGGGTGAAAAAGCACGTGGGTGAACACGTGGGCGGGTGAGGATGTGGGTAGAAGTGCGTGAGCGAAATACCCCTGCGGAAGCATCAAGCCATCCACAGGGGTATTTCTTTTATTTATTAGCTTTTAACTTTTAATTTCCTACGCTTCGCCTTTGCCCACGTTGAACGGGGCTATGGTGCGGGGGCCGGCCTGCTGCTGGTTGGGGAGCTTTATCTGGCCAAACTCGCGCTCGTAGCGCATGATGTTCTCCTGAAGGGCCATGAGCAGGCGCTTGGCGTGCTCGGGGGCGAGGATTACGCGGCTCTTTACCTGAGCCTTAGGCACGCCAGGCAGGATGCGGGCAAAGTCGAGCACGAAGTCGCTGCTCGAATGGGTTATTATAGCGAAGTTGGCATATTCGCCCTGGGCTGTCTCCTGCGGCAGTTCTATCTGCAACTGCCCTTGCTGCTTGTTCTCGTTTTCGTTCATTGCTGTTTTTGTTATTGTTAAAGTTCAGTGTTTCTGTACAAAGCCTTGCAAAGGTAATTATTTTTATCCACAAAGCCAAACTGGGAAAAGAAATTTTCTTTATTAGTTCGGACAAGGAATTAAATAGTCATAGGAGTTAAGGAGCTACAGGAGTTAAGTAGCCCTTACGATTGCTTATCCCGAACCCGCATCGTTACTCCCATGTGCTCACCCACGTTCTCACCCACGTTCTGGCGGGTCTGCGACCCGCCAGCTCCCGTGGCCGGGTCTGCGACCCGGGGAAGTGAATAAAGCAAGCATGGCGCGGGTTGCAAACCATTAGTGGTTGAAAACCAGCCTGAACGTGGGTGAGAAAGAACGTGCGTGGGTGAGGCTCAAGGCTTCGCGCCACTACCTGAAAGTTTCCACTGCTCAATCTCGATGCTTGCTTACACCGAGCCAGCACAACTCTTGTAAAGAAAACGGCACGGATACAGTGCTGTTTCGCCGGTGCATCGCCCCTGGGAATACGCACCAGCGCAACAACCTGGCACTCAGCGCATTGCAAAACGGCCCTTCCTGCAACGCGAAACGGCCTGTTTTGTGGCGCGAAACGGCATGTTTGAGGATGCAAAAAGGCCCGTCCTGCAGTGCAAGGACGGGCCGAGTGTCAAACTATAAACGTGACTGATGGCTCCGCTGAGCCACAAAATGTATGAAAAAGAGAATGGAGGCTTCTCAGCCTTTTATGCCTAATACGTTCTTGGCAGTTTCGTTGCCGGGGTCGAGTTCGAGCACCTTCTGCCAGTACATCCTGCTGCGCTTGCGGTTCTTGTTGATGGTGTAGTGGAACGCCAGGAACCGGTAGGCGTTGAGCAGGCGGGCGGTGGAGGCGTCGTCGGCCTCGCCCTTGGCCGTAACCACGGCCACGAGCTGCTCGGCTATGGGCACGCAGCGGCCCGTCTCGAAGTCGGGGTCGAGCACGTAAGCAATCTGCAGGCGGTTGGCGAGGGCGAAGTCGGCGTTGGCGGTGAAGCGCGCCGCCATGACGGCAAAGGTGGAGTCGGCCTTGAGCCACGCCTCGGTGGAGTTGACGGTGGTGGAGTCTTGCGCCTTGCGCATGTACATGTTTGCAAGGTTGTACACGTCGCCGGGCGAGAGCGCGGAGTCGCGTTCCTGCCTTGCCACGAAGTCGCTGAATATGGCTATGGCCTTGTCGTAGTCGCCGAGGTTGGCGTAGGTCCTGGCCGTATAGTCCACCAGCGACGACCGCTCCACGGGCTTAAGCTCGTCGTCGTCGGTAATCTTGGTGAACATCGACAGGGCCTCGCCGTAGCGCTTGGCGCCGAAGTATGCGCGCCCGGCGTAGTTGTAGTCCTGCCAGCCTATCTTGGCGTTCTCCGACTTGTTGAACAGGCGGTCAACGTAAACGAGCGCGTCGGTGTACTTGTTGAGTATCACGAGCTGCCTCATGGCCAGGCGGTTGAGGGCGGCGCTGTCGGGATACTGCTCAAGGCCGAGCAGGGCGGCGTCGAGCCCCTGCTGGTATTCGCGCATAAGCTCGCAGTTGAGGGCGTAGGTAACGAAGTCATGGTAGGTCATGCTGTCCTTTTCGGCCTTTGCGAAGTATTCGAGCGACTTCTCCCACTCGCCGCGGCGGTCGCAGATGCGTGCGGCGGCAAGGTAAACGGGGTAGCCGGGGTTGTAGTCGCGCAGGGCCTCGAGCACGCGCAGGGCCTCGGCAGGGTCGGTCTCAGAGGCGTAGTCGGCATAGGCCAGATAGCCTGCGGGGTCGGCCTTGTTGGCGGCAATGGCGCGGCGGTACCAGTCGAGGGCCGGCTCGCGGTTGAACTGCGTGCGCTCGATGTCGCCGCCGCAGATGTAGGCCGGCACGTAGGTGGGGTTGAGCTGGATGGCCATCTGCACGTACTTGCGGGCGTTGGCGGTGTCGCGCGTGTGGAAGGTGTAGAACGCCTGCCCCTTAGGCCGTGAGAAGGAGTAGTAGGCCCTGGCCACGCCCACCATGAACTCGGGGCTGTCCTTGTGCTTGGCGCATATCTTGGCCACGTAGGGGTCGAGCACGTCCTTGTAGTTAGAGTACTTGCGCACGATGCTGTCGACGGCCTCGAGGGCGGCCTTGGTGTCGCCCTGAGCGCCGGCGCCGAGCGCCGTCAGCCACAAGGCGGCGGCGCAGAGTGCATATCTCAGATGTCTCGTCATAGAGTACAGGAATGTAAGTTCGTTAGAAATTGTACTGCACGCCGAGGTTTATCGTCTCCACGTGCTTGGTGAGCACCACCTCCACGCCGGGCATGTTGAACTGCTTCCACACGTAGAGGGCGGGCGCGAGGTAAACGCCCCAGCCCTTGCCCACGTTGGCCGTGAGGCGTAGCCCGGCGTGGGCGCCAAACTCGGTCTCCCTGCCTGCCGGGACGGCCAGGCGGGCCTCGTGGCCCTGCTGCAGCCGCTCGGAGGCGTCGAGGCTCGCCTTTTCGCCGTAGAGCATAACGAGTGCCGGGCCGGCATAGGCCGTGACGTCGAACAGGCGCCGGCCTCTGGGTCCGCACAGGGCCTCGGTGAGGTTGAGCGAATAGGCCAGCGACACCATGCCGAGGCTGAGGCGGCGGTGCCATACGCCGGTGCGCGTGGAGCGGAGGTAGTTGTCGTCGGGGTAGGCCATGTTGTAGTCGTAGAAGCGCGTGCTATGCATGGTGCCCACGGAGACGTACTCGAACGAGGCGCGCACTGCCGAGAGGCGGTCGAAGCCATACTCAAGCCATGCGTGGCCGTTGTAGCCCATGCCGCCGCCCTGCACCGCCGTGCGGCGGTAGACGAGGTTGGTGCCGCCGCCAAGGCCTGCGGTGAAGTGGCCCCGGGGGCGCGCCCCGCCCTGCCCGCGGCGGTACTTGCGGTCGTAGGTGCTCACGGTGAGGCCCACGTTGACGGTCATGCCGCCGTCGGTGCAGCGCATGCTCCGCGTGCGCACGTCGCTGTAGGGTATGTTGTAGATGTACCACGAGCCGCGCGGCTCTACGAAGAGCTGCACGCCGTCGGCTATGCGCGCCCAGAAGTGCGCGCCCGCGCTGTAGGAAACGCTCCAGCACCTTAGCAGCTCGGAGCGGTCGTAGCGCACCAAGCGGCCCAGCTCGCCGCCGAAGAGGACGTAGAAGCCGAAGGGTTTGTCCCAGGCGAAGCCCTTGGTGAAGCCGAGGGGGCTGATGAGCGCATCTACGCGCGCCCCGGCATACACCTTGTTATATGTGCGCTCATAGCTCGTGCCGTATGACGGGCGGGGCGACGTGAACTGGCTCTTGCCGAACGTGGCCGAGCGCAAGGAGGTGGTGAAGCGGACGCCCAAGGCCGGCGAGAGCCACTTGCCAACAGAGAGGGCCGTTTCGTGGCCGAGCGTGGAGAAGAAGCCCAGCTCGGGCGAGTCCATGAAGTGGGGGCCGGCGGCAAGCTCCACGAACCACGGCCGCTGCCACGACTGCAAGGCCGAGTCGCCCACCACGGCGTCGGCCTTGGACCGCCCGGCGATGAGCTGGCGGCGGCGCTGGCGCGAGAGTGGGTTGTCGAGATAGTACACGTAGCTGAGGCCAACGCCATAGAACACGTCGTACTTGCGCCAGTTCTTGTTGGTGCTGACGTCGCCCTGGTCGGAGGCTATGCCTATGTATGGCTCGATGTTAAGGGCTCCCTGCGGCCCGGTGTAGAACTTGAGCTGCAAGCCCACGTGGCCTTCGGCTGAGAGCTTCCAGGGCGAGTTGCGCCGCAGCTGCGAGCCTTGCGCGCCGATGCCGAGCACCGACGACAGCTCAAGGAAGCGCGCGGGGTTGTAGCCGTCGAAATAGGACGAGAGGCTGAAGAGGTAGTCGAGCCGCGCCCCTGCCTTGCCGAGGAGCAGGTTTGACGACTCCTGGAAGCCGAAGCCACCGTGGAGCGTGAGGCGCGCCGAGTGGAGCCTGCTGAAACGCTTGCCCACGCCTACCCTCACCGTTGAGAGCGTGCTGAAGCTGTGAGCATCGGAGGGGGCGTCTATGTGCTCGGCGCCAAGGCCGGCCTCAAGGTAGAGGTTGCTGTTCCACGGGCCTGAGAACTCGTCGCCACGGTTGAGGTAACGCCGCTCCAATATGTAGTCGAGGGCGTTGAACCCATCGGCCTTGTTGAGCCGCGTCTTGGCGATGGAGTCGGCTGCCTGCCCGCCGACCGATGGCTCGGCCGCCTCCACGGATGCACCGTCGGCTGCCGGGCGGGCGGCGGCAGAATCTGCGGCAAGGGCCGCCGCGGGCGCGCCCAGCAGTGGCTGCGCCGCCCCTGCGGGGGTGGCCGCAGCCACAAGCGCGGCAATCAGTATCGTTGATGATGGCTTTCTCATTTCGTTTCGTTTCCGTTATTGTTGTCGCTGTCGGAGGCTTCGCCGCCTGCCTGCGTGTCACTGGCGGCCTCAGTAGGCTGCGCCGGGGCGGCTGCGGTTGGCTTGGTGCTTGCTTCCGCAGCCTTGCCTACGGCCTTGTTGGCTTTCAATATGGTGTAGAGAGCGTCGAACTTCTTGCGGTATTGGTCGGCCTTGTCGTCGTCGTAAGGGTAGCGCTCGCGCACCTCGTCGGTAACGTTGCCCTCAACAGCGAAGAGCTTCCTGTAGCCCGGCTCAATGTCGAAGCTGTGCTGGAAGTAGGCAAGGAAGTGGGGGGTGTTGTCGCCTGCGGCCCAGGCGGTAAGCTCGTTGTAGCGCGCCCGCTCTTCGGCCGACATGCCCACAAAGGCTTGGGAGTTAAGCTCCTCGGCCTGCTCCTGCCCGGCCTTGTCGCTCCATATCATGCCCTTGAGGTACCATTTCTTGGCGTTGCCGTCGTCAATCATTTCCACGTAGCGGTTAACCTCCTCTGTTGAAAGGCCGAGCGCGGTGCGGAACTCGGCGTAGATGGCCGCCTTGTTCACGATGTTGTTCTCAACCACGAACTCGTATGCTGCCTCAACCGAATCGCGCTGCTCGGGGGTGCAGTTGTTTTGCAGGAAGCGGCCATAGTGCTTCCTGAGGGTGATGAACATCTCGAGCTTGGCGAGCGTGGAGTCGCTGCGGTCTCTCACGCGGCTGGCCCCGAGCACCCAGTTGACCATCGACTGCGCGGAGTCGATCTCCTGCTCCTGGAAATATGTTATGGCCTGGTTGATGATCATCTCCTTGTAGTTCTTGTCGGCCTGCCGCTGGTTGGGGTTGCGTATGGGTATGCGGTTGTCGCCGAGCAGTATGAAAGGCCTGAGCACCTCGAGGTCGGGCGTGCCGCGCTTGAGGTTGAGCAGTGCCTTGCGGTTGGCAAGGTAGGGGGCGAACTTGTAAAGCTCGTAAGAGCGTTTCTTCACGAGCTGCCCATAGGCAAGGTCGGTGATGGTGTCAAGCTCCAGGGTGTCCTTGATGGTGTTGTAAAGGTTGTAGAGGTCGCCATCGGAGAAGTCGGCGCCGAAGTTCTTCTTGCCCGATATGTAGTCGGCCTTGCCCGCAAAGTACTTGGCGGCGGCCTCGTCGGCGGTCATCGGGCGGTTGGTCTCCACGGTGTAGGAGCACGTCATGGAGCGGAGCCTTACGAGCGCCGGGGCTATCACCGCGTCGTAGAATGGGAGCGCGCGCAGCTTGGCATATACGGCGCGCGGCTCGCTGGAAGCCACCACGTTGCGCACCATGGCCACCATGGATGTGTCGGCCACGCTGCCGGCAAGCTCGTCAACAAGTTCATCCCACGAGCATACGCGCACCTTGGGGGCAGGCAGCTGCACGTCGGCCCGGCCAAGGTTCTGCCGTATGATGGAGAGGGCGCGCGCCGCCCTGCGGCGGGCCAGCTCCATGTTGTGCTCGTAGGCACCCTCGGGCGACGACGTGGCCTCCACCGTAACGCGGAAGAGGTTCTTGCCGTATGAGCGGAGCTCCTCGGTGAGGTTGTCGAACTCTATCTGGTTTGTGGAGTCGTCGGTGAGCTGGTCGCTGTTCACCACGAACGTAAGCATGAGGTTGCGAGGCACGCTGTTGAACTTTGCCTCGGCCTCCTGCCTGAACTGCGTGATGTCCATCTCGGCAGATGCGACTGAAAAGTCGAGGAACTTGAATCGGCGGTAGGTGTTGCATGAGCCTGTTCCCTGGCCACCGTTGTTGTAATAAGCCTTGTGGTAATCCTCGAGGACGCAATAGAACAGGCACTTGTATGTCTTGTCCTTGGCCTTGCGGTCGCCCTTGGGCTTTGAGAACACATAGGTGGTGTCGACGCTGAACGGCTGGTTGTCGCGGAGCACCACGTTGCTGCGGTAAACCCGGTGGAGCGGGTCGTTTGGATTGTAGCGGAAGCGCATGCGCCTGTCTTGTATGTGATGGTACTCCTCACCCTCGTACACGATGCCGTCGAGGTAGGATATGGTGTCCTCGGTCTGGCAGTCAACCACCATCGGCTGCACTATCAGGCGTGAATCGTCGCGGCCATAGCCTGCGGGGAAATCGGCTTTCACCTGAAAGCGGACCGTGGCTCCCTCGTCTTCGGAGATGCCGCTGCCGAACGTAACGCCGCTGCGCTGGCGCTTGGATATCACGTCGACGTTGCTGAGCGATGTCTTGAGCGCCACCACGACGGGGTAGCTGTCCTTGCCCTGCTCTATCTCAACGACCTTCACCTCCTCGCGGTCGCAGAACAGGAGGATGGCCATGCCGTCCATCACCGGCACGGTGAACATTCCGTTGTGGTCGGAGCGTTGCCAGCCGCCATTGGAGTTCTCGGCCACGTCGGCCATGGCTTTCTCAACGCCGGAGCCAAAGTCGTTCCTTACGGCAACCCTGAGCAAGTTGCTCGCGGCCACCGCGGCATTGCGGCTCTTGAACCGCGCGTACTCTATTTCCTCGGGCGCCAGCTTGCCGCCCTTGTCCAAGGTAACGGCGAAGGAAACCTCCCTGAAGTCGTCCTGCGCCGCCACCCGGCCCGGCACCACGGTCAGGGCCAAGAGCAAAGCCACGGCTGCTATCTGCCGATATATATGTGTATTCATCTTACGGTGTGATATTATGCTGTGATGTTTGGCGGGAAGAGGGAAGCACAGCCTGCCCCGCCCCTATATCCCCATGGGCATGACGCTTCGTGCGCAACTGCGCAGATGCGAGTACCTTGGCCTTAAGCGCAAGAAACCCTCATCTATCCATGCACGGCGCACGGCGGCCTTGCCACGGCCTGGTTTGCCGATGGCCACCGCCCCGGGGCTGCATTACTTCAATATGTACGACACTGAGACGCCCACGCGAGTTGGCAGCAGCACGTAGCCGCTGGCGTTTGCCTGCGCCGTGGCGCCATATTCCATGTCCTGCTCGTAGCTGTCGGACTCGAAGTATTCCTTCTGCCTGTAGCCCACTATGCCGATTCCGGCGTGCAGGTCGATGTTGAGCCGCTTGGTGAGGGCTATCACATAGCCGAAGGTGACGCCTAAGCCTACGGCGTATCCGTCGTACACCTTGCCTTTCCAGGTAATGTCGTAGGTGGCGCCGAGAGCGCCCACGCCCACGAAGTGGCGGTGCATGGGCCGCCCGGAGAAGTAGTAGCGCCACTCGGGCTGCAGCCCGGCCAGCTTTACCTGCTTGCCCCAAGGCTTGCTGCTGCCGAAGAGGCCCAGCCCCACCGATGTGCGCTCGCCCACCACAAGCTCGGCCCCCACCTGCGGAATCATCAGCGCGTCCATGAGCGCATCGGTGCTCACGGCCACCATCTGCGCCCGCGCGGCGAGGCATGAGAGAGCCAGCAAGGCAGCTGTCAACAGTCTTTTCATCTTCTTTTTGTTCTTGTTACTATGCTAACGGGCATTCCGACCCGCTGAGGTTTGGCTTGCGCGCCCAGTCCGCCGGTGGCGGCAAGGGTGGCAAGCATGCCCGGCGGGAGCAGTTCCCCCGCCGGGCGTGCGTTGGTTGGCTTTCGTACCGGCGTCAGAACTCGATGCCGGTAAGGGTACCGTCGCCGTCAGTCCACTGCGTGAGGTTGGCCGTCATCGACACCACCTTTGGGCCGTTGATGGTCATCCTTACGTTGTACGACTTGCCGGGCTGGAACGATGCGCCCTCGCTCAGCTCCAGTTCCTGCGGGTATTCGCACTCATACACGTTGCCCTCGCGGTCTGCCAGGGTCACGGCTACGCGATACTTGTAACTGCTACCCTGCTCCGGCACCGGCAGCAGGATGCCCTGACCGATGGTCTTCTCCACAACGGTGTCGTTGTTCACAACCTCCATATAGTAGTTGTCGGAGTTGAGCGGCTGGTCGTTGGCATCAAGCAGCGTGAGATCCTGCATGGCAAGAGTGTCCTCCCAGTCGAACGTCAGCTTGCCATTGTTCTCGGGATTGGTATAGTCGGCAATCACCAGCTTACCGTTCACGGGAACGCGGAGCACCTTTACGCTCTGCACCTTCATGTTGAGCGCGCTCACGTAAGTGTCGCCGCCCTCAACATCGGGAGCAGGCACGGCGCTGAACGTTATGCGCATCAGTTTGTGGTCGAATTGCATTGCAGGCACCTTGTCGCGGTTGCCCTCCTGACGGAAGTAGCGCGCGCTGTAGGCGTAAGCCTCATCGCTCACGGCCTTGCCGTAGATCACGTCTTCCTTACCCGTGATGGTGATGTTAGCCACGCGTGTGGTAGCCGTGGCCTCTATGGCCTCGGTGCGGGGGTAGTAGCCGTAGAAGCCGTAGGTGTACCAGTTGCCCATGGGGTAGTAGTACGTCTGGCCGTCGGCGAACTCTATGTTGGTGAGGGTTCCCTCCTCGTTCTTCACCGCGTTGGCCTCAAGGTTCTCAAGCAGCACGCCGTAAGTGTTGGTGCCGGGCGCGTCGCCGGCCCAAGAGATGGGCAGCGGGGCCGGGTTCACCTGCATCACGGTGCGGGCGAGGGCGTAGATGCCCAGCCCGTCGACCTCGAAGAGGCCGTTCCCGTCAGACTCTATGCTGGCGCGTGTTCCCTGCACGCCGGTGGAGAGGCGGATAGGCACCTCGCTCATGCCCACAGGCACGTCCACTGGTGCCTCGGGGGCATCGTCGTTAGAGCACGATGTGAGGGCAGCCACGGCTGCCATAGACAAGAATAACAGTTGCTTTTTCATATCTTTTCCGTTCATTTATCTTTATGTTAAGTAATTTGCCGCGCCATTACATATTGGCAGCATAAGGCACGTTAGGCTCGTCCATGGGGTTAAGCTCTATGACACCGCCATCCTCCCAGGGGGTGAGCTTGGTGTCAATGGTTATTTCCTCAAGGCCGTATACGGTGACCTTAACGTTGTACGAGTGTCCGCCCAGCAACTGGGAGCCGTCAAGATGGATGTAGTCGTTAAGGGTGATGAGCTTCTCCTCCACGTCGCCTGCGTTGTTGACAACCACGTTCTGGGCGAGTGTCACGGTGAGCTCGTACTGGTCGTCGGGAGCAACGAGCAGAGCCTCGCCGGCCTGCATCTCGTCGCCGCTAGCAGTTCCCTCGTTCCATGTAGGCACCACCTCGCTCATCGGCGTGAGGTTCTGGTTGGCGTCGCCAGTACGCTCCATAAGCGTAAGGTCGCCGCGGACGTCATCTTGCCAAGCGATGGAGCCCTTGCCTGTGCGGCCATCTTCGCCCACGGTAGCCACGGTCATTGTGCCGTTGGTCATCGATTTCACTTTGATAGACTGCACACGAACACCCATCTCGGTAGAGCCATCGGTGCCCATGTGGCTGCACGAACCCTCGTTGCCGCCGATTATGGTGAACTGCAGGCGGGTGAGCAAGTGCTCAAAGGTGAGCATGGGATCAACGCCCTTGCGAGCCGAGTAGGCAGAGAATGTGCGGTCGTAAGGCACCTCGCCGAGTTCTGTTTCGGCAGCGTCGGCAACCATCACGTCCTGCGAGCCATCGATTATGATAGGCAACTCAAGGCTGTTTCCGTCTGCGCTGACGCTCGGAGTGCCCTGCTCAGCACCATCCGTGCGGTAGCCCACGAAGTCGAACTTGCCCTCAGAGGGATAATACTGCACGCGCCCGTCCTCGGCAGTTGCCGTGCCCTCAGCCGTGCTCAACGCAGCCTCGGGAGCTTTGAACACAGCGTTGCTGTAGATGGGGGAGTCTTCCACATCAACGGCGGGGGTCACTGTTCCCTGGTTGAACATATAGACATTGAACTTCTGGCCAGCCCAAGTGTTGGTTTCCTCGTCAGTGGTGCCTACCGTACCGGTACCACGGGTAACGGCGCTCTTTACCTGCGCCACGCCAATCTCGATGGGAACAAGCCCATCCTGTGCGCCAGACGCCATGCCACCATCGATGGCCTCATCCTGCGAGCAGCTGCAAAGCACACCGGCGAATGCGGCTGCGAAGAAAATCGATTTTCTCATAATGAATGTAGTTTAAATTAATGATAAAACTATATAGTACCTATAACCTATGTCAACAGCAGCGGGCGCGCGTCAGCCCACCGCCACGTCTTCATCGCCGAGCCACTCGTCGTTGGACTCCTCGTCGTCGGGGTCGAGCGGTATGTCGCCGCCATCTTGCCACGTGTCGATGCCCACCTCAACGGTGATTGGCTGCAGGCCATACACCACAACCTTCACGTCGTAGTAATAGCCCGGGCGGAAGCGGTACTCCCCTGCCTCGGGGTCCCAGTACAAGCGGGAGTTGTCGGCGCGCAGGCGGTACTGCGTCTCTAACTGCCTCACTTCGGTCTGGCCGTTGCCGATGTCCACGGTCTGCTCGTACACGAGCGTCAGCGTGTAGGCTCTGTCGGGCGCAACAAGCAGGCACCCGCCCACCTGCAGGCCGGGGCGCGCCTGCCAGTCGAGGCCAGCCATGTCGTCGGTCCACTGCACCACGTAGCCCTCGGGGTTGAGTGGCGGGGCAGGCTCCGAGCCGTCGGTCTTGTCGCGCAGCTTCAAATCGGCCCTGTCCTCAGAGAACGCTATGCCTATGAGCGACGTGTCGTTGGCCGCCACGGTAAGGTCGCCGCGGTATTTGCTCTCCATGCGTATGCCCTTTATCCTTATGTTGGCCGCCGAGCGGTCGCCCGGATAGGCGGTGAAGCGGAACATGGTGAGCAGGTGGCGCATGTCGATGGTAGGGTTAACGCCGCGGTGGGCGGCAAAGGTGCTGTAGTTGCCTATGTTGAGAATCTTCTCCTGGTCGGTGGCGCTGATGTGCAGGTTGCCCGGCGCCATCTTCTCGTCGAGCACGCGGCGGGTGAGCTTAGGCGCGTTGCCCACCATTATGTCCTGCGCCCCGTCGATTTCGATGTTGTATTTTATGCGGTCGGCAAGGCGCTGCGTGTTGGCATCGACGATGGCCTGGTCGTCAATGTGGTATGCAAAGAAGTTGTAGCCCACGTCCTGGTAGCGCGCGCTGTAGCAGAAGTTGCTGTCAAGCTCCTGCATCTCTATCATTCCGTTTTCGGCCCGGCTGAACATCGTTGGCATTCCCAGGTTGTAGTCGGGGCCGTCGAGCAGGCAGTCGGTGCGGTGGGCGTCGTATCGCCCCCGGGGGGTGGAGTGTACGGTGCGGGTCATGTCGGCGTTGCCCGAGAACACGCCCTGCGCGTCGGGGCCGTCGCGGAATGCGAACACGTGTACCACGGAGTTGTAATACTTCTCCGGCTTGTCAACGGTAAGTTCGCCCGTGCCGCGCGTGGCGATGATGGAGAAGTAGTTAGGCTCGTTTACGTAGAGCATTATCGGCGTGCGGTCGTAAGTCTCGTCGTTGCCTATGCCGCTGCCGTCGTTGCTTACTATGTTGGGGTATGTGTCGGTGCAGGCTGCCAGCATGACGAGGGGCAGCACGGCTGCCAGCATGAGCCGCGCGATGGCCGCGGCCGTTGTTTTGCTGTCTTTGCGCATTCTTGTTTATGTTTTTGCCTGAGGCAGCGTGGCCATTGCCACAGCCCGGCGTGGTTATTTATTCTTATGAGTTGAAACGTATGTGCTTGCTGAGGTGGGTGTCCGTGGGTAGTTCGCCACAGCGTCAAATGTCAACCACTATGTCGTCGCAGGCGCGCCATGCGTCCAGTCCTCCGTCGTTGTCGGGGCTTTCCTGTATGGCGTCGCCGTCGATGATTAGCGGCGCGTTGATGTCAAGTTCGCCGTGGTCGCAGGTGCGGCGCACGAACCTCATGTCGTCGGTATAGTCGGTGAGCCGCGCCTCGCGCAGCGTGTTGAACAGGTTTATCTTTCCCTGCACCATCTTGTGGAGCGGCTCCGAGGGGTCGTCGGGGTTCTCGCTGTGCATGAATATCATCACCTGCATTATGCCCGGGCCGGTGTTCACGTCGGTTGAGCTGCCCGGCACTATGCCCGGCACTGAGATGCTGGCGTGGCAGGTGGCCGACGTGGCGGCGTAGGTGTCGGGCTGGGGGTTGCCGCCGGCGTCAACGAGGCCCATGCGGAACATCATCTTGTTGGTGCGCCTTATGTCGAGGTTGCCGTTCACGAGGTTCACCCTGTATGGCAGGCCGGAGATTTCGGCCACCACGGAGTCGACGATGAAAGGCGTGCCGCCCTCGTATTTCGTTATGTCGAAGTACACGTCAACCAGTTGCGACGTCACCCTGGGCGCAAAGCGGCACTGCCTGCGCTGGCCGTGGGCGAGGTCTGCGCCCGCCGTGGCCACGAAGAGCGGCCTGAGGTCGGGCTGTATGTATCCGGCGTATGGGTTGTAGTCCTGCCAGTCGGGTATGGTTCCGCGCAGGTCCGGGTCGTTCTTTGGGTAGGAACGGTACTCTATGTAGAGGTCGCCCATGGCCACGCTGTCCGAGCCGGCAAGGAACTTTTCCACGTCGGTGTATATATATTCGGTAGAATCCATGTTGAAAGTGAGGAAGCGGTATGTGCCTACGGGCAACCTGAACTCAGGGAGTTCTTCGCTGCCCGGAGCATCCCCGCCCTCGCTTGGGGTCTCCCCCTCGCCGCCGGGTGTTTCATCTTCGCCGCCGGGAGTGGCCTCTTCGCCGCCATCGCCCGATGCTGCCTCGCCCTCCCTCGCGGCAGCCTCGTCGCCACCTATAGTTACGTCTGAGCCTTCTTCACCGGGAGTGGTTTCGCCTCCACCGGGAGTTTCCTCGCCACCATCGGGGGTGTCCTCGCCTCCGCCGGGAGTCACTTCCTCGCCATCGCCGCCGGGGGTCTCGCCCTCGCCGTCGCCCTGTCCTGGCGCAACGGGAACTGCAGGCAGCTCTCCCACGATGAACCGCCCGCTGCCCGTGGCAGTGCTCACGTTCATGGCGCTGATGCGGCGGTTCACCACCCTGTTGGCCACTACTATCATCGTGTCGGGCGCGCCTTCCACGCCGCCGAAGTCAAACGAATAGGCCACCTCGGCCGAATGCGGGTGTATGGGGTCGCTGCAGAGGTCTACATCCACCGTGCACGAAGCCATGGCCATGGCCGAGAGCGCGGCGGCCGCCATCCGCAAAATGTTGTCATTTAGCCTCATCGCCGTCCTCCTTTCCTTCGCTTTCGGCGGCGGAGGGAGCCTCGCCGCCCGATTCGTCGTTTTTACCACTTTCCTTGCCGGACGGATTTCCCTCATTGCCTGAGGCTCCCTCGTTATTGCCGTTGCCGCCGTCGGCCTTGCCCGCTGCCTGGACCGGCTGGCCGGCTGTAGGCGCGGCTGCGCTGTCCACAGCCACCGTGTCGGCCTGCGGGGCCGCCACAGTGCTGTCCTTGGACAGGGCCACTGCGGCAGAGTCGGCCTTGGCCTTGCCGTCCTTGCGCCGCTTCCGGGCGGCCTTCTCGGCAGCCTTCTGCAGCTCGCGCCGCTTGCTGTCGGCGCGGTCGAGCGAGTCGGCCTTGGCCTTGTTCTTGCCTTCGGCGGCGTTGTAAACGCGCCAGAACTCGGTGTCAATCAGTTTGGTTATGCTGTCGGCGGTATGCTTGTTGATGCGCTCCACCTCGCGCGCCTCGTTGATGCTGTCGTTGAGCGCGGCGTATGCAGCGTCGACATCGTAGCGCCAGCGGTACATCGAGGTAGAGGGATACTTGCCCAGCCTGTATATAAGGCCCACGCGGATGTCGCTCACCACAGGGAACGGCACAATGCCCCACGAGCCTTTCTCGGTGATGGGGTAGCAGTCGTCCTCGCGGTCGTGGCGGTACTTGTCGTTGCGCCTGTAGCACAGGCCCACGCCCACGCCAAGCTCGAGGTCGAGGCTGTTGCCCCGCCGGAACACGTAGAGCGGGCGCACCGCGCCCCAGCTGACGCCCAATGTGAGGGCGGAGCCTTGGTTTCCCTCGGAGCCAAACTTGAACGAATAGTCGGAATAGGCAATGTAAGCGCCCCGGTAGAACACCATCGACGGGCGCTTTACCACGTCGCGGCGGCAGGAGAAAAGGCGGTCTAACAGGCCCGTCTGCTTGGTTACGCCGCGCGTGCCTATCAGCCTCGGCCTCCAGTAATAGCGGAGGTCGGCCTTCACTTCCATGAGGTTGTAAACCACGCCGGGCTTGAACGTATGCGAGGTCTGCCAGTTCCCGGTGAGGCCCAGGCCCACCGCCCACCGGCTCCAGTTCTTGTTGCCGAGGTTCAGCTCCACCTCTACATTGGGGAGCATGAACGTCCAGTCAACGAAGTTGGCACGGACAGACAGTCGGTCGGCAAAAGAGAGCGTATCGGTACGCGGGGTGCGGTCTACTACCTGCGCCCTTCCAACATCGACCACTGCCATCATGCAGAGGCAAACAAATGTTCTTGCAATCAGATTTCTCAGTCTCACTTTCCTTAATAGTGAATCATCGCGGCCTGCAACGTCCTTCGCACGGTGAATGCGGAACGCGCACATGACTAGTTTTTAATCCATGTATACCGCCTAAACATATAGAGCGATGCAAAGATATAACACTTTTTGCATTTTACCCCCCCCGAAAGTTAAACCGTGTTAACATCCAAGATAATTCCTACAACGCAACACATTTGAAATCGGAATGCAACGCAACACACATTAATATAAAAGACTTGAATATCAGCGGAGGTTACATTCAAAGGGGGTAAACCCGAATCGGTCGTTAGACTTCACTCAGGTTTCGTGCTGCTGCCGGGCAGATTGCTTCCCGCTTTTGTCGAAGATGTAGCGGGCTACATCGAGCAAAAGCGGGAAACAAGATGACGGCAGCAGTGCGGAAGATGGGTGAAGAGCCAACAAACATCGTTATGAGTGTGGTTGACGTTCTAACGACCGATTTGGGTTAAATGATGTTACAAGGAGTTGCCGCCCCACTGAGCCACGCCCCAGAGCGCAGGCTACAAATGCTTGCCAGCCCACTCACCCTCGCTCTCTCCCACGTTCAGGCGGGTTTTCAACCCGCCTGCTGTCTGTTGCGGGTTTGCAACCCGCGCCATGCTTGCTTTATTCACTTCCCCGGGTCACAGACCCGGCCACGGACACTGGCGGGTTGAAAACCCGCCTGAACGTGGGAGAGCACGTGGAAGCAACGACGCGAGTTCGAGATAAGCAACGGGAGCTGCCATGAGGAGACGCAAAATCTTGCGTCTCAACAAGTGGCAGAAAGCATGGTGTAGGCTCACTTTTCTTGTAAAGCTCACGTAAAAATATTTCGCAAAGCGGAACAAACCGCGCAACCACCTGTGCATCAGTGCCTTGCGATATATGTCGTTTTGCAGCGCGAAACAGGCCGTCCGGCAATGCGAAACGGGCTGTCTGGCAGTGCCAAACAGCCCGTTTTGCAAGGCAACGCCGCAAGGGGCGCGCCGCCGCGCGGTGATTGTAAATAAATGCGATGGCCGCCCACGGTCACCAGCCGGGGCGTGGCTCAGCGCGGCACGGCAGTGGTTACGAGCACCAGCGTGTCCACCCCGAGGCGCCGCTGCATCCACTCAGCCATGCGGCGGCGGTCGGCGGCACTGAGCGCGGAGCCGCGGCGCAAGCCCACTATGGCCGAGGGCAGGCGGCGCAGCGTGGCCGTGTCGGCAGAGGCCTGGGCCGTGAGGGCAAGGCTCACCGTGGCCACGGCGGGGAAGAGCGCGCCCGCCTCGCGCGCCACGTCGGTGGCCACGGCGTCGTAGCGCACGTAGGCGTTGAGCTGCTCCTGCAGCCCGGCCATGCGCGCCGCGCTCTCACGGAGCATGGCCGAGTAGTTGTCGGAGGTGGTGCGCATGGTGGTGAGGCGGTTGTTGAGCATCATCACCGAGTCCGACTCCGTGCCTTGTATCACCCTCAGGGCGTAGCGGCCCAGCTTGTAGTCGGCCAGGCGGCGGTCGGCGGCGGCTATGGCGCTGTCGGACAGCTCGCGCCCCACGGCCACCACGCGCAGCGTAAGGCTGTCCTCGTCTACATCGTAAGACACCACGCGGGTGCCGGCGTTGTCGAGCATCTCGCTTACGAAGCGGCCGGCGCTGGCCCTCACCAGCGTCTGCCTCACTATGCGGTATGTCATGAGCACCGCAGGTATCATCGTCACCACCACTATCGTAACTATGTAGCGGCGCACGTCGGCCTGCCGCCGGGCGCTGCCCGCCGCCTTCTGGCTGAAGCCCAGCATCCTAACGCCCATGTAGGTGGCCAGGGCTATGAACACGGTGTTGATGAAGAAGAGGTAGAACGCCCCGAAGAAATAGATGACGTTGCCCGTGGCAAGGCCGAAGCCCGCCGTGCAGAGCGGCGGCATCAGGGCCGTGGCTATGGCCACCCCGGGCAGCACGTTGCCCTTGCCCTTGGTGGCCAGGGCCACTATGCCCGCCGCTCCGCCGCACAGGGCAATGAGCACGTCGTAGAGGGTTGGGGCGGTGCGGGCCAGCAGTTCCGACTGTGCCTCGTCAATCGGGGTGAGCAGGAAGTAGGCCGTGGCCGTGATCACGCTTATCACCGTGGCCACGAGGTAGTTCTTGGCCGAGCGCTTTAGCAGCTCGAAGTCGTTTATGCCCACGGCCAGCCCCATGCCGATGATGGGGCCCATGAGCGGCGCTATGAGCATGGCGCCGATGATGACAGCCGTGGAGTTGACGTTAAGCCCGAGCGAGGCTATGAGTATGGCGAACACGAGCACCCACAGCCGCGCGCCGCGGAACGACACGTCGGCGCTGATGGCGGCCACCACGGCGGCCTCGTCCTCACGGTCGGGCTTGGCGTTGAAGTATTTCTTTACCATGGCCACAAAGGCCTGCCACAAGGCCTTTGCAAGGTGCAGCATCTGGTGCATGTCTTTCTTTTCTTCCATAGTCGGTGAGCTTTAGGTTGGCGCTTGCCGGCGCTGACGCCCCGCGCCCAATGCCGCAAATATACTAAATAATGCTGAATGGGCGGCCAGCCCGGGGCTGTTTTTATCGCGCGGGAGCCCATTTTGACGGCTGCCCCATACTGCGTAAGCTATTTTTGAGTAACTTTGCAGCCGATGACATACGCCGACATACTGCTCCCGGTGCCGCTCTACGGCCTTTTCACCTACTCCGTGCCTGCCTCCTTGGAGGGCGAGGCGCGCTTTGGCGTGCGCGCCCTCGTGCCGTTCGGGCCAAGGAAGACCCACGTGGGCATCATCATCCGCACCCACACCACCAAGCCCGAGGGCATAGCCGTGCGCGACGTGATGAGGGTGCTCGACGCCGAGCCGGTGGTGACGGAGACGCAGTACAGGCTGTGGCAGTGGATGGCCGACTACTACATGGCGCCCATAGGCGACGTGATGAAGGCGGCGCTGCCCGCCGGCCTGAAGGCCGAGGAGGGCTACAGGCCGCGCACCGAGCTGTGCGTGAGGCTGAGGCCGGGGCTGTGCAGCGCGCGCGCACTGCACACGGCCCTGGCCATGCTGGCGCGCGCCGACCGCCAGAGGGCTGTGTTCGAGGCCTTCCTCGAACTGTCGGGGTGGGCCGAGGCCGCCGACGGAGGCTCGCCCGAAGCCGCCCGCGAGGTGACGCGCGAGGAACTGCTGAACGCCAGCCACGCCAACGTGGCCGCCGTGAAGGCCCTCGTGGACCGCGGCTTCCTGTCTACCTACACGCGCCAGGTGGGCAGGCTGGGCGACGGGGGCGACCCCGACTTCGGCCGGATGAAGCCGCTGGGCGAGGCGCAGCAGGCGGCCTATCAAGCCATACGGGCGCAGTTTGCCGCAAAGAACGTGGTGCTGCTCCACGGGGTGACGTCGAGCGGCAAGACCGAAATATACATACACCTCATCAAGGAGGCCATCGACAGCCACCGCCAAGTGCTCTACCTGCTGCCCGAGATAGCCCTCACGGTGCAGATAACCGAGCGGCTGCGCCGCGTGTTCGGCCGCAGGCTGGGCATATACCACTCGCGCTACTCCGACGACGAGCGCGTGGAGATATGGCGCAAGCAGCTGTCTGCCGAGCCTTACGACGTAATACTCGGGGCGCGCTCGGCCGTGCTGCTGCCTTTCACGCGCCTGGGCCTGGTGATAATCGACGAGGAGCACGAGCAGTCGTTCAAGCAGCAGGACCCCGCCCCGCGCTACCACGCCCGCAGCACTGCCATAATGCTGGCCAGCATGGCGGGCGCAAAGACCCTCCTCGGCACCGCCACGCCAAGCCTGGAGAGCTACCACAACGCCATGGCGGGCAAGTACGGGCTGGTGCGCCTCACCCAGCGCTACAAGGGGATAGAGCTGCCCGAAGTGCAGGTGGTAGACGTGGCAGACCTGCGCCGCCGCAAGATGATGGCCGGCCCGCTGTCGCCCTCGCTGCTCGCAAGGATGCGGCAGGCCATAGAGGGGGGCCGCCAGGTCATACTGTTCCAGAACCGCCGTGGCTTCGCGCCGATGGTGGAGTGCCGCCAATGCGGGTGGGTGCCGCGCTGCGAGCGGTGCGACGTGAGCCTCACGCTGCACCGGCGGATGAACCAACTCACCTGCCACTACTGCGGCGCAAGCTATGACGTGCCTGCCGTTTGCCCGGCCTGCGGCAGCCGCGAGCTGCAAGCCAGGGGCTACGGCACGGAAAAGATAGAGGAACGCGTGCGCGATGCGTTCCCCGAAGCGCGCGTGGCGCGCATGGACCTCGACACCACGAGGACCAACGGGGCCTACGAGCGCATAATCGACGACTTCGCCCGGGGGCGCACCGACGTGCTCATAGGCACCCAGATGATAGGCAAGGGGCTCGACTTCGACCGCGTGAGCGTGGTGGGGATACTCGACGCCGACTCCATGATGAACTATCCCGACTTCCGCGCCTACGAGCATGCCTACATGATGATGGCGCAGGTGAGCGGGCGCGCGGGCCGCAAGGGAGGGCGCGGGATAGTGGTGCTGCAGACGAAAAGCCCCGGCGCGCCGCTCATAGGGCAGGTGGTGAGGGGCGACGCCGGGGCCATCTACCGCGACTTGCTTGCCGAGCGGAGGGCTTTTGGCTACCCGCCGTTCACCCACCTTACGTATGTTTACATGAAGCACCGCGACGACTCGCTCATCGACCACGCCGCCGCTGCCATGGGCGCGCTGCTGCGCAGCTGGTTCGGCGAGCGCGTGCTGGGCCCCGACCGCCCCGCCGTGGCCCGCGTCAAGGCTCTCTGCATACGCAAGATTGTGCTGAAGCTAGAACTTGGCATCGACATGGCCAAGGTGCGCCGCTACCTGCGCGAGGCGCAGAGGCAGATTGCCGCCGACGCGCGTTTCCGCTCCGTGCAGGTCTACTTCGACGTTGACCCGATGTAGAATCAGGAGCTACGGATTACGAATATGGGGTTACTGTTTACGAGTTTGGAGGTTAACCGTATGTCCGCCTTTTCACCACCGCCCGTTCACCATGGCCAGTCATGCGCTCCCTGCCGTTCAGGGAGCTTGGCAATACGGCCGCTGCCGCAACGCACCATGCACCGATGCGCTGCGGCAGCAAAGCCCAATGGCGGCAAAACCGCGCTATGGCCGGCTCAGAACTTGAAGTCTACGCCGAGACCGAGCACCCTGTTAGTGCGGGTGAAGGAGTTGGTGGTGACGGCCGGGGCCTCGCCCGAAGCCATGTCGTAGTCATCGTAGAGCGTATGGAAATAGGCCGCGTTGACCTTCACCCTCTCCGTCACGGTCACCCCGAGGCCAAAGCCGAAGGAGTAGGAATCTACGTTGTAGCTTATGTCGTTCATGCCCGCGTCGTTGAAACCGTACTTAGTGCGCTGGCCGCCGGCGCTCACGGTGACGCGCTCCGTCACGTCGTACTCTGCCCCGAAGAGGTATTCGTTGGTGTCGCCGAGCATCGCCTTGGTGTACTGCTCGGTGTCAACGTCGAAGAAATGGTGCCAGCCTGCCATGACGCGGAGCTGCGGCAGCACCTCCCACTGCGCCCCCACGGCGAGCATGGCTGGCGAGTCCTCGGGCACGCGGCGGCCGTCGGCAAACTTGTCGAGCATGGCTATGCCCTCGGCGCCGAGGCTGTTGGCCGACTTGTTCTTGAGCCTCATGCGCGTCTTGAACTCATACTTGGCTGCGAGGTTCAGCTTGCCCCACTTGTAGTCAACGCCGATGATGGGGGCCGCGCCCCACCCCGTCTGGTCGCAGTTAAGCTCAATGTCCTGCGTGGCCGCGCTGAGCAAGGCCGTCGTGGCGGCTGCCTGGCGCACGCCGGGCAGCGCCTGCTGGGCAATGGCGGCCAGCGTGGGGTCGCTCCCCTCGGCCATGGCCTCGAGGCGGCCCACGTGCCGGTTGAGCGCGGCGCTCTCCTGGGCGAAGTGGCGCGAGGCGCCCACCATCTGAGAAGAAGCCCCGTCGATATGCTCCACCTGGATGTCCTTCACATACCCGTAGTAGTTTGACGTGCCGTAGAGCAGGCGCACTCCGCCGTACACCGAGAGGCGGTCGGTAACCTTGTAGGCCGCGCCGAGCGTAAAGCCATAGTAGTACTGCCTGCCGCGCATGAAGGAATCGTAGCTGTAGCGCTGGCCCATGGCGTGGCCGGCCATATCCTCCATGCCCGGCACCTGGCTGAGCTGGGCATACATCCCAGTGATGGACGAGGCGTAGGTTGTCACTCCCGCCACCACCTGCTCGAACGACCCGAGGCCCCCGTCGAACTCGCACTTGCCCCCGCCACCGGTGATGGCGAAGCCGAACTGCAGGCTGAGGCGGCCCTTGTTGTAGGCGGCCTGGAGCGACGGCACCACCGGGGCGCAGGCCTCTCCCTCAAACTCGTGGACGCTGTGGCCCGGGTTTCGGGCGTTGTTCACGAAGAGAGGGTGACCCGTGAGGATGGTCCTCGTCTGGCGCACGTTCTGGAAATTGAGCGATAGGTGGAAGCCGTCGCCAAGGAAAGCCACCCCGGCGGGATTGCTGTAAACGCCGTCGATGCCTATGGCGGCGTCGCGTGCGGGGTTGCGCAGGAACTCTATGTTCTGGTTGGTGTTGGTGAGCAAGCCCCCTGCAGGGGCGGCGGCAGCCACGGCCACGGCAGCGGCGAGGGCGGCAAGTCGTTGTCTTCTCATTACAAACAAAGTTTAAAAAATTGGCTGCAAAGGTAGGAAAACTGTCCTAAACCACCCGAGAACAAGGTGGTTTATTAAGCATTGTTAACCCAAAGGCACCCCGTTGCTGCACAAAACAAACGCTTTGTGCAGCCCCCAGCTCTACTTCCCGGCCTCGGCGGCAGCCTTCTTTTGCAGCTCGGGGTAGCTCACTCGAGTGTGGTAGATGGTTTTCAGCTTCTCTATGAGCACCGTCTTGGAGTAAGCTATGTCGCGGAAGGTGATGGGGCAGTCGCGGAAAAAGCCGTCGGCGAGCTGCCCGTCTACAATCTTGTTGACGAGGTCGCGTATCGACTGGTCGGTATATTCGGTGAGCGAGCGCGACGATGCCTCCACCGAGTCGGCCATCATGAGTATGGCCTGCTCGCGCGTGAAGGGGTTGGGGCCTGGGTATGTGAACAGAAGCTCGTCCACGTCGGAGTTGGGGTTGTCGTTCTTGTACTTCACGAAGAAGTATTTCGTCTTGCCCTGGCCGTGGTGCGTGCTGATGAAATCGCGGATGACGGAGGGCAGGTTGTACTTGTCGGCCATCTTCAGCCCGTCGGTTACGTGGCTGATTATTATCTGCGCGCTCTCGATGTACGACAGGTTCTCGTGCGGGTTTACGCCCGACTGGTTCTCGGTGAAGTAAATCGGGTTGTTCATCTTGCCGATGTCGTGGTAGAGCGCCCCCGTGCGCACGAGCTGGCTCTTGGCCCCTATCTTGTTGGCGATGGCCGCCGCGAGGTTGCCCACCTGTATGGAGTGCTGGAAGGTGCCAGGGGCCACCTCGCTCATGCGGCGCAGCAGCTCGTTGTTGGTGTTGGAAAGCTCTATGAGCGTGATGTCGGAGATGAAGCCGAAGGTCTTCTCCACGAGGTAGAGCAGCGGGTAGGCGAAGAGCAGCAGCACGCCGTTCACCATGAGGTAGTTGTAGTTGCCCATGTCAAGCTCGGCCACGGCAGAGGTCTGCATGAGGTCGAGGGCGAAGTTAGTGGCCATGGCCGAGGCCGTCACGAATATGGCGGCCTTGAACAGCTGCGAGCGGTACTGCAGCTCGCGCAGGCTGTAGATGGCCGTAAGGCCGGCCACCGCCTCGACCACAATGAACTCGAACGGGGCCTGCAGCATGCAGGCGCAGATTAGGATCATGGCCACGAGGGTCATGAAGGCGGTGCGCGAGTCCATGAACACGCGTATGAATATGGGTACTATGGCGTAAGGCAGCACGTAGACGTGGAGCAGGGTGTTGCGCACGAGCAGCGACGTGAGCAGGGCGAAGATGATGATGAGGCAGTAGAGCATGGCTATGCTGCGCGGCTTCTCGAAGTAGTCCTTGCGGAAGAGGCTCAGGTATGTGGTGAACACCATGATGATGATGAGCACGTAGATGGCCTCGCCCGCCGTTGAGAGGCGCATCTGCGTGGTGTCGCGCCCGCGCCGCTCTATCTCCTTCTGGTACGACACGAGGATGCGGTAAGCCTTTTCGTCCACGAGCGCGCCGCGGTCTATTATCTTCTGCCCCTTCTGCACCACGCCCACGGCCAGTGGTATGCTGTTCATGAGGTCGCCCAGCGTGGCGCTGTTCTTCTCGGTGTCGTACACCACGTTTGGCGTTATGTAGTCGTTCAGGTCGCACTTCTGCAGCACCTGCCTGTGCTGCTCGAGCGTCTCGTCGACAAAGAGCTGCTCGTAGGCCGTCTTGGTTGTGTAGAGCGTGCTGAGCCTCACGCTGGCCGCGTTCTTGCCGCTCACTATGCGTATGGTGCGCGAGGTGTCGGTGGCCAGCTTCTTGTAGTCGGCCGCGCTCATTATCCCCTGCCGGTAGAGGGCGTGCAGGCGGTTGGCTATGATGCTTATGTAGTCGTCGGTAAGGCCAGGTATGCCGTTGCTGAAGTCGGAGACGAACTTGCGCACCTGCTCCCCCTCGGCCTCGGTGTTGAGCCTGTAGTAAGGCTCGAAGGCGTGCAGCAGGCTGTCGCGCTGCTGCTTTATGGCCTCTTCCGACTTGTAGATGGGGAAGTCGAACGGCGCCGTAAGGTCGCCATACTTCCACGGCTTGCCCTGCTCCACGCGGAAGTTGCTGCGGCTGTCGCCCGGCATCGCCCACACCGTTACGGCCACGGTGCATATCGTGATGGCGAGCCTTATGAGGAGGCTTCGCCACATCATGTCTTCCTTAAGGTTGAATGTGCTCATCGGTCTTTGTGCTGTCGTTGCTTGATTACGATTGCGAAAGTACTAAAAAAAATCGACACGGCAATGCCGGTGGAGCTTTTTTTCATGTGCGGCAAAGGGCATTGTAATCCATGGGGCCAAGTGAGCCAAGGCGTTGGCATATCCGTGAGGTGCAGGTTTTTTTGGGGAAGGGGCTGCCTGCTTGCCGGCGCCGGCAAGCAGGCGGGGCCTGAGCAAATGTCTACAACGGGGAGCTTGAAGAGGGGCCGCTGCCGCTTGGCGCTGCAAAACGGGCGGTTTTGCCCTGCGAAACATGCCGTTCGGGAGCGCGAAACGGCACGTTTTGCACGGCAAAACGGCACTTAAGGCAATGCGCTGGCGCACAGGCAGTTGCGCGAGGCGGGGCGAATCATGAATAATCTTTACAACAAAAGCGCGGCCACCAGCCAGCCGCCAGGCCGCCGTTTTTCAGAGAAATAATGGTGGAAAAAAACAAAGAGTGGGAAAAATATTGTAATTTTGCACAAAAATACTTTCTGATATAGATTTTGTCACCATGGCAGAGAGAAGAGTAAGGGTGCGCTTCGCGCCCAGCCCCACCGGGGCATTGCACATAGGCGGCGTCCGCACCGCGCTTTACAACTACCTGTTTGCCCGCCAGAGGGGCGGCGACCTCGTGTTCCGCATCGAAGACACCGACTCAAGCCGGTTCGTTCCCGGGGCCGAGGAATACATCATAGAGTCGTTCCGCTGGCTCGGCATTAAGTTCGACGAGGGCGTGTCGTTCGGCGGCAGCCACGGCCCGTACCGCCAAAGCGAGCGCCGCGGCATCTACAAGAAATACGTAAGGCAGCTGCTCGACGGCGGCAAGGCCTACATAGCCTTCGACACGCCCGCTGAGCTGGAGGCCAAGCGCCAGGAGGTGCAGAACTTCCAGTACGACGCCCACACGCGCCTATCCATGCGCAACTCGCTCACCCTCGGCAAGGAGGAGACCGAGCGGCTCATTGCCGAAGGCGCGCAGTATGTGGTGCGCTTCATGGTGGAGCCGGGCCGCGACGTGCACGTGAGCGACCTCATACGCGGCGACGTGCGCATAAAGAGCGACATAATAGACGACAAGGTGCTGTACAAGAGCGCCGACGAGCTGCCCACTTACCACCTGGCCAACATCGTAGACGACCACCTCATGGAGATAACCCACGTGATAAGGGGCGAGGAGTGGCTGCCAAGCGCGCCGCTCCACGTGCTGCTCTACGAGGCCCTGGGCTGGGCCGACACCATGCCGCGCTTTGCCCACCTGCCGCTGCTGCTCAAGCCCGAGGGCAAGGGCAAGCTCAGCAAGCGCGACGGCGACAGGCTGGGCTTCCCCGTGTTCCCCCTCGAGTGGCACGACCCCAAGACCGGCGAGGTGTCGGCAGGCTTCCGCGAGCAGGGCTACTTCCCCGAGGCCGTGGTAAACTTCCTCGCCCTGCTGGGCTGGAACCCCGGCACCGAGCGCGAGCTTTACAGCCTCGACGAGCTGTGCCAACTGTTCGACATCACCAAGTGCAGCAAGGCGGGGGCCAAGTTCGACTACAAGAAGTGCGTATGGTTCAACCACGAGTACATGCTCATGAAGGGCAACGACGAGGTGGCCCGGCTCTTCGCACCCATAGTGCGCAGCCACGTGCCGGAGGCCACCGACGAGCAGGTGGAGGCCGTGGTGGCCATGATGAAGGACCGCGTGAACTTCGTGAGCGAGCTGTGGCCGCTGTGCTCGTTCTTCTTCGTGGCCCCCACGGAGTACGACGAGAAGACGCGCCGCAAGCGCTGGAAGGACAACTCGGCCCAGGTGATGGGCGAGCTGGCCGAGGTGCTTGAGGGCATAGACGACTTCTCCGTGGCCGGGCAGGAGGCCGTGGTGGAGCAGTGGATACAAGACAAGGGCTACAAGCTGGGCGACGTGATGAACGCCTGGCGACTGGCGCTCGTGGGCGAGGGCAAGGGCCCGGGGATGTTCGACATCTCGGCGTTCCTCGGCAAGCAAGAGACCATAGCCCGCATGGGGCGCGCCATTAATGCACTGGGCTGAGCACTGCCATGTACGAGATAGCCATTTACCTTTACATGATGGGCGTGGCCGTGGCCAGCCTGTTCAGCGAGAAGGTGCGCAAGATGTGGCGCGGCGAGCGCAAGGCGTTCGGCGTGCTCAAGCAAAAGGTGGACCCGGCGGCGCGCTACGTGTGGTTCCACGCCGCCTCGCTGGGCGAGTTCGAGCAGGGCAGGCCCCTCATGGAGCAACTGCGGCGCGAGCACCCCGAGCTGAAGATACTGCTCACGTTCTTCTCGCCATCGGGCTACGAGGTGCGCAAGGACTACCCCGGGGCCGACATCGTTTGCTACCTGCCGCTCGACACGCGCCTCAACGCCATACGCTTCCTGCGGCTGGTGAGGCCCGTTACGGCCTTCTTCATAAAGTATGAGTTCTGGTACAACTACCTGCACATACTGAAGCACCGGGGCATACCCGTCTACAGCGTGTCGAGCATCTTCCGCCCGGGGCAGGTGTTCTTCCGCCGCTGGGCGCGCAGCTACGCCGGGGTGCTGCGCTGCATAACCCACTTCTACGTGCAGAACGAGGTGAGCCGCGAGCTGCTGGCCTCAATAGGCATCACCGCGGTGAGCGTAACCGGCGACACGCGCTTCGACCGCGTGCTCCAGATAAAGGCGCAGGCCAAGAGCCTGCCCATAGTGGAGGCCTTCGCCGAGGGCGCCAAGGTGTTCGTGGCGGGCAGCAGCTGGCCGCCCGACGGCGACGCCTTCCTGCCCTACTTCGGGCAGCACGCCGACTGGAAGCTGGTGATAGCGCCCCACGAGATAGGCGAGGCCCACCTCAGGCAGATTGAGCAGCGCACGGGCGCAGGCACAGTGCGCTACACCCGCACCACGCCCGAGGAGGCGCGCCGGGCCCGCTGCCTGATCATCGACTGCTTCGGACTGCTCTCCAGCGCCTACCGCTACGGCCACGTGGCCTACGTGGGCGGGGGCTTCGGCGTGGGCATACACAACGTGCTCGAGGCCGCCGTGTGGGGCATGCCAGTAATCTTCGGGCCCAACAACAAGCACTTTCAGGAGGCGCAGGGGCTGATGGCAGCGGGCGGCGGCTTCGAGGTTGGCTCGGCGGGCGACTTCGGCCGCGTGATGGGCAGCCTCGCCGAATCGCCAAGCGCACTGGCCGACGCGGGGCGCAAGGCCGCCGGCTATGTGGCCTCGTGCACCGGGGCCACGGCCAAGATACTGGCCGAAGTGAGGCTCTGAGGGGCATCGCTGCCAATGGCAAAGACTCTACCTACCATCAATATGTGGACGATAACCTTCTTCGTGCTGCCCATAGCGGGCCTGGCCTACGCGCTGTGGCACATCTGGTGCCTGTTGCCGTGGGGCGTGCCGGCGCGCATGGCCACCATGGCGGCGTGCGCACTGCCGATGCTGGCGTTTCCCCTAAGCTTCGCCAAGGCCACCGACGGCATGCCGCTGGGCATGGCCTCGGCAGTCTACGAGGTGGGCAACTCGGCCATCTTCGTGCTGCTCTACGTGGTCATGGCGCTACTGCTGCTCGACATCGGGCGGCTCGCCCACTTGGTGCCGCGCCATTGTCTCCACGCCAACGGCACCGTGGCGGCCACGCTCTTCGCCGCAATTGCCGCGCTCTTCGTCTACGGCTACCTGAACTACCGCCACAAGGTGCGACAGCCGCTGGAGCTTACAACCCACAAGGACATTGGCCGCGAAATGCGCGTGGTGATGATGAGCGACCTGCACCTGGGCTACCACAACCGCCGCAGGGAGCTGGCACGGTGGGTAGACATGGTGAACGCCGAGCACCCCGACATAGTGCTCCTGGCCGGCGACGTGGTTGACGGCAGCCTCAGGCCCATCATCGAGGAAGGCATGGCTGCCGAGCTAAGGCGCATAAAGGCACCGGTGTATGCCTGCCCGGGCAACCACGAGTACTACAGCGGCATGGAAGGGGCAGCCCGCTTCATGGCCGAGGCGGGCATAACGCTGCTGCGCGACAGCGTGGCCGAGGTGGGGCAGCTGTGCATCATCGGCCGCGACGACCGCTCAAACCCCGCCCGCCGCAGCATCGCTGAACTGATGAGACAGGCCGACAACGACAAATTCACCATCGTGATGGACCACCAGCCCTACCACCTTGAGCGCACCGAGCGCGCCGGGGCCGACTTCCAGCTGAGCGGCCACACCCACCACGGGCAGCTGTGGCCCATATCTTGGATTACGGAGGCGGTGTACGAGTGCGCCGCCGGGCCGTGGCAGCGCGGCCACACACGCTACTACGTAAGCTCGGGCATGGGCATATGGGGCGGCAAGTTCCGCATAGGCACACGCTCGGAATACATAGTGGCAACAATAAAAAACACCTGAGAAAACCGCTTGCCGCCCCTTGCCGCCTGTTGGCACGGCAAGGGGCGGCAAGCCAAAAACCTACAACCTTATACCCACGAACACGCGGGCGCGCCACTTGAGCGTGCTCAGCGAGAAGCTGTCGGCATCGCCAAATAACGATGCGTTGACCACGGCGTTCATCCCGGCGAAGTATGTGCCGAAGTGGCGCACAAGGGCAAGGCGCCCCACCACTACGGCGTTGGAGAAGCTGTAAGGCATCTTTTGCGCCTCGCCGTCTGCCTCAAGGCGGTTGCGGCTGGCCACGACAAGCTGCGGCAGGGTGGATATGTGGAGCAGCCAGCGGCGCCTTATCACCCAGTTGTAGGCGTAGCCCGCGCCCACGCTGCCGCTAAGCAGGCTGAGGCGGGCCGAGCCGCCGCCGAGGGTGCCCGCCTTGTCGGCACGGAAACGGCCGCCCACAAACGACACGCCGAGCATGAAGCTGCCCGCACTGCGCCGCTGGAGCCACGACTGGGTGAACGCCGCCGGGAACGAGAAGCGGCGGCCCGAGAACACGTAGTAGGCGTCTGCCATAAGCATCTTCTGGCTTACGCTGCCCACAGGCATCTCCACCACGCCCGAGGGGGCCTCAACCGTGCCTTCATACGTCTTGGCCGACTGCAAGATGAGGTCGGCGCCAAAGCGGTTGCCGTAGGCGTTTACGTTAAGCTCGTAGTCCTTGTTGCGCCCGGCAAGCTTGGCTGGGTTAAGCGAGAGGCTGAGCGACAGGCCGCGGTAGGAGGCCGTGAGGCTCATTGTGTTCTTGGCCTGGGCCTTCAGCCGCGAGCGGAACTCGCTGCCGCCGCTGGCCCACCGCGTATCCAAGTCGGAGCCGGAGGCATTGAACGCGAGCTTGAGCCGCAGCCGCCCGGGCGTGCGCACTATGTAGGCGGTGTCGGCGCGCTGGCGGCGGTGGCTGTCGCGCAGGTCGAGCAAGTGGTCTACTGCGCGCCTTACGCGCCCCAGAGGCCTGTTGCCGTGGCCGCAGGCAACAGCAGAGTCGGCGGGGGCAGCGGCGCAGGCTGAGGCGGCCACAAAGGCCGCGAGGGGCAAAAGGGCGAGGCGGTTCATCATCTTCATAACGCACATAACGTGATTTTATTTTGTCAAAGGGCAGGGCCTAACCACCATGGCGGCCAAACGGCAGGGCGAAAGAGGCCGTTTGACAGGGCAAAAGAGGCCGTTCCGCAGCGCGAAACGGCCTCTTTCGTATCACAAGACAGATGCCACGGCCAACTTCCTGCATCCCAGCCGGTTATGCATCTGGCACGGAAAAGCGGGCAATCTGCGAAAAACATTTACACAAGTGGCGTCACAGGGCAACGTGGCTGCGCCCCGGCCAAGGTGGGTGCGGCGCTGACGATGCCCGCTGGCAGCCCCTTAGAACCAGTAGGCTGCCGACACCTGCCAAGCGTTGGCGCGGCCCTTGGTTATCTGGTTCCACGCGCTGCTTGTGGCGTTCCACACGTTCACCTCGCCCGTCTTGCCGCAGGCTATGTTGTAGGTGAAGCCCACTTCCAAGTGGCTGAGCAGGGTGATGCCCGCCCCGACGTTGATGCTGAAGTTGGTGTTGCTCACGTCGTAGCTCACTTCATCATCCCACTGGAAGCTCTTGTCGCCCACGGCGATGCCAAACTGCGGGCCGGCGGCCACGTAGGCCCCCACGAGACTGCTGAAGCCGAAGTTGTAGCGGAGGTTGATGGGGATGTTGATGCTGCGCTGCTTAACGCTGAGCTTGTCGCCCTCATCGCTGGCCTCGGCCTCGCGCTGGTCGTAGAGCACCCCGGCGTCAAGCCCCAGGCCAGCCAAGGGGATGGTGACCTTGACCATCGGGCCTACGAAGAAGCCTGTGCGGTTTGACTTGTCTACCACGTCGCGGCTGAAGCTCATGTTGGTTACGTTGAGACCTCCCTTGAGGCCGAACTTGATCTGTGCCTGCGCCGAGGTGGCCGTAAGGAGCGCCACTGCGGCGATGATAGCGGTAAAAATTTTCTTCATAAGCGTTGTTGTTTTGTTAATGATAATGGATAAAAGATGCTTTCACATTGGCAGTCGAGGCCAATTGGGCTTGCCCTCCAATTGGCCTCGACTGCCATGGCGCCCGCCCGGGCGTCAGTGGCGCTGGCGGCGCACGGTGACGCGGGGCGCCGACGAGCCCGACGACACGCGCTGCGTGGAGCCTACCGAAGAGCGGCGCGAGCGGCGGGTGCGCTTCTTGGCGGCCTTCTTGGCGGCCTTTTGGGCCTTGGGGTCGGCCTTGGATATGCTGTCGAGCGAGTCGCGGCGGGCCGGGTCGCCGAAGATGCCCTTCTCAAACTTGGCCAGCTCGGCCTCTATGCGCTTCTGCTCCTTGGCCAGGGCGGAGTCGGTGGGGCAATACTGGGCGAGCGTGCGGCCCAGCATGTTGGTGGTCTTGTATATCTTTCCCTCGTAGCGGTTTAGGGTGAAGAAGTCGGCCATGGTCATGGTGGCGGCGTTGTTGAGGTCGCTCGTCATCACCTCCTGGCGCGTGAGGAACGGCTCCACGTCGGAGTACTTCACCCAGAACAGCGGGTACTTCGACGGCTCGCCGCCGAAGTCGTCGTCGCGCGTCATCACGGGGCAGAAGGCTATCACCTTGCGGTGGAACGAGGAGTTGGCCTGGTCGAAGTAGGCGCTCTCCTTAAGGTAGTATGCCTTCACCTCGGCCGAGGGTATGTCGCTGTTGTCCACGCGCAGCTTGCCGTTCTGCTCTTCGTAATAAATGTGGTAGTTGTCGAGCACGGTCTTCATCTTCACCCGGGCCGAGTCGGTGAACGCCTCGTTGCCGTCGAGGCGGTACTCATACACGGGTATGTAGCCGTTCAAGGCCAGCTTGAACACATATGTGAAGAGGTTGAGCTGGCGGCCGATGGGCTCCACGGGGTAGTAAAGGCCGGCGTTGGCGCCCTGCATGAGGTCTACCTCGCGGTAGATGTCGCGGCGCCACACCACGTCCTCGGGCATCTCGATGGCCTTGGGGAACATGAGCTGCGCGCGGCGCGTCATTTGGGGCGAGGCCTGCTGGGCCTTCCTGGCGGCTGCCTGGGCGCGGCGTGCCTTGGGCTGGGCCGTGGCCGACGCGGCCACAAGCGCTATGATGGCAAAGAGCAACAGTCTTTTCATATCTATATTGGCTTTATGCATTGTTTCACTTTATTATGACTTCCATCGAGGTGGGCAGCGTGCGCTGCAGCCCGTCGGGGCCTACGGCGGTGACGCGCGATATGTAGAAGCGGCGGTTGCGGGCCAGGCGGCGGAACGTTGCCTTCTGCCTGGCCGAGAACTTGTCGCCGTCGCTCACCATGGGAACGGCGTTGCCCATGTTGTCGAAGAACACGGTCTCGAAGCTGAGCACACGGAAGCCTATGTCGAGTATGCCGTCGTCGATGGCTGCGCCGATGCCGTCGGCAGCCATGAGGCTCGCCTTGCTGAGGTTGCCGCCCTTGTAGCGGGTGGGGTTGCCGTGCTCGTCGGCCATGGCGATGTAGGCCGTGGGGTCGGGCAGCTTGCGCACGCGGAAGGTGAACTGCCCCATCTGCTGCGCGCGGCCTGTGTTGGTGGACATCACGGTGATGGTTACGTCCTTGCCAATGGCCGTGGGGCGGGCTATGTAGCGGCCTGGGCCTACGGGCTGGAGCGTGCCTCCGGTCATGGTGGCCGTAACCTTGTTGAGCGGCACTCCCGGCACGCTGACGCTTATCGGGTTGCTGTAGCCTGCGTAGAGCATGTTCATGAGGTCGGCCGAGACGGTGGCGCTGGGGTCTACCACGGTGTACTTCTGGCTGAAGTCGCGGCGCACCCGCTCGCCGTTGCCGTTGAGCATCTCGATGTAACCGGCCAGGGTGAAGTCGCCGGTGCGCGAGCACACTGTCTCGTAAAGGCCATCCTTGAGGTTCATCTTTCGGTTGCCGATGAAAATCTCGGGCACCTGCGTGGTGTCTACGGCCGCCATCACGATGTGGGCGGAGAACTTGTCGCCGCGCACTATGGTCTGCGAGTTGGGTATGACGAAGGCGTTGAGCGAGTTTACGCGGATGTCCTTGAGGTCGATGTTCGACACGAGCGTGTGCAGCACCTCGCCCTCAGCGTAGCGCACGTCGCTCTGCAGCTTCGACAGGAGCGTCACCGCGGCGGCCACGGGCATATCCTCGAACATGTATTCCTGCCAGTTCTTGCCCATCGTCTGGATGTTGCGAGGCACGTCGGTAGACAGGTTGCTGCGTATCAAGGCCTGCTGCGTGGGGTCGGTCACCATCTGCAGGATGCGCTCGCGGAAGGAGTTGATGGCTTCATGCAGCTCCGCGCCCCGCCCGCGGCCCGGCGCGAGCATCACCTGGTTGGCGGCCTCGAGGTCTTCCTTGCCCACGATGTTCTTCACGTCGCCGTCCTCGCCGTCGGCCTCCTTCACAATGGCCAGCTTCAGCTCGGCGGCGAAGTTGTAGAGCGAATCGCTCATGCGCTTCACGGCCTGGGCCTTGTCGAACCATGCCTTCACCTTGGCGGGGTTGGCCTTGAGCTGCTCCGCAAAGTCATCGTATATCACCTGGTTTTCCTTCGCCGAGTTGGCCGTGGTGCGGCTGAGGCTCTCCTCCACGAGCGAGAAGCCGTTGAGCACCTCCGTGGAGACGTTCAGCGCGAGCATGGCCATGAGGACGACGTACATCAGGTTGATCATCTTCTGGCGCGGGGAAACCGGTCTCTTCTTTATTGCCATATAGTTGTAATTTCCAAACTGGGCGGCAGCGGCCTTGCGGCGGGGCGCGCCCTACTCGTTAAAACGGAAGCGGGTCCGTGTCGGCACGGCCATTGTCGCGCATCGGGGCGGCGGCCTTCATGTTTACGGTCATGGCCTCTATCATGCGCGAGTAGATGGCGTTTAGCTCGGCTATCTGCCCTGCCATGCGCCGCGACTGCTCGTTTATCTGGTCGATGGTGCCAATCTGCGCGCTGGCTCCCTTGAGTTGCATCTCGTAAACCTTGCAGATGCCGGTGAGGGTGCGGTTGAGGTTCTCCATCTCCTCGGAGTCGCGGGTGAGCCTCTGGCTCTGCTCGGCCACCTTGGCGAGCATCTCCGTGAGGTTGCGCAGCTCGTCGATGTAGTTGGCGGTGGCCTCCTCCATCTCCTTGGCGGCCTCTTCCATCTCGGGCGACACCTGCGGCTGCTGCGCCACAAAGGCCGGGCCGGCGGCCATGGCGGCCACCTGGGCCGGCGAGGCGCCCTGCCCCGCAGCCTGGCCTGCACCCTGCGAAGCCACTGCAGCGGCCTCGGCGTCGCCTTGCGGCGGCACCGCCGATGGCCCGGCGGCCCCTCCTATTATTATGGTGCCGCCTCCCTGCACAGCAGGCGCGGCGGCGGCGGCTGCCTCCGCCGCCTCGGGCAGCGGCCCGGCGGCCCCCTCCTGCTCCATGCCCTCGGCGAAGGCGTGCGTCGGGAGGTCCTTTCCGTCGGCCGTCTTGTCGAACGGACGGTCGAATGCGGAGATGAAGAACACTATCACCTCGGTGCCCATGCCTATGTAGAGCATTATGTTCGCCCCGGGCAGGTGGGTCAGCTTGAAGAGCGTTCCGAGGATAACGATTGACGCGCCCCAGCTGTATGCATAATTGAGGAAGGTCTGGCCGGGAACGCTGTCGAGCCACTTCTGCAGCCGGTAGACTATGTTGAACTTGCTATATACAGTCATCTCTTCTTGGATTTTTTGATTTTCTCGCTTGTGGTGTTGGCCAGGCTGCGCACGCAGCGGAAGCCGATGTACGACCGGGGCTGGTTCTGGTACTCGTAGGAGCGCCATGCCGAGCGGATGTAAGACTCGGGGTCTTTCCACGACCCGCCGCGCACGCTCTTGCGCTTGAGTGCATATGGGTCTTCCATGGCGGCCTTGTACTCGAGCTGCGGGTTGATGTCGTTCATCATCTCCACGCCGGCCTCGGTGTAGACGGTGCTCGTCCACTCGGCCACGTTGCCCGCCATGTCGTATAGCCCGTTGCTGTTGGCCTGGTAGATGCCTGTCTTGCAAGTTATCAGGTTGCCGTCCTTGGTGTAGTTTCCGCCCTCGGGCTTGAAGTTGGCGAAGAAGCACCCGTCGACGCTCTCGGTGGCCTCCATCTCCCATGGGAACTCATCCTGGTTCTTGCCACGGGCGGCGTACTCCCACTCAGCCTCGGTGGGCAGGCGGTAGCGCTGCACGTACTGGGCGGCCTTGCCCAGCCCCTTGAGCAGGAACTCGGTGCGCCAGGCGCAGAAAGCGTTGGCCTGCTCCCAGGTGACGCCCACCACGGGATAGTCGTTGTAGGCGGGGTTGCTGAAGTAGAGGCGCAGGTACGACTCGTTGTCGGCGTTGGGGAAGTCGTTCACCCAGCACGTAGTGTCGGGATAGATGTTCACGATGTAAGTGTTGAGGAAGTCCCAGGGGCCGCTCCGCGGCCGGTTGATGGTTTGCCTTACGATGCGCCCCTCGTCGTCGATGTAGGCCGTATCCTTGGAGATCCACACCTGCTCGTCGGGGTTGGCGCGCACGTCGGTGTTGAGGTTTCGCTCCGCCGGGTTATCCCGATACTTGCGCTTGGCGGCCTCGGTGTAGTCATACACTTCGAAGCGGTAGTTCATCTGGCTCGCGTCGAGCATCTTCTCGCCCGTCACGGGGTTGGTGGTGTAAACGCTCTCGATGGCCCTCAGCTCGTCCTCGTTGGGCTTGCGCGGTATAGCTTTCTTCCAGTTGAGGTAAGGCTTCACGGGGTCTCCGTTCTCGTCCTCCTCTATCTTGTATGTCTCGTCGCCGCCGTATGCGGGGTCGGCCAGCCTCTCGCGGATGATGGAGTCGCGCACGTAGAAGACGAACTGGCGGTATTGCGAGTTGGTGATTTCCTTCTCGTCCATCCAGAATCCCTCCACGGAGATGTCCCTCGTGGGCGTTTGCTTGCCCCAGAGGCTGTCCTGCTTGTCGGTGCCCATGCGCAGGTGCCCGCGCGGTATCATCACCATGCCGTAGGGCGTAGGCTCGGAGAAGGCCTTGCCTCCCGTGCCGGTGACCTCTCCGCCGGACGACATGGCCGACTTGCCGCCGAAGCATCCCGTGAGCGCGAGTGCGGCCACGGCGGCCCAGAGCGAGGTTATGATTGTCCTTTTGTCCATATTCATTAGAGTATTCTCACACTTTTATGTTTGTTCCTTCCCTTTTTCCCGAGGTCCATGTTGGTTTGGTAGCCGATGAATATCTCGTGGCTGCCGTTGCCAATGCTTATGGCCGAGGTGTACACCTCGTAGCTGTAGCCGAGGCTCACGCCGTGGAAGTTGCCCCCTACCATCACGGTGACGGAGTTAGTTGGGCTGCACCCCACCCCTGCGTACATCACCTTCTTGCCGTTGGTGTACTTCACGCGGCCCGTCACGTCCACGCGGTAAGCCGTTCCGTCGTAGCGCGCCATGGCGCTGGGGTGTATTGTTACAAACGGATTCCTCAGCCTAATATTGTATCCTCCGGTCAAATAATACGTGGGGTCTATCTTGAAGCTCTGCGTCTCGCCTATCTCCACGTTGGGGCCAGTGAGGTGCATCACGGAGAAGCCCGCCCACCAGTTGCGGTGCCAATAGTAGAGGCCGAGGCCGAGGTCGAAGCCGGTGCCTGTGGCGTCCGACGTTGGGAAGGCCGGATCGCTGGGCGTTTCGGTGTCCACGGCTCCGCCGTCGAAGCCCTCGCTGAGCAGGCCGAGGTTCACCCCCGCGCTTATGTTGCCGCCCAGGAGCGGGTACTTCAGGGCATACTGCAGGGCGAAGCGCTTGTGGGAGAAGAGTCCTATCTCGTCGTTCATGAACTGCACGCCCACGCCGTGGTACAGCTTGAGCAGGTAGAAGGGGATGTCGGCCCCGGCGTACATCGTGGCCGGGCTGTTCTCGAAGCCCACCATCGTCATGGCGTAGGCCGCCGCGATGTTGAGCTTCTGCTCCTTTCCCACGGATGCGGGGTTGAACGACGGCTCCATGGCCCAGTAGTGCGAGAAGGCAGGGTCATACTGCGCCCGCGCGGCCTGGGCCGCGAGCACCGCTACGGTTGATATGGCGAGAAAACGCTTTAACACATTGATAATAACGCCCGCGGCGCGGTTTTATTGTATGCCTCGCCCATTTTTGCCACGGCGGGGCGCCGCGCCGCAACCTTGCGCAGCCAGCCTCGAGCTTGGGGGGCGGGCCTCGCAGCTACGGCAAGCCCCCGCGCAGTGGCCTGCGGGGCCATGGCGCGGGGGCGATGCTGGACAAAGATTGGCCGCCTGATGCGGTTTGGGCTGAAGATGGCGGGGACCGCCAATGGTCAGTAAACCACCACGCGGCCGCCCCTGATGTACGCCCGTCCACGCTCGGGCTTGGCCACGCGCCGGCCCATGAGGTCGAACAGCTGCTCGGCGCCGGCATCGGCGCCAGGCGTTTCGGTGATGCCGGTGGCCTCGGCCTGCTCCATCTGGCGCGCCAGGGCGTGCACCTCGGCCGCGCCCCACAGCCAGCAGCCAATGCCGAAGTCCTCGAAGTCGGGCTTCGAGTCGTAAGTTATAGGGCCGCCGTCCTCGGGCTTCGAGCCAGAGCCTTGCATGTAGCCCACGAAGCCCGTGGCGGGGTGCACGGCGCGGCGCATGGCCTCCCAGCCGCGCACCACGGCAGGCATGTAGGTGGCGCTGTCGAGCAGCCCCGTGCGTATGCCGTAGGCCATGCCGCCCACGAAGAGCGACGTGCCGGTCATCTCGGGGCCCTCGCTGCCCTCCGCCCCATAGTTTGACGGCGCGGCCAGGCTAACGCTCCACGAGCCGTCGGCTCGCTGGCAGTCGAGCAGCGCGCGGCTCATGCTGCGGAAGTCGGCCTCGTAGTCGGCCCGGTGGGCCTCGTCCTCGGGCGTGAACTGCATCACTCGGGCCAGCGCCATGTAAACCCATCCGTTGCCCCGGCTCCAGTAGCAGTCCTTGTCGGTCTCCACCTTGTCCTTGTATGGCGGGTCAAACTGGTAGTCGCGGTACCACAGGCCCGTCTCTTCGTTGAACAGCGGCTTGCCGCCGCCCTTCTTGCTGCCTCCGTGGCGGTTGCGCGTGTATGCGTACATCTCGTACATCCGCTCCCAGTAAGCCTCGTCGCCGGTGATGCTCCCGAGCATGGCGAAGATGGGCATGGCCATCTGTATGGCGTCCACCCAGTACCAGTCGTCCACCTTGTCGGTGGCCATCATGTCGTCTATGCGCATCTTTATGTGCTCCATGCGCTCGGGGCGCGAGGTGTCGAGCATGTACATCTGCAGGTAAGCCTGGCCGCAGCACTGGAAGTCGGCGTGGCGCCTCTGGCTGTCGGTGCAGCTGTACCACTGGTGGAACTCGCCCCACTCCACGGCATAGTCGAGCCACTCGGGCCTTTGCTCCTCGCGGTAGAGGTTGAGCAGGCCCTCGTAGAACACGCCGCGCGTCCAGATGCGGCTGTTGCGCTTCTTGCCTCCCACGTAGCTGTCGGCCCCCACGTCGGGGCATGAGCGCATGAAGTAAGCCGCCACCTCGCCGGCGGTCTCCATCACGGAAGCCGGCTGTATGGCGGCGGCTGTGGTGGCTGTGGCGGCGGAGGCCATGAAGGCCGCCGCCAGCCCCAATGTCTTGATCATTCCCATGCTGCGGATGATGTATCCCCGCTTACTCGCGCTTGCCGAAGATGCGGAGCAGGTAGAGGAACAGGTTGATGAAGTCGAGGTAGAGCGTGAGCGAGCCTATCAGGGCCAGCTTCTGCGCCGTCTCGCCGGTGTCCTCGGCGTCGATGAGCATCTGCTTTATTTTCTGCGAATCGTATGCCGTGAGGCCCACGAACACTACCACGCCCACGTAGCTGATGATGAGGTCGAAGCCGGTGCTGCCCAGGAACATGTTCACCACCGTGGCGATTACCAGGCCTATGAGGGCCATGAAGAGCATCTTGCCCATCGAGGTGAGGTCTTTCTTGGTGGTGTAGCCCACCACGGCCATCACGGCAAACGTGCCGGCGGTGATGAAGAACACCTGGGCTATCGACGACATGGTGAACACCACGAAGATGCTCGACAGCATCAGGCCGTTGAGCACCGAGTAGACCACGAACATGAGCGTGGCCGTGGCGAGCGACAGCTTGTGGATGGCCGCCGAGAGGCCGATGACCAGGGCGAACTCGGCCACCACGATGCCCAGCAGGAGCGCCTTGTTGGTCATGATGGCCATGAGCAGGCCGGGGCTTGTGGCCACGCCGTAGGCCGTGATGCCGGTGATGACGAGGGCGAGCGTCATCCATACGTACACCTTGCGCATGAGCGCAGGGAAGGCGCGCGAGAGCAGCAGCTCGCGGTCGCGCACTGTTTCTTTAATCTCAAAGTCGTTGTAGTTCATGTCTTTTCCATTTAAAAAAATATGTGGCGGCGCGCTGCCTGCGCGCCGCGCCCGCCGTATGCGGACACTGCGGCAAAGATACGCATAAAATCCGTCAAGGCGGCATCTGGATTTCATAAAAAAGAATAAAACATTTTGCAATGCGGCAGGATGGGCGTAATTTTGCAATGCGCCGCGGGGCATAAGCGCCGCCGCGGCGGGAAGCTATGCAATGCAAGACTACGATAAGAGAGGGGCGGCCTTCCGACGCCCCGCAAATAGCCTCGCTCATAATGCAGGCCATGTCGGAAGAATGCTGCCGCCACTTCTACGGCGACGCCCACACCGCCGGTGACTTTCACCGGCTCATGACCGGCCTGGCCGGGCGGCAGGACACACAGTACAGTTACCTCAACGCCCTGTGCGCCGTCGATGCCGACGACCGCGTGGTGGGGGCCTGCGTGAGCTACGACGGCGCCGAGCTGCGCCGTCTGCGCCAGCCTTTCATCGACGCTGTGAGGGAAGCCTTTGGGCGCGACTTCTCGGACATACCCGAGGAGACGTCGGCCGGCGAGCTTTACCTCGACTCGCTGGCCGTGGAGCCGGCATGGCAGGGCCAAGGCATAGCCAAGGCCCTGCTGCGGGCCACGGCCGAGAGGGCCGCGAAGATGGGCTGCGGGCCTGTGGGCCTGCTCGTTGACAACAACAACCCGCGCGCCGAGCGGCTCTACGCCAGCGTGGGCTTCGTGGCGGCAGGCACCAACAGCTGGGGCGGCCACCCCATGAAGCACATGGTGCTCAAGGCTAAGTAACGGCCCTGGCTTTTTACAGCAGCCCCCATCCCATGCTTGGTGCTCGCCTTGCCCATAGGCAAAAAAAATCAATGCTGCCTCTCAAGAGTGAGCGCGGCATGAGGAAGGATGTGTAAGCATATTTCGCATTCTGCGCCGCCCAGCGCAACCACCTGGCTGGCAGCAACTTGCGAAACAACCCGCTTGACAGCGCAAAACGGCCCGTCCGGCACTGCCGAACGGGCCGTTCCGTTGCCTCAAACGGGCCGTTCCACATCGCAAAACGGCCACAGGCAGGTTCTGGCGGCCTCTTTGTAAAAATGTTTCAGAGCCGTTGGCCTGCCGCGCACCGCCACCGGCAATGCAAAAAAAATGGCGGCGGGCGCACCGCCTTTGGAAAATGATTGCTATCTTTGCCCCTGCGCAAGCGGCGGCATGGCCACCCGCGCAAAGCCCGCGCCGCGCCCGCGCCAAAGTCAACCTACGACCGGAACAACCATAAAACAGCATACTACAATGGGAAAAAGAGCAAGACTGCTGGGCCTGAAGGCCCTGTGCGCACTGCTGTGCGCCATCATCGCGCTGCCCGCGGCGGCGCAAACCTCCATGGCGCACCCCTGGCAGGGCAAGCGCGTGGCCTATTTCGGCGACTCCATCACCGACCCGAGGAACAAGGCCTCGAAGAAGAAATACTGGGGATTCCTGCAAGACTGGCTGGGCATTACGCCCTACGTATACGCCGTGAGCGGGCGGCAGTGGAACGACATACCGCGCCAGGCCGAGAAGCTGCGCGCCGAGCACGGCGACAGCGTCGACGCCATAATCATCTTCATCGGCACCAACGACTACAACGCCGGGGTGCCCATAGGGCAATGGTTCACCGAGACCGACGAGCAGGTGATGGCGGGCATACACGAGCCCAAGCACCTCGTGAGCCGCAAGCAGCAGCACCTCTGCATGGACAAGGCCACCTACCGGGGGCGCATCAACATTGCGCTGAGCACGGTGAAGAAAATGTATCCCACAAAGCAGATTGTGCTCCTCACGCCCATACACCGCGCAGGCTTCTACGCGAACGACAAGAACTGGCAGCCCACCGAGGACTACCGCAACCTCTGCGGCGAGTACCTCGAGAGCTACGTAAGCTCGGTGAAGGAGGCTGCCAACATCTGGGCTGTGCCTGTGATAGACCTCAACGCGCTCTCGGGCCTCTACCCCATGATGGACGAATATGCCCGCTTCTTCAACAAGGCCGACACCGACCGCCTACACCCCAACGACGCCGGCCACGAGCGCATGGCCAAGACGCTGATGCAGCAGCTGCTCGCGCTGCCGGTGTTCTGAGTGAGCCGGGATTACTGGGAGTGCTGGGAAGGCCGGGAGTGCCGGGGCATTTTCCATTAAACCCAAACCGCCCGTTGGGTTAAACTATCGGCAGCGCCATGCCCATCATCTTCTGGTAAACGTCGAGGGCGTAAACGTCGGTCATGCCGCTGATGTAGTCGATTACGGCCATGAGGCGCGTCTCGAGGTCGGGCGAGCCTATGTCGTACTGGCTGCTCACCCGCCCCAGCAGCTGGCGCGAGTAGTAGCGGTCGGGGTGCAGGGCGGCGTCTACCATCTGCTCCATGAGCGTGGCCATGACCTTGTAGCCCGACAGTTCCACGTCGAGCACGGGCTTGCTGCGGTATATGCGGCTGGCCGCCGTGTCGGCGCAGCGGCGGTAGGCGTCGCGGGCGCCTTCGGCCATGGCCCCCACGAGGCTTCCCACGAACTCGCCGCCAAGTATCAGCCGCTCGTTGCTCACGAAGGCGCGCACGCACTCGGCCTCCAGCCGGCCTATGGCGCAGGCCCTGAGGTAAACCACGCGCTCGTTGGTGTCGTCCACCTGCTCCTCTTCCATGCGCCGGCGTATGCGCTCCTGCTCCTCGCCGGTGAAGAAGCCCAGCAGCAGCCGCTCGGTCTCTTCGTAAGAGAGCAGGCGCAGCTTGTGGGCGTCCTCTATGTCCATTATCTCATAGCAGATGTCGTCGGCTGCCTCCACGAGGTACACCAGCGGGTGGCGGGCGCATCGCAGCGGCTCGCCCGGGGCCGAGAGGCGCAGCAGGCCCAGCTCGCGGGCTATGCGCTCGTAGGCCTCCTGCTCGGTGGCAAAGAAGCCAAACTTGCCCTTGTCGCCCGCCAGGAGCGAGCTGTGGGGATACTTCACTATGGAGGCCAGCGTGGAGTATGTCATCACGAAACCGCCGGGGCGGCGGCCGCAAAAGCGGTGGGCAAGCAGGCGGAAGGCGTTGGCGTTGCCCTCAAAGTGGGTTATGTCGCTCCAGAACGCGGGGCTTACGCTCCCCCGCAGCTGGCTGCCCGCACCCTCGGTGAAGAAGGTCTGCATGGCCTTCTCGCCCGCGTGGCCAAACGGCGGGTTGCCCATGTCGTGGGCAAGGCAGGCCGCCGCCACTATCTGCCCAATGTCGGCAATGCGGGCCGAGGCCAGCGAGGGGTCGCGCCGCAGCAGCTCGCGGGCCACGTCGGCGCCGAGCGACATGCCCACGCTGGCCACCTCGAGGCTGTGAGTGAGGCGGTTGTGCACGAACACGCTGCCCGGCAGGGGGAACACCTGCGTCTTGTTCTGCAGCCGGCGGAACGGCGCCGAGAATATAAGCCGGTCGTAGTCGCGCTTGAACTCCGAACGGTCGTCGTGGCGCCGGCCGTGGCGGTGCTCCTGCCCCAGCCGCTTGTCGGTTATCAGTTGTTGCCAGTTCATCATATACATTTTATTATATGGGCGGAGGCTCAGCGTGCCGGCGCACAGCCTGAAGGCCACGCCCAGCGCGGCAGAGCCGGCGCGCGGCGGCCCTGCCCGCCGGCCTTTGCATCTCCGCCCATCATTACCACCACCGCAAAATTAGTGCTTTTTTCCGTTAAAACATTACTTTTAGGCTCAAAAGCATTGCATTTTCGGAGATTATTGGCTAATTTTGCGCCTTAGCTAACAAGCCAAAACCACAGATGATAGAAATAAAGGTAATCAACAAGGGCCACCACCCGCTGCCCACCTACGCCACGGCGCAGAGCGCGGGCATGGACCTCAGGGCCTGCACCGACGGCCCCGTGACACTGCGCCCCATGGAGCGCAGGCTCATAGGCACAGGCTTATACATAGCCCTGCCCGAGGGCTGCGAGGCGCAGATACGCCCGCGCAGCGGACTGGCCCTGCGCCACGGAATAACCGTGCTCAACTCGCCCGGCACGGTGGACGCCGACTACAGGGGCGAGATAATGGTGCTGCTGGTGAACCTCTCGGCCGAAGACTTCACCATAAACGACGGCGAGCGCATAGCGCAGATGGTGATAGCACGCCACGAGCAGGGGCGGTTCGCAGTGGTTGAAGACCTCGGCGACACCGAGCGCGGCACCGGGGGGTATGGCCACACGGGGGTGAAATGAAAGCCATGAAGCCTACCACGAATGCCGCCAGGCACACCGCAGGGGCCTTCAAGGCTATCGCCCTGGCCATAGCATTGGCCCTGGCCGCGCCCGCCACGGCCACAGGGGCTGCCGACGGGGGCAGCCGCTACGACTACTTCTTCCTCGAAGCCATGATGCAACGGCAGAAAGGGCACAGCGACGCGGCCTTCGACCTGCTGCGCCACTGCGTGGCCATCAACCCCGCAGCACCCGAAGCCCATTTCTACCTGGCCCAATACTACATGTCGCTAAAGGACAAGGAGAAGGCGCTCGCCTGCTTCAAGAGGGCCGCCGAGCTTGACTCCGCCAACACAACCTACCTCGAAACGCTCGCACAGGCATACATAGCCAACAACAAGCCGGCCGAGGCCACGGCCACGCTCGAGCGCATAACGGCAAGGGAAACGGGCCGGATCGACGTGCTCGAGACGCTCGTGCAGCTCTACCGGCAGCAAGCCGACTACACCAACACCATCAAAGCGCTCAACAGGCTGGAGACGCTTGAGGGCAAGAACGAGCGCCTGGCCTACGCCAAGAGCGAGATTTACTCGCAGATGGGCGACAAAAACGCGGCCATCAACGAGATGAAGAGCCTGGCCGACCAATACCCCAACGACCTCGGATACCTCGGGATGTATGCCGACGCACTGCTCATGAACGGGCAGGAAAAGAAGGCCCTCGGCATCTACGCCGACATACTGGAAGCCGAGCCGGCCAACTACCGCGCCCAACTGTCGATGAGGGCCTACTACAAACAAAAGGACATGGAGGCCGAGGCCGACTCCATGACCACGCTGCTGCTGCTCAACAAGAACACCGCCGACGAGGTGAGGGCTTACATCATGCGCCAGGAAGTGGCCGAGAGCGAGAACGGCGTGGGCGACAGCACAAGGATACTGCGCTTCTTCGACTGCATGGCCAACAGCCCCCAGGCCACTGCCGACATGGCCATAATGCAGGCGGCATACATGAGCCTTAAGAAAATGCCGCAGGCAAAGATAGAGGGCGTGCTCACCAAAGCCCTCGCACTGGCGCCCGACAACGCCGCCGCGCGCCTGCAGCTCGTGGCCTACGCCTGGCAGAGAGACGACCTCGACCGCGTCATCTCCCTTTGCAAGGCGGCGCGGCAGTACAACCCCGAGGAGATGGCGTTCTACTACTACGAGGGCATGGCGCACTTCCGCAAGGACGATGACGACAGCGCCCTGAGCGCGTTCCAGAACGGCATAAGCGTCATCAACAGCCAGAGCGACCCCGACATCGTGTCGGACTTCTACGCCGTCATGGGCGACCTGCTCTTCGACAAGGGCCGCCCCGCCGAGGCTTACGCCGCTTACGACTCGTGCCTGCAGTGGAAGCCCGACAACATAGGCTGCCTGAACAACTACGCATACTACCTGAGCATCAACGGCGACAGCCTCGACAAGGCCGAGCAAATGAGCTACAAGACCGTGAAAGCCGAGCCTAAGAACGCCACTTACCTCGACACTTACGCCTGGATACTGTTCATGCAGGAACGCTACGCCGAGGCGAAAATCTACATCGACCAGGCCGTGCAGAACGACACCGACAGCAGCGCGGTGATACTGGAGCACGCCGGCGACATACACGCAAAGGCGGGCGACATCGGCGCCGCGCTCGAACTGTGGCGCCGCGCCGCCGCCAAGGACCCCGCCAACAAGCTGCTCGCAAGGAAGATAAGACAACGGAAATACATCAAGGAATGAGAACCCTACGCTTAATGAAGATATTGCTGCCGGCCCTGGCGCTGGCAATGGCGTCGTGCCGCTCGGCAAAGACGGTGGAAGGAAGCAAGGCACCGGCAGCCGCCAAGGCCATCGACAAGCAGGAAATGGTGGGCAAGGTGGCTGCCGTGAGCCACGCCGACACCCGCTTCGTGACCTCGAAGGTAAAGCTGAGCCTCGGCCTCGGCGGCAAGGAGATGTCGCTATCGGGCAACCTCCGCATGAAGCGCGACGACGTGATACGCCTGCAGCTCGTGGCCCTGGGGCTGATAGAGGCGGGCCGCATAGAGTTCACCCCCGACTACGTGCTCGTGATGGACCGCATCAACAAGCAGTACATAAAGGTGAACTACAGCGAGGTGGACTTCCTCAGGGAAAGCGGCCTCAACTTCCACTCGCTGCAGGCGCTCTTCTGGAACGAGCTCTTCAAGCCCGGCTCCACCACCCTGCAGGGCCAGGCGCTGGCCGACTTCAGCGCCTACGAGGCCGGCACCGACGCCGCCGTAACCCTTGAGCGCGGCCCGCTGGCCTACCGCTGGATGGCCGACAAGGCCAACGGGCAGATAAAGACGGCCAACGTGACCTACAAGGACCCCGCCCGCGGCGACACAAGGCTCACCTGGCACTACGGCGGCTTCGAGCAGATGGGCAGCCAAAAGTTCCCCACAAGGAACGACGTCACCCTTGCCACGCCCAAGCACACGGTGAAGCTTAGCTACACGCTTGGCGGCATAGGCCACGACAGCGGCTGGGAAACGCGCACCGAAGTGTCATCGAGGTACAAGCAGGTGAAGCTCGACGACATCCTGCGCAAGCTGTCATCACTCTGAAACCACCGCCAACACCCATGAGACGCCTACACATACTGCTGCTCATAGCCGCCCTGGCCCTGGCCCCGTGCCACGCCCAGACGCGCAAGGCCACGCCCAAGCGCAAGGCCCAGGCCACGCGCACCACCAAGAAGAAGGCCACCAAGAAGAAGCCCACCACCATCTCGGGGCTGCGCAACGAGCGCGCCCAGGTGAAGAAGCAGATACAGACGCAGCAGCGCAAGCTGCGCAACAACGAGCGCGACGTGAAGAAACGGCTGCAGAACCTCATGGTGATCAACACCGAGATAGCCGACAAGCGCAAGAGCATAGACACCATACGCCGCGACATCGGCACGCTCAACGCCGACATAGCGCGGCTCGACAGGCAGCTGGCCACGCTCGGCAAGGAGCTTGCCGACCGCAAGGAGAAGTTCGTGAAGTCGATGCGCTACATGCACCGCAACCGCTCCATACAGAACCAGCTGATGTTCATCTTCAGCGCCAAGAGCTTCACGCAGATGTACCGCCGCCTGCGCTTCACCCGCGAGTACGCCACCTACCAGCGGGCGCAGGGCGAGGCCGTAAAGGCCAAGCAGGCCCAGGTAAGCCAGAAGCAGGGGCTGCTGCTGGCGGCCCGCAAGCGCAAGGACGAGCTGCTGAGCAAGGGCGAGCAGGAGCACCGCGCCCTTGAGGGCAAGCAGGCCGAGCAAGAGAAGGTGGTGGCCACGCTCAAGCAGCAGCAAAAAGCCATACAGGCAGTGATAGCGCAGCAGCAGAAGCGCGACGCCGCCCTCAACGCAGAGATAGACCGCCTCGTGGCCATCGAGGTGGAGAAGGCGCGCCAGCGCGCCATAGCCGAGGCCAAGCGCAAGGCCGCCGAGGAGGCCGAGCGCAAGCGGCAGGCCGAGATAGCGCGCAAGAAGGCAGCCGCCGAGGCGGCCGCCCGGGCCAACGCGCAGCGCATAGCCGAGGCCAAGCGGCGCGAGGAGCAGCTGAAGGAGGCCGCCCGCCGGGCCACGGCCGACAAGCGCAAGGCAGCCGAGGAGGCAGCCGAGGAGGCCGAGCGCGAGCGCAAGGAGGCCGAGCGCAAGGCCAAGGCCGAGGCCAAGAGCCGCGCCCGCGAGCTGGCCGAGGCCAAGAAGAAGAGCGACGAGGCTTTCAGTCTCAACGCCGAGGACCGCCGCATAAGCGGCAACTTCGAGAGCAACCGCGGCCGCCTGCCCATGCCCATCACCGGCCCCTACCGCATAGTGACCCACTTCGGGCAGTACAACGTGGACGGCCTGCGGGGCGTGAGGCTCAACAACAACGGCATAAGCATACTGGGGAAGCAGGGCGCCCAGGCCCGCAGCATCTTCGACGGCGAGGTGAGCGCGGTGTTCAGCATACCCGGCTCGGGCAGCAGCGGCGTCATGGTGCGCCACGGCAAGTACATCTCCGTTTACTTCAACCTTGCCTCGGTGAGCGTGCGCAAGGGCCAGCACGTGAGCACGCGCCAGGCCCTCGGCACCGTGGGGGCCGACCACGTGCTGCAGTTCCAGCTGCGCCGAGAGAAGGCAAAGCTCAACCCCGAGTCGTGGCTCGGCAGGTAGCGGGCAGGCAAAAAATGTAATGATTGTTCGCAAAACCGGCCTTCCGCCATACCGCGCTGAGCCTCAGCGGGTTGCGGCAAAGGCCGTTTTGCATTGCAAAACAAGCCGTATTGAATGGCGAAACAGGCCGTTTGGGAGCGCGAAACAGGCCGTATTGCACGGCAACCGTGGCGAGACAGGGCGGCGGGAAACCACTTGTAAACATTGTTTGCGCAGGCGAAGGCCCGCCCCGGGGCTCGCTCAGTCGAACAGCTCGCGCAGCACGCTGAGCGAGCGCAGCTGCGGGAAGCCCGGCAGGTGGATGCGGTAGTACCCGAGCAGCACCTCCAGCATACGGTTGCGCTCCTGGCGCGAGAGGCGGAAGAGGTGCATCGTGGCGTAGTCCATGCGCATCACCAGCCCCACGCGGGCAGCCTCGGCAGGCGCGAGGAAGTCGCCGTGGAGCGGCGCGGCAGCGCAGAAGCATCCCGAGCGCAGGTCGAAGCAGCACCCGGGCGAGTAGCCGCCGAGGTTGGGGCGGAAGCCGAGCAGGCGCGTGAGGCGCATGAGGAACACAAGGTGGAAGTTGGCGTAGCCCCCGGCGGCGCCATCGAGCCACTGCAAGCTGTCGGCCACGTAGTCATAGAGCGCGCCGCCTTGCTGCTCGCCGCGCAGGGCGTGGCCCAAGAACTCGGCCACGAACATGGCCAGGGCGAGCTTGCGGCTGTCGGCCGTGAGCGTGGCGTAGGCATAGGCAACCGACGCCTCGGCCACGCGGTGCAGCTGCAGGCGCGGGCGCACGTCGGCCACGAGCGATAACTGCGCCAGCGGCTGGAAGTACTGCTTGCGCAGCCGCCCGCGCCCCGTGCGCGGCACGGCGGCCACGAACGAGAGCCTGCCGCACTCGCGGGTGAACGCATCCACGATGAGCTTGCCGTCGCCATACTTCACTGCGTGGAGCACTATCGCCTCGGTACTGGTCATCATAACGGCGGCAAAGTTACGAAGAATTTCCGAAGAAAAGCACCTGCCGGAGAAAGAAAGGCGCACACCACCGAAGCGGCACGGCAAGGCCCTGCAGGGCCGTAATACGCTGACTTTTAGCCAAAAATAAGCCGCGGAGCCAATTTTTAGGCAAAAAAATTTTGCCAGTTGGAACAAAAGCAGTACCTTTGCACCCGCAAAATAAGCACCGGGGTCCCTTCGTCTATCGGTTAGGACGAGAGATTTTCATTCTCTAAAGAGGAGTTCGACTCTCCTAGGGACTACAATTAAAAACTGTTTAGCGAAGAAATTTAAAAGATGGCAAATCACAAATCAGCATTGAAGAGAATCCGCCAGAACAAGAAGCGGGCCCTTCACAACAAATACTACGCAAAGACCATGCGCAACGCTGTGCGCAAGTTCCGCGCCCTGACGGACAAGGACGAGGCAGTGAAGATGTATCCCGGAATGCAGAAGATGCTTGACAAGCTGGCCAAGGTTCACATCATCCACAAGAACAAGGCAGCCAACCTGAAGTCGAGCCTCGCGCTGCACATGAACAGGCTGTAAGCCAACGGCAGAAAAGACACAACAACACATAGGCATCGCCGCAGCCCGCGCAAACGGGTTGCGGCTCTTTGCTTTGGCCCCGGCTGAACGGCCCGCCGGGCGCGCTTTTTGCAAGGAAATATTTCGGCAAGTCGCATTTTTTTAGTAACTTTGCGCCTGATAACACTCAGACAAACCAATGGCAGAAGACATAACAAAGGAAAGCAACTATTCCGCGAGCAACATCCAGGTGCTCGAAGGCCTGGAGGCCGTGCGCAAGCGCCCGGCGATGTACATCGGAGACACCGGCGAGAAGGGCCTGCACCACCTCGTGAACGAGACCGTGGACAACTCCATCGACGAGGCCATGGCCGGATACTGCACCCACATAGAGGTGACCATCAACGAGGACGGCTCCGTCACAGTGCAGGACAACGGCCGAGGCATACCCGTGGACGAGCACAAGAAGCTGCACAAGTCGGCCCTGGAGGTGGTGATGACCGTGCTCCACGCCGGCGGAAAGTTCGACAAAGGGTCGTACAAGGTGAGCGGCGGACTCCACGGAGTGGGCGTGAGCTGCGTCAACGCCCTGTCGACGAGGATGCTCTCGCAGGTGTTCCGCGACGGCAAGGTCTACCAGCAGGAGTACGAGAAAGGCAAGGCCCTCTACCCCGTAAAGGTGGTGGGCGAGACGCAGCTGCGGGGCACGCGCCAGCAGTTCTGGCCCGACCCAACCATCTTCACCGCCACAACAGAGTTCAAGTACGACATCATAGCCAAGCGCATGCGCGAGCTGGCATACCTCAACGCCGGCATCACCATCACCCTCACCGACCTCCGCCCCGACGAGGAGGGCAACACGAAGCAGGAAACATTCCACGCCAAGGACGGACTGAAGGAGTTCGTGAGATACATCGACCGCCACCGCACGCACCTCTTCGACGACGTGATATACATCAAGACCGAGAAGCAGGGCATCCCCATCGAGGTGGCAGTGATGTACAACACCGACTACAACGAGAACATACACTCATACGTAAACAACATCAACACCATCGAGGGAGGCTCCCACCTCACAGGCTTCCGCATGGCCCTCACGCGAACCCTCAAGGCTTACGCCGACAATGAGCCTACCATATCAAAGCAGATAGAAAAGGCCAAGATAGAGATTGCGGGCGAAGACTTCCGCGAGGGGCTCACCGCCGTGATATCAATCAAGGTGGCCGAGCCGCAGTTTGAGGGCCAGACCAAGACCAAGCTGGGCAACACCGAGGTGACCGGGGCCGTGCAGCAGGCCGTGGGCGAGGCTCTCAACTACTACCTCGAGGAGCACCCAAAGGAGGCCAAGCTCATCTGCGACAAGGTGATCCTGGCCGCCACAGCCCGCATAGCCGCCCGAAAGGCGCGCGAGAGCGTGCAGCGCAAGAACCCCATGACCGGCGGCGGACTGCCCGGCAAGCTGGCCGACTGCTCCAACAAGGACCCCAAGGAGTGCGAGATATTCCTCGTGGAGGGCGACTCCGCCGGCGGCTCGGCCAAGCAGGGCCGCGACCGCTACACCCAGGCCATACTGCCGCTGCGCGGAAAGATACTCAACGTGGAGAAGGTGATGTGGCACAAGGTGTTCGAGAGCGAGTCGGTGATGAACATCATTCAGAGCATAGGCGTGCGCTTCGGCGTCGACGGGGAGGACGACAAGGAGGCCAACATCGACAAGCTGCGCTACGACAAGATAATAATCATGACCGACGCCGACGTCGATGGCTCGCACATCGACACGCTCATCATGACACTCTTCTACCGATTCATGCCCAAGATCATACAGGAAGGCCACCTCTACATAGCCACGCCGCCGCTCTACCTCTGCTCCTACAAGAACCAGGCGCGCGAGTACTGCTACACCGAGCAGCAGCGGCAGGCGTTCATCGACAAGTGGGGAGGGGGCGTGGACGACGGCAAGAACATCCACACGCAGCGTTACAAGGGCCTTGGAGAGATGAACCCCGAACAGCTTTGGGAAACGACCATGAACCCCGCCACGCGCCTGCTGAAGCAGGTGACGATAGAGAACGCCGCCGAGGCCGACGACATATTCTCTATGCTTATGGGCGACGACGTGGAACCGCGACGCGAGTTCATCGAGAAGAACGCCACATACGCCAACATCGACGCATAGACGCCGCAAGGCCAAACAGCACAGCCGAAGCCGCCGAAACAGCCATCACGCCACGCCGGATGACTGCCACGGCGGCTTCACCCGTTTGGTGTGGCTCACCACAAGCCCCACCAATATCACCTGCAATATTATCCCCATAACCAATACCGCAACCGCAGCACCCAACTCACCCACCCCACGCAACCACCCAAAACCCACCGCCATGACCCTTAAAAGCCTGCTGACAGCCATCATAGCCGCCACAGCGGCAGTACAGGCAGCCGCAACCGGGCAGTCGCCGCTGGCCCTGGTGTACAACGCCCCGGCGCGCCACTTCGAGGAGGCGCTGCCCATCGGCAACGGCACCATGGGCGCGCTCATCTACGGGGGCGACCGCGAGAACGTCATATTCATCAACGACATCACTTTCTGGACGGGCAAGCCCGTGGACCACAACGAGGATGCCGGCGCCTCGCGCTGGATTCCCGAAATCCGCAAAGCGCTCTTCAGCGAGGACTACCGCGCCGCCGACTCGCTCCAGCTTCACGTGCAGGGCCACAACTCGGAGTACTACCAGCCGCTGGCCACGCTCACCATAACCGACTGCAACGGCGGCGAGGCAACGGCATACACACGCTGCCTCGACATCGACAGCGCCATCTGCCGCGACTCCTACACCCGGGGCGCCACCACAATCAGCCGCGAGTACTTCGCGTCATGCCCCGACAGCCTCATCGCCATACGCCTAAAGGCATCGCGGCCGGGCGGCCTCAACTGCCTCGTAAGGCTCTCGGCGCAGGTGCCGCACAAGGTGAAGGCCTTCGGCAAGGGCCAGCTCACCATGACGGGCCACGCCCTGGGCAGCCCAATGGAGAGCATACACTTCTGCACCATAGTGCGCACCGAGGCCAGCGGGGGCAACACAAGCGCCTCCGACTCCACAATATCCATAACCAACGCTACCGAGGCCACCATCTACATCGTTGGCGCCACGAGCTTCAACGGGGCGCACAGCCACCCCGTAACCCAAGGCGCGCCCTACCTTGAGCGCGCCGCCGACCGCGCGTGGCACACCGTCAACCTCAGCTACGCCGACTTCCGCAACCGCCACGTGGCCGACTACCGCGCGTTCTTCGCCCGCTTCAGCCTGCGCTTAGGCGCCGCCAACCCTTTCGACTCGCGCACCACCGACCGCCAACTGCGCGACTACACCGAGCGCAAGGAGACCAACCCATATCTCGAAACGCTCTACGCGCAATATGGCCGCTACCTGCTCATAAGCTGCTCGCGCACCCCGGGCGTGCCAGCCAACCTGCAAGGACTGTGGGCCAACAAGCTGCGCTCGCCATGGCGGGGCAACTACACAGTGAACATAAACCTACAGGAGAACTACTGGCCGGCCGAGGTGGCCGCGCTGCCGGAGATGGCCCAGCCGCTCGACGGCTTCATAGCCGCACTCGCCGAGAACGGCCGCCACGTGGCGAAAAACTACTACGGGGTGGCGCAGGGCTGGTGCTCAAGCCACAACAGCGACCTCTGGGCCATGGCCAACCCCGTGGGCGAGAAGCGCGAAAAGCCCGAGTGGGCCAACTGGAACATGGGCGGGGCGTGGCTCGTGGGCGCGCTCTACGAGCACTTCCGCTTCTCGCTCGACACCGCTTACCTGCGCCGCACTGCCTATCCGCTCATGAAAGGGGCGGCGGAGTTCTGCCTCGGATGGCTCACGGACAACCCGCTGAAGCCGGGCGAACTGATAACGGCACCCAGCACGTCGCCCGAGAACGAGTACATCACGCCCAGCGGCTATTGCGGCATGACCTGCTACGGCGGCACAGCCGACATGGCCATAATCCGGGAGCTGCTGGCCAACACCGCCGAGGCCGCCCGCACGCTCGGCACCGACCTACCCTTTGCCGCCCTACTCGACTCCGCCCGCGCCCGGCTCCGCCCTTACGCCATAGGCCGAAAGGGCAACCTGCAGGAGTGGTACCACGATTGGGAAGACCGCGACCCGCACCACCGCCACCAGTCGCACCTCATAGGGCTTTACCCCGGCACACACATCACCGACCCTGAGCTAATGGAGGCCTGCGCCACCACGCTCAGCATGAAGGGCGACAAGACCACCGGCTGGAGCACGGGATGGCGCATCAACCTATGGGCAAGGCTCCACGAGGGCAACCGCGCCTACCAAACCTACCGGCGGCTGCTGGCCTTCGTGCCGCCGGGAGATGGCCGGGCCAAGGGCGGAGGCACTTATCCCAACCTCCTCGACGCCCACCCGCCGTTCCAGATAGACGGCAACTTCGGCGGCACGGCCGGCGTCTGCGAGATGCTCGTGCAGAGCCACCGCGGCATGATAGAGCTGCTGCCGGCGCTGCCCAACGCATGGAGCGAAGGCTCGGTGAGCGGCATACGCGCACGGGGTGGCTTCACCATAAGCATGGAGTGGAGCAAAGGAAAGGTGGACCGCGCCACCATCACAGCGGCCAAGGGTGGACGCACCACCGTGGCTTACAACGGCAAGCATACCGAAATAAACCTAAAGCCGGGCGAGACGGCAACACTCAGATAAGCCGCCACGCCCTGCCCAACCTACAATACCCACCCACCCCATGCGCCACCTGCTCACCATAGCACTGCTTACGGCCACCCTCGGCTCCGCAGCACAAGACTGGGGGCTAAGCTGGATAGCCTGCCCCGCAGCCGGGCAGCACGGACAGGCGTGGTTCAGGCGCTCGTTCACCTTGGCCGAACCGCCAAGGGCGGCACGCATAACGATAGCCAGCAGCGGACTGTTCGAGCTGTTTGTCAATGGCTACAACGTAACCACCGACGTGCTTACGCCCGGCAGCACGCTGCCGTCGGACACCGTCAGGCTATCCACCTACGACGTGGCGCGCTTCCTCCGCGCCGGCACCAACGTAGTGGCCGTATGGTATTCGCCCCTGAGGCCAAGCCGCAAGCAGCTCGCCCTCTGCCTTTTTGCCGAGGGCAACGGCTGCGGCGCCACATCAATAACCACCGATGCCGACTGGCTCTGCCGCCCGGCCAACGCGCTCACCCACCCGCCAGCCTCCCCGCCAGCCCCTCTCCACCTACAACAAGCCACCACCACGCTCACCGAAACCATCGACGCCAACCTCTTCATACCCTCGTGGAACCTGCCCTCCACGCCCCTCATTGGCTGGCTCAACGCCGAGCAGCAGCGCGGCCTGCCGCCCTCGCCGATAGCCGCCATGAGGATTCCCTGCGAGGCAAGGCGCATAAGCCACATCCACAGCCCTGCCCTGCCTGCCGCCAGCGACGACACGCTCGTGTGCCACCTTGTCCGCCCGCACGAGGGCTGGGTGAGGCTTACGCTGCGCGGAATGCACCGGGGCGACACGCTCCGGGTGAACAGCCTTACCTACATCTGCTCCGGGCGCACCGACGAGCAGGCCTGCCTGCACTTCACCACGGAGGAGTTTTCAGCCATCGTGGTGACAGGCCCGGAGGGCTTTTCGCGCGAGAACGTGATGAGCGTAGAAGCGATAGAGATAGAAAGGCACACCCGCCGCAGCCCGCTCCGATAGGCTGCGGCGGGCCGCCGTCAGAACACTTGGAACTTGAGGCCGAGCGAAAGGCCGAAAATGTCGGCGAGCCTCACGTGACTGTCCTGCACGAGCGCACGGATGTAAAGGTCGCACGTGCTCAGCTCGTAGAACGCCGTTATGCCCTTAACGAACTTGCGCCGGTTGCGGGGCAGCGTAAGTTCAACGCGCTGCCCCACGAAAACGTTCACCCGCATCTTGGTCGAAAGGAACGGATAATAGCTGTCGGGATAGCGCGCAGGCTGCTTCTGCCAGAACTCCGGGCCAAACACCGTGTTGAGGTAGAGGCCCACGGAGAGCGGCTCCACGGCCCAGCCCCGGCCTATGTTGAGGCTCCAGGGGATGAAGTTCTCCTTGAGCGTCATGGTGGTCTTTGTGCGGTCGCTCTGCGCCTTGGGCAGGAAGCCGAAGAGCAGGTGGGTTTCCCACTGCTTGCGCCGCCCGTACTCCCACCCCACGCCAAACGACAGCATCCCCATGTTGCCGGCAAACTGCACCACGGTCTGCGTGGGAATGAGGCTCAGCCAGCGGCGGCGGTAGCGGTGTACGCGGTGGTCGTAGCGCGTGAGCACCGAGCCGCGGCGGGCGGTGTCGGGCGCGGCGGCTGGGCCTGGTGCGGCAGGCTGGGCCACGCCGCAGGCCCGGCAAGTGTAGCCCTGCGCCGATGCCAAGGCCGTTGTGGCGGCCATGGCGATGCTAAAAGCCAACAACCTCATACTCATATCCGCCGGGTGTAAAAGTGAAAAGCAGGTAGCTGCGGTGGTCGGCGCAATCAACGCCGTAATACATCAGGCCGTCGCCGAAGATGTCGGAGGCCGCCTGGCGGTGGTCATGGCCGTAGATGCAGCACTGCACCCCGGGGAAGAGGCGCACGTAGAGCTGGAAAGGCTTGGCCACGTTGTTGTTGAACTGGTCGCTGTAAGGGCAGGCGTGCATGCACACCACAGTGCGGTCGAAGCAGGCCGAGTCTGCCGTGCGCTGCTCCTCCATGTAGTCGAAGTCGGGGTTTGCCGCCACGTAGTCGTACTCGGTGGCGTTGGTGTTGAGGCACACGAACTTCACCCGCCCGGCAATGAAGCTGAAGTTGGTATCGCCATACATCCGCTGGTATATCTCCTCGCCCGTGCCGAGGCAGTCGTGGTTGCCCAGCAGCGCCACGTAAGGCACCCTCAGGCCGGCCAGAATGTCGCGCTGCCAGGTGTATTCCTTCACGGTGCCGCAGTCGGTGAGGTCGCCCAGGTGCACTACGAAGTCGGCCACGGCCCGGCGGTTGATGTCGGCCACCATGTCCTCCGTGGCCGAATACCAGCCGTGGCTGTCAGAGATGAAAGCCACGCGCAGCGTGTCGTGCCCGGCCATGGCGGCTTCTATGCGCTCTGTGGCGCTGCGGTTGATGCCTGTTTCGCCGCCGAAGCGCACATCGTAGGGATGGTAGTCGAACACGCCGTCGCAGGCCGCCAGCGGCAGGCAGCAGGCCACAGCGAGCCGGCGCAAAGCATTCGGGATAGCGGTCATAGAAATGGTTTAATGCTGCAAAGTTAAGCACAATCGGCTTGAAACCATGCGTGGAACGATAGTTTTTCGTGTTCTAAAGTTCGCTTTTATTCGCTCGGAATGAAAATAAATGCTTATATTTGCGCCTGCATGGCCACAAGCGCACCCATGGCCGCCCCGGCGGCAGCGGCGGCACAAGGGCCTGCGGCCACAACAGAGGAGAAAAAGGGATGGAGAAAATATTAGACACCAGCTTCACCTCGGCCAAGATGGAGCTGAGCCACGCCGACTTCATAGGCAACGACATACTGCTTTACGACGACATACGCAAGGCCCCGATACCCGCAGGGCCGCGCCGCATGACATTCATCTTCATAGCCCTGTGCACCGAAGGCAGCGCGCGCTACGCCATCGACACCGTGGTCAAGGAGGTGAGGAAAAACGACGTGGTGATAATATCCGAGCGCCACGTGGTGGAGAGCCTCTCAGGGAGCGCCAGCCTCAGGGGGCTGTGCATGGTGATGTCGATGGACTTCTACCACGAAACGGTGCGCAACGTGAGCGACATATCGGCGATGCTCATTTTCGCCAAGGCCACCCCCGTGGTGAGCCTCACCGAGCGCGAGGCCGAAGTGTTCAAGGGCTACTTCCGCATGCTCAAGGCCAAGACGGCCGAAACCGAGCACCCGTTCCGCCGCAAGGTGGTGCAGGCGCTCGTGCTCGCCATGTTCTACGACCTCAGCGGAGTGGTAAGCCGCCTGAAGGCTGCCGCCGAGGGCCACAGCCCGCGCGCCGAGGCCATCTTCACCGACTTCATAAGGCTCGTGGAGGCCCACTTCAAGAGCGAGCGGCGCGTGGCGTGGTATGCCGCGCAGATGTGCATCACGCCCAAGTACCTGGCCGAGACCGTGAGGCAGGTGAGCCGCCGCACGCCCAACGAGTGGATAGACAACTACGTGACCCTGGAGCTCAGGCTGATGCTGAAGAACTCGAGCAAGAGCATAAAGGAGATAGCCACGGAGATGAACTTCCCCAACCAGTCGTTCCTCGGCAAGTACTTCAGGGAGCACGTGGGCCTCTCGCCCTCGGCCTACCGCCGCTCCAACGCGAGGTGACCCGCCGCCATGCGGCAATAAAGGAAAGGCAAAAGGCTGCGCCCACAGTGCGTGTGGGCGCAGCCTTTTGCCTTTCCGGCTTTCCGGCCTTTCACTTTTTTGCGAAGCGTTCCGCCTGCGAGCGTATAAGCTCGGCGTCGTCGAAGTAGTTTATGCGCATGGCGCGGCGCACCTCGTCCATGGTCTGGGCGGCCACGGCGCGGGCGCTCTCGGTGCCGGCCTTCAGTATGTCGTAAATGCCGGGTATGTCCTGCTCCCACTCGTGGCGGCGGCGGCGCATTGGCTCGAGCATCTTCTCGAGCACGGCATAGAGGAACTTCTTGCACTTCATGTCGCCCAGGCCGCCCCGGCGGTAGTGGTCCTTAAGCTCGTCGAGGCAGGCGTACTCGGGCCACAGCTCGGCAAAGTCGGCATCGGTGCAGAAAGCGTCGAGGTAGGTAAACACGGCGTTGCCCTCCACGGTGCCTGGGTCGCTCACGTTGAGGTGGTTAGGGTCGGTGTACATGGAGCGCACCTTCTGCCACACCTCGTCGGCCGAGTCGCTGAGGTAGATGCAGTTGCCCAGGCTCTTGCTCATCTTCTCCTTGCCGTCGGTGCCGGGCAGGCGGCGCGCCGTGGCGTTCTCGGGCAGCATTATCTCTGGCTCCACGAGCACCGGGCCGTAAGTTTGGTTGAAGCGGCGCACAAGCTCGCGCGCCACCTCGAGCATGGGTTCTTGGTCTTCGCCGGCCGGCACGGTGGTGGCCTTGAAGAGCGTTATGTCGGCAGCCTGGCTCACGGGGTAGCAGAAGAAGCCGAGCGGTATGTTGGCCTCGAAGTTGCGCATCTTTATCTCGGTCTTCACCGTTGGGTTGCGCTGCACGCGCGACACGGTGATGAGGTTCATCAGGTAGGTGGTAAGCTCGGCCAGCTCCGCTATCTGGCTCTGCACGAATAGCGTGCACTTCTGCGGGTCGAGGCCCGCAGCGAGGTAGTCGAGCGCCACCTCTATTATGTTCTGCCTTATCTTCTCGGGGTTGTCGGCGTTGTCGGTAAGGGCCTGCACGTCGGCCATAAACACGAACATGCGGTCATACGCTCCCTCCTCCTGCAACTGCACGCGGCGGCGCAGCGAGCCTACGTAGTGGCCCAGGTGGAGCTTGCCCGTGGGGCGGTCGCCAGTAAGTATAACTTTTCCCATATTGCTGAGTTTTTATGTTGTTGTGACTGCAAAGGTAGCACAAATTATCCGGAATCGGGCATCTTTGCCCCATTGTTTTGGGGGCGGGGCCGCAGGGGCCTCCCGCCGGCGGTCCCTGCGAGCCGGTGGCCGCCGGCGGGCGGCGGGGTAACATTTCCTTACAAAAAGGCGGCCGTCACGCCATGCTGGCCGCACCGCCCAGCGAAACGGGCTGTTTCGCTGGGCGAAACAGGCTGTCTTGCAAGATGAAGCGGGCCGTTTTGCTGGGCAAAACGGCCCGCTTTGCCAATCCGCTGACAGTCAGCGGATTGCATGGTCATGCCCTTTCCTTTCCGTTTTCCTTACACTTCCGCCCCGTCTCCATGTGGCCGGGCGGCGCGTTCCTCAGCCGAACCGCACATGCTGTACGCGGGCTCGGGACTTGCCTATCCAGCACCCGCACAGCAACGGGCAGGCGGGGCAGCCAACGGTTAACCTAAGTTAAACTGGGGGGGGGGTGGCACTATCAATTGATAAATTTTGTATATTTGCGCCATGGACGCCCTGCTTGCCCGGAGCCGACGCTTTGCGGAAGCTGCGCAGCGCGCCCAAGCGGCAACCGCTTAAGGTACATCCAACTGCCAAGGGCGGTAGCTGCGCTGACATTCAAAAAAAAAACTGCGATGGTTACATTCATGGCAAGCAACGACAGCAGCCGCATGAAACGGGCGGCAAAGGCCATGGCCGCAGGCGCAGCCGCGGTGGCGCTGGCCTCGTGCAGCGTTGGCAGCCTCGTAAGCGAGGAGCTGGCCAGACATGACGCCGTGGTGATAATGGCCGACGGCGCCAGGCTAAGGGGCAAGGCCCTGCTGCCCGACTGCCGCGCGCACCGCTTCACCCTGGCCACCACCGACGGGAGCAGGCTCAGGCTGAGCCCCGACAGCGTGGGCATGATGGTGTTCGGCGGCCAAGGCGGGGGCGGGGCTACGTTCATCTGCGCCCCATACAAGGACCGGGGCGGCAGCCTGCAACCCGCCTCGTGGATGGTGTGCCTCGGCAGCGGGCCCCACCTGCGCATAGCCATGCTGGCGGCCAGCTGGCACTACGACCGCGACGGAAGACTCACCTCGGTGAGCTTCGCCGACGGCGATGCCTACATAATAGGGCTGAAAGACGGCGCCGAGGGCCATTACCTAACCACCTGCGGCAGGCCCGGGGCGGTGGTGGGAAGGGCGCTGCGCAGCTTCCTCAGCGACGACCCGCAGCTGTGCCGCGACATTGAGGAGGGCGAGGTGAGCGCGCTCGACTTCGCCGAGATTTGCCGGCGCTACACCCCCCGCGCCAACCATGGCTACGACGTGCGCATGGCCTTGCGCAGCAACCGCCAACAAACGGCGGGGAAAGGGGGCCCGTCATGACGCCCCGGCGCCTGCTGCTGATGGCCGCAATGGCCTGCTGCGCCGCCACCGGGCTGCGGGCGCAGCAGTGGGAGTGGTCGCAATACTCGGTGGCAATGAGCCACGAGAGCTTTGGCGGCACTTACGGAAAGGGCGGATACACGCTCGCCGCAGACATGGACGTGCACTGGCGCAGTCCTCTGTATGCTTCGCTGGTGGCGGGGATGTCGCGCTACGAAGGCTCGACCACAGTGGAGACGGAATCCGGCGGACTGCCCCACACCGACAAACTCGACGACAGCAAGACGCAGATTCAGCTGGCCATCGGCCCGTGCCTCGACCTGCTGAGCAACAACATCGACCGCTTCTACCTCGCGCTCTACGCCGGCTATGCCTTCGTGAAATACTCCCACGCCTACTACGAGGGCAAGCAGAGGCTTGAGCCTGACGACGACAACAGCGGCCTGATGGCCATGGCCCGGCTGGGCTACGAGCACCAAGTGGGCCGCTCGGTGGCGCTGGGCCTGTTTGCGCAGGCCGCCTACGCGGGCAAGGAGCTCAACTGGGGCGTGGGCGTGCGCGTAGGCTTCCGCACGAGCGACTTCCGCACGAGAAGGATTCCTGCCTCCGAATGATTGACAAAAAGAAAAGTAATGCCCATGAAAACCAACATTATCAAGCAAGCGGCCGCCTGCGCGGCGGCCATGGCCATGGCCTCGTGCCAGGTGGTAACCACGTCGATAGAGCTGTCGCGCGAGGTAAAGCGCTTTCCCGTGGTGGCATCGCTCACCGACGGCACCACCGTGAGGGGCGAGGCAAAGCTGCCCAACGTGGGAACAAAGGACGTAACCATACGCGACTCGCTCGGCCAGAAGCGCGAGATTGACTCGGAGGACATAGCCTCTCTGATGGCCTGGAACGAAAAGGCGCCCGACGCCAAGCACCTCTTCGTTTACTACGACAAGCTGTGGATGGCCGTGGCTGAGGCCGGCGACCACCTCATGGTGTTCGCACGGAGCACCGACTATTACATCGACAAGGGCGGCACGCTCACCGTGAAGGGCGCACACTTTACCTACTATGCGGCCAAGCCGGGCGACACCGAGCCCACGCTGCTATTCAAGGGGGCCCCAACGAAGAAGAAAAGGAGGGATTTCTGGATAGAATACTTGGCCGACGACCCCGCGCTGTGCGACAAGATTGCAGCAGAGGAGATTGACCCCTTCGACTTCGATGCCATCTGCGCCGAATACAAGCCCACCGAAGGCCGGTAGCTCCCACGGCACGGCGCAACCGGCGGGGGCGCAGGGCCGTGGCGCGCCGTCACTCTTCCGACGGCCACAGCGGCAGCTGGCCGTCACCCAGCAGATTGAACGTGCGCCGATGGAATGGGGTGATTCCGTAGGTTTTTATCGCATTTCGGTGCTTTTTCGTCGGGTAGCCCTTGTTGCCATGCCAGTCGTACTGGGGGTATTCAAGGGCCAAGGCTTCTATGTATTCATCGCGATAGGTCTTGGCAAGAATGCTGGCGGCAGCTATCGAAAGGTACTTGCCGTCACCTTTTATTATGGTGGCATACGGCAGGTTGCGGTAGGGCTTGAAGCGGTTGCCGTCTACAATCACTGCCTCGGGCCTCACGGCGAGGGCGTCGAGGGCGCGGTGCATGGCCAGGATGCTGGCGTTGAGGATGTTGATGCGGTCTATCTCTTCGGGCGTAACCACGCCCAAGGCCCAGGCCACGGCATCGCGCTCTATCACCTCGCGCAGCTCGCGGCGGCGGCGGGCGGTGAGCTGCTTCGAGTCGTTGAGGTAGGCGTTATGGTAGTCGGGCGGCAGAATCACCGCTGCGGCATACACGCTGCCGGCAAGGCAGCCGCGCCCGGCCTCGTCGCAACCGGCCTCTATCAGGCCTTCGTGGTAATGGTTTGCAAGCATGGCTGAATTGCTAAAGGGTGTTAATGGTTATGGATTGTTAACTGTATTATTTTCGTTTTGAACTGTTTGTGCACAAAAAGCAGGTTACTTTGCAGCAGAAAGCAATGCAATAAACCGCAAAAAACCACAAAGATGAAAAAGGAACTGACACTCAACGCCAACGCCTGCCAAGGGCAGGCCCCTACTTCAATGGCCACCATGGCCGCAAAGGCCGTGCAAAGGCTGATTGCCCCCGTTGCCAACTATTACTCGAGCGTGCTCGGCACAAAGGTGAGCACAAGGCAGGCCCTGCTGCTGACAAACGCGCAGGCGGCCTTCGCCATGGCCGTGTTCCCCGCCGACTGCCACCTTGCCCTCAGGGCGGTATGCGTATGCTGGCTGGCCTCGGCGCTGCTGAAGTGCCGCCGTGCGGGCATCAGAACATCTTGCTGACGCGGCGCACACCCTCCACGAGGGCATCCACTTCTTCCCTGGTGTTGTAGAGCGCGAACGATGCGCGGACAGTGCCGAGTATGCCGAGGCGGTCCATAAGCGGCTGTGCGCAGTGGTGGCCGGTGCGCACGGCTATGCCGAGGCGGTCGAGCAGCGTGCCCATGTCGAGGTGGTGGATGTTGCCCACAAGGAACGAAACCACAGCGTCCTTGTGCTCCGACTCGCCAAAAAGCCTGATTCCATCGACCGTGCGGAGCTGCTCCATGCAGTAGTTAGTAAGCTCGCGCTCGTGCTCGGCGATGGAGTCGAGCCCCAGGCCTTCGATGTATTCAATGGCCTTGGCCAGCCCGTGGGTGGCCACGTAGTCGGGCGTGCCGGCCTCAAACTTGAACGGCAGCTTCTCGAACACTGTCTTCTCGAAGCTCACGCTCTCTATCATCTCGCCGCCACCCTGGTAGGGCGGCAGGCGGTTGAGCCACTCTTCCTTGCCGTAAAGCACGCCGATGCCGGTGGGACCGTACATTTTGTGGCCACTAAGCACGAAAAAGTCGCAATCCATCGAGCGCACGTCTACCTTGAAGTGGGGCGCGCTTTGGGCTCCGTCCACCAACACTGGCACCCCGTGGGCATGGGCAATGCGTATTATCTCGTCCACGGGGTTCACCGTGCCGAGCACGTTGCTCACGTGGGCAATGCTCACTATTTTGGTCCTTTCGGTAAACAAACCCTCGATTTCATCGAGGCAAAGGTCGCCCCGGCTGTCCATGGGGATTACCTTAAGGGCTATGCCCCGCCTGGCCGCCTGGAGCTGCCACGGCACGATGTTGGAGTGGTGCTCCATGACGCTGACTATAACTTCGTCGCCAGGCTGCATGAAGGCATCGCAGAACGAGGAGGCCACGAGGTTGATGCTCTCCGTGGTGCCGCGGGTGAAGATTATCTCGCCCGTGCTCCCGGCATTGATGAAACGGCGCACGGTTTCGCGGGCCGCCTCGTGAAGCTCGGTGGCCCGCTGCGAGAGGTAATGCACCCCCCGGTGCACATTGGCGTTGGCGTTGAGGTATTCTTCGCGCATGGCATCGAGCACACAGAGCGGCTTCTGGGTGGTGGCGGCGTTGTCGAGGTAGACAAGCGGCTTGCCATAGACTGTGCGCGAGAGGATGGGGAAGTCCTGGCGGACGGCATTGAGGTCGAACATATCTTTAGTTTTTATGGGAGAACTGGGAGCAATGGGAGAACAGAGATGACTGGGAGGCTTAGATAACTGGGAGAGCAGAGGCAGGACCTGAAGAACTGCGAGCAATGGGTGCCAGCCTCACTTGCAGAGCTTGCAGCCCTCGCACTTGCTCAGCTCGCCCCTGAAACGCTTCTCCACGAGGTAGTGGAGGCGGTCGCGCAGCGGCGCGAGCTGCATCTGGTCAATCACCTCGTTGATGAAGGCAAACTCAAGCAAGAGCTTGGCTTCCTTCAAGGGTATGCCCCGCTGGCGCATATAGAAGAGCGCGGCATCGTTGAGCTGGCCCACGGTGGAGCCGTGGGAGCACTTCACGTCGTCGGCGTAAATCTCGAGCATGGGCTGAGTGAACATGCGCGCCTCACGCGTGGCGCAAAGGTTCTGGTTGGTTTCCTGCGACACGGTGTGCTGCGCCCCGTGGCGCACGAGCACACGCCCGGCAAAGGCCCCGGTGGCCTGCCCGTCGAGCACATACTTGTAAAGCTCGCGGCTCGTGCAGCGGGGCACACGGTGGTCGATGAGCGTGTTGTTGTCCACGTGCTGCTGCTTGTCGGCTATCACGCAGCCGCAGAGGTTGCACTCCGCCCCCTCGCCGCAGAAGGCGAGGTCGGTCCTGTTGCGGGTAACCCCGTTGTGCAGCGTTATGATGTTGTGGTTTACGCGGCTGCCGGCCTGCTGCTCTATATAAAGGTTGCTCACGCGGGTGTTCTTGGCGTGGGTTTCCTCAAGGCAATAGAGGTCGAGGGAGGCGTTGTCGCCCACGTAAGCCTCTATCACCTGCGTGGTGAGGAAGCGGCGGTCATCGGCCGCATGGTCGCAGAACAGCAGCTTTACCTCGGCCCCAGGCTCAACTATGATGAGCACGCGGCGGTTGGCCATGAGATCGACGTCGGAGCGCAGGATGTTGATTACCTGCACGGCGCGGTCTACCTTGACCCCACGCGGCACGTAGACGAGCAGGCCGTCCTGCGCGAGCATGGTGTTGAGCGCGGTGACGGCATCGCCCGAAGTAGGGGCTATGCGCGAGTAATACTTTTCGATGAAATGGGGATTTTTTGCAGCTTCATCGGCCAAAGAGCCTATAATGACGCCCTCGGGCAGATGGCCCTTGGGCTGAAGCTTGGAGTAAAAGGCATCGTTGACGACAAAGTAGAGCGACGTGCTGAGGTTAGGCACATCGCAGCGGAAAGCCTGGTAAGGATCGACGGGAATCTCCAGGCGGCCCAAGTTGAGCCCGTAATCTGGGGCGAACAAGGCCTCCATGTCGGTGTACTTGTAGCGTTCCACCTTGCGGGTGGGGAAGCCCAGGCGGCGGAAGTCCTCGAAAGCGGCGTCGCGCACGGCGTTCATGACGCCGGCGCCGTGGCTGCAAATCATGCCGCGGCAGGAGGAATAAAGCTCCACGTACTGCGCGGCAGAGCCATTGACGTTGTGTATTGCCATATCTGTGCCTGCCATGTCAGTCCTCCCCCACCTCTGCTTTTATCCAGTCGAAGCCGCGCTCCTCTATCTCGTGGGCCAGCTCCGGGCCGGCGGTTTTCACTATGCGCCCATGGTAGAGCACATGGATTACGTCGGGCTTGAGTATGTCGAGCAGGCGCTGGTAGTGGGTTATGACGATGCAGCTCGTCTCGGGCGTCTTCAGCTTGTTCACTCCCTCGGCGACAATGCGCAGCGCGTCAACGTCGAGCCCGGAGTCGGTCTCGTCGAGAATCGACAGCCTTGGCTCAAGCATCGCCATCTGGAAGATTTCGTTGCGCTTCTTCTCGCCGCCGCTGAAGCCCTCGTTGACAGAGCGGTTGGCCAGCTTGCTGTCAAGCTCCACCACCTTGCGCTTCTCCCGCATCAGCTTCAGGAAGTCGGCGGCGCCCATCGGTTCTTTGCCCTCGTACTTGCGCTTCTCGTTGATGGCGGTGCGCATGAAGTTGGTCATCGACACCCCCGGAATCTCCACCGGATACTGGAACGAGAGGAACAGGCCCTCGTGCGCCCTGTCCTCGGGCTTCATGGCCAGCAAGTCCTTGCCGTTGAACGTCACCGACCCGGCAGTAACCTCGTAGAGAGGGTTGCCCACGAGCACGGCGCTGAGCGTTGACTTTCCCGAGCCGTTGGGTCCCATGATGGCATGGGTCTCGCCATCCTTGATGGTAAGGTTTATTCCCCTGAGTATCTCTTTGTCGCCAATCCTGGCGTGAAGGTCTTTTACTTCTAACATAACCCTGACTGTATTAAGAATTAAGAGGCAAGGACCGAGCAAGCACGCACGGAGCCACCGCCCTGCGCCCGGCCTCCCAGTCCTGTTGCACTTATGCTGTTTCCTTTAATCATCGACTTTCAATCATCAACTCAAGTTTACGGTTCCCCTTCATCCCACGGTGCCTTCGAGCGAGACGCTGAGCAGCTTCTGCGCCTCTACGGCGAACTCCATGGGCAACTTCTGGAGCACTTCCTTGGCATAGCCGTTGACGATGAGGCCAACGGCCTGCTCCGTGGGGATGCCGCGCTGGTTGCAGTAGAAGAGCTGTTCCTCGCTTATCTTGCTCGTGGTGGCCTCGTGCTCCACCACTGCGGTGTCGTTGTGTATGTCCATATAAGGGAACGTGTGGGCGCCGCAATCGCTGCCAAGCAGCAGAGAGTCGCACGATGAGTAGTTGCGCGCGCCGTCGGCCCCGGGGGCCACGCGCACCAGCCCGCGGTAAGAGTTCTGGCTCTTGCCTGCCGAGATGCCCTTGCTTATGATGGTGCTCTTGGTGTTCCGCCCGAGGTGAATCATCTTCGTGCCGGTGTCGGCCTCTTGGTGGTTGTTGGTAAGGGCCACGCTGTAGAACTCAGCCACTGAGTTGTCGCCGCGCAGCACGCACGACGGATACTTCCAGGTGATGGCCGAGCCAGTCTCAACCTGCGTCCACGAGAGCTTGCTTCCCTCGCCGCGCAGTTCGCCGCGCTTGGTGACGAGGTTGAGCACGCCGCCGCGCCCCTGCTCGTCGCCGGGATACCAGTTCTGCACGGTAGAGTACTTCACCTCGGCCCTGTCCATCACCACTATCTCCACCACGGCGGCGTGGAGCTGGTTCTCATCGCGCATCGGGGCTGTGCATCCCTCAAGGTAAGACACGTAGGAGTCGTCGTCGGCCACGATGAGAGTGCGCTCAAACTGCCCCGTGTTGCGGGCGTTGATGCGGAAATACGAGCTAAGCTCCATGGGGCAGCGCACCCCCTTGGGGATGTAGACGAACGACCCGTCGCTGAACACTGCGCTGTTGAGGGCGGCAAAGAAGTTGTCGCGATACGGCACCACGGTGCCGAGGTAGCGGCGCACGAGGTCGGGGTGGAGCTTTATGGCGTCGCCGATGGAGCAGAACACGATGCCTTTCTCGGCCAGCTTTTCCTTGAACGTTGTCTTTACCGATACGGAATCCATTATCGCATCCACGGCCACGCCGCTCAAGGCCAGGCGCTCCTCAAGGGGGATGCCCAGCTTGTCGAACGTCTTCATCAGCTCGGGGTCGATTTCCTTCTTGCCCTCTTCCTTCTTCGCCAATGGGTCGGCATAATAAGAAATGCCCTGATAGTCAATCTCCGGCACATGGACATGGCCCCACGCAGGCTGCTCCATGGCCTGCCAGTGGCGGAAAGCCTCCAGGCGGAAGTCGAGCATCCACTCCGGCTCGCCTTTCTTCTGCGATATGAGACGCACGACGCCCTCATCCAGGCCCTTGTCTATTATCTCGGTGTGCACGTCGGTGGTGAAGCCGTACTCATATTTCTGCTCGGCCACCTGACGCACAAACTCATTCTGCTTAATGTCTGTTGTCTCCATCTGCAATCTGTCCTTGCCTGCGCCCATGCATGGCGGCACAGGCCCATACGGTTTGCAAAGTTACAAAAAACACTACCTACGTACAAGCTTTTCACATGAAAAATGAATCGCGGCCGCATCCAACCGCGCCTTGGAGCCGCCCACGCCGACAATGCAGGGGGCAACAAGCAAAGGAAAGCCACCCCCCGGAGCGGCATTGGTTCGTGGCCAAGGCCGCCCCAGCGGTGCCTTTGCATAGGCTGCGCCGACTCACATCGCGCCGACGGCGGCGTTGGTGCCGCGCCCCAGCTTGGCGGGGTCGATGCACTTGTAGGCCACGCGCTGGCGACGCCATGTGTAGACGCAGTGCAGCATTCCGTCGCGCCCTTGGATTATGGCGGGGTAAGAATACTGGCTTACGGGGCTGTCCTCGAGCGTGAGCACGCGGCGCCAGTGCTCCCCGTCGCGGCTCACGGCGAGGCTGAGCGGTGTGCGCGGCCCTTTCTTGGTGCCGGGCAGGGTGGCAAAGTCGTTGTATGTCAGGGCGTGGCTGCCGTCGGCCAGGGTCACGGCGTCGGTGCCCGACTGGTTGTTGGGCAGGCTTGTCAGCGTCACACGGCTCCACGTGCGGCCCCCGTCGCGGCTCTCGGAGGTGGCCAGCCTGCCGTTGCGCGTGCGGCAGAGCACCTTGAGCCGCCCGTCCGCCAGGCGCAGGATGGAGGGCTGTATGCAGTCGATGGGCTTCACGTCGGTGGTGTCTTCGGTGCGCGGGGCGAGCCCGGCGGCTATCGGGCCTACGTAGGTCCACTGGCCGCTCTTGGGGTCGTAAAGCTCAAAGTGGAGCTTCCAGCCGCCCGTTTCGGTGCTCGACGGGCATACGAGCAGGCCGCCCACCATCTCAGGCTTGTTCTTCACCGGGCCGAGGAAGCCCTTGGGCAGAGGCTCGCGGCGGCCCCACGTGCGCCCGCCGTCGCGCGATTTGACCACCCATCCCGTCCAGTCGGCCACGCGCAGGCCTATCTTGTAGAAGAGCCAAAGCTCGCCGCCGGGCATCTCGAAGAGCACGGGGTTCCAGCAAGCCTTGCGCTTCAGCCGGCCACCGCGGTGGTAGGGCAGCACGGGGCCGGCCGAGGCATCGGTCGTGGAGTCGTTTATTCCGGCCAGCAGCGCGTCGGCTGTGCCGAGGGCAAACACGCCGTCGCCGGCCAGCACGGGTTCGCTCCACGTGGAGGAGCCTTTTTCCTTGCGGCTCACATAGATGCAAACGTCGGGGTTGCGCTCGTGCTTCCCGCCGAAATAGGCCGCCACGAGGTCGCCGCCGCTGGTCTCAACGATGGTAGACGCGTGGCACTGCGGGAACGGGGCCGAGGTGTACAGGAACTCGTCCTTAACTATGGCGGGATGGGCCGTGGGCAGGCTGAGGCTGAAATGGTGGCGGCCCGAGCCTACGCGCCTCACCTCGCCGCCGGGCAGGCACACGTCGGCCACGGTGTTGCAAGGCACCTCCACAGTCCAGTCGAGCCGCTGCAGGGTCTTGCGCCAGCTGCTCGCCACCCGCCCGTAAGGCGACTCGTAGATAGCCGAAACACTGTCTATCAACTGTGAATCGAGTATCTTGAACTGGAAATCGGCCTTTGCCGATGCCCCGGCTCCACCATTGCCGCCCGCCGTGCCACCACGGTTTTCCGCTGCACATCCGCCGTTGCCAGCCACGTTGATGCCCGCCAGGCGGCCGAAGCACCACTGCAGCAGGTCGCCGAGCAGCATCACGTGGTTGCCGCTGTTCATCTTGGGACTGGCCGTGTCGCCGTTCCACAGTTCCCAGATGGTGGTTGCCCCGTGGTCGAGCATGTAGCCCCACGAGGGGTACGAGCGGTTGGTGGCAAGCAGGCAGGCCACGTCGGCAAAGCCGTTGTCGGTCAGCGTGGTGAGCAGCCACGACGTGCCTATCACGCCGCTCGGCACGTGGCCGCTGTTCTTCATTATGATGTTTTCCACCAGGTTCTTGGTTATCTCGGGGCGCAGGCTGTCGGGCGCAATGCCGAAGGCCAGCGGCAGGATGTTGGCCGTGGCCGTGTTGTTGCCATAGAACACGCTGTCGGGATAGAGCGCATGGCCCGGCGCGGGCGACGTGCCGCGGCGCACGGTGAGGAAACGGCGGTTGAACGCCTCGGCCATGGCCTCGCGGCAGCTGCGCCACTCGGCGATGTCGGCCCAGCGGCCCAGCAGCGAGGCAAACTTCTCCAGCAGGGCGAGGCAGCGCACTGTGTAGGCCGTGGCTATGAGGGTGCCGTCGGTCTTGCGGGCGGGGTCCTGGCTGTGGATGAGCTTAGGCGACTCCGGCGGCACGCACCAGTCGCCATACTTGTCCTTGGTTATCAGCCCGTCGCGGCTGTAGGTGGCCGTGATGTGGCGCATCCAGCGCGCCATGGCAGGATAGGCCCAGCGCACGGGCAGCGTGTCGGCGTAGCGCGTGAGGAGCATGTCGCAGGCCATGGGCAGCGCGGCGGGCCAGGTAACGTCGTCGGTGTAGTAGTTCCAGAAGGCGGGTGCCACGTCGGGGATGCACCCATCCTCGCGCTGCGCCTCGCAGATGTCGCGCACCCACTTGGCGTAGAGCCTGCCACAGCCGAAGAGCCACGGCTCGCCCATCACCCCGGCGGTGCGGTCGCCGAGCCAGGGCTGGCGCTCGTTGCGCTGCGGGCAGTCTACGGGCATGCCCTTGTAGTTGCTGGCCAGGCCCCAGCGGGCGGCCTCCACGAGCTGCGTAAGCGTACTGTCGGAGCAGCTGAACTCGCCCGCGCGCTCCATCCTGTCGGCCACGAGCATGGCCGTGAAGTCGTCGGCGCGGGCATCCTCCATGCCGGTCACCTCCACGTAGCGGAAGCCATGGTAGACGAACGACGGCTGCCACTGCCCCTGCTCGCGGCCCGAGCACACGTAGACGTCGGTGGAGAGGGCGTCGCGCAGGTTTTCGGTATAGAGCGTCCCGTCGGGGTTGAGCCTCTCGGCGTAGCGCAGGCGGATGGTGTCGCCCGCCCTGCCGCGCGGCTCGAAGGCCACCCACCCGGCCATGTTCTGCCCGAAGTCGAGCACGAGCCCGCCGGCGCGGCGCACGGCAGAGCGCGCCTTGCCCACGGGGCGGGCCTCCATGGCGGGCGTCACCTGGCCGCGCAGCGTGCCGTAAGGGATGGCGGCGCGACAGGCGGGGAGCCATGCTGAGTCGTCGAAGCCGGGGCGCGTCCAGCCCTCAAGCTCCATGCGGGCGTCGTACTCCTCGCCGTCGTACTCATTGTTGGCGCGGATGGGGCCGCTGGCGGTAATGCGCCACGACTCGTCGGTGACGAGCCTCTGGGTGCGCCCGTCGGCATATTCCACTATTATGTTGATGCGGCAGGCTGGCAGGCCGAACACGGGCGTCTTCCAGGGCTTGTCCTGCCGCATGGGGAAGTAGCGCCCGTTGCCCAGCACTATGCCCACGGCGGTGAGCGTGTCGAGCATGGGCGTAACGTCGTAGGCGTTGTAATAAACGGTGCGGCGGTAGTCGCTCGGCACGGGCTTGAGCACGTCGGCCGCGCCCACCTCGCGCCCGTTAATGAACAGGCGGTAGAGGCCAAGGCCGGCCACGTAGGCCGTGGCGCACCTTACGGGCTTGCCCTGAAGGCGGAACTCGCGCCTTAGGTAGCGGGCGGCGAGGCGCGTGCGCAGGCCGCGCCGCTCGCCGGGCAAGAGCCGTTCGAGCCCTATCCAGCGGCCACGCCAGTCGGTCTCGCCTGTCAATCCTATGCCAAACTCCTGCGGGCGGCTCCACCCGGTGGTGCCTCGGTTGGTGGTAACCCTCACGCGCCAGCAGGCACGGATGCCGCTGCGCAGCTGCTTGCCGCCGTAGGCCACCCACAGCTGGCGGGCAGACTCCACGCGGCCCGAGCGCCAGAGGTCGGCCTGGCCGCTTTCGAGCCGCCCTACAGAGGTGGCCACCTCTATCTCGTAGGCAGTCTGCATGATGCCTTGCTCGTCGGAAACGGTTTTCCACGAGAATCGCGGGCGGTCGGTGTCGAGGGCAAGCGGACTGTCGAGGCCCTCGGTGAGCAGCCCCGTCACACTTACCTTGGCCGCCGACACGAGGGGCAGGAGCACGGCCAGGAGCAGTAGTCTAAGTTTCATGGTTCAGTCTGTTTTATGGTTTGCGGCATTCAGCCGGGCCTTGCCCTATTCCGTGCGGTTTTTCTCCTCGGCTGCCTCGTCAGGCATGATGGATGCCTGGCCCTGCCTGATGTAGTCCTTGGCGGCGTCGATGGCGATGAGCACGCCGTCGCCCTGGCCGTGGTAACGGAAGGTGCGCACGCCGCCGTCATGCTCGCCAAGGTACGTGAGGCGGCCCGTGGCGGCGTCCATCCACCAAACGCGGTTGCGCTCCGCGCCGGTCTTCGAGAGGTCTATGCGCATCTCGCGGCCCGTGTAGTTGTACACCATCAGGTAGCCGTCGCCGCGCGTGGCGGCCAGCCGTTCGTAGCGGGTGCCGTTGCCCAGGACGATGCTTTGGTCGGGCCGGCGGCTGAAGTAAGGCATGGTGAGCATGAGCTGCTTGAGGTAGCGCATCTGGTTGAAGCCGGGGTCGTCGAGCGCCTTGTACCACGGCTTGCGCTCGCCGTCGGCAAAGTAGGCCCCGCCCACGCCGGGGCGCACGAACTGCATGATGGCGTTGTGGCCGTAGGTGTGGCCGCACGAGCCTGCGAACACCGACCAGTAGGCATAGCGGCGCACGTCGGCGGCCTGCCAGCGCGGCTCGTCGCCGTCGTGCAGCCCCTGCGGAATGTCCTCGTAGCTCGGCTCAGCGTCGAGCACGGGCTTTATCGGCTTGTACTTCCAGGCAGAGTCAACGTACATCCAGTTGTCCTCCTCGGTGCCGTCGGGTATAGGGTAATCCTTGTTGCCCATGCGCTGGCCGTAGCGACGGTGGCCGCTCTGGAACATGTTGAAGTCGAGCCACTGGCGGTCGTTGAACCACCGCGCCGAGGTGTAGCGGCCGCGCGGGTGGTAGGTCATGAGGTGGTTCTTGTCTATCTGCTTTATGGTGGTGGCCAGGGCGTCCCACACCTCCGGGTGTATGTCGCCCTGTATGTCGCCGCCCATTATCCACACCATGTTCTTCTTGTCCTTGTAGCGCCCGGCCAGGAACTTGCCGTAGGCCCGGGCCTCGTCGGCGTCCATCAGCCCCGCCTTCACCATGCCTCCCCATATGCAGACCATGCCCACGTAGATGCCGCGGCGCGCTGCCTGGTCGATGATGTAGTCCATGTGATCCCAGTAGCCGTACACCCCGGGGCGGTCGATGCCCTCGAAGTTGAAGCCGCTCGGCATGGACATCTGCCCGTAGGCGTTGAAAGCGGGGATGGCGTTTATCACCTGCACCTGCACCACGTTGTAGCCGGCGGCGGCCAGGCGGTCGAGATAATAAGCCGCCTCGTCGCGGTCGAGCCGCTCGGGCAGCAGCCAGCCCGTGTCGCCGAGCCAGAAGAAAGGCCGGCCGTCGGCATACTGGAGAAAGCGGCCGTCGGCCGAGACTGCGAGCCGCCCCACAGGGTCGGCCTTTTTCCCTGCCGCCACTGCCCCGACGCAGACAGCGAGGAGAGCCAGGGACATAAGGACAAATGTCTTTCTCATTTCGGTTATTTTTTATCCGGTTAGAATTTTTATGGTCTCGATTTCTCTATGAGTTGCAGGGCGGCATCGAGGGCTTCGGCCTGCGGAACGGCCACATCGGGCAGCGTTCCGTGGATTTCGGACTCGTCGGCCCCATACTGCCAAAAGCGCTTCCACGATACGGAGCAGCTGAGCCCTGAGTTGGGCAAGCGGTAGCGGAGCACGTCGCCATAGCTCACGTTCATGCCTCCAGTCTCCTCGCCTACTACCGTACCCATGCCGAAATACTTAAACGCCCACGAGAACGAGGAAGCCGAAGAGAACGTATGGTGGCTCACGAGCAGCCACACGCGACCGTCGTAGTGGCCCTCGGCGGTGGTGCGGGGCTCCACCATCGGGCTGGCGGCAGCACCGGCGTAGTAGTACCACCCCGGGGCGGGTACGCCACGATTGCCAAGCCGCCTCGTTGTGGGCGTTACCCGCGCAAGGCTTTTGCCAAACTGTTTGAATGGTTTCGGTGCTATGTAGCGCAGCAGGGTGTCGCCCACTGCAGAATTGCCGCCGCCGTTGTTGCGCACGTCTATGATAAGGTCGCGTATGCCTTCGCGGCGCAGCGTGGCGAACATAGAGTCGGCAAACTCTCCCATCCGCTTCGGGTCGCTGAACGAACGGAAGTCCATCACGGCCACGCGGCCATCATCCATCAGGCGGAACGAATAGTTGGCAGGCCGCTTGCGGGGCTGCTTCTTGGCCGCCGTGCTTTTCGGCCTTGCCTGTTCTGCCGGGGCCAACGTGGCCTTCTGCACCGCCGTGCTGCCCTCAGGGCGGTATTCCACCGCGTAGCTGTCGGCGTGATAGAGCATATCGAAGAGCGCGGAGAAGTCGCCGTTGACGCGATCCGTGCGGTAGAAGTAACGCTCGCCGCTCACGTATCTCATCATCTCGGCCACCATCTCGCGGCTGCTCCTGCCGTTCACGGACAGCAGTTCGGAGCCAGCCGGAACAGTGCCTTCTGCGCTATGATCTACCATTATGGTGGAGTCCTGGTGGACGGTCACCGCCAGTGGCAGCCTCGGGCGGCCATTGGCGCGGTACTCGTCGTAGGGAAACCACATCGTGGTGTGCCCGTCGCCTATCATGGCCACGAGCGGAGCGGCCAGCCGGTAGAAATCGGTCACGGTGACGGAGTCGGCCAGCTGCTGTCTGATGCCGTCCGCCGCAGCGAAGAAGTCCGCCTGCCCACACACGGCAAACATATTGGGATGCACCTCGCTGATGGTAAAAATCAACGAATCTATATCCCGGAGGGCCTGCTTGCGCGAAATCTTACGCCCCATGGCGTTTGCCGCCGAGTGGCCTTTGGCAATGGCCACGGCTTCACCAGACTGGCCAAGGCGGGATGCCTGCACGGCCCAGGGGCCGCACATGGAGGCGAGGAATAGAAGCGAAACTATGATTGTACTGCGCATGATTTGTGAGTTGCTATCTATTGTTTATTTGTTTATTGCATTTGTGCCATCAGCTGCGGTCACCTTGCCACTATGGTGTAGGTCTTTCCGGCCTCCGTGGGCAGGTCGTAGAGGTACGTCTTGGGCAGCTCCGTGGCGGCCACCTCGGCCTTTTCGTTTATCAGCGGGGCAGCCGTGGCGGGCAGGGCGAAGAGCAGGTTGGGGTTGTCGCCGCGCGCCTTGCCCATGCCCTTGCACCTTAGCGGCACGGCGGAGCGCAGCCTGAGGTTGCCGCCGAGGCGCGAGGTGACGGTGGCGCGGACGAGGCGGCCCTGCTTCCACTCCATACTAACCTCGAAGCCGCCGCGCGCCACGAGGCCGCTCACGCTGCCGTCGCTCCATGCCGAGGGCAGGGCTGGCAGCAGGTAGACAAAGCCGTCGTGGCTCTGGAGCAGCATCTCGGCTATGCCGGCGGTGCAGCCGAAGTTGCCGTCGATTTGGAACGGCGGGTGGGCGTCGAACATATTGGGGTATGTGCCGCCGCGCTGGCGCACGTCGCCCACCACGAGGAATGTGTCTGGCGAGAGCGTAAGCTGGTCGGTGATGAGCTTCATGGCGTGGTCGCCGTCGAGCAGCCGCGCCCAGAAACAGACTTTCCAGCCCATCGACCAGCCCGTGCTCACGTCGCCGCGGTGCTCAAGCGAGGTGCGGGCGGCGGCGAAGAGCTCCGGCGTGCGGTAGGGCGATATCTGGCTGCCGGGGTAGAGCCCATAGAGATGCGACACGTGGCGGTGGTGGTCATTGGGGTTGTCCCAGTCTTCCATCCACTCCTGCAGCTGGCCCCACGAGCCTATCTGCATGGGCGCGAGCGAGTCGGCCAGCGCGCTGAAGCGTTTCCACTGGGCGGGGTCGGCGTCGATGGCCTGGCCCGCGGCGGCCACCGAGTGGAAGAGCTCAAAGAGGAGCTGGTTGTCCATCGTCACGCCCCAGTTGAGCGGCACGCCGCCCTTGGGCGAGTTCTCCGGCGACACCGACGGGCTCACCACGAGCCAGCCGTGCTTAGGCTCGCGCACCATGGTCTGCTCGAAGAAGGTGGCCGCGCCCAGCATCGCAGGCCAATGGTGCTTCAGGAACCCTATGTCCGCGGTATAAAGGTAGTGTTCCCAGATGTGGCGCGAGAGCCAGGCTCCGCCCATCATCCACATACCGGCCGAGGCGCGGTCGATGGGCCACGTGGCGCGCCAGATGTCGGTGTTGTGGTGGAGCACCCAGCCGTCGGCCCCGTACATTTCCTTTGCCGTGCGGGCGCCGGTGACGGTGAGGTCGTCTATTAGGTCGAAGAGCGGGCCGTTGAGCTCAGTTAGATTGGTGGGCTCGGCCGGCCAGTAGTTCATTTCGAGGTTTATGTTGGTGGTGTACTTGCTGTCCCACGACGGCAGCATCTTGTCGTTCCATATTCCCTGGAGCGTGGCGGGCTGTGTGCCCGGCTGCGACGAGCAGATGAGCAGGTAGCGGCCAAACTGGAAGTAGGTGGAGACGAGCCACGGGTCGGCGGTCTTGGCGAAGTCTATGATGCGTCGGTCGGTAGGCACGTTGGGGAAGCGGTCGGGGCCGAGGTTGAGCTTCACGCGGCCCATGTAGCCGGTGAACACGCCCGTGTGGGCCGAGCGCAGAGCCTGATAGCCCTTCTGCATGGCGGCATGGAGGGCTGTGCGGGCCTTTGCCACCTCGTCGCCGCTAACGTCGTGGTAGTTTACCACGTTGGTGGCGATGCTGACGTAGACCACGGCCTCGTCGGCCCCGGTCACAGAGAGCACTCCCCCGGCGGTGGTCATTGAGCCTCCGCGCAGAGTGGCCGCCATGCGTCCATGGAACTTAACGAGGCTCTTGAGGCTCTCATGGCGCGACGTAACGCCGCTCAAGGTGACATCGCCGCCGTCGGAGCGGGTTATCACGTCGTGGTGGGGCGATGTGAGGTTGGCCGTGAAAGTAATCATGCCGGGCTTGGAGGCCGTGAGCCTCACGGCCACCACGTTGTCGCCCTGGCCGAGCGTGGCAATGGTTTCGCGGCGGTACTGCACCCCGCCCACGGTGTAAGTGACCACCGAGAGGGCCGAGTCGAGGCTCAGCTCGCGGCGGTATCCGGAGTATTCGCCGTGGCCGGGCATGGCTATGTAGAGGTCGCCGAAGGTTTGGTAGGGCATGCCGTGGTTGCGGTTGGCTCCCGGCATGATGTCTGCGTCGGCCAGGTTCTGCGCCTCTCGGTACTTGCCCTCGGCGATGAGCTTGCGCACCCGGGGCAGGGCCGCCTTGGCGCGAGGGTTGAGCGTGAAGTTGGGCTGGCCTGCCCAGATGGTCTCTTCGTTGAGCTGCACGCGCTCCACGGCGGGATTGCCGAACACCATGCCGCCCAGGCGGCCGTTGCCCACAGGCAGGGCCTGCGTCCAGGTCATGGCGGGACGGTCGTACCACAACTTGTGCTCTTGAGCCAGTGCGCCTGCCGCGGCGAGCGCAACGGATGCCAATGATAATGCAATTCTTTTCATATATTTTATATAAGTTTTAGTCAGTCGGCGGGCGCTCCGCGCCCTTACCTTAACAATATATGGCTGCCCCGCAGCCCCTTCGCTATGCCCCGGCGGCCGCAGGCACGGGCTTGCCAGCCGCCGCGCACGGCCCGCACATCAGCCTGCGCTTGCCCTCCATGTAGGCAGCGAAGCCCTCGCCGCCGAGCACCTCCACGTTCTCAAACAGACCGAGCACGAAGCGCCCTATGCCCATGTAGCTGCACACGCCCATGCGCAGGAGCCAGCGGCGGTCGCCGTCGGGGGTGATGTAGGCTGCCGAGCGCGGGTATTCCTCGGTGAGCAGGCTGTAGGCCAGGCGGTCGAGGCGCAGTTCCACGGGCAGCAGTTCCTCGCCGCTGAACATGAAGATGTCGGTGAACATCTGCCTGTGTTCAGCCTCGTGCTCCCAGGGGTCGAGCAGCATCTCCACGCGCTCCATGCGCGCCACCTTGAAAGTCTTGTTCATGCCGGTGGACACCTCGTAGCATCGCACCTCCTCGTTGCCGCCCATGAGCGCGAAAGGCTCCACCACGCGGCTGGCCACGGTGTTGCTGTGTGGCGAGGAGTAGTTGTGGAGCACCACCTTGTTCTTCTGCTTTATGGCCTCGTAGAGCACGCTTACGTTGCGCCCGGCCTGCTCGCGCAGCTCCACGTCGTCTAGTATGCGCAGGTCGTAAAGGCGGTCGAGCTTGCGGCGCAGGTGGCGCAGCTGCAGGCTGTCGGCCCCGGCCCGGTCTATCAGCCGGCGCAAGGCTATGGCCTCGTCTTCGGTGAAGTGGACGGCGGGGAAGAGCCGCGCGAAGAACGGCGACGACTTGTCGAGGCTGTAGGCCGCGCCTCGCTTCTCTACCACGAAACCCGCCTGGCGGAAGAAGTCGATGTAGTAATACAGGTTGCGGCGCGATATGCCCACGCGCTCGCACAGCTGGTCTACGGTGTAGCCCCGGTTCTCGGTCATGAGGAGCATCAGCTCCAGCTCTCTTTCCAGTTGGTTGTGGCGCATGGTTCTGTCATTGGCACTCGGCGCGTGGCCTTCCTTGGCACGGGCCATCCGGATGCAAAGATAACACATTTGGACGACAAAGAAAAGAGAAATGCGCAAAAACAGCGAGCCGTACACCCAAGCGTAGGCCGATGCCGCCCCGGCAGGGGCAAAAACACAGGGGAACGCCCGGCCTGAAACGGGGAAAAAACATCCGCCAGGCAAGCAAAAGGAAACCGGGGCGGCTCCGCTCCCTGACATCACGTCAGAGAAGTGGCTGCACCCCGGCAAGGTCTAATATTAATACTAAAATTTAACTTTGTTTATGACTTGTCAGAAATGAGGTTCTCGCCGGTCATGTCGGCTGGCTGCTCCAGCCCCATGATGTGCAGGATTGATGGGGCCACGTCGGCCAGGCGCCCATCCTTCACGGTGGCGCTGTTGTTGTCGGTGACGTAGATGAACGGCACGGGGTTGAGCGAGTGGGCGGTGTTTGGCGTGCCGTCGGCGTTGATGGCGTTGTCGGCGTTGCCGTGGTCGGCGATGATTATGGCCTCGTAGCCGTTGGCCTTGGCGGCCTCGATCACCTCGCGCACACAGTTGTCAACAGCCCACACGGCCTTGGCTATGGCGTTGTACACGCCGGTGTGGCCCACCATGTCGCCGTTGGCGAAGTTCACCACGATGAAGTCGTACTCCCCGGTGTTGATGGCACCCACGAGCTTGTCCTTCACCTCGTATGCGCTCATCTCGGGCTTCAGGTCATACGTGGCCACCTTTGGCGACGGCACGAGTATGCGGTCCTCGCCCTCGAAGGGGGCCTCGCGCCCTCCGTTGAAGAAGAACGTCACGTGGGCGTACTTCTCCGTCTCGGCCGTGTGGAGCTGCCGCTTGCCCTGCTTGCTCAGGTATTCGCCCAGGGTGTCCTCCACGTTCTCCTTGGGGAAGAGGATGTGCACGCCGGTGAACGACGCGTCGTAGGGCGTCATACAGTAGTACTGCAGGCCATTGATGGTGTGCATTCCCTCCTCGGGCATGTCCTGCTGTGTCAACACCTGCGTGAGCTCCTTGGCGCGGTCGTTGCGGAAGTTGAAGAATATCACCACGTCGCCCTCCTGTATCGTTCCGTCGACGGTGGAGTTGCAGATAGGCTTCACGAACTCGTCGGTCACGCCCTCGGCATAGCTCTCCTCCATGGCCTTCACCATGTCGGCGGCCTGCTTGCCCTTGCCGCCCACGAGCAGGTCGTAGGCCTCCTTGACGCGGGCCCAGCGCTTGTCGCGGTCCATGGCGTAGAAGCGGCCCACTATGCCTGCTATGTGGGCGCCGTTGGCCCGGCAGTGCTCCTGCAGGTCGCTGATGAAGCCCACGCCGCTCTTCGGGTCGGTGTCGCGGCCGTCCATGAAGCAGTGCACGTAGGTCTCCTTGAGGCCGTATTCACGGGCTATCTCTATGAGCTTGTAGAGGTGGTCGAGCGACGAGTGTACGCCGCCGTTGCTCGTAAGGCCCATCAGGTGGAGCTTCTTGCCGTGCTCCTTGGCGTACGTGTATGCGCTGACGATGCCGGGGTTCTGCATGATGGAGCCGTCCTTGCAGGCGCGGTTGATCTTCACGAGGTCTTGGTAGACGATGCGGCCCGCGCCTATGTTGAGGTGGCCCACCTCGGAGTTGCCCATCTGGCCGTCGGGCAGGCCCACGTCCTCGCCCGAAGCCTGGAGCTGCGAGTGTGCGCTCACGGCCGTCAGATAGTCGAGATAAGGAGTCGGGGTGTTGTAGATCACGTCGCCCGCGCCGTGTTTGCCGATGCCCCATCCGTCGAGGATCATCAGCAGTGCTTTCTTTGCCATAATGTGTTACCTTATTAAATAAACGTTCGTTCTGGCCGCAAAGTTAATAAATTCGCGCCACGTGGCCAAATGCCAACGTATAAAAGCGGTTAACACCGGGCCGCGGGGCCTGTGCGGGCAGCATAGATGCCGGGCGCGAGGAACGCGGAAACTGCCTCGCAAGGAGCCAAAATTGTGGGCCGCCCCTTACGCCGTTTCGCGGAAAAAGTGTACTTTTGCGACAGAAAACGAGCATACTCCATGGCCAAAGGAACCATCAACACATATAGCCCGAACATTGCGGCAGAAGCTTTCGGCGACTACGCCGGGCTACTGCGGCAGATAAGGCAACGGGTGAAGCTTGCCCAGCAACGGGCAATCTACACCGCCAACGAAGAGACACTGCGGATGTATTGGGACATCGGCGGACTGCTGCAACGCCGCATCGAAGCCGACGGCTGGGGAAAGAAGACCCTACAAAGGCTGGCAGACGACTTGAAGAACGAGCATTCGGCCATAAAAGGATTCACCGTGCGCAATATGCAGCACATGATGCAATTCTTCAAAGAGTACAACCAAGAGCTGACAATGACGAAAAGCGGCAATCGCCCAATTGCGAAATCAGCGATTTCGCAATTGCCGGAATACAACTTCACCCTGCCTATCAAGCACCTAAGCTGGTCTCACAACCTCATCATAATGAAATATGTCAAGGACATACGCGCCCGCTACTGGTATATGATGAAGGCCATAACCGGACACTGGACAACACGCTACCTGCAAGAAGCCATACGCCTCGACCACTACGGCAAACACGGCGCACTGGCAAACAACTTCGGCGAGACGCTACCTGCACCCGAAGCCAGCGAGGTAACGTCGATGCTCAAAGACCCATACATATTTGATATGCTCACGTTCACCGACCAGTACAACGAGCGCGACGTCGAAATGGGGCTTGTGCGCCACGTCGAGAAGTTCCTGCTGGAGATGGGGGCAGGCTTCGCCTTCATGGGTAGGCAATACCACATCGAGGTGTCGGGCGACGACTACTACATAGACCTGCTCATGTACAACGCATTCATGCACAGATACTTGGTGATAGAACTCAAAGACACCGAGTTCAAGCCAGAGTACATCGGGAAACTCAACTTCTACTGCTCCGCCGTCGACGACACCTTATGCCACGAGGGCGACCACCGCACCATTGGTCTGCTGCTCTGCAAGACCAAAGACCGCATAAAAGCCGAATACGCACTGCGCGACATCAGCAAGCCCATCGGAATATCAGACTACGAACTGGGGCAGGCACTACCCAAAGACATAAAAGGCAGCCTGCCCACCATAGAGGAGATAGAAAAAGAGTTGGAAGCAGGCGGACTGTAAAACGGCCACCCGACCAACACACACCGCCGACAACAGAAAGCGGCAGCACGAAACGACAACACTGGAAGAAAGATTGTAGAAATGGAAACAAGGAAGAGGAGCAAGCAGGAGTGGGCGCGGCGCTACGCCGCGTTCGTGGTGATTCTTTTCGTGATAGCCTTCGGCACGTCGCTGTCCATCAGGGCCAACCTCGGGTCGTCGCCCATATCGGCGCCTCCCTACGTGCTGTCGATGGTGCCGGGCGTGGGGCTTACGATGGGCCAGCTCACCATCTGCATGCACGTGTTCTTCATAGCGGCGCAGGTGGCCCTGCTCAGGCGCAACTTTGAGCGGCGGCAGTGGCTGCAGATAGCCGTCTCGCTGCTCTTCGGCTTCTACACCGACCTCACCATGTGGCTCACGGGCTTCATGCAGGTGCCGCAACACGTAAGCCCCGCACTGGGCTACCCCCTGCGGCTGGCCGAGCTGCTGCTGGGCGGCGCGGTGCTGGCCTTCGGCATAGCCATGGAGGTGCGCTGCGACTCGCTCATGCTGGCGGGCGAGGGCTTCCCGCTGGCCATAGCCCGGTTCACGGGGCGCGACTTCGGCAAGGTGAAGATTTGCACCGACACGCTGCTGGTATCCGTAGGCGTGGTGTTCATGCTTGTGTACTTTGGCCGGTGGGACTGGAGCATGGTGGGCGCAGGCACGCTCATCTCGATGTTCTACGTGGGCATGATGGTACGCGTAATAGCACCCCACATAACGTGGCTCGACCGCCTGCTCATACCCAAGGCCTGCCGCAGGGCCACGGACACGGCCACCACCACCGACCTATGGAGCGGCCACCGCGCCGTGGCCATAGCCCGCACTTACGGCAGCGGGGGCAACGACGTGGCGCACGCCGTGGCCCGGCAGCTGGGCTGGCCCTGCTACGACCGCCAGCTCATAGACCTCACGGCCCGCCGCCTGGGCTACTCGCCGCAGCTCGTGGAGCGCAGCGAGCAGAACATACCCACGGCGCGGCTGTGGGAGATGGTGATGGAGGACAGCGGCATACCGGCCTCGATGAACCCGTCGAAGGACGATGCCATCTTCGTGAGCCAAAGCCGCACCATACGCGAGCTGGCCCACGCGGGCGACTGCGTGATAGTGGGCCGACTGGCGGGCCAGACGCTGCGCGACGACCCACACGTGCTGCGCGTGTTCGTCACCTCGGGCCAACAGTCGGCTGCGCGCCGAGTGGCCGCACGCCTGGGGCTGAGCGAAGAGGAGGCCGCACGCAAGGCCGCACGAGTGAACACGGGCCGCGCCAACCACTGCCGCCGCTACACGGGCCAGCAGTGGGCCTCGCCCTCGGCCTACGACCTCGTGCTCAACACCGACAGGCTGGGCATAGGCGGCGCAGCCGCCCTCATAGTGCAGGCCGTAAAGGCCATGGAAAATAGCAGGATTTAGCCTGGCGGCAACCCGCTGGCAGCCAGCAGGTTAGCAAAACGGGCCGTTTGAGGCCCTGAAACGGCACGTTTGAGGCTCTGAAACGGCACGTTTGAAGATGCAAAACGGCCCTTGCCGCAAACCGCGACAAGGTCAAGCGGACATAAAACGCAACAAAAAAGCGCGCCGCTCCCTGCCGGACAACCCGGCGGGGAGCAGCGCGCTAAAGTAAAATCAAATCGGCTGCAAGGGCGCCAACCACACTTGCGGACTCACGCCAGCAAGCGCCTGACGGCCTCGCTTATGGCCTTGCCGTCGGCGCGGCCAGCCAGCTGCTTGGAGGCCACGCCCATCACGCGGCCCATGTCCTTAACGGTCTGGGCGCCCACCTGGGCTATGATGTCCTTCACGGCGGCCTCTATCTCCTCTGCCGAGAGGGGCTGCGGCAGGTAGCCCTCTATCACCTCCACCTGCGCCAGCTCGGCGTCGGCCAGGTCCTGACGGCCCTGCCCGGCGTAGAGCGCGGCCGAGTCGCGGCCTTGCTTGGCCAGCTTCTGCAGTATCTTCATTGCGTCGGCGTCGTCGAGCGCGTCGCCCGCGCCGGGCGCGGTCTTGGCTTCGAGAAACACTTTCTTTATGTTGCGCAAGGCCTCAAGGCGCACCTTGTCCTTGGCTTTCATCGCTGCCACGATGTCTTTGCTTACTTGTTCAAACAGTGCCATGTATGTCTTGGTTTAATCATTCCTACGTAAAGCTTATCACTCCCTGCACGGCGTCGGCCTGCTGGGCGTCGGCCTGCTGGGGCGCTTCGGCGGGGGCGTCGCCCGCCTGGCTGTGTATGCTGTCGAGAATCTCGCGCGTGCGCTTGTATGTGGGTGTCTGCTCCACGGCCGAAATCACGTCGTCGTTGTCGAGGTCTTCGGGCCTGAACACGTAGATGTGGGGGTGGCGCTTGTACTTCATCACCCCGCCCTCGTTGCCGTAGTAGCGGTTGCGGCGGTCCTGGCGCTCAGCGGCCTTCTCCTGTTCCTCGGCCATGCGGTTGGCCTCCTCCTGCGTGTGGCGCTTCTGGTGGCTGCTCATGCCGTCCACGTTGTCGATGCCGAAGCCGGTGGCGAGTATGGTCACCTTCACCTTCTTGCCCAGCTCGGGGTCGGTGGCCAGGCCCCACTTTATCTCGAAGTCGCTGCCAAACTTGGCCATGAAGTCGTTTACGTCGTTCATCTCCTCCATCTTCAGGCTGTCCTTGCCGTCGCCCTCGCCGCAGAAGGAGATGCTCAGGAGAATCTTCTTAGAGTTGAACACGTCGTTGTCGTTGAGCAGGGGCGAGTTGAGGGCGTCGTCGATGGCCTTCTTCACGCGGCCCTCGCCCTCGCCGTAGCCCGTGCTCATGATGGCCACTCCGCCGTCCTTGAGCACCGTCTTCACGTCGTTGAAGTCGAGGTTTATCAGCCCGTGAACGGTTATTATCTCGGCTATGCTGCGGGCGGCCACGCTGAGCGTGTCGTCGGCCTTGCCGAAGGCGTCGAGCACGGTAAGCTCGGGGTATATCTCGCGCAGCCGCTCGTTGTTGATCACGAGCAGCGCGTCTACGTGCTTCGACATCTCCTCTACGCCGTCGAGGGCCTGGTCTATCTTGCGCGCGCCCTCAAAGCGGAAGGGGATGGTGACGATGCCCACCGTAAGTATGCCCATCTCCTTGCTCACGCGGGCTATCACCGGGGCGGCCCCAGTGCCGGTGCCGCCGCCCATGCCGGCTGTGATGAAGGCCATCTTGGTGCCGTCGTTGAGCATGGCCTTGATGTCGTCGAGGCTCTCCTCGGCGGCCTCGCGGGCCTTGGCCGGCTTGTTGCCGGCGCCCAGGCCCTCCTTGCCGAGCTGCAGGTGCACGGGCACCGGCGAGTCGTTGAGGGCTTGGTTGTCGGTGTTGCAGAGCACGAAGGTCACGTCGTGTATGCCTTCGCGGTACATGTGGTTTACGGCGTTGCCGCCGCCTCCGCCCACGCCGATCACCTTTATTATGCTGTGCTCCTTCTCGGGAAGCCCGAAGTCTACTATGCTGTTGGGGTAATTGCTGTTGTCTGCCATGTCTTTAAGAATGAATGGTTAGCGATGTGGAATTGCGGATTGCGCGTCACTCCTCCGATACGAGCTTCTTGCCGAAGTCCTTGAGCCACCTTATGCCCTTGTGGAGCGGGCTGTTCTGCTTGCGCTCCTCCTCCTGGCGGCGGCGCTCCTCCTCCTGGCGCAGCTGCTCCTGGCGCTCTTCCTCCTCGCGCTTGAGGCGGGCCTCCTCCTCGGCCTTGAGCTTCTCGGCCTCGGTAGGCACGGTGCCTGGCGGTATCTCGTGGGGCTGGCGCGCCTTGGTGCGCTGCTCGCCGGCGGGCTGCGCGGCCTTGGCCGGGCCGAAGAGGTCGCCGCCCTCGGCCATGTCGCCGCCCGCGCAGTTGATGTCTCCCTTGGCCAGCAGGCCGAGCACGGTGTTCATCATGCCGTTCTTGGCGGTGATGTCGGGGCTTGACGAGTGTATGGTGTGGGTGACGGTCTTGGCCACCCTTATCTTCTCCACGTGCGTGTGGTTCTGGAATGCGCGCTCTATGTTCTTCATGTTGGAGCCGCCGCCGGTGAGGATGATGCCGCCCAGGAGCTTGTCGTTGTACTCGGCCGGCACTTGGTTCCAGGCGTTGACGATTATCTCCTCGAGCCTTCCCTCCACTATCTCTATGAACTTGCGGCTCTCCACGCTGCGCTCCTCGTCGATGGGCAGGGCCAGCGCGTTGTCTATCTCGGCGTTGTCGGTGTAGGCGCTGCCGTACTTCAGCTTCATCTTCTCGGCGTCGCTCTCCTCCATCTGCAGCGAGGCTATGTCCTTGGTGATGTTGGCCGAGCCGAGCGGGATGACGGCAAGGTGGCGCAGGATGTTCTTGCTGAACACGCACACGGTGGTGGTGTCGGCGCCGATGTCGATGAGGGCGCAGCCCGAGCGGCGCTCGCCCTCTGTGAGTACGCTGTCGGCCAGGGCGAGCGGGGCGAGGAACATCTCGGCCACGCTTATGCCTGCGGCCTCGAAGCACTTGTTGAGGTTCTTGTAGAACGTCTTGCGCTCAAGAATGTTGAGGAAGTTCCCCTCCAGTCGCGAGCACTGTATGCCCACGGGGTCTACCTGCAGCTGCGAGTCGACGCGGTACTCCTGTGCCTGCGCGTCGAGTATCTCCATGTCGGGGTATTGCATGTTGCGGTTGGCGTCCATGAGGTCGATGACCATCTGCTGCGTCACCTTGGTGTCGGCAGGCAGGTCGCGCGCTATGACGTTGCGCACGCCCCTTATCGACTGCCCGCCCACCCCGACGTACACCTGGGTTATTTCCGTCTTGAGCAGCGAGGTGAGCTTGCCCACGATCTTGGTGAGGCAGAGCGCCGTCTTGTCGATGTTGTAGACCACGCCCTTGCGGATGAACGAGGAGGAGTCCTCCTTCACCACGGCGAGCACGTTGATGCTGCCGTCGAGGTTCTTCTTGCCGGCAATGCCGGTCATCTTCGACGAGCCGAGCTCTATCGCCACTATGAAATCCTTTGCTGCCATCTTGTATCTCCTTTGTCTGTTAGCTTGTTGTTTGTTCACTGCCCGGCGGGCCGCGCGCCCGGGGCATGGTGCCTCTTCTTGCATATTATCTGGTTGCCGAACTCCACGCTGATGTACGAGTAGCGGTCCCAGCCCACGCGGCTCAGCCCGTACTTGTAGAACTTGCGCAGGCGGCCGAGCTTGGCCTGGAGGCCGTCGGGGCTGCCAAGGTAGACGATGTTGTCGCCCACGCGTGGCACCATCTCCAAGGTGCCGTCGGGCAGCACGTTGAGCTGCACCACCTGGCTCTGCCAGAACTTGTCGGCCGCGATGGTGTTGCCCACCCGCGTGAGCACCCGGCGCGCATAGTCCTTGCTGATGTGGCCCGTGGCAACGATGATGTCGCTCACGTAGCGCGTTTTCTGCATTATGCCGCCGTGGCTGTCAACGTAATAGCCGTCGCCGCCATCGGGCATGACGCGTATCACGGGCATCCTCTGGCTCAGGCTTATCTCCACGAAGCCCCCGTCGGTCTTGCACACCTCGGCCTTGGCCACGAACGGACTCCTGCCGAGGGTTTCCTCTATGAGGCGGGCGTTTACCTCGTGCATGGGTTTCCCGAGCGGGTAGACGCCCTTTTGCTGCAGCATCCGCTTTACCTCGTCGGCGTCGAGGAATCCGTCGACGGCCCCGTCGGCTATGTCGATCTTCACCTGCGTGCACACCTTGGCCTTGCCCTCAGGCTTGTTGAAGGCGGTTACGGCCAGCAGCAGGTAGGCCGCTACGGCCACGCTGAGCGCGGTGGCGAGGGTTTTCTTCCAGTTGAGAGCCATTGTCATTGCGTATCGCTGGCCGCTGCCTGCGCTGCGGCTCAGCCCTTAATCCTTTCTTGCAGAATCTTGGCTATCTGCGGCACGTAGTTGTCTATGTCGCCGGCACCGAGCACCACGAGCACGTCGAAGTCGTGCGAGCGCACGTAGCCGAGCACGTCTTCCTTGCTTACCATGGCCTTCTGCACGCCGGGGGCGAGGTTGTCGAATATCAGCTTCGACGTGACGCCGGGCAGCGGCTGCTCCCTGGCGGGGTAGATGTCGCAGAGCACCACCTCGTCGAGCAGGCTCAGGCTGCGGGCGAAGTCGCCGTAGAAGTCGCGCGTGCGGCTGTAGAGGTGTGGCTGGAAGATGGCCGTGATGCGCCTGTCGGCGTAAAGCTCGCGCAGGCTGCGCACGCTCTGGTCAATCTCCTTGGGGTGGTGGGCATAGTCGCTGAGCAGCACGAGCTGCGGGGTGCGTATCTTGAAGTCGAAGCGGCGGTCCACTCCGCTGTACGTGGCCATGCCGTAGCGCAGCTCGTCGGCGGTGCAGCCGGCCATCTGCGCCATGGCCATGGCGGCCACTCCGTTCTCTATGTTGATGGGTATGGGCTGGCCGAGCTTCACGCCGTCGACGCGGCCGAGGGGCGAGGCGAAGTCGAAGGTTATCTCCCCCCCGCCTATGCGCACGTTCTCGGCGTGGAAGTCGCCGGCGTCGCGGCCGTAGGTGCGGAGGGCCACGCCCTCCTTGAGGTCGGGCTGCAGCTCAAGCCCGGTGTGCACTATGAGTGCCCCGCCGGGCTGTATGAGCGACGTGTACTTGCGGAAGCTCTCGAGGTAGGCCTCCTTTGTGCCGTATATGTCGAGGTGGTCGGGGTCGGTGGCTGTCACCACGCTCACCCAAGGGCTGAGCCAGTGGAACGAGCGGTCGAACTCGTCGGCCTCGATGACCACGTAGTCGCTCTCGCTCAGTATGTAGTTAGTGCCGTAGTTCTTGGCTATGCCGCCCAGGAAGGCGTTGCAGTCGAGGTGGCCCTGGTGCATGATGTGGGCGCACATGGCCGACGTGGTGGTCTTGCCGTGCGTGCCGGCCACGCACAGCCCGCGGTGCGAGCGGGTAAGCTCGCCGAGCACCTGCGCGCGCTTCTCTATGCAGAAGCCTCCCTGGCGGAAGAAGCGCAGCTCGGCGCTGTCGTCGGGGATGGCCGGCGTGTAGACCACGAGGCAGGCCTGGCTGTTGCGGCACACGTGGGGAATCTCGTCGGTGTTCTCCTCGTAGTGCAGCAGCATGCCCTCGCGCTCGAGTTGCCGCGTGAGCGGCGTCGGCGTGCGGTCGTAGCCGGCCACCACGAGCCCCCGCGCCATGAAGTAGCGGGCCAGGGCGCTCATGCCGATGCCCCCGGCCCCGATGAAGTAAACAGCCTTTATGTCTTTCAGTTCCATTGCTTTGTTGTGAATAGAGTCTTATGGCGGCTATGCCCTGCCGCCCATGGCCAGCCTCACCACCTCGCGGGCTATGGTGTCGGCGGCGTCGGGCTTGGCCAGCGCCTTGGCGTTGGCCGCGAGCCTCGCCAGCCCCGCCCCGTCGGCCACGGTGCGCAGGGCCAGCCCTATGGCCTTGGCCGGGGCCTCGGCGTCGCTCACGCATAGCGCGGCGCCCTTGGCCACGAGAGCCATGGCGTTCTTGGTCTGGTGGTCTTCGGCCACGTTGGGCGATGGCACGAGTATGGCGGGCATGCCCACGAGGCAGAACTCCGAGATGCTGCCTGCCCCGGCGCGGCTTATCACGAGGTCGGAGGCCCGGTAGGCGGCCCCCATGTCGGCTATGAAGTCGGTCACGCAGAGGTTGCTGGGCTTGCCCAGGCGGCTCAGCTCCGATGCTATGTGGGCGGAGTAATACTTGCCCGTCTGCCAGATGAACTGCGCCCCCGAGGCGGCTATCTCGCCGAGGTGGCCCAGCACGCACTCGTTCAAGGTGCGCGCGCCGAGGCTCCCGCCCACTATGAGGATGGTCTTTGGCCCCTCGTGCAGCCCGAAGGCGGCCAGGGCCTCGGCGCGCGAGAGCCCGGCCTGCAGCAGCGACTGGCGCACGGGGTTGCCCGTGAGCATTATCTTGCCGGCGGGGAAGAAGCGCTCCATGCCCTCGTAGGCCACGCAGATGAGCGCCGCCTTCTTGGCCAGCAGCTTGTTGGTGACGCCAGCATACGAGTTCTGCTCCTGGATGATGCACGGTATGCCCATGGCAGCGGCCTCGTTGAGCGTGGGGCCGCTGGCGTAGCCGCCCACGCCCACGGCCGCCATGGGCCTGAAGTCGCGCAGGATGCGGCGCGCCATGCGCTGGCTCTGCCATATCTTGAAGAGCACCTTGACGTTCTTGAGCGGGTTCTTGCGGTCGAAGCCGCAGATGGGCAGGCCCTTTATCTCGTAGCCCGCCTGCGGCACGCGCTGCATCTCCATGCGGCCCAGGGCCCCCACGAAGAGAATCCTTGCCCCGGGGTGCTGCGCCTTTATGGCGTTGGCTATCGACACTGCGGGGAATATGTGGCCGCCCGTGCCGCCGCCGCTTATGATTATCCTCAGTCCATCGTCCATATAGCGGTCACTGAATGTGTAGTTTTTGCAAAATTAATAATTTTATCTTGTACGCGCGAATTTTATCGTCACAATTTTGGCAAAGGCCAGCAAAGCCTTGACGCTGCCCGCGGCGCGCCTGCCCCTTGGCAGGGGGCAGCGCCGGCTCATGCCGCCTGAGCCTCGTGCTCGCCCGGGGCGTCGCCGTCCTTGGTGTCGTCCACCCTCTTGGCCGAGCGGCTTATGCTGAGTATGGCCCCGATGTAGGCGCAGTTGATTATGGTAGAGGTGCCGCCCTTGCTTATCAGCGGCAGCGGCTGGCCCGTCACCGGCACGTAGCCCACAGCCACGAGCATGTTGAACGAAGCCTGCAGCACGAGCATCAGGGCCAGGCCCATGGCCAGGAACGCCGGGAAGTTGTTGGCGCAGCGGCTCGCTATGCGCGCCGTGCGGAACAGCAGCACTACGTAGAGGAACACCACGAGGGCCGCCCCGCCCAGGCCCGTCTCCTCTATTATTATGGCGAAGATGAAGTCGGAGAACGCCTGCGCGAGGAAGTCGCGCTCCTCAGAGTTGCCCGGCCCCTTGCCTATGCCGTTGCTCGTCACGATGGCAATGTTGGCGTGGGCCACCTGCGCGTCGCGGTCGAGGTCGTAGTCCTCGGGGGCCACCACGCTGTCGTCGAGGAAGCCGTCGATGCGCGCCTTCCACGTGTCGGCCCGGTGGAACACCCGGGCCAGGAAGCCCCCGTCGCCCTCCTTGGCTGCGGCCGGGGCCTCCACCACGTCGGTCTTGGCCAGCTGCGGCTTCTCGCGGCGCTCGTCGTGGCCCACGGCCATCACGAAGGTGAGCGCCGCCACTATGCCCACGGCTATCACGCCCAGGAGCTTGCCCACCTGCACCATAGGCACGCGGCCCACCACCATCATCATCACCACCGAGCCGAAGAGCAGCACCGCCGTGGATAGGTTCTCGAGGAAGATGAGCAGGGTGAGCGGCAAGGCTATGCACAGTATGTAGCCGAAAGCCTTGCGGTCGGCCCCGCGCTCGCCCTGCATGGCGCTCAGTATCTGGGCCTCGGCCAGGATCATGGTGCCCTTGGCTATCTCAGAGGGCTGGAAGGTGAAGCCCGGTATCTCTATGACGCGCTGCGCCCCATTGATGTTCTCGCCCGCGAAGAGCACCCACAGCAGCGTGACGAACGAGAACAGGAGCATGAAGGGGGTCATGAGCTTGAAGTAGCGGCACGGTATGTTTACCGTGAGCACGGCCACCACCACGCCCATCACTATGGTGCCGGAGTGCTTCACGATGGGCATTATGAAGTTGTTGCTCTTGTAGGTAAGCCCGCTCGATGCGCTGAACACCTCCACCACGCTTATCATGCAGAGGAAGAAGAGCACCATCCATATCACCTTGTCGCCCTTGAAAATGTTGCCAATCTTTTTGTTCATTGTGGTTGTCTTTGTTTTTTTGTGGGAGGGATGGGAGAACTGGGAGGGATGGGAGAGCTGGGAGGGCCGGGGCCTCATAGGGCGCGCACGGCCTCCTTGAACTGCTCGCCGCGGTCTTCCATGTTCCTGAAGAGGTCGAAGCTGGCGCAGCACGGGCTGAGCAGCACCGTCTGGCCGTTCTCGGCCAGCTCGTAGCAAGCCTCAACGCAGTCGGCCATGGAGTGGGTGTCGCGCACGGGCAGGCCCAGCGGGTCGAACACGGAGTGCAGCTTGGAGTTGTCGGCCCCGAGGTACACCAGCGCCGAGCACTTCTGGCGCACCAGGGGGATTATGGGCGAGTAGTCGTTGCCCTTGTCCTTGCCGCCGAGTATGAGCACCACGCGCGTCTTCATGCTCTCCAAGGCATACCAGCAGGCGTCCACGTTGGTGGCCTTGGAGTCGTTCACGTAGAGCACGCCGCGCACGGTGGCCACCTTCTCGAGGCGGTGCTCCACCCCGGGGAAGTCGCTCAGGCTCTTGCGTATCACCTCCTTCTTTATGCCGCTGATGTTCGAGGCTATGCCCGCCGCCAGGCTGTTGTATAAGTTGTGCTTGCCGGTGAGGCTGAGCGACTCCTGCTCCATGTTGAACGGCGTGGGCCACTCTATCTTGTACTGCCCCTCCTCTATGTAGCCTATGCTGCCGCGCTCCTTAAGCTCGGAGAACGGGCACTGCACCGCACGGATGTCATACTTGTCAAGCTCGCGCTTGATGATGGGGTCGTCGTTCCAGTAGATGAACGCGTCGGCCTCGGTCTGGTTGCGTATGATGCGCATCTTGGCGTCCACGTAGTTCTGCATGCAGTTGCCGTAGCGGTCCAGGTGGTCGGGCGTGATGTTGAGCAGGATGGCTATGTTGGCCCTGAAGTCGTACATGTTGTCGAGCTGGAACGAGCTAAGCTCTATGATGTAGTACTCGTGCGGGTCCTCGGCCACCTGCAGCGCGAGCGACCGCCCTATGTTGCCTGCCAGCCCGGCGTCGTAGCCCGCCTGCCTGAAGATGTGGTAGATGAGCGACGTGGTGGTGGTCTTGCCGTTGCTGCCGGTGATGCATATCATCTTCGAGTCGGTGTAGCGGCCCGCGAACTCAATCTCGCTGATGATGTGTATGCCCAGCGCGGCGGCCTTGCTCACCATGGGGGCCTCGGCCGGTATGCCCGGGCTCTTTATTATCTCGTCGGCGTTGAGCACCTTGTCCTCGGTGTGGCGGCCCTCCTCCCAGGCTATGCCGTGGCTGTCGAGCAGCTGCTTGTAGCGGTCCTTGATGGCCGAGGTGTCCGACACGAACACGTCGAACCCTTCCTTCTTTGCCAGCACGGCGGCTCCCGCGCCGCTCTCGCCGGCTCCCAATACTACTATTCTTTTCATCTTGTATGTTGTTTTCAAGGGGTCAAGGGGCAAAGCGGCCAAGGTGCCAAGGCGCAAGCCCCTGCGCCCCGTTGTCGCGCCCGGCCCTGCCTTTTGCCCCCTTTTGCCTTTTTGCCTTCTGCCCCTTTTGCCTTCTTTCCTTTACCTTATCTTAAGCGTTATTATGGTGAGGGCTGCCAGGATGATGGTCACTATCCAGAAGCGTATGGTTATCTTCGACTCGTGCACCACGCTCCTGGGGCCGCGCCACAGGTAGCGGCACTCGGGGTCGAGCTGGCCGTCCTCGGTGCGGAACGTGTCGTGTATCGGGGCGCGCTTCATCAGGCGCTGCTTCACGCCTCGCCGCTTGCCCATCTTGTAGTACCACACCTGCATCATCACGCTGAGGCTCTCTACGAAGAAGATGCCGCAGAGTATGGGCAGCATCAGCTCCTTGTGGATGATGATGGCCACCACAGCGATTATGCCTCCGATGGTGAGCGACCCGGTGTCGCCCATGAATATCTGGGCCGGGTAGGCGTTGTACCACAGGAAACCGATGAGCGCGCCCACGAAGGCGCACATGAACACCACCAGCTCCTGGCTGCCGGGGATGTACATTATGTTGAGGTAGGCGGCAAACTCCATGTGGCTCGACACGTAGGCGAAGATGCCTAGGGCCACGCCTATGATGGCCGAGTTGCCCGCGCACATGCCGTCCATGCCGTCGTTGAGGTTGGCGCCGTTCGACACGGCCGTCACCACGAGTATGGTCATCACCACGAAGAGCGCCCACCCGGCGGCGGTCTTGTACTTGCCGCAGAACGACATGATGCGCGAGTAGTCGAGGTTGTGGCCCTTCACGAAGGGTATCGTGGTCTTGAGCGACTTGGTTTCCTGGCTGCGGTGCTTCACCACCAGCTCTTCGGTCTGCTGCTTCTCGATGGCCAGGTTCTCGCGCACCACGGCGTCGGGGCTGAAGTAGAGCACCAGGCCCACTATAAGCCCGAGGCCCACCTGCCCCACAATCTTGAACTTGCCCTGCAGGCCCTCCTTGTTGTGGCGGAATATCTTGATGTAGTCGTCGAGCCCGCCGAGCAGCCCGAGCCACACGGTGGTGACTATCATCAGCATTATGTAGATGTTGCGCATTCGCCCCAGCAGGAGCACCGGCACCAGTATCGCCACGATGATTATCACGCCGCCCATCGACGGCACGCCCACCTTCTTGAGCCCAAAGGGGTCGATCGAGGCGTCGCGCTGCGTCTCGCTTATCTGCTTGCGGCGCAGGTACTTGATGAACTTCTCGCCGAACCACGCCGAGATGACCAGCGACAGCACCAGCGCCATGAGCGAGCGGAAGGATATGTAGGACCACACGTGGGCCCCGGGGATGCCGAACTGGTCGAGGAAACGGAACAGGTAGTAGAGCATATTTTTTTCTAATTACGAGTTGCTGATGTTGAGCCTTGAGTTGCCGCTTCGCGATTTTGAGCCGTGCAACCATTGATTGCGCGATGGTGTTCCGCGCTCCCCTCGGCACAGCCTGTGGCTGACGGTTTTGCCATACCGGCTGAATGGCATCCCGCCAATTCGCGATTCGCCAATCCACAATCGCCAAGCGACAATTCGTAGCCCATCATTCCAAACCCATGATTCGCATTATTTCTTCCTTGTCGTCGAAGTGGTGCTTCACCCCCTTCACCTCTTGGTAGTCCTCATGGCCCTTGCCTGCCACGAGCACCACGTCGCCCTTCCGGGCCATCATGCAGGCGGCGCGTATGGCCTCGCGGCGGTCTGCTATGCTCACCACCTTCCTCATCTGCTTCTGGTCGAGCCCGGCGAGCATGTCGTTGATGATGTCCTGCGGGTCCTCAAAGCGCGGGTTGTCGCTCGTTATTATCACGCGGTCGCTCTGGCGCACGGCCTCGCGGGCCATGAGCGGGCGCTTGCCCTTGTCGCGGTTGCCCCCCGCGCCGCACACGGTGATCACGCGGCCCTTGCCGCCGAGCACCTCGTGGATGGCCGCGAGCACGTTGGCCAGCGCGTCGGGCGTGTGGGCATAGTCAACGATGGCGGTGAAGCCCTCGGGCGAGCGCACGGGCTCAAGCCTCCCCCTTACGCTGTGCAGGGTGCTCATCACCACGAGCACGTCCTCGGGCTGCTTGCCCAGGAGCACCGCCGCGCCGTAGACGGCGAGCAGGTTGCTCACGTTGAACTTGCCTATGAACTGCACGCCCACCTCGCGCCCGTCCACTTCGAGGTACATTCCCTCAAAGTGGCACTCTATGATGCGCGCCCTGAAGTCGGCCATGGAGCGCGTGGAGTAAGTCTTCACCGCAGCCCTCGTGTTCTGCACCATCACCATGCCGTTCTTGTCGTCGGCGTTGGTCAGGGCGAAAGCGCCCTTTGGCAGCGCATCGAAGAAAGCCTTCTTGGCGTCGCGGTAGTTCTCGAACGTCTTGTGGTAGTCAAGGTGGTCGCGCGTGAGGTTGGTGAAGATGCCCCCCGCAAACTTAAGCCCGCCGATGCGCTTCTGCGCTATGGCGTGGCTCGAGCACTCCATGAAGGCATACTCGCAGCCCGCCTCCACCATGCGCGCCAGCAGGGCGTTAAGCTCAATGGGGTCGGGCGTGGTGTGGGTGGCGGGCAGGCGCTCGCCGTCAACGTAGTTGCACACGGTTGACACGAGTCCGCACTTGTGGCCCATCTTGCGGAACATATCGTAGAGCAGCGTGGCTATGGTGGTCTTGCCGTTGGTGCCGGTGACGCCCACGAGCCTCAGCCTGCGCGACGGGTCGCCGTAGAAGAGCGTGGCCACGGGACCTACGGCATCCTCCGTGGAGGCCACTTGCACGTAAGCCACGCCCTCGGCCAGCTCGGCGGGCATCTCCTCGCAGAGCACGGCGGCGGCACCCTGCTCCACGGCCTTGGGTATGAAGGCGTGGCCGTCGGCCTGCGTGCCGCGCATGGCCACGAAGAGCTGGCCCGGACCCACGCGGCGCGAGTCTATCTGAACACCTGTTATCTCGGTCGCCGCGTCGCCTTCGAGGCGCACCGGGGCGACATACTTGAGCAAGTCGCTAAGTTTCATTATGATGGCATTTTTTGGTTCTTTCTTTAGTGGGAGGGCTGGGAGGGCCGGGAGATATGGGAGGGCTGGGTGGCATTTCCTATGCGGCAGGCGGCCGCCGTCACCAGCGCCGTGGCCCGGCTACTCAAGCTCGAGCACGCACTCCTGCCCGCGGCGCACGGGCGTGCCTGCCGGGCAGCTCTGCGAGCGCACCTTGCCGCGCCCGCTCAGGCGCACCCTGAGGCCGCGGCTCTCCAGCAGGTAAACGGCGTCGCGGGCGCCCATGCCTCTTACGTCGGGCACCACGTCAGGGCCAGCGGCCTGGCGCGAGAGGGCCACGTCGTCCTTGCCTGGCGTGGCCTTGCCCCATATAGGGTTGCCCGTGACGTAGCTCCCGCCCCAGTCGCGGCGCGTCTTTATGCCGAGGTGGGCCAGCACATAGTCGGCTGCGAGCACGTTGCCCGCCTTCACGTCGGGCACCATGGCCGCCGCTGTGTCGCGCGCGTCGTCGATGCTCAGCTTCAGGTGGCGCGCCATCACGCCCTCGGCAATGTGGTGGAACACGAGCCCGCTCATGCCACCGCCCGATGCGGGAAGGCCCGACTTGCGTATGCACACTATGCAGCTGTAGCGCGGGTCGTCGGCCGGGAAGTAGCCGGCAAAGCTCAGCCAGTAGTCAACCGTGCCGCTGTGATAGCCCGCCGCGCCCTTTGACACCTGCGCCGTGCCGGTTTTACCCGCCACCTTAAACAGGCGCGAGCCTGCCTTCTTGCCCAGGCCCTGGCTCACCACGTGCTCCAGCACCGTCTGCAGCGTGCGCACCGTCTGCGGCTTGCATATCTGTTCCTTCAGCACCACGGGCGGGAACTCCCTGAGCGTCTCGCCGTCCTTCACCACCTTGGTGACGAAGCGGGGCTGCATCATCTTGCCGCCGTTGGCTATGGCGTTGTAGAACGCCACCGTGTTGATTGGCGCCACCTGCGTCTCGTAGCCTATGCTCATCCACGGCAGGGCCGTCTTGCTCCAGTTGAGCCACTGCCCGCGCTTGTTCTTCTTGGGCATGCGGATTATGGGCTTGGCGTAGCCCACGAGGGGCAGGCGCAAGTCCTCGGCAATGCCCGTGCGGTAGAGGCCCTCAACGTACTTCTCCGGGTGGTCGTAGTAAAAGTGGTCAATGACGTAGCTCACGCCAATGTTGCTGCTCACCTCGAGCGCGCGGGCCACGTTGATGTCCTGGTATCCGCCCCTGCGCCAGTTGTGGTCCTTCATGAAGCGGCCGTGCATCTCCATCACCCCGCTGCCGGTGTGGATCACGAAGCTGGTGTCCACCACCCCGTCGTCGAGCGCCACCATTATGGAGGCGGGCTTGAACACCGAGCCGGGCTCGCACCTGTAGCTGATGGCGTTGTTCATTATCTCGCGGTATTCGCCGTCGGCGCAGCGCGTCATGTTCACCATCGCCTTCACGTCGCCGGTCTTCACCTCCATAAGTATGGCCACGCCCATGTCGCCGTTCACCTCGCGCAGCTCATCTACGAGGGCCCGCTCGGCTATGTCCTGCATCGACACGTCGATGGTGGTAATGACGTCGGCCCCGTTGATGGGTGGGGTCACGGGTATGCTCATGAACTTGTTGAGCACCTTCCGGCGGTGCATCAGCCCGTCGGTGCCGCGCAGCAGCGAGTCATACGACAGCTCCAGGCCGAAGCGCGCCGTGTCCTTAGAGCCGTAGAGGTCGCCCACGGTGCGGCTGGCGAGCGAGCCGAAAGGCCTGCGGCGCGAGTTGTACTCCTCGGCGTGGAAGCCCCCCTTGTACTTCGACAGGCGGAACACGGGCAGGCTCTTCACCTCGGTGTACGTGCCGTAGTCAATGCGGCGGTGCCATATCGGCCAGTGGCGCGCCATCTTCTTGTGGCCCCGCTCGAGGTCGCGCTTGAACTCCTTGGCCGACTTTTCGGGGAAGATGCGGTGCAGCCCCTCGCAGATGAGGTCTACGCTGTCGCGCCACATGGTGTCCTTCTCCAGCCCCCCGGCCTGGAAGTCCATGAATATCTTGAACTCGGGTATGCTGCTGGCCATGAGCTGGCCGTCGCAGCTGAGTATGTTGCCGCGGTTGGGCCTTACGCTCACGCTGTCGCGGGTGAGCCGCGAGGCCACCTCCATCCAGTAGTCCTTCTCGGCAGTCATGATGTAGGCGGCGCGGCCCAGCACGGCTATGCCCGCCGCAGTGAGCAGCACGGCGAAGAACAGGTAGCGCGGCATAACCTTGTCGGTGTCAAACTTGCTCATTCGTCTTCCTCCGGCACATTAATTATATAAGGAGGCTGGTCGGCCGGATGCAGCAGACTGTCCTCGTTGTTCTTCAGCATCTCCAGTATGTGGCTCTCGCGGCACCGCTCCGTGAGCGTGCTCGAGCTTGACAGGGCCTTGTACTTGGCATCCTTAAGCTCGCCCTCCAGGCGGTCGATGGTTATCATGTCCTGCTGGCACTGGTAGCGGAAGGCCACGTAGACCACGACGAACACCACGACGAGCACGAAGAGCCATATCTGGCTCCTCACGAACTGGGCCGTGAGGAAGTCGCCGCCCAGTATCTTGCGCAGCGTGAGCCCCTGCGAGGGCTTTGGGTCGTCCTCGCGCGCGCTCTCCCTGATGGCCGCGGCCAGCTGCTCGCCGGGGTCTGCGCCGGGCTGCCCGCCGGCGGCGGCGCTTGCCTGCGGCTCCGCCGTGGGGTCCTGCCTATGTTCGTTGTCCTTGTCTGCCATGGTCTTGGTGGTTTGCTTATGTGGTCTTGTCCCGGCGGGGGCGTTCAGCGCCCCGGCGCGGCCAGCTTCTCGGCCACGCGGAGCTTGGCGCTGCGGCTGCGCGGGTTGGCCAGCTGCTCCTCGGCCGAGGGCGTGAGCGGCATCCCGGCCAGCTGCCTCAGCGGGGCGGCGGTGCGCCCGAAGAAGTCTTGCTCCACCCGCCCGGCCACGTTGCCGGCGCGCATCACGTTCTTCACCATGCGGTCCTCGAGCGAGTGGTAGGTGATTATGGCCATGCGCCCGCCCGGGGCGAGCAGGCCCACGGCAGCCGACAGCATCTCGGCCAGGGCCTGCATCTCCTGGTTCACCTCTATGCGCAGGGCCTGGAAGAGGCGCGCCGCGTCCTTCTTGGCGCGCTGCGGGGGCAGCAGCCCCTCTACGGCGCGCAGCAGGTCGGCCGTGGTGGCGATGGGCGCGGCCTGCCGGGCCTTGGTTATGGCGGCGGCCAGGCGGCGCGAGTTCTTAAGCTCGCCGTAGAGGTAGAGCACGTCGGCCAGCCGCCCCTCGTCGTAGTTGTTGAGCACGTCGGCGGCCGTGGCCCCGGCGCGCTTGTTCATGCGCATGTCGAGCGGAGCGTCGAAGCGGAACGAAAAGCCCCGCCCGGCATCGTCGAGATGGTGGCTCGACACGCCGAGGTCGGCCAGCAGGCCGTCAATGTGGCCCTCGCCGTAGTAGCGCATCCAGTTCTTAAGGTAGCGGAAGTTGCTGCGCACGAAGGTGAAGCCCTCCGCGCCGATGGCGTTGGCCTCGGCGTCGGCGTCCTGGTCGAAGGCGTAGAGCCGCCCGCCGGGGCCGAGCCGCCTCATTATCTCGCGGCTGTGGCCGCCGCCCCCAAAGGTGGCGTCGACATACACGCCCCCGGGCTTTATGCCGAGGCCGCCTACGCTCTCGCTGAGCATCACTGGAACGTGGTAGCTATCCATAACCCTCCTAAATCGTTAATCCGTAACAAGCCGCCCGGCCTCGCAGGCCCCGCACTTGCCGCCCATGGCCCCCTGCAGGGCCTCGGCAAACGCCTGCGGCTCCACAAACGGCGACCCGGCGGCCTGGGCGGGCCATATCTCGATGGTGTCGCCCATGCCGATGAAGCGCACGTCCTGGGCTATGGCGGCCTGGCGCAGGCAGCGGCGCGGGATGATGAAGCGGCCATTGGCGTCGAGCGCCACCGGCTCCACCTCCGACACAAACTGGCGGAAGAGCTGCTGCTCGGCCATGTCCCAACGGCTGAGGCGGCGGCGCAGGCCGTCCATCTGCTCGCCCCAGACGCTCTCGGGATAGAGCACGAGGCAGGGCTGGAACACGTCCTTGCGCATCACGAGGCCCTGCTCGCCAGCCCCCTGCAGCACCTTGCGGAACGCCGCAGGCAGGAACACGCGCCCCTTGGCGTCGAGCTTTGCCTCTATGTTTCCCAGAAAACGCATCATGCCGTTGCTTCGCCTGTGCCTCCGGCCCGGGCCTGCGCCGCTGGACGCGGGCGCGGAGCTGCCAGAGACTATCTGCGGCAAAGATACACATTTTCCACCACACCGCCCCACTTTCCCCCACTTTTTTTGCTCCGTTGCCCTCATTTTCTTGACCCTCCGCCCACAGCCTGCTCCCGGGCCTGCCCGCCACCCCTCCGCCGCAGGCCGCCGCGAAGGCGGTAAATAATGTTTACTCCAGGGCCTGCCATGCAGCCATTGGCGCAGGACGGCATCGCCAAACGGCCCCTCCGGCAATGCCAAACAGGGCATTCGGGGGCGCGAAACGCGCCGTTTGGCAACGCGAAACGGCACGCACGGCCAACCACCTGGCCCTCAACCATTTGTCAACAACGGGCAGACAACCTTGCAACCGATGATTTTTCTTTACAAAAACAGCCCTGCACGAAGCCCAGGCACTGCCTCGCAGCCAGCTTGGAAACCGTTTTTGATTCTTAGAAGCTGTTTTGAATTTATCAAAACAGCTTCTTATTGTTAAATCGGCCTAAAGGCGCGCGGGCCGCTTGGCTGCCCGCGGAAAATTGAGTAACTTTGCTGCGATAGCCATGCGGCGGGCCACGCAAGTCCACTACAGCAACGGATACTCAACGAAAGAAAACTTGCACAAAGGGGCTTGCCACACCGCTGCGCCGCAATGACACAAACAGACACAAACAGACACAAACAGACAACCATGACCAACCACGACACCCTTGCCCGCGAGGCCGCCGACCTGCTGGAGCGGCTCATAGCCACGCCGTCGCCAAGCCGAGGCGAAAAGGCCGCCGCCGACCTGCTCGAAAAGCAGATGGACAGCTGGGGCCTGCAGCCCCGCCGCGAGGCCAACAACGTGTGGGCCGTGGCCCCGGGCCACGACGAGGGGCGCCCAACGCTGCTGCTCAACGCACACATCGACACGGTGAAGCCCGTGGCATCGTGGACGCGGCCGCCCTTAAGCCCCACCGTGGAGGGCGACCGCCTCTACGGCCTTGGCAGCAACGACTGCGGCGGCGGGCTTGTGAGCCTGCTGCAGGCGTTCCGCCTGATGGCCGGCCGAGGGCTGGGCTACAACCTCGTGTTCCTCGCCTCGGCCGAGGAGGAGGTGTCGGGCGCCGACGGCATCAGCCGCGCCCTGCCACTGCTGCCGCGCATCAGCGCGGCCATAGTGGGCGAGCCTACGGCCATGCAGCCGGCCTTTGCCGAGAAAGGGCTGATGGTGATAGACGCCACCGCCCACGGGCGCTCGGGCCACGCCGCCCGCGCCGAGGGGGTGAACGCCATCTACGAGGCCCTGGACGACCTCGCGTGGCTGCGCTCCTACCGCTTTGGCAAGGTGAGCCCGCTGCTCGGCCCAACGCTGGCCACGGCCACCGTGATAAGCGCCGGCACGCAGCACAACGTGGTGCCCGACGAGTGCCGCTTCACCATCGACGTGCGCACCAACGAGCTTTACACCAACGAAGAGGCCTTCGGCCTGCTCTGCAGCCACATGAAAAGCCAGCTCAAGGCGCGCTCATTCCGCCTCGGCTCGTCGGGCATCGACCCCGCCCACCCGCTGGCCGCCCGCTGCCTGGCCTTGGGCATGGAGCCCTTCGGCTCGCCCACGCTGTCGGACCAGGCCCTCATGCCTTTCCCCTCCATAAAGCTCGGGCCGGGCAACTCGGCGCGCTCGCACTCTGCCGACGAGTACATCGGCCTCGGCGAGATAGCCGAGGCCATCGATACATACGCCCGCCTGCTGGGCGGACTGACGCTATAAGACCACACAGAAAAGGCCGTGCCGCTCCCCACTGAATGGGAACGGCACGGCCTGTTGCAATAAGAAATCCTGCTTTCAGTACACGTAGATGCGGTAGTCCTTAAGCCCGCCGGGCGCGCCCTGCTCGGCGCGGGGCAAGTATTCCACGGCGGTGACGGTCTGCTCGGCGCCGAGGTCGATGACTATGACGTGGGGATACTTGGCCCGGCGGTCGGTCTGCCAGTAGGTAGACTCCTGCAGGTCGAACACCTTGTCGGCCATGTAGTTGCCGCCGGATACGTCCTCGCTGTCGGCATACTTCACCGTCCACGGCTCGCGGCTGAGCCGCTTGCCCCCGGCATCGAGCACGTAAAGCTCGGCGATGGCGGCCAGCTGCTTGCCGTCGTGGGCATTGAGGCCCTCAATGGCCACGTAGCGGCCTTTCTTCGGCGCGGCGAGCCTCACCGTCTGCCAGCCGTTGCCGGGCGCGAACGAGCCTTGGGCGGCCAGCGGCAGCTCCTTGGTGCTGAGCGTTTCGCCGGGCTTGCGGTGGGTGGCGGGGCGGGCAACGTTGAGCTTGTTAAGCTCGGGCGCAGCCTGGCCATGGCACACGGGGGCGGCCTTAGGACCCACGATGTCGAGCACTATCACCTCGTTCTTGCCCTTCTTGAGCCAGCAGCCCGGCACGTAGAGCGTCTGCTGCGGGCCAATGCTCCAGTAGCGGCCTATGGCGTGGCCGTTCACGTAGACAATGCCCTTGCCGAAGGCCTCCATGTTGAGGAAGGTGTCGCCCGCCTTCTTGAGCGTGAACCAACCCCGGTAGTAGCCCCGGCGGCCCTCGGGATGGGCCATCACCTCAACGTCCTTGCTCATGAAGTTGTCCACGGCGGCGCGGGCGGCGGCATAGGTGTCGGGTATGCGCTCGCACGCCCAGTCTTTCAGGTTCCACGTAACCTCGTCTCCGTCAACCTCGGCCTTCAGCGTCACGGGGCCGGTGATGCCCTTCGGGTCGTTGATGGCCCGGCCGAAGTTTATGCGCCCCATGCCCTCCACGAGCACGGCGAGCGTCTGCCCCCGCTTCACGGGCGGCAACGTGAGCGACCGCTGCCGCTGCACACGGTCGATGGTGCCGATGTACTTCCTGTCGATGAACACCTGCGCGTAGTCGTGCGCCTCGTCGATGGTGAGCACGCTCCTCACCGGCACCTCGGGCAGCAGCGTGGAGTAGTTGGCCACGCCCCAGCCCATGTCCATCTGCTCGAAGGTGAGCGGGTCGCGCCCCTCTATGGTGGTGTCTGCTGCTGTCATGAGCGGCTCAAAGTCGGCAAGCTCAAACTGCGGCACCGTTATTATGTCGGTTGCAGGCTTAGGCACGGCGGGCAGCTTCTTGTCGCTGTACTTCTGCATCACTTCGCGCAGCTTGTAGTATTTCTCCGTTGGCAGGCCGTACTCGTTTATAGGGGCGTCGTAGTCGTATGAAGTTACGTCGGGCTGGAAGCCTGGCGAGTTGGCGCCGGCCCAGTGGCCGAACGACGTTCCGCCGTGGGTCATGTAGAGAGAGAATGAGATTCCCTTCGAGAGCATCTCGTCGATGCCCTTCACCATGCGCTCTGCGGGGCGTGTTTCGTGGCGCGCCCCCCACTTGTCGAACCACCCGCTCCAGTACTCGGAGCACATGAGTGGCGACTCGGGGCGCAGTTCGCGGAGCTTCTTAAACTGGTCGTCGATGTTGGCGCCGGTGCCGAAGTTCATCGTCCACACGAGGTCGTCGAGCCCGTTTTTGGTGAAGTTGCTGGCCCAGTCGCACTGGAACAGGGCCACATACTTGAAGCCGGCGGCGCGCACGGAGTCGCGTATGGCCGACACGTAAGCCTTGTCCTGCCCGTAGGAGCCATACTCGTTTTCCACCTGCACCATTATTATGGGGCCGCCGTTCTGTATGGTCAGCGGCGCAAGCTGCTCGCCCACCTTGTGCATGAAGCGGCCCACGCGCTCCATGAAGTAGGGGTCTTGCTCGCGCAGGCGTATGTCTTTCTTCTTGAGCAGCCACCATGGCAGGCCTCCCATCTCCCATTCGGCGCACACGTAAGGGCCGGGGCGCACTATGACGTACATCCCGTTCTTCTGCGCCAGGCGGCAGAACTCGGCTATGTCGTTCTGCCCGGTGAAGTCGAACTGGCCCTCGCGCTGCTCGTGGATGTTCCAGAACACGTACATACAGATGGTGTTCATGCCCAGCGCGCGGCACATCCTGATGCGGTGCTCCCAGTAAGGGCGCGGTATGCGGGGGTAATGCAGCTCGGCGGCCTTAACCACGAATGGCTCGCCACCCAGCACGAAGGTCTTGTCGCCGGCCGCGAACGTGCCGCCCTTTGCGGCTGCCAAAGGCACCGATGGCAGCCCGGCCAGCATGGCCGCCAGTGCCAGTTGGCACAGAAATCGTTTCTTTCTCATATTGTCTTCGTAATGATTTGCATTATGCGGGCAAAAACAATGCAAGCGAGCGGAAAGGGAACTTGTTCCCAATTTCCCGGGCGCAGCTTATTTTCTACAAAGTTAATGCAAAAAAACGAGATACAAGGCAAACCACAGGAATATGATTGAAAAAATGCAAGAGGGCGCACCAGGAGCCTAGCCCCGGTGCGCCCTCAATTATACGCAAAACGGTTTGTGCCGACAGGCCGCGCGCCTCAAGCCTGCGCCTTGTCGGCTATGGCCTGCATGATGAGGCCTTCAAGCTCCTCGCACAGCTCGGGGTTGTCCTTGAGCAGGGCCTTGGTGGCGTCGCGGCCCTGCGCCAACTTCGACCCGCCGTAGGAGAACCAGCTGCCGCTCTTCTGTATTATGCCGTGCTCTACGCCGAGATCTACAATCTCGCCTATCTTCGATATGCCCTCGCCGAACATTATCTCGAACTCCGCCTTGCGGAAAGGCGGGGCCACCTTGTTCTTTACCACCTTTACGCGCACTTGGTTGCCGATGACGGTGTCGCCGTCCTTGACGCCCGTAACCTTGCGGATGTCGATGCGCACGCTGGCATAGAACTTAAGCGCGTTGCCGCCGGTGGTGGTCTCCGGGTTGCCGAACATCACGCCAATCTTCTCGCGCAGCTGGTTGATGAAGATGCAGGTGGTGTTTGTCTTGCTTATGGTGCCGGTGAGCTTGCGCAGGGCCTGGCTCATCAGGCGGGCCTGCAAGCCCACCACGTTGTCGCCCATGTCGCCCTCAATCTCTTTCTTCGGGGTGAGCGCGGCCACTGAATCGACCACGAGAATGTCGATGGCCGACGAGCGTATAAGCTGGTCGGCAATCTCAAGGGCCTGCTCGCCGTTGTCGGGCTGCGATATCCACAGGTTGTTGACGTCCACGCCCAGCTTCTCGGCATAGAAGCGGTCGAAGGCGTGCTCGGCGTCGATGAACGCGGCTATGCCGCCCATCTTCTGGGCCTCGGCTATGGCATGGATGGCCAGGGTGGTTTTTCCTGACGACTCGGGACCGTAGATTTCTATTATCCTTCCGCGCGGATAGCCGCCCACTCCGAGCGCGGCGTTGAGCCCGATGCTGCCCGTGGGTATAACGTCCACGTTTTCTATCTGCTCATCGCCAAGCTTCATTATGGAGCCTTTGCCGAAGTCTTTCTCTATCTTGGCCATGGCCGCCTGGAGGGCTTTGAGCTTGCCCTCTTGCAGGTTGGCCTCGCTTGTGTTGTCTTTTTCTTTTGCCATTGTCTGTGTTATTTAACTGTGTAGTTTAAAGGTTCCGTCCTGTGGCGCTGCATGGCAGAGTGCCTTACGAACGGCAGGATGCCTGCCAGCACTTCCCTTACATAGCCGGTGCGCTTGCAATAAGCCTCGAAGGAGTCGTGGCGGAAGTCGAAGTCGTGCCGCCACAGGAAGCCCGGGCTTCCGTACACGTAGGTTACGTCCTGTATGCGCTCGTTGGCCTCGTCCTTGCCCTGGCCGCCGTCGCCCTTGGCGAGCGCGTCGAGGTTGGCCTTCGACGGCACTATGAGCGTGGTGCCGTGCTTGGCGGCATAGCTGCGCAGCAGCCCGAACACCTTGTCGTAGCTCTGCTTTACCTTGTCGAGGCAGAAGTTCCTGTAGGCCGACTCGCCGAGGTTCTGTATGGGGCGCACCTGCAGCACGTCCACCCTAAGGTCGGCAAACACATCGGGAAACAAGGCCAGCTCCTCCACGTTGTCCTCGTTGACGGTGTAGTTTATGCGGAGCCTGAAGCCCGGGTGGGCGGCCTTCACTTCCCTCAGGCCGTCGAGCAGCTGCGTGAAGCGGTCGAAGCGCGCGTGCTGCATGAAGTACTCGTAAGTGTGGCGCGTAAGTCCGTGCACCGAAAGTATCAGCTCGCCCAGCCCCGCGGCCACCAGCTCCTCCAGCTTATGGCCGTCGAGCAGGTTGCCGTTGGTGGTGAGCGATATGTGGGGGATGCCCATCTCCCTGCCTATCCTTACCAGCTCGGGCAGCTGCCGGTAGAGCGTAGGCTCGGCGCCGCATCCTATTTGCAGGCGCATCACGCGGTGGAACATGGCCTTGGCCATGCTGCGGTAGTCGTCGAGCGACAGCTGCTCACTGCTTGGCGCCTTGTAGCCCTCGCCGCTGAAGAAGCACATGCGGCACCTGAGGTTGCAGCCCAGCGTGGGGTCGAGGAACAGCCCGAGGTAGCGGCGCCCCGACAGGTAGAAAGCCAGTACGCCCACGTGCTTCACCCACGGGCTGCGTATGCGGCTGAAAATCTTGAGCAGAGAGTAGAAATTATACATCCTTATAGATTGTGTCTCTTAAAGCGTTAAGCGGGGGCGCGGGGGCCGGCGGGGGCATGTAGCGCCCTCCGGCCATGCCCGTGGCTACAGCTCCAGGTCGCCGCCGAACACCTCGTGCCATGGCAGGCCCTGCTTGCCCAGCTGCTCCATGAATGGGTCGGGGTCGAACTCCTCCACGTTCCACACGCCGGGCTTGCGCCACAGGCCCTTGAGGAACATCATGGCGCCTATCATCGCCGGCACTCCCGTGGTGTAGCTCACGCCCTGCATGCCCGTTTCCTTGTAGGCCTCCTGGTGCTTGCAGTTGTTGTATATGTAGTAAGTAAGCTCCTTGCCGTCCTTCAGTCCGCGTATGCGGCAGCCGATGCTCGTCTCCCCGTCGTAGTTGGCGCCGAGGTCCTGCGGGTTGGGCAGCACAGCCTTGAGGAACTGCAGCGGCACTATCTTCACCTTGGCCTTGTTGCCCGAGCCGTCGGCCAGCGGTGCCTCGTACTCCACCTCGTCGATGCGCGACATCCCGATGTTCTGTATCACGTCGAGATACGTAAGGTACTGCTGCCCGAAGGTCATCCAGAAGCGGGCAAGCCTGATGGTGGGGTAGTTCTTCACGAGGCTCTCCAGCTCCTCGTGATGCATGAGGTAGCTCTCGCGCGGGCCTATGTTGGGATATGTCAAAGGCTTGTGCACGGCCAGCGGCTCGGTCTCTATCCACTCCCCGTCCTGGTAGTACAGCCCTTTCTGCGTTATCTCGCGTATGTTTATCTCGGGGTTGAAGTTGGTGGCAAAAGCCTTGTGGTGGTTGCCGGCATTGCAGTCCACGATGTCGAGCTGCCTTATTTCGTCGAAGTGGTGCTTGGCGGCGTAGGCGGTGAAGATGCCGCTCACGCCCGGGTCGAAGCCGCATCCGAGGATGGCGGTGAGGCCGGCTTTCTCGAAGCGGTCCTTGTAAGCCCACTGCCACGAGTACTCAAAGTGGGCCTCGTCGCGCGGCTCGTAGTTGGCCGTGTCGAGGTAGTTGCATCCGCAGGCCAGGCAAGCGTCCATGATGGTGAGGTCTTGGTAGGGCAAGGCAAGGTTGACCACGATGTCGGGCTTGTAGCTGTCCATCAGGGCCTTGAGCTGCTCCACGTCGTCGGCATCCACCTGTGCCGTCTTGATGGCGGGGTTGCCTATGGCCTTTACTATCTGGTCGCACTTTTCCTTGCGCCGGCTTGCGATCATGAAGTCGGTGAAGACATCGGCGTTCTGGGCAATCTTGAACGCCGCAACCGTGGCGACGCCTCCGGCGCCGATCATTAAAACTTTTCCCATAGTCTGTGTGTATGATGATTTGTCTTGTTGCTTCGTGTCAGTCGTGCTTTATCTCCTCGGCCCTTATGCCGAGCGCGCTCATGAGCGAGTAGCCCAGTATCTCCTGGCGGAAGTTGCCCCCCGCCATGGGCTGCATGGCAAAGACGGTGATGCGCTTGCCCTCATCGTCAACGCGGCTGAGGGCGCGGCGCACGTCGTCGTATATAAGTTCGGCGTTGGGTATGAGCATCACGCGCCTCACCTCGGGCGCGGCGCACACCACTCCCGCCGCCTCGGTGAAGAGGTTGCCGCCGCCGGTAGGCTTCACGCAAGGCAGCGAGCTGAACGCAAACTCGCCGAGGTTGTCGCTGAAAGCCTTGCCGTCGAGCTCGGCGGCATAGTCGCCCGGCGCGAAGTTCTCCATGCGGCTGCGGCCCTCGCCGTGGAGCAGCACCACCTGCGTGGAGTGCATCCCGGGCCTCAGCCCTCCGTCGAGGGCTATGCAGTCTACCCACCTCGCCATGTCGGCCTTGGGAATGCGCCGCCCGATGATGCGCTCAAAGTTCACTATGAGGTCGAAAGCCACGGCGTCCACGTAGTCTGCGTCGGCGATGATCACGTTCTCGCTCCACCGCGCCTTGTCAAGATTGGTGTTCATAGTGCAAATTTACGACATTTCCACATATCCGCCAAACAAAACCACGATTTATTGGGCCGGGGCCGCGCGCCTGCCTCCGGCGCACGGCCCCGGCCCGCCCTGTGGCGCCGCCTGGGCCTCACTCCCAATCCATGCTGTTGTATATGAGCGTGTCCTTGCCCGAGGGCAGTTCGCGGTAGGTTATGTTGAAGTAGGTGCCAGTGGTGTCCATCTCCTCTCGCCCGTATGTGGAGAGCAGGTAGCTGGCCGAGCGCACGGTGCTGAACTCCCCGTCCTCGTTTGGCGCGAGTATGCCCTTGTAAGTGTGGTTTCGCGCCGTGGCCCACCTCAGGTAGGAGCCGTTGGAATACAATATGTCGACGGTGCCCCTTAGGCTCACCGCAAAGTCGTATGCATCGTGGGTTGCCACGGGTGCGTCCTTGGGCAGGTAGCGGGCCGAAAGGGCATACACACGGTCCTTGCCCGGGGCGTATGTCACCGTCTTTGTCCATGCGCTTCCCTCCACGGTGTCCTTTTTCATGCTGCCGTCGGCATCGTAGTACTCCACCTGCACGCGGGCCACCTCCTCCACGTTGGGGTCGGCCAGCTGCAAGGCATATTCCGCGCGGTATCCCGTTATGGCCTTCTCGCCGAAGTCAAGCCCGGGTCCCGATGGTGCGTCGTCGCCGCCGCAAGATGCAAGGGCCAGCGTCGCGGCCACGGCCATGGCAGCCGCCATGCTGCAATGTTTTCTTCTGTCCATGTCTGTTTGATGTTTGTTATCGTTCCTGCAAAGTTACTCCAAAATCCCGCAGCGGCCAACGCCGGCGCCGCCATTTGGCCCGCACGGGGCCTATTTTTATGATTTTATTGCTAAAAGCCGCTCTTTTCCCGCCCGCAAGGCAGGCCCTTCCGCCTATTTTCACTAACTTTGCCACACTGTATGAAGCCTACACTGCAATACATCAGCAGGCAGTTCGCCGAGTTCAACGACGCCTACTTCAACGGCGAGCTGCCCCAGCCGGCCTTTGCCTTGGGCAAGGCGCGCACCGTGCTCGGCCAGTTCAGCTGCCGCAGGTCGCGCACGTGGCTCCTGAGGCGGCCAAGGCTCAGCGGCTGCACCATAAAGATGAGCACTTACTACGACCTGGCAGAGCGCGAGTGCCAGAACGTGCTGCTGCACGAGATGATACATTACTACATAGCCTACAAGGGCATACGCGACACGTCGCCCCACGGGCGGGTGTTCCGCTCGATGATGGAGCGCCTCAACGCCGCCCACGGCTGGGACATAAGGGTGCGCACCGACACCAGCCGCTGGGCCAAGGTCGAGGCCACCGGGCCCAAGGCAAGGCTCGTGCTCGCGCTCGCCATGGCCGACGGCCGCTGCTACCTCTCGGTGGTAAACCCCAAGTACCGCATGGCGATAGAGCGCGAGGTGCTGCGCAACAAGGCCATAGCCAGCCACCGATGGGTGGCCACTGCCGACGAATTCTTCAGCGACTTCCCCGCCGTGCGCACCCTGAGGGCGCGCCGCGTACCGCGCGAGACATACCTCAGGGCCATCGGCGGCGCGCCGCAAAAAGACAACACTTAGAACATCACCAATAACAAAAGCCAATGAGAAAACTTCTACTATCCCTTGCCATGATGCTTGCCGCAGGCAGCCATGCGCAAGTGGGCGCCCCGCAGTGGGCGCTGCAAGAGCCCAAGAGCGGCCAGACGGTGCCGCTGGCCGACGTGAGCTTCCTGCTGGCCTCCGACTGGCAGGACTCCTTTTCCATCGTATGCAATGACGGGAGCGTGATAGCCGGGGCCGAAACCGTTAACTTCGTGAAGGCCACGGCCAGCGGCATAGGCAGCGCCCCAGCCGCCGGCAGCGGCCCGCAGGTGGCCATCTGCGCCTCCGGGCAGCTAACGCTGACGGGCTGCAAGCCCGGCACGGCCATCGCCATCCACGACGCCTCGGGGCGCATGGTGGCCGCCATGACAGCCGCCGGGGGGCAGGCCAGCATCAGCCTGGGCCACCTTGCCACCGGGGTTTACCTGCTCCGCGCCGGCGAAACCACGGTTAAGTTCATCAAGAAATAAACGAAACAGCATACAGCATGGATACAAAGATACTTGCAATTGCCGCCTTGGCGGCCTGCCACGCAGTGTCGGCCAATGCGCAGTTCGTGGCCGAGAAGAGCACTGGCGAGAAAATAACGATAAGCGGCAACAACATAGCATTCACGCAAAGCGGCGGCGGCGACGAGTGGACTGTGGGCGGACAAGACGTAAGCCAGCTGCGCTCGCTGGGCATAATGCCCATGGCCGAGCGCCTGGCCGCCTACGAGGCGCCGGCCTACACCGACTATTACCGCTCCACGTCGGGCTGGGACCAACGCCACGAGTGGAACCTTGCCAACGTACACGACCCCTCCGTAGTGAAGGCCGACGACGGATACTACTATATGTTCACCACCGACGCGAGCTTCGGCAACGCCCACACGGGCCACGGCCACTTCATGTGCCGCCGCTCAAGGAACCTCGTAGACTGGGAGTTCCTCGGCACCACCATGCCATCGCTCCCGGCTTGGGTAGAGCCTAAGCTCAACGAGATACGCGCCGCCATGGGCCTGGGGCCGAGCACGGCCAACTTCGCCGACGACACGCAGTTTGGCTTCTGGGCGCCGTGCGTGCGCAAGATCAAGCCGGGCCTCTACCGCATGTACTACGCCATAACCTGCCCGGGAACCATCGACGGCGACGGGACCTGGACCGAGCGCGCCTTCATCGGCCTGATGGAGACGGCCACGCCCGCCGACGTGGGCAGCTGGCAAGACAAGGGCTACGTGGTTACCAACGCCTCCGACCGCGGCCTCAACTTCCGCGTCAACGCCGACGACTGGGCCAACTGCTACTTCAAGTGGAACGCCATCGACCCCTCGTACATCATCACCCCCGAGGGCGAGCACTGGCTCATATACGGCTCGTGGCACTCGGGCTTCGCCGCACTGCAGCTCAACCCCGACACCGGCTTGCCCCTGCAGGAGCAAGGCAACCCCTTCGGCAGCGACATATCGGCCTACGGCCAGCTCGTAAGCACGCGCCAGATGGGCAACCGCTGGCAGGCCTCTGAAGCCCCCGAGGTGGTTTACCGCGACGGGTGGTACTACCTCTTCATGGCCTACGACGAGCTGAGCGTGGCCTACAACACGCGAGTGGTGCGCTCGCGCAGCATCACAGGCCCCTACGTGGGCATCGACGGCACCGACGTCACCACCCGCGGGGGCGATGCCTACCCCATACTCACCCACCCCTACAAGTTCGCCGAGCACTGCGGATGGGTGGGCGTGAGCCACTGCGCCGTGTTCGACGACGGCCAGGGCAACTGGTTCTACTCCTCGCAGGGCCGCCTTCCGGCCGGTGTCTACGGCGACGATTACAGCAACGCCATCATGATGGGGCAGGTGCGCCGCATAATATGGACTGAGGATGGCTGGCCGCTCGTGCTGCCCGAGTGCTACGGAGCCGTGCCTCAGGCCCCCATCAGCGAGGGCGAGCTATTGGGCCCGTGGGAGCACATAGCCCTCGACTACGCCTACCAGCACCAGGACGGCTCGTCGGCAATAAGGCTGCTGGCCGACCACACCGTGGGCGGCGCGCCCTTCGAGGGCGAGCGGTGGAGCTTCGATGCCTCGGAGAACGTCCTCACCATAGGCAGCACCAAGCTCCACGTGGCCCGCGAGGCCGACTGGGAGACTTCGCCGCGCAAGGCCACGCTCGTTTACGCCGGGCTTGACGGCAGGCACACGCTGTGGGGCAAGAAGTCGCAACCGCTGATGACCATTGGCGCAACCGACAATTCGGCCGCGTTCTGGACCGCTTTCTCGCCATACTACACTATCGACGGGGGCGAAGGCACGTTCAGCTTCGCCTTCACCAACCACACCGACCGCGCCAACGTATGGGACAACTGGATACTCGCCATAACCAACGGCGTGGAGCGGGGCCTCAGCGGCTACAAGGAATATGCCGTGATAAGGGCCGACGCCTACGGCTGGGGCGACTTCGCCACCGAGGCGCAGCGCAACGCCGGCATGGCCCACGACTACGACATGAGCAACTTCGCCGCCGACATGGACGGGGCCAACGTAAGCCTCAGCGTAACCATAAGCGGGGGCAAGATGGACATGAAGGCCATGACAACCACCACCGACGGGCGCACGTTTACCTACACTTACACCGTGAGCGGACTGCCCGCCGGGGCCAAGGGGGCGTTCCTCACCACAGAGAAAGGCCACCTCGTGCTGAGCAGCGGCGACTGCCACGCCACGGCGGCAAATAATTAAGAATTATGAATTAAGAAGAAATGCAGCAGGGCTGGCTTGCCCTGCTGCATTTCTTTTGTTTGGCGCCCTCGGCTGGGCAGGCGCTGGCCCGACGATTGCCGCCAGCCAGCGCGTTGGGTGTGCCTCCATGCCGGGTGTGCTTCCTTACGCATGGCGGAGCCTTCTCGAAGGCCCTTATTACCCTTTCCCGTAACCCACTGGCAACCAGTGGGTTAGCAAAACGTGCCGTTTTGGAACGCAAAACGGCACGTTTCAGGCTGCCGAACGGCCTGTATTCTAAGACTTAAGCAAGTATTTTGTGTTAAAGTTCTGGTTAAGAAATATTAAAACGGCCACACTT